>NZ_JBIVON010000001.1:1007126-1431489 GCF_044754145.1 Streptomyces sp. NPDC093149
CGCCGCCACGGGGCTTGCCCTCGTCGCGGCCACGGTCGCCGCCACGGCCGCCTTCGTCACGGCCGCCGCGGTCGCCGCCGCGGCCGCCCTCGTCGTCGCCACGGCCGCCGCCGTAGTCGCCGCCGCGGCCGCCCTCGTCGTCGCCACGGCCGCCCTCGTCGTCGCGACCGCCCTCGTCGCCGCCGCGGCCGCCTTCGTCGCTGGTGGTGACCCGGGCCATGAAGCCGCCACCGGCGTGGACGCCGCCACGGGGCTTGCCCTCGTCGCGGCCACGGTCGCCGCCACGGCCGCCTTCGTCACGGCCGCCGCGGTCGCCGCCGCGGCCGCCCTCGTCGCCGCCACGACCGCCCTCGTCGCCGCCGCGGTCGCCGCCGCGGCCGCCCTCGTCGCCGCCGCGGCCACCCTCGTCACGGCCGCCGCGGTCGCCGCCACGACCGCCCTCGTCGCCGGCGATGATGCCGGCCAGGAAGCCGCCACCGGCTTGGACGCCACCGCGGGGCCTGCCTTCGTCGCGGCCACCGCGGTCTCCACCGCGACCGCCTTCGTCACGGCCGCCGCGGTCTCCACCGCGACCGCCTTCGTCGCGGCCGCCGCGGTCTCCGCCGCGGTCGCTGCCTTCGTCACGGCCGCCGCGGTCTCCGCCGCGGTCGCCGCCTTCGTCCCGTCCGTGGTCGTCGCGCGAGGACGTTGCGCCGTTGTGGGGCCCTGCGTCCGCCGCCGTGACCATGGCGTAGGCGGAGGGGCCGGTGATGGCGAGGACCGCTGTGACAGCGGCCGAAGCGAACAGTGTGCGGGCAGAGCGCATCTGAACACATTCCTTCCGCCGCGACTGCGAAGAGTGACGGGGTGTCGACTCAGTGTGAAGCAGTGGCGACGTGATCCACCGTCAGCCAAAATGCGGGTCCGCGCCATCGGGGAGCGCCGCATTGGAGCTACGCCCTCGGCCCTTCGGGTGGCGAAGCGCCGATAATCACCCGTTGGACTGCACGCGGTGCCGCGCGAGGTTTGGGCGGTGCCCCGCCACCCGTTTGCTCGCACGGCGACACCGCCGGACGGCCGCGCTCCCGGCCGTGAGTGATCGCTCGGATCGGCGTGAACACCGCCTGGACCAGGGGGAGTTCGGATGTCGCTCGCCGTGCGTACGGTGAGGTTCCCAGGTGTGACGTCCGATGGGGTGCCGTCGGCGATCACCCTCCGATCCGCGTGGCGGTGCTTGCGGGCCGGAGACACGCCGAAAGCCGGGCTGCTTGCCCTCGGCCGCCTCGGTGTGATCGAGGAGGTGGTGCGCGGGGGCGGGGCGGTCGCCGCGATGCCCCGCCCCGCCCGTCGGCTGTTCGTCAGGTGGCCGGGCTGTCCCGGACGGACTCCTGACCGGCCCGGATCTCCCGCACGACGCGGGCCGGATTGCCGACCGCGACGACATCGGCCGGCAGGTCCTTGGTGACGACCGCACCCGCGCCGACCACGGTGTTCTCACCGATCGTCACACCCGGGCAGACGATGACCCCGCCGCCGAGCCACACGTTGTCGCCGATGGTGATGGGCCGTGCCGCCTCCCACTTCGCCCGGCGGGGCTCGGGCTCGACCGGGTGGGTCGGGGTGAGGAGCTGGACGTTCGGGCCGATCTGCACGTCGGCGCCGATGACGATCGGTGCCACGTCGAGGAGGACGGCGCCGAAGTTGATGAAGGTGCCCGCGCCGATCGTGATCTGCGAGCCGTAGTCCACCCGCAGCGGAGGCCGGACCTCCACACCCTCGCCCAGCTTTCCCAGCAGCGCGGTGAGCGCGGCGCGCCGACCCTCCGGATCGGCGGCCGAAGTGGCGTTGAACCGCTCGCTCAGCACGGCCGCACGCAGTGCGTCGGCGGCCAGCTCGGGGTCGTCGGCGATGTAGGGCTCCCCGGCGAGCATGCGCTCCTTCTGGCTGGTCACGTTCTTGTTCCTCCTGCTCGGTGGCGTGTCCGACCCGGTGATGTATCGATAAAGCACAGTGTCATACGCTCCCGTGGACCAGCAAGCAACAAGGACATGACACGCGCGACGCGCGACGGACGGAGAGGACGCCGATGGCGACGCTGAAGGATGTGGCCCGCGCGGCCGGGGTCTCGGTGATGACGGTCTCCAACGTCTTCAACGGCACCGGCAGGTTCTCCGCCCAGGTGCGCGACCGCGTCCGGGAGGCCGCCGAGCAGGTCGGATACGCGGGGCCCGATCCGGCCGCCGCCTCGCTGCGACGGGGGCGAACCGGCACGATCGGCGTCGTCCTGCCGCTTCCCCTGGAGACGGCCTTCGCCGACCCGGCCATGACCGCCTTCCTCCAGGGCGTCGCCCGCGCCTTCCACCGGCATGGGACGGGCATGACGCTGCTCGCCCTGCCGCCCGCCGTCGGACCGCTCGGCCGGGATGTCGAGACGCCGCTCGAACAGGTCGCGCGGGCTCCGCTCGCCGCGCTGGAGAAGGCCGTCATCGACGCGGCCCTGCTCCACAGCGTGGAGGAGGACCACGATGGGCTGGCCGTCCTCGCCAAACGCGGACTTCCGGTGCTGGCCGTCGACTCGCCGGGGCGCGAGAGCGGCGCGGCCCGCTTCGGCGCGGCGTGGGCGGGCTTCGTCACGGTCGACGACCGCGCCGGCGCGTACGCAGCCGCCCGTCACCTGACCGGCCTCGGACACCGCCGCGCCGTGATTCTCGTCGACCGCCTCGCCGCCCAGCCCCGTATCGGCCCGCTCCCCTGGACCAGGGCCATGGCCGATGTGACCAGCGCGGTGGTGCGTCAGAGGCTGACCGGCTACCGGGACGCCTGGACGGAGGGCGGGCTGTCGCCGGAGGACCTCGGTGTCGTCGAATGCGGCACCAACGACCCCGCCGCCGCCCGCCGGGCGGTCCGCGGACTGCTCTCCCGGCACGGCCCGCGGCCGACCGCCGTCCTCGCCGTGTCGGACAGTCTCGCGCTCGGCGCCTGTCACGCGGCCCACGAGCACGGTCTCTCCGTCCCCCACGACCTGTCCGTCCTCGGCTACGACGACAGCCCTGCGGCGGCCACCGCGTCCGTGCCTCTCACCACCGTGCACCAGCCCACCGACGGCAAGGGCGAGACTGCGGCCCGGCTGCTGCTCGAACGCATCGGGCAGCGGTCCGCCACGCCCGCCGCGGCGGCCCTGGAACTGCCCACCCGTCTCGTCGTCCGTTCCAGCACCGCCGCCGCCCCGGAAACGAAAGTGAACGACCGCCGACGGTGAAGCCGCCGGTAAATCGGTTGTCGTGCGGGGAGACACCTGCTGTACTCCCCGCAGCAGTCGACCGGCCGAGGAGAAGATCATGCGCGGAACTCTCATGTTCATTCAGACGGAAATCGCCACCGCCTTCGAATACATGGAGTTTCGTGCACACGCTGAATCTGGGAATTCTGGCGCATGTCGACGCCGGTAAGACGAGCCTGACCGAGCGGCTGCTCCACGCCGCCGGTGTCATCGACGAGATCGGCAGCGTCGACGACGGGAACACCCAGACCGATTCCCTGGCCCTGGAACGGCAACGCGGCATCACGATCAAATCCGCGGTCGTCTCGTTCGCCATCGACGACATCACCGTCAATCTGATCGACACACCCGGGCACCCGGATTTCATCGCCGAGGTGGAACGGGTGCTGAATGTGCTCGACGGCGCCGTGCTGGTCGTCTCCGCGGTGGAGGGCGTCCAGGCGCAGACCCGCGTTCTGATGCGGACGCTGCGCCGCCTGCGCATTCCGACGCTCATTTTCGTCAACAAGGTCGATCGCGGGGGTGCGCGGGAGGAATCCGTCCTGCGCGGCATCTTCGAGAAGCTGACCCCGGCCGTCGTCGCCATGGGATCGGTCGACGGGGCGGGTGGCAGGGCCGCCCGCTGCACGCCGTACACCGCCGCCGACGCGGGCTTCACGGACCGGCTGACCGAGCTGCTCGCCGATCACGACGACGCGCTGCTGGCGGCCTACGTCGAGAGTGCGGCGGCCCTTCCGTACGGCAGGCTGCGCGAGGCGCTGTCGGCGCAGACCGGGCGGGCGCTGGTGCATCCGGTGTTCTTCGGCTCGGCGATCACCGGGGCCGGAGTGGACGCCCTGATCAGCGGGATCAAGGAACTGCTGCCGGTGAGCGGGGGCGATGCGGACGGGCCGGTCTCGGGCACCGTCTTCAAGGTGGAGCGGGGTCCGGGCGGCGAGAAGATCGCGTACGTCCGGATGTTCTCGGGCACGGTACGCGTCCGCGACCGGCTGCCCTTCGACCGACGCGAAGCGAAGCACGGCGACGGAGAGGGCGAAGGAAACGGGAAGGGCGGGGGAAACGGGAAAGGCGGGGGAAAGCGGGGCGAAGGGAAGCGGGACGACGGGCGCGGCGAGGGGAAAGTGACCGGCATCAGTGTCTTCGACCGCGGCGCGGCCGTGTCGGAGCTCTCGGTCGGCGCGGGCCGGATCGCGAAGCTCCGGGGCCTCGGTGACATCCGGATCGGCGATACGGTCGGCGAACCGGGGACGAGCACGCCGGACCGCTGGTTCGCCCCGCCGACGCTGGAATCGGTCGTGGTCCCCCGTCCTCCGGCGAGCAGGGGCGAGCTGCATTTCGCGCTGGCGCAACTCGCCGAGCAGGACCCATTGATCAATCTGCGTCAGGACGACATCCGGAAAGAGGTGTCCGTCTCGCTCTACGGCGAGGTGCAGAAGGAAGTCATCCAGGCGACGCTGGCCGATGAATTCGGAATCGACGTCACCTTCCGCGAGACCACGACCATCTGTCTGGAGCGACCGAACGGCAGCGGTTCGGCGTACGAGGTCGGCGACCAGGAGCCCAATCCCTTTCTGGCGACCATCGGCCTTCGCGTCGATCCCGCCCCGATCGGCAGCGGTATCGAGTACCGGCTGGAGGTGGAACTGGGATCGATGCCGTTCTCCCTGATGAGGGCGGTGGAGGAGACCGTCGGCGAGACCCTGCGTCAGGGAATCCACGGCTGGCAGGTCACCGATTGCGTCGTCACCATGACGCATTCCGGCTACTGGCCCCGGCAGAGCCATTCCCACGCCGTCTTCGACAAGAGCATGTCGAGCACCGCCGGGGACTTCCGCAATCTGACCCCGTTGGTCCTCATGAGCGCGCTGGAGCAGGCCGGCACCACGGTGTACGAGCCGATGCACCGCTTCCGCCTGGAGTTCCCCGCGGACCTGCTCGGCCCGCTCCTGCCCGTACTCGCACACCTGCGGGCCGTCCCGGCAACACCGGCCGTGCGGGGTGCGGCGTGCGTGCTGGAGGGGGAGATCCCGGCGGCCCGGATCCATGAGCTGCAACAGCAGCTTCCGGCCCTGACGCGTGGCGAAGGGGTCCTGGAGTCCGACTTCGACTGCTACCGGGCCGTCGTCGGTACGGTCCCGGACCGGCCGCGCACCGACCGCAATCCGCTCAACCGCAAGGAGTACCTGCTGCAGACGGTACGCAGGATCGCCGCACGAGGGGATTGACACCGGCCCGGCCCGGCACGGTCCGCTGTCCGTGCCGGGCCCTGCGGCGGCCGCCGCGTCCGTGCCCGCACCTGCCCGGACCTGCGCGGCTCCCGTTCCGCCCCGTTGTAGGGCACCCTGGGCTGCCGCCCACCACCACCCGCAGGGGGTCAGCAGACCGTTGTCCAGGGTTGAGATCGCACATGAACAGAACCATCTCGACATGCTTCACGCCCGTGTGGAGGCGCTGCGCGCGTACGCCGGGCAGCAGCTGACCGGTGTGCTGCGGGAGACCGGCGGGACCCGACAGGGGCGGCTGGAGCGGGAGGCCGCCGCCGCCCGGTACGCAGGGCAGGTCGCGCGGTACGACGCGGCCGAGAACGGTCTCTGCTTCGGGCGGCTCGACCTGCGCGACGGGGAATGCCACTACATCGGCCGGATCGGGCTGCCCGCGGAGTCCGCCGACGAGGATCCGCTGCTGCTCGACTGGCGGGCCCCGGCGGCCCGCGCCTTCTACGTCGCCACGCCCGCGGCCCCGCACGGGGTGCGCAGGCGCCGCCACCTCACCACCCGTGGCAGACGGGTCGTCCGGCTCGACGACGAGGTGCTCGACCGGGACGGAGTGCCGGACAGCGAACTGACCGGCGAGGCGGCCCTGCTGGCCTCCCTCGACGCCGGGCGCACCGGCCGCATGCACGACATCGTCGCCACCCTCCAGGCCGAGCAGGACGCGATCATCCGTTCCGACCACCGCGGGGTCCTCGTCGTCCAGGGCGGGCCCGGCACCGGCAAGACCGCGGTCGCCCTGCACCGGGCCGCGTACCTGCTCTACACCCACCAGCAGCTGGCCTCCCGCGGTGTGCTGGTCGTCGGTCCCAACCCCACCTTCATCGGGTACATCGGACAGGTCCTGCCCGGCCTCGGTGAGAACAGCGTGCTGCTGTCCACCGTCGGAGAGCTGTACCCGGGGGTCCGGGCCGACCGCTCCGAGGAGCCGGAGACCGCCGAGCTCAAGGGCCGTGCGGAGATGGCGGCCGTGATCGCGGCGGCGGTACGGGACCGGCAGGTGCCGGCGGGCACGACGCTCGAAGTCGAGTTCGACGGCGATGTGGTCCGCCTGGGTCACGAGGAGTGTCTGCGCGCCGCCGACACCGCCCGCGCGACCCGGTTGCCGCACAACCTCGCCGCGCCCGTCTTCCGGCGCGAGATGGTGACGGAGCTCGCCCGGCGCTCCGTGGCGGCCACCCGTGCGCTCGCCGACCGGCTGGAGGCGGAGGTCGCCGACGTGCTCGCGGAAGCCGGTCTCGACCGCGCCGTGCGCGCCGACCTGGACTCCCTGCCGGGGCTCCTCGACGACGACGCGGCCGCCGCCCGGGAACGCACCGAGGCCCAGGACATCGCGGACGCGAGGCGCCTGCTCGCCACCGACGCCGACGTACGGGCCGCACTCGACGCCCTGTGGCCGCCGCTCACCCCGCAGCAGCTCCTCACCGAGCTGTACGGACAGCCGGCGCGCCTCGCCCCGGCCGCGACCGGACTCACCGACGAGGAGAGGGGGCTGCTGTTCCGCGCGCCGGACGACGGCGGCTGGAGCGCCGCCGACGTACCCCTCCTCGACGAGGCCGCCGAACTGCTCGGCCGGGACGACCGGGCGGCCGAAGCGGCCGCCGCGCAGGAGCGCGCCGAGGGCGTCGCGTACGCACAGGGCGTCCTGGACCTCGCCGCGGCCGACGGGGAGGACGAGGAGGACGGCGGCCCGGCCGGACCGGTCGACGCGCAGACCCTCGCCGAGCGCCACGAGGAACGCACCACCCGTACCGTCGTCGAGCGGGCCCTCGCCGACCGGAGCTGGGTCTTCGGGCACATCATCGTCGACGAGGCGCAGGAACTCTCCCAGATGGCCTGGCGACTGCTGATGCGGCGCTGCCCGACCCGTTCCATGACCCTGGTCGGCGACGTCGCCCAGACCGGAGACGAGGCCGGGGCGTCCTCGTGGGCGTCCGCGCTCGCCCCGCACGTCGGCGACCGGTGGCGGCAGGCATCGCTCACCGTCAACTACCGCACCCCCGCCGAGATCATGGCGTCCACCACCGATGTGCTCGCCGCGCTCGGCCCCGGTCTCGAACCGCCGCGCTCGGTGCGGGAGACGGGCGTCGCCCCCTGGCGGCTGCGCACCGACGACACCGTCCGCACCCTCGCCGACCTGGCCGCGAAGGAGGCGGCGGCGCTGGACGAGGGCAGGCTGGCCGTGATCGTCCCCGACGCGCGGCGCGACGAACTGGGGGCCGCGGTGGCGCGCGCGGTGCCGGGAGCGGCGTACGGGGAGGAGCCCGACCTGGAGAACCGGGTCGTGGTCCTCGGCGTGCGGCAGGCGAAGGGACTGGAGTTCGACGTGGTGCTGCTGGCCGACCCCGCGGCCGTGCTCGACCGTTCGGTACGGGGCCTGAACGACCTGTACGTGGCACTCACACGGGCGACACGGCGACTGGGCGTCATCCACGAGGGACCGGCCCCCGGAGTGCTGGCGGAGGCGGTGACGGAACTGCGCTGACGCGGGGGACGGGGTGCGGGGGACGAGGAACGGCGGGCCGGTGCGGCCGGTCCGGCACCGGCCGGTGTGCTCCCGCCCCCGCCCCCGGTCCGGCGGCCACCCTGCCGCCCGCGTCCGTCAGTTCAGCAACGCCCGTGCCGCCCGTGCCCGCTGCCGGATCGCCTCCGCCGTCTCGGGTTCGACCCCCTCGACCACATCCGCGTACTCCTCCATCTCCGCGGCCCCGCGCGCGAACTGCCCGCTCTGAACGAGCAGCTGGGCCCGCTCGTAGCGCAGGCGGGCCGGATGCGAGGGAAGCAGCAGTGAGAGGTCCACCGCCCACAGCGCGACATCCGTCCGCTCCGGACGGGCCGCCGCCCAGGCCCTGATGTTGTTCAGGATCCGCAGCACGATCTCCAGCGGCCGCGCGGGCACCAGCATCGACTCGTCGAGCGGTTCCCCGGTCGCCCCCGCCACCAGCAACTCCGCGTCCTGCCCGGTCATCGGCCGTCCGCCGTCGAAGGGGTCGGCCAGCACCCGCTCGGCCGGATCGCCGAACCCGACGACGAAATGACCGGGCAGCGCCACCCCGTACACCGGCGCGCCCGCCCGCCGCGCCACCTCGATCCACACCACGGACAGCAGGATCGGCAGCCCGCGCCGCTGCCGCAGCACCTCGTGGAGCAGTGACGAACCGAGCCGGTGGTAGTCCGCCGACGAGCCCGCGAAGCCGCACCGCTCGCCGAGCAGTTCCGCCAGGGCCGAGGCCCACTCGCGGCCGCCCCGCATCCCGTACGGGAGCCGGCCCGCCAGTTCGTCCAGTTCGATCTGCGCCGCGTCGATCCCCCGCGTGTCCAGCGCGGGATCGGCCACCGCCGCCAGCAGCAGGCAGAGCAACGCGAGGTCCGGCCGTTCGGCGCGCGCCTCCTCGGCGAACCGGCTGCGCGGATCCTCGCTCTCGGGGTTCATGGGATGCCTGCCTCCGTCACGCCGGCCGGAAGTGGTGATACCGATGATGGACCGCGAACCCCATGCCCTCGTAGAGCGCCCGCGCCCCCTCGTTGTCCGTCTCCACCTGCAGCCACGCAGCCGACGCGCCCTCGTCCAGGGCCTTGCGGGCGAGCGCGGTCATCACGGCGGTGGCGAGCCCTCGGCGCCGCTGCGCGGGATCGACCTCGACGGCCATGAATCCCGCCCATCGCCCGTCCACCACGCACCGTCCGATCGCTGCGGGCGCCGCGTCCCCGGCGTCACCGGGCACGGAGGCGAACCACACCGAAGGGCCGCCGCGCAGCACCTCCAGGACGTGCGCTCCCGGTGTCTCGAAGCGCTGATAGCGGGAGAGCCACGCCTCGTCGAGATCCCGGCTCAGCCGTACCCCCGACACATCGGCGTCCAGATCACCGATCGGCGCCGCCGCGGCGATCCGTACCTCCGCCGTCACCTCGCGCCGCCATCCGCGCTCCTCCAGCTCCGCGCAGAGCCGCTCCTGGGTGCCTTCGGCGCCGGTCGCGGTCTGGATGTACGCGGGCAGACCGCGCTCCTCGTACCACCGCCGGACGCGCCCGAGTGCCTCGTCGAGCGGTATGCCCGGATCGCCGAGCGGCAGGACGGAGTTGGCGCGCCGGGTGAACCCCTTCGCGGCGCGCAGCCGCCAGTCGCCCAGCGGCTCGCTCTCCACCGGCGGCCAGGCGCGGGCACAGACCCGCGCGAGTTCGTCGAAGGAGGCCGCGGGGCCGCGCCGCCGGGCCGGCGCCGCGGGTACGACCTTGCCCGCCACCAGCGTCGATTCCGTGATACGGACGGAGTCACCGCTCTTCGTTGTGATCGACAGCACACCACTGTCCCATGATGTGAGAACGCCAACCGTGTCGGTGAACTTCATTCCCTGCGGGCCACGCTCGGTCACGCGCCGGACTGATACACGTTTGCCCACGTCAGCCGGTGTAATTCGGACTTCGAGTTGTCCGCCGATGGTGAATTCCACAGCTCTCTCAGCCCCTCCTGTTCGGTTCGTGCCCGGGAACGGAGATACTAGGGGCGGGCATCGACGACGCCGCGCTCCCGCGCGAGAGCCAACGCCCTACCGAGGAGGAACGACAGCGTGACCTACGTCATCGCGCAGCCTTGTGTCGACGTGAAGGACAAGGCCTGCATCGAAGAGTGCCCCGTCGACTGCATCTACGAGGGCCAGCGGTCCTTGTACATCCACCCGGACGAATGCGTCGACTGTGGAGCCTGTGAGCCGGTGTGCCCGGTCGAGGCGATCTTCTACGAGGACGACACCCCGGAGGAGTGGAAGGACTACTACAAGGCGAACGTCGAGTTCTTCGACGACCTCGGGTCGCCCGGTGGTGCCTCCAAGCTGGGCCTGATCGAACGCGACCACGCGTTCATCGCCGCGCTGCCGCCGCAGAACCAGTAGTCAGCGGCAGGCGCGTGGGTCGCCCCGGTCCCGTACGGCTCGTCACCGTGCGGGACCGAGGCGTTTCCACGGCCGAGCGGCCCGAGCAACGGTCTGGTGCACGATGGAGAGCGGATCGGCGAGCGGCATCACGCGGCTTCGGCGAGCGGCCTCACGCGGCTTCGGATCCGAGGCGGAGGGAGGCGACGCGGAGCGTCGTCGACCGACGACAACGCCGGAGGCGAGCCGCATGACGCCGGGAGCCCGCTCGCCATCGTGCACCAGGCCGTAACCCCCCGTACGAGAAAGCAGAGATCCGTGTCCGCAGTCTCCTCCCGTCTCCCGGTCTTCCCCTGGGACAAGCTCGCGCCCTACAAGTCGACGGCCGCCGCCCACCCGGACGGCATCGTGGACCTCTCCGTCGGCACGCCCGTCGACCCGGTGCCCGAGCTGATCCGGCGGGCGCTCGTCGCCGCGGCGGACAGCCCCGGCTATCCGACGGTGTGGGGGACCGCCGAACTGCGTGACGCGATCACGGGCTGGGTGGAGCGGCGGCTCGGCGCGGTCTCCGTGGGGCACGAGAACGTCCTGCCGGTCGTCGGCTCCAAGGAGCTGGTGGCCTGGCTGCCGACCCAGCTCGGTCTCGGCGCGGGCGACAAGGTGGCGTATCCGCGCCTGGCCTACCCGACGTACGAGGTGGGTGCCCGGCTCTGCGGCGCCGAGCCCGTGGTCTACGACGACCCGACCGAGCTCGACCCGGCCGGCCTGAAGCTGCTCTGGCTCAACTCGCCGTCCAACCCGACCGGCCGCGTCCTGGCCAAGGACGAGCTGACCCGGATCGTCGCCTGGGCACGCGAGCACGACGTGCTGGTCTTCAGCGACGAGTGCTACCTGGAACTGGGCTGGGAGGCCGAACCCGTCTCCGTACTGCACCCCGACGTCTGCGGTGGCACGTACGAGGGCATCGTCGCCGTCCACTCGCTCTCCAAGCGGTCCAACCTGGCCGGGTACCGCGCGGCCTTCATCGCGGGGGACGCGGCCGTGCTCGGCGAGCTCCTGCTGATCCGCAAGCACGGCGGAATGATGACGCCGGCCCCGGTCCAGGCGGCGACGGTCGTGGCGCTCGGCGACGACGAGCACGTCGCCGAGCAGCGGACCCGGTACGCGGAGCGGCGCGCGGCCCTGCGCACGGCGCTGGAGGCCCACGGCTTCCGCGTCGAGCACAGCGAGGCGAGCCTCTACCTGTGGGCGACCCGGGACGAGCCGTGCTGGGAGACCGTGGCGTACCTCGCGGAACTCGGCATTCTGGTGGCGCCCGGCGACTTCTACGGGCCGGCCGGTGACCGCTTCGTACGCGTGGCGTTCACCGCGACGGACGAGCGGGTGGCCGCCGCGGTCAAGCGGCTGGCCTGACAGTCCGGCGATCATCCGCGCGGGGCCCCGGGAGTGCGCACTCCCGGGGCCCCGCGCGGATGTCGTGCCGACGGATCGGGTCAGCCGACCGGCAGGCCGTTCGTGGGCAGACCGCCCCGGGTCGCGGCACCGGTGGCGCCGCCGAGGACCTCGCCGGCGCTGCCCGCCGCACCCCCGGTGGCGTTCTGGACGGCGGGGGCCGCCTGGGAGCCGGCCTTGCCGACGGTCTTGCCCGCGGCCGGGAGGGTCGTACCGACGATCTTGCCGCCGGTCTCGCCCGCCGCCTTGGTGCCCTGCTGGGACGTGCCGTCGACCGTCTTGCCGAGGCCGGCGCCGTCGACGGTGGTCAGACCGCCGAGCTCCGGGGTCTGCGGGAGCGCCGCGGCACCTGCGGATCCGGCCGCACCGACCACGGGGGCCGCACCCGCGGCGATCAGCAGCGCGGCACGGGCGATCCGGCGGGTCAGGGGGAGGGACATGATGCTCCTTCGACGGGATGAGGAATCGGTCGGTCCGTTGACCGGACGCAATGACAACCGTCGAAAGGGTGGGGGAGGTTGCGGTGGGGCGAGGCAAAGAGTCGGCAATGCGTCACATAATCCGCAACGGATGAATCGGGGCAGACGCCGCATTCCCGAACGGCCCGATGAACCGTCGCTTCCCTTTGTCCTCAAGAGAATCCGGGGGTGGGGGAGGGGCGGTGAGGGCGCCGGGCGACGGGCCGTCCCGGAGCGTCCGGACGACGCCTGAGGGGGAACGCCCCTACTGGTGTGCGAGCCGTATGCGGACCTCGTCGGTGCCCGATTCCGTACGGTCCGTCCGCCAGCCCGACCCGGCCTCCCACACCCGGCCCGCGTACGCGACCTCGTCCAGGCGGAGCGCCTCGGACTGTGCGACCGCCCAGTGCGCGAGCTCCCAGCCGCGCCGCGCCGGGTCCTTCGTCCCCGAGGCGCGGGACGCCCGCACCGGCACCGAGACCGTGCTCGTCGCCGCCGTACCGGCCGCGCCCTTCCCGTCCTTCGTCGACGGTGCCTGCGCGGGGAGCACGTCCTTGCCGAACGCGCGTACCAGCTCCGCCCGCACCTTGGCCGCATCGGCCGTCGCGGCCGTGGCCCGCGGCGGCGCGCAGTTCAGCGCGGCGGGGGTGCGGCCGGTCAGCGCCGCCGCCAGCAAGGCCGCGTCCGGCTCGTGCTTCGCGTACGCCTGCGGGTAGCCGCTGCGCTGGACCCGCTGCGCGGCGACCGTCAGCGGCAGCCGCGAATAGCCGGGGACCTCGGCCAGATGCCGGTAGAACTCCCCCGAGGAGTAGACCGGGTCGAGGATCTGCTTCCCGGTGCCCCAGCCCTGCGAGGGGCGCTGCTGGAACAGGCCCAGCGAATCCCGGTCGCCGTGCTCGATGTTGCGCAGCCCGGACTCCTGCAACGCGGTCGCCAGCGCGATCGTCACCGCTCGCTCCGGCATCCCGCGCGAGGTGCCGACCGCGGAGATCGTCGCGGCGTTCGAGGCCTGCTCCGGGCTCATCCGGTAGGTGCGGCCCTTGCCGGCCGAACCGTCGGCGGATTCCACGGTGCACCCTTCGAGGACCATGGTGCCGGATATGTACTGCACGGTCAGATAGCCGCCGAGGGCGGCGAGCACGACGAAAGCGGCCGCGATACGGGAGAGGCGGCTGCGGCTGGTGTGTCGGCGGGTGGGGGAGACGGTCCGGGGCACGGGGCCACCGTACTGGAGTGCTCCGCAGGGGCCGAGGGCCCCGTCCCTCCGGCCCGTTCCCGCCGGTCCGTTCCCCTTCCATTAGGGTCGGTTCATGCCCGAAAGCACGCTTGACCTCACCCTGGACGGCCCGGCGCTGACCGCCCGGCTCGTCGACTTCCCCTCGGTCAGCGGCCAGGAGAAGGAGCTCGCCGACGCGATCGAATCGGCGCTGAGCACCCTGCCGCATCTGACCGTCGACCGGCACGGCAACAACGTCGTGGCCCGGACGAACCTGGGCCGGGCCGAGCGGGTCGTGCTCGCCGGGCACATCGACACCGTGCCGATCGCCGACAACGTCCCGTCGCGGCTCGACGACGACGGCGTGCTGTGGGGCTGCGGCACCTCCGACATGAAGTCGGGCGTCGCCGTCCAGCTGCGGATCGCCGCGACCGTGCCCGAACCCAACCGCGACCTCACCTTCGTCTTCTACGACAACGAGGAGGTCGCCGCGCACCTCAACGGGCTCGGCCACATCGCCGACGCCCACCCCGACTGGCTGGCGGGCGACTTCGCGGTCCTGTTGGAGGGCTCCGACGCCGAGGTCGAGGGCGGCTGCCAGGGCACCCTGCGGGTCTTCCTGCGCATGGAGGGGGAGCGGGCCCACTCCGCGCGCGGCTGGATGGGCTCCAACGCCATCCACGCCGCCGCTCCGGTCCTGGCCCGGCTCGCCGCGTACGAACCGCGCCGCCCGGTCATCGACGGGCTGGAGTACCACGAGGGCCTGAACGCGGTCCGGATCGAGGGCGGCGTCGCCAACAACGTCATCCCCGATGCCTGCACCGTCGTCGTGAACTACCGGTACGCCCCCGACCGCACCGCCGAGGAGGCGCTGGCCCACGTCCACGAGGTCTTCGCGGACTGCGGCGTCGTCGAATTCACCGTCGACGACCACTCGGGAGCGGCCATGCCCGGCCTCTCCCACCCGGCGGCCGAGGCGTTCATGGCGGCGGTCGGCGGTACCGCCCGGCCCAAGTTCGGCTGGACCGACGTCTCCCGTTTCGGCTCTCTCGGCGTCCCGGCGGTGAACTACGGCCCCGGCGACCCGCTCTTCGCGCACAAGCGCGACGAGCACGTGGTGGTCGAACGGATCACCCACTGCGAGGAGCGGCTCCGCGCCTGGCTCACCGGCTGACCCACGGCATTCGCCTGTCCGTAACCTCCGTGGATCTACCCTGACCTGACACGGATGGTCACCGCCGGTGGCCGTCGATCGTCGTCGGAGGGAGCGGATCATGGGCAACCCCGAGGGAGCGCACGTCCCCGAGGAGCAGCGGCTCGGACCGGTACTGCGCCGCAGGGAACAGGTACAGCCCGGCACCACCGATCAGCGGCTGCTGGACACCGAGGGCGACTCCGAGTGGGTGCACACCGACCCATGGCGGGTGATGCGCATCCAGTCGGAGTTCGTCGAGGGATTCGGCGCCCTCGCCGAGCTGCCGAGCGCCATCAGCGTCTTCGGCTCGGCCCGCAGCAAGGCCGGCGGGCCGGACTACGAGGCGGGAGTACGCATCGGCAAGGCCCTGGTGGAAGCCGGCTTCGCGGTGATCACCGGGGGCGGGCCCGGGGCCATGGAGGCGGCGAACAAGGGGGCGCGTGAGGCGAAGGGCGTCTCGGTCGGGCTCGGCATCGAGCTGCCCTTCGAGTCGGGTCTCAACCCGCACGTCGACATCGGGGTCAACTTCCGCTACTTCTTCGTCCGCAAGACGATGTTCGTGAAGTACGCCCAGGGCTTCGTCGTCCTGCCCGGCGGCCTCGGCACGCTGGACGAGCTCTTCGAGGCCCTCACCCTCGTCCAGACGGGCAAGGTCACCCGCTTCCCGATCGTGCTGTTCGGCACGGCGTACTGGAGCGGGCTGGTGGACTGGCTGCGGGACACGGTGGTGGCGCAGGGCAAGGCGTCCGAGCACGACCTGCTGCTGTTCCACGTCACGGACGACGTGGAGGAGGCGGTCGACCTCGTGACGAAGGAGGTCGGCCGGTAGTCCGGGCCTCCGCGGCGATCAACCCGCACGTCGGCATCGGGGTCGACTTCCGCTGCTTCTTCGTCCGCAAGACGGTGGTCGTGAAGTACGCCCGGGGCTTCGTCGTCCTGCCCGGCGGCCTCCCGGTCACGGGCAGGGGTGCGGGTGCCGGCCCTCTCCGGGCGGCCGCCCGCGCTGTACCGCCGCCCCGCGTCCCGGCTGAGGGGTGTCCCGTCATCCCTGGTGGAGCAGCGCGCGCCCGCCAGGGGTTACGGGACAGCCCTTACGGTCTCGCCCACGATCGGCAGCGGCGTCGCGGTGCCCGGGGCCTCCCCCTCCGGCGTTGTCGTCGGTCGCCGACGCTCCTTCCCCGAGCTCTCGGCTGCGTTCGAGCAGGAAAGACCCCATCCGACTCCCTCCTCCGCCTCGGATCCGAAGGCCCCGGACGCCGCTCCTTCTCCCACTGCCCATCACGGGCGAGGCCGTCAGGCGAGCCCTCGCCGGGCGACCGCCGGTTCCCGGTGCCCCGCGATGGAGGCCACCATGTCCAGCACCTGCCGCGTCTCCGCCACCTCGTGCACCCGGTACACCTGTGCCCCCAGCCATGCGGAGACGGCCGTCGTCGCCAGTGTCCCGATCACCCGTTCCTTCACCGGCCGGTCGAGCGTCTCGCCGACGAAGTCCTTGTTGGACAGCGAGACGAGGACCGGCCACCCGGTCTCGGTCATCTCGCCGAGCCGACGCGTCGCCTCCAGCGAGTGCCGGGTGTTCTTCCCGAAGTCATGACCGGGGTCGATCATGATGCCGTCCGGCCGCACGCCCAGCTCGACCGCCCGCTCGGCCAGTCCCACCGTCACCCGCAGGATGTCCGCCATCACGTCGTCGTAGGCGATCCGGTGCGGCCGGGTCCGCGGCTCGGCGCCGCCCGCGTGCGTGCACACCAGACCGGCGCCGTACCGCGCGGCGACCTCCGCGAGCTTCGGGTCGACGCCTCCCCACGCGTCGTTCAGCACATCCGCCCCGGCCTCGCAGACCGCCTCGCCGACGTCGTGGCGCCAGGTGTCGACACTGATCACGACGTCCGGGTGGCGGCGCCGCACCTCGGCGACGAACCCCACCGTGCGACGGGCCTCCTCCTCGGCGGTCACCTCTTCGCCGGGGCCCGCCTTCACGCCCCCGATGTCGACGATCGCCGCGCCGTCCGCGACGGCCTGCTCGACCCGGGCGAGCGCCGGCTCGTCCCGGAACGTCGCGCCCTGGTCGTAGAAGGAGTCCGGGGTACGGTTCACGATCGCCATGATCACCGGCTCGTGCGCACCGAATTCACGTCGGCCCAGCCTGAGCGCACCGCTTCGCATCCCGTGTTTCTCCTCTGGTAGATCGCCCCATGGGTCGCCTGCGACCCTAACGGCCCCGCCCACGATCGGCAGCGGCGTCGCGGCGTCCGGGACCTCCGCCTCCGCCTCCGGCGTTGGCGTCGGTCGCCGACGTTCCTTCCCCGAGCTCTCAGCTGCGTTCGAGCAGGGGAGACCCCATCCGGCTCCCTCCTCCGCCCGCCGTCCGAGCCGCGCGACGTCGCTCGCGATCCACTGCCTGTCCCCCGGGAGGCCGTGGCTGTCAGTACCGCATGGCACGATCGGACCCGGACAGGTTTCCGCTCCCGGGGAGATGCGCGTGTTCTGGTTCTTGCTGCTGGCGATGGTGGTGGTCGTGGCCGCGGTCACCCTCGCGGTGGTCGGCGGAGGGAAGAGCGCCGTCCTGCAGGACGTGGCGCCCGAGCAACTGACCGACCCGTTGCCCGCGACGCGACCGGTGGGCCGCGCGGACGTCGAGGCTCTGCGGTTGCCGGTGGCCTTGCGCGGTTACCGCATGACGGATGTCGACGAGGCACTCGACCGGCTCGGTGCGGAGCTTGCCGAGCGGGACGCGCGGATCGCGGAGCTGGAGTCGGCACTGGCCGGGGCGCAGGCGACCGCGGTCGGCGGCCCGGATCTGCTCAAACGGCCGGAGGGCCGGCCACAGCCGGCGTGGGAGCCACCGGAGGACCGTGAGCGAGCACCGTGGGAAGCCCCCCTCCGGCAGCCTCGGCAGGACCCGGGGCGGGATCCGGGGCAGGACGCCCGACGGCCCGACGAGCACGGAGAGGAGCCCCGGCGATGAGCGGCGGCCCGGAAGCGGCCCCGGACGGCGGCCTGCGCTGCCCGTGGGGGCTCTCCACCGAGGACTACCTCACGTATCACGACACCGAATGGGGCCGCCCCGTCCACGGTGACGACGCCCTGTTCGAACGGCTCTGTCTGGAGGCGTTCCAGTCCGGTCTTTCCTGGCTGACGATCCTGCGTCGCCGGGAGGGCTTCCGCTCCGCCTTCGCGGGGTTCAAGATCGCCGCGGTGGCGGAGTTCACCGACGCCGACAAGGAGCGGCTCCTCGCCGACGCCGGGATCATCCGCAACCGGGCGAAGATCGAGGCGACCCTTGCCAACGCCAAGGTGCTGGCCGACTGGCGCGCCGGTGAGCTGGACGAGCTGATCTGGTCCCACGCCCCCGATCCGGCCGCCCGCCCGGCCCCGCGCACCGTCGAAGACGTGCCCGCTGTCACCCCGGAGTCCACGGCGCTGGCCAAGGACCTCAAGAAGCGCGGCCTGCGCTTCGTCGGACCCACGACGGCCTACGCCCTGATGCAGGCCTGCGGCCTGGTCGACGACCACCTGGCCGACTGCGTGGCGCGCGGAGCCGGGGCGTAGGACTCGTCCGGGGCCGGACCGGCCCCCGTGGCTACCGGCCGAGGTACTTCGGCTTCTCCTTGTTCAGGAACGCCCGTACCGCGGTCGCGTGGTCCTCGGAGGCGCCCGCCCTCGTCTGGAGCTCGTCCTCCTTCTCCAGCGCCTCGCTCAGCGTGTGAGTGGTGCCGTGGGCCAGGGACTCCTTGAGCGAGGCGTACGCCACCGTGGGACCGGACGCCAGGGCGCGCGCCACGGCCGTCGCCTCGGCGGCCAGCTCGGCGGCGGGCACCAGCTTGTTGACGATGCCCAGCTCGTGGGCTTCCTTCGCGGAGATCGAGCGCGGGAAGAACAGCAGGTCCGCGGCGCGGCTCTGTCCGATCAGCCGGGGCAGCGTCCAGGAGACGCCCGAGTCGGCGGTGAGGGCCACCCCGGCGAAGGACGTGTTGAACGAGGCGGTGTCGGCGACCACCCGGTAGTCGCAGGCGAGCGCGAACCCGAAACCGGCCCCGGCCGCGACACCGTTCACCCCGGCGACCACCGGCTTGGGCATCCCGGTGATGGCCCGCACGATCGGGTTGTAGTGCTCCTGCACGGTGCTCAGCGCATTGCCGCCGCCGGACTCGCGGGCTTCGTCGAGCTTGCCGATGTGCTCCTTCAGGTCCTGGCCGACACAGAAGGCACGCCCCGTCGCGGTGAGCAGAACGGCCCGAACGTCGGGGTCGGCGGCCGCGGACCGCAGCGCGTCACGGAGCGCCACCTTGGCCGCGGTGTTCATGGCGTTCATCGCGTCGGGACGGTTGATCGTGATCGTCGCGAGCCCCTCGCCCACCTCGTAGAGCACGCTGTCCGCCATCCGGTCGGCCATTTCGCTGTCCCCTCTGCGCCTCGGGCAATGCCTGTCCACGCAAGCATGGCCGACTCGGGCGCGAGCGAACATGTGACCTGCGTCTAACAATTGCGCCCCGATGGAGGGGTGAAGGGGACGGAGTATCGCAGCTGGATCGCCGAATTGGGTGGTTTTGAGAAAGCGCGTTGCTCAAGCGATGCAGACCGATGTTGGTCATCGGGGTCTGTGATGCGGGATAATGGCCTGGAAGCAATGTGTTCGATGCCGGTGACACAGCGCCTGTCATGGGGCCGCCGGTTGCGATGAGCTGGTTTCAGGAAGGGGAACGAGCATGGCGGCCATGAAGCCGCGGACGGGCGACGGCCCGCTCGAGGTGACAAAGGAGGGGCGGGGCATTGTCATGCGCGTTCCGCTCGAAGGCGGCGGTCGGCTTGTCGTGGAGCTGACCCCGGACGAGGCCGATGCACTCGGCGACGCCCTCAAGAAGGTCGTCGGCTGAGCAGAGGCGCCCACACTTCATCACTGCCCCGGCACGGTGTCCGTGCCGGGGCAGTGATGCGTTCACGCCCGACGTGGCAGGGCCCGTCCGGCGGTCGGAACCATCGCGGCGCGAGCGGACCGGTCCGGCGACGGAGGACGCGCCCGGACGCCCCGGGCACGGGACGGGGGCCGTGCCCCGCTCCGCGCCGCCATCGCCTCAGCCCCGCCGCACCGCGCACAGCAGCCCGTCCCCCACCGGCAGCAGTGTCGCCATCAGCTCCTGGCTCTCCCGCACCGCGCGCAGCAACTCCCGCAGCCGCAGCACCTCCGCCGGCTGTGCCGCGGAATCGACCGTACGGCCGTCGGCGAACACGCCCTCGAAACAGACCAGGCCGCCCGGCCGGAGCAG
The DNA here is from genome assembly GCF_044754145.1 of Streptomyces sp. NPDC093149. NCBI lineage: Bacteria > Bacillati > Actinomycetota > Actinomycetes > Kitasatosporales > Streptomycetaceae > Streptomyces > Streptomyces sp. NPDC093149. The sequence goes on from NZ_JBIVON010000001.1 coordinate 1,027,112, forward strand.
GCGCAACGATTCAGCGAGACAGTCGAGGCTCTCCAGCCGGTCGCCGTCGCAGAACACCAGGTCGTACCCGCCGTCCGCGAGCCGTGGCAGTACGTCCAGGGCGCGGCCGGGAATGAAGCGGGCCCGGTTGGTGGCGAACCCCGCGGCCCGGAACGCCTGACGGGCGAACTGCTGGCGCTCGGGCTCCGGATCGACCGTGGTCAGCACCCCGTCGGGCCGCATGCCGTGCAGCAGATAGAGTCCGGACACGCCCGTCCCGGTGCCGATCTCGGCCACCGCTTTGGCGTCCGTCGTGGCAGCGAGCAAGCGCAGCGCGGCGCCGGTACCTGGCGACACCGAGCGAAGCCCTGCCTCCCGGGCCCGGTCCCTGGCCCAGCGCAATGCTTCGTCCTCGGCGACAAAGGCGTCGGCGAACGCCCAGCTCGTCTGCCGGTTGGCGGTAATGACCCTCTCCTGTCCCCGTAGTTGGCGCAACGGTGACTGTATCCGCTGCACCCGGGAACCCGCTGATGGGACCAGGCGTTGTGCAGGAGCAGGGGAAAGCGCATGGAATCGGCCCGCGGATCGGGTCCGGAGCCATGGGCCGACGGTACCCGGGGCGATCCCCGGCCCCAGCAGGAAAAAGGCTTATCCGGAGCTAACGGGCGAGGTGGCTATGGTAGGGACTCCACTGGACACCACCAGAGCCGATAGGGGAGGTGCGGCTGCGCCTGTGGATCGGGGAGGAGTGCTACGGCGCTTCCTCAGGTCGGCGGGTGAGCCGAAATCCGTGACCAACATTGCTGACCGTTCTTCCAACGACTCCGCAACGACCGCGACGTTCGCCTCGGATGCGGATTCCCAGGCGTGGACGCCACCCTCATGGGAAGAGATCGTCAGCACGCACAGCGGCCGTGTCTACCGCCTTGCCTACAGGCTGACGGGCAATCAGCACGACGCGGAGGATCTCACCCAGGAGGTCTTCGTCCGCGTGTTCAGGTCGCTGTCGACCTATACGCCGGGCACCTTCGAGGGCTGGCTGCACCGCATCACGACCAATCTGTTCCTGGACATGGTCCGCCGTAAGCAGCGGATCCGCTTCGACTCCCTCGGCGACGACGCCGCCGAGCGGCTGCCGAGCCGTGAGCCGTCCCCGCAGCAGGTCTTCAACGACACCCACTTCGACGCGGACGTCCAGCAGGCGCTGGACACCCTCGCGCCCGAATTCCGTGCCGCCGTCGTGCTCTGTGACATCGAGGGCCTCTCGTACGAGGAGATCGCCGCGACGCTGGGCGTGAAGCTCGGTACCGTGCGCAGCCGCATCCACCGCGGTCGCTCGCACCTGCGCAAGGCGCTGCGGCACCGTTCGCCCGAGGCCCGTGCCGAGCAGCGCTCGCTGGCGGGCGCGATCCTGGCAGGGGAGGGCGGAACGGCGTGAGTGGCACAAGTCCGACCCCTGCGGAGCAGCACCTGGGGGACCGACTCGCCGCGCTTGTCGACGGCGAACTGAAACATGACGCCCGCGAGCGCGTGCTCGCGCATCTCGCGACCTGTGCCAAGTGCAAGGCCGAGGCTGCCGCCCAGCGGCGCCTGAAGAGCGTCTTCGCTCAGTCCGCCCCGCCTTCGCCGTCCGAGGGGTTCCTCGCCCGGCTGCAGGGCCTTCCCGGGGGACCGGGGGGTGACGACGACCGCCAGGGAAGACCATTCGGCTCCGGGCGCTTCGCCGACGGGCTCTTCCCCGTGATCCAGCCGCCCGGCAGCCGCACGGAGTCGCCGGGTGATTCGCCCCTGGGCGGTTTCGGCTTCCTCCCGGATCCGCACGGATCGACCGCCGTACTGCCGGGTGGTTCCTCCCGTCCGGGCTTCCGGATCCATGAGGTGGGCCGCGAGGGGGACCGTTCGCCGTGGCGCGGCCGGAGATTCGCCTTCGCAGCCGCCGGCGCCGTGTCGCTGGCGGCCATCGCGCTGGGCGGAGCCCTGCAGACGGGCGCGGGTTCCAGCACCCCGATGCGGGCCGCGGGCACCGGAAACACGGTGACCCCGCTCGACACGGCTTCCCGAGGTGAGAACACCGGCCCCGCGAGCCGTCGCGGCGGTGGTGGCCAGAGCACGCTCGCCGCGACGGAGGCGGGCGACCGCTCGATCGCCGCCGCCGGACCGCCGCCCGTGCCGGAGGCCACACCGGCCGCGCTCTCCGCCGGCCCCGCGCTGCTCACTTCCGGAAACCTCACGGAGAGCACCTTCGCGGTTCCGGTCCTGACCAATATGTCCGCGCCACCGCTGATACGTCCGACCGGCACCTCCCCGCTCTTCGCCCGAGTGCTCGGAACACTCGCCCCGCCGACCCCGTCACCCCCGTCGCCCTCCGTGCAGCCGTCCTGGACGCCTCCGTCGGCCTCCGCTCTCCCCACCCCCGCCGATCGCGGACTACCGCTTTCCTCCCGGCGCTGACCAAGGTCTGCGCAGACCTTCGCAAACCTGGTTGAATTCCGGGAGGAATTCCGGGAGGCACGCCCTTTCCGGGGCGTGCAGAGGCCAGTCGCGGCAGTTGCGGGGAGAGCATGGAAGACGGGAAGTCCACCGGGTCGAAGGCGAAGTGGTGGAGCCGGCCCGCGCCGGGACGTACCGCCCGCACAGCGCCGGACGAGCCGTCCCCCGTCGAGGACGCGTTGCCCACGGCTGATGTGACGGACCCGGCGGGCGGGACACGGGCGGCCGCGCCCGACGCGCCGCTCCAGCCGCCGGCGGCCGAACCGGTGGTGCGGCCCCCGGCGGTGGAGCCCGTGGCATCCGTACCGGCCGCGCGGCCCGCGCCCCTGCACGAGCCCGATGAGTACAGCACCCCGCCGTACGGCGGACCCGGCCCCTGGGCGCCCGCACCGCCCGTGCAGCGACCGGTCCCGACCCCGGCGCACGGCACCCCCGTACCCCCGCAGTACGCCGCGACGAACGGGGCGGGCGTCCCCGACGCCGGCACCGCGGCCCCGGGTTTCACACCCCCGCCGCAGCACTCACCGGCGCAGCACCCATTGGGTGCGCAGCCCGTGCTCCAGCCCCAGCAGCCCCAGTCGACGCAGTGGCTCCAGTACGACCCCTGGGGTGCGCCCCGGCAGCCGCTGACCGATCCGGGTCCGCCGCTCGGGGCAGGCAACGGCCGGAAGAAGAGCCGCCGCGGTTCCCTCCTCATCGGTGCGGTGCTGCTCGCGCTGGTGGCCGGCGGCATCGGCGGCGGCATCGGCTCCTACATCGAGCGCAACGGCGGTCTCACCCGGGTCGAGCTCCCGCAGGCCGGCCGGAACAGCGGCGGCCGCGCCCCCGACAGCGTCGCGGGCATCGCCGCCAGCGCCCTGCCCAGCGTGGTGACCCTCCACGTCAGCGGCACGACCGAGTCCGGCACCGGCACCGGATTCGTTCTCGACAACCGCGGCCACATCCTCACCAACAACCATGTCGTCGCCCCCGCCGGGTCCTCCGGCGAGATCACCGTGACGTTCAGCGGCGGTGAGACCGCGCGCGCCGAGGTCGTCGGCAAGGACAGCGGCTACGACCTCGCCGTCGTCAAGGTCACCGGCGTCTCCGGCCTCAAGCCGCTGCCGCTGGGCAACTCCGACAATGTGCAGGTCGGTGACCCGGTGGTGGCCATCGGTGCCCCCTTCGACCTGTCCAACACGGTGACCTCCGGCATCATCAGCGCCAAGGACCGGCCGATCACCGCGGGCGGCGAGAAGGGCGACGGCAGCGACATCAGCTATGTCGACGCGCTGCAGACCGATGCCCCGATCAACCCGGGCAACTCCGGGGGCCCGCTCGTCGACACCGACGCCCATGTCATAGGCATCAACAGCGCCATCCGCGCCGCCGACAACGGATCGAGCACCGAGGGCGGGCAGGCCGGGTCCATCGGTCTCGGCTTCGCCATTCCGATCAACCAGGGCAAGCGCGTCGCCGAGGAGCTGATCAACACCGGAAAGGCCACCCACCCGGTGATCGGCGTCACATTGGACATGAAGTACACCGGCGACGGTGCCAAGGTCGGCGCGAAGGGCGCTGCGGGCAAGTCCGCGGTGGCGCCCGACGGGCCCGGGGCCAGAGCCGGGATCAAGCCGGGGGACGTCATCACCGCGGTCGACGGCCAGCGGGTGCACAGCGGCGAGGAGCTGATCGTGAAGATCCGCGCCCACCGGCCCGGCGACCGTCTGGACCTCACCTTGACCCGTGGTGGTAAAGACCTGTCCATCTCTTTGACGCTCGGCTCCGCAACCGGCACGTGACGGCCACGGGACGCTACCGCGCGGGTAGTTTCGACCGGTACCGTGGGCCGGGTCCGGACCACAACCGACCTGGTCGCGGAGAACACGAGGAGCAACAGGGTGTTCAATGACATAGGCCCACTGGAGCTGGTGACGCTCGCGGTCCTGGGCGTACTGATCTTCGGCCCGGACAAGCTGCCCAAGGTCATCCAGGACGCCTCGCGCTTCATCCGTAAGATCCGCGAGTTCTCCGAGAGCGCCAAGGAGGACATCCGTACGGAGCTCGGCCCGGAGTTCAAGGACTTCGAGTTCGAGGACCTCAACCCCAAGACGTTCGTCCGCAAGCAGCTCATGGACGGCGGCGACGACCTGGGGCTGAAGGAGATCCGCGAGAGCTTCGACCTGCGCAAGGACCTGGCAGAGGTCACCGACGCGGTGAACGGCAGGGAAAGCGCCGCCGTGGAGTCCGCGGACTCCCGCAGCGGCGTGTCGAGCGGCTCGGCGAGCTCGGCGAGCACCGCCGCCAACGGCTCCGCCGGGACTCCGGACCTGCTCAAGAAGCGTGAACAGCCCGCGAAGGACGACCGCCCGCCGTTCGACGCCGACGCCACCTGACCGCGGTCAATCCCGACTCGTCCGGACGGTATGGCTATTCTCCATCTGTCCGGTTGTGAGGACGCCCGTGGGGGGCGGGCCGCTCCGGACCTCAGGGATCGAGGAGGCGGCCGGGCAGATGGAGACGACCAGTCGGGTGGGCGCGGAAGGCGCGCCGGACACAGCCACCGCGGAGGGGAAGCCGGCGGCCCGGCGTACTGTCGACGGATTTCTGGCTGCTCCGTTTCCCTGGTACGCACTGGACGAGGCATTCACCGGCCCGCGTCGGCTGATGCAGGTGGGCACCGCCGCGGACGGCACGGTGCAGCACGGCTCCGTCGGGCACGGTGACGAGCCGTCGGTACGGGCCGAGGGGGGTGCCGAGAGGCAACGATTCGCCGTCGTCGTGACGGTGGCCAGCAGCCCGGTGCGGCACAGCGGGGACGGTACGGGGGTGCTGGACGCGACCACGGTCTCCTCCGCGGCCTGGCTGGCCGGGTCCGGTCTGCTGGCCTGCACATGGCCTCCGCAGATGGATCACTCGCTGCGTGACGACTGGCTGGACCAGCAGACGGAGACGGCGTTCGAGCTCGCCGACGATCTGGACGGCCCCGCGTGGTCGGTGCTGTCGCTGCCGGTGGACGGCGTCCCCGTGCCGTTCCACTACCGCGAGTCCGAGTTCGGCTGGGTGCTCGCGGGGTCGGCGCGCGGCGGGGTGCACATCGGGGCGTACGGGCGGGGGATGAGCGCGTACGGGCTGGGATTCTCGGTGATCGGCGACATCACGGCGTACGCGTAGGGCCGGGCGGTGGGGCGGTGACCGGTCCGGGTCGGCCGCCCCTCGCAGCCCGCTGCGCGGCTCAGAACTTGTTGCGCGGGGTGATCCCCAGCGACATGCCGGACAGGCCGCGCTGACGGCCTCCCAGCTTGTCCGCGATGGTGCGGAGCGCCTTGCCGGCCGGGGAGTCGGGGTCGGACAGGACGACCGGCTTGCCCTCGTCGCCGCCCTCGCGCAGCCGTACGTCGATCGGGATGGAGCCGAGCACCGGCACCTCCGCGCCGGTCGTCCTCGTCAGCCCCTCGGCGACCTTCCGGCCACCGCCGGTGCCGAACACGTCGACCATCTCGTCGCAGTGCGGGCAGGGCAGCCCCGACATGTTCTCGACGACGCCGACGATCTTCTGGTGCGTCTGCACGGCGATCGAACCGGCCCGCTCGGCCACCTCGGCCGCCGCCTGCTGCGGGGTCGTGACGACCAGGATCTCGGCGTTCGGCACGAGCTGCGCCACCGAGATCGCGATGTCACCGGTGCCCGGCGGCAGGTCGAGCAGCAGGACGTCCAGGTCGCCCCAGTACACATCGGCGAGGAACTGCTGGAGTGCCCGGTGCAGCATCGGTCCGCGCCACACCACCGGGGCGTTGCCCGGGGTGAACATGCCGATGGAGATGACCTTCACGCCGTGCGCCGACGGCGGCATGATCATGTTCTCGACCTGGGTCGGCTTGCCGTCCGCACCGAGCATCCGGGGCACGCTGTGCCCGTAGATGTCCGCGTCCACGACACCGACCTTGAGACCGTCGGCCGCCATCGCGGCCGCCAGGTTCACCGTGACCGACGACTTGCCGACGCCGCCCTTGCCGGACGCGACCGCGTAGACCCGGGTCAGCGAGCCGGGCTTGGCGAACGGCACCTCGCGCTCCGCCGTACCGCCGCGGAGCGAGGACGCGAGTTCCTTGCGCTGTTCATCGCTCATCACGTCGAGCGTGACGTCGACGCGGGTGACGCCTTCGACCTTCGCCACCGCGTCGGTCACGCTCTTGGTGATCGTCCCGCGCATCGGACAGCCTGAGACCGTGAGATAGACCGTGACAGCGACCACACCGTCAGCACCGATCTCGACCGACTTCACCATGCCGAGTTCGGTGATCGGGCGGTGGATCTCCGGGTCGTTCACTGTCGCCAGTGCCTCAAGCACCGCGTCTTCCGTAGCCATACCTTGATAGTACGGGTGCGCGCGCCACTCCTTGAAAGGGTGGTGCGGGCGGCGGGAGAGCGGGCGGCGCTCGCTGCTACGCGCGAGTAACCCCATCAGTGGTCCTCGTCGCTCTCGGCCGGGAGCGGCGCGTGCCGGTCCCCCAGGTCCCTCATGAGGTCCTCCAGCTCGGAGCGGATCCAGTCGCGCGTGGCGACCTCTCCGAGGCCCATCCGCAGGGCCGCGATCTCGCGGGTGAGGTACTCGGTGTCCGCGATGGAGCGTTCGTTCTGCTTGCGGTCCTGCTCGTAGGTGACCCGGTCGCGGTCGGCCTGCCGGTTCTGCGCGAGCAGGATCAGCGGGGCGGCGTACGAGGCCTGGAGCGACAGGATCAGCGTCAGGAAGATGAACGGGTACGCGTCGAACCGCCACCCCATGGGCGCGAAGGCGTTCCACACCACCCAGACGATGATGACCAGCGTCATCCAGGCGATGAAGCTCCACGTGCCCAGGAACCGGGCGATCCGTTCGGAGAGCCGGCCGAACGACTCGGGGTCGTACTCGGGCAGCAGCCGACGCCGGGGGGCCTTCGGCTGGTCCAGCCGGGAACGGGGCGGGCGCGTGATGCCCGAGGCCCCCGTCGGCACCCCCTTCCGGTCCTCACCGGCCACTGGCGATCTCCTCCTCACCGTGGAAGTCCGTCTCCCGCCAGTCCTCCGGCAGCAGGTGGTCGAGGACGTCGTCGACGGTCACCGCGCCGAGCAGCGATCCCCTCTCGTCCACGACCGGCACCGAGACCAGGTTGTACGCCGCCAGATAGCTGGTCACGGCCGGCAGTGGGGTGTCCGGCGCCAGGGGGACGAGATCACTGTCGACGATCGAGCTGACCAGCGCGTACGGCGGATCGCGCAGCAGCCGCTGGAAGTGCACGGTGCCCAGGTACTTGCCGGTCGGTGTCTCGTCCGGCGAGCGGCACACGTACACCTGGGCGGCGAGCGCCGGGGACAGGTCCGCCTGCCGGACCCGCGCGAGCGCGTCGGCGACGGTCGCGTCCGGGCGCAGGACGATCGGCTCGGTGGTCATCAGGCCGCCCGCGGTCCGTTCCTCGTACGACATGAGGCGCCGCACATCGGCCGCGTCGTCCGGACGCATCAGGGCCAGCAGCCGCTCCTTGTCCTCCTCGGGCAGCTCGGACAGCAGGTCGGCCGCGTCGTCCGGGTCCATGGCCTCCAGGACATCGGCGGCGCGCTCCTCCTGGAGCTTGCCGATGATCTCCACCTGGTCGTCCCCGGGCAGTTCCTCCAGGACGTCGGCGAGCCGGTCGTCGTCGAGCGCGGCGGCGACCTCGGCCCGTCGCTTGGGCGACAGATGGTGCAACGCGTTGGCGACGTCCGTGGGGCGCAGCTGCTCGAACGTGGCGACCAGGGACTCGGTGCCCTGCCCGTGCTCCTCCAGCGAGAAACCGCTGACCGCCGACCACTCGACCGTCAGGGTCTCGCCCTTGCGGCGCAATGCCCCGCCCTTGCCCTTGCGCACGAAGTACTTGTCGATCTCCCAGTCGCGGCGGGCCGGAAGCTGCTGGATGGCGACATCGAGGACGGTGACCTCCTCGCCGGTCTCCACGAGACGGACGCGCCGGTCGAGGAACTCACCGAGCACCAGACGTTCGGTGGGCCGCTGTTCGAAGCGCCGCATGTTGACCACGCCGGTGGTGATGACCTGGCCGGACTCGATCCCGGTCACCCGGATCATCGGGAGGAAGATCCGGCGGCGGCTGAGCACCTCGACGACCAGGCCGAGCAGCCGGGGCGGCCGGCCGCCGACCCGCAGCATCGCGACCAGGTCGCGGACGCGGCCCACCTGATCGCCGTTGGGGTCGAAGACCGGCACACCGGCGAGATGCGAGACGAAGACCCGGGGGGCGCCTGCCGCCATGGTGCGCCTCCTTCTTCCGTGTACGACTTCCCTGTCCGGTCTGTTTGACAGCTAATTAACCGTTATGACGGGATCAGGCTAGCCCGTACCGCTCCGGGTTGCCCCGGTGGACCCGTCCGTACGGCTCCCTGCCGGAAGGCATGAACGGCACGGGTACGCTGCCGTCTGCCACCCCCGCCATGCAGATGAGAGGCAGTGCGCCCGTGACCGCTTCCGTTCCGCCCGTCCGGGCCCGACGCCGGACCGTCCTCGCCGTTGTGCTCTGCGCGGGACTGACCGCCGCCCTCACGGCGTGCGGGGGCGAGGACCCGGACAAGGGGACCAACGGGGTCGGCAGACTCACCGCCGTACAGATCGAGAAGAAGGCGCAGACCGCCGCGGCCTCGGCCGACGCGGTGCGCCTCGCCGGGAAGCTGGTCAGCAAGGGCGGCACCTACCAGCTCGACATGCGGCTCAGGGAGAGGGGCGGCACCGGCTCCGTCGTCTCGAAGGACAGCACCTTCGAGCTGCTGCGGATCGGTGACGATCTCTACCTCAAGGCGGACTCGGGCTTCTGGAGCCACGACGAGAAGCCCGGCGCCGACGCCCACGCGGGCGGGGCCGCCGCGGACAAGCTCCAGGACAAATACGTGAAGGTGCCCGAGGGCGACCCCACGTACAAGCAGCTGCGCGGCTTCACGGAGAAGAAGACCCTGCTCGACGGGTTGCTCACGCTGCACGGCACCCTCGACAAGGGCGACCGCGGGACGGTCGGACCGACCCGGACCATTCGGATCACGGGCGGCAAGGGCGAGGGCGGCATGCTCGACGTCTCGCTGGAGGGCACGCCGTATCCGCTGCGGTTCGCGCGCGCCGCCGGCGGGGGGATCGTGACGCTGTCGGACTGGGGCAAGGACTTCCCGCTGCAGGCCCCGGCGAAGGAGGACACGGTCGACTACGGGCAGCAGCTGCCCAAGACGTCGTCCTGAGGCGGGCCGAGCGGCACCCGAACCGGCCGCACGGACAGCAGCACTGAACCGGCCGCGCGGATCAGGAAACTCGGCTCCGGCCCGGCCAACCGGTCGCGCCCGGTGCCGGTCACCACGCCCGGCCCGCCCGGCCGCGCCGGATCCGGATCGCCGTGCCGGTCCCGCCGGACCCGGGTCAGCCCTTGCGTCCCCGCTTCAGCAGCCGCGGCAGCCCGGCCGGTACCGGTCGTCGCGTGGTCGCGGGCGTCGGCAGGGGCGCCGCGGCCAGTGAGCCGTCCGGAAGCTCCGTGCGGAATGCGCCGGGCGTCAGCCGCAGCACCCGGCACTCGCGCGCCCACCGCTCCGTCATCCGCTCGGCGTCCGGCGCGTTCAGCCGCTTGCCCTTGAGTTCGGCGACCGCGGCCTCCCACTCCTCGGAGTGCGGTGCGAGCTCCGCCACGGCGGCCGTCCAGGCCACCAGCCGGCCGCCCTTGTCCTTGCTGCGCACGGTCACCTCGGCGGCACGACCGTCGACGAGGCCGGCCGGGAGCGGCTGCTCGCCGGGGCCGTCGCCGACCAGATGCGCCGCGCCCTCGTGCCACACGTGCCACAGCGCCCGCGCGGGCCCGGTGCCCCGCACCCAGATGAGGCCGGACTTCTTGGTGGCCTCCTCGACGAGAGCCCGGCCCAGCGGCACATCAGCGGCAGCAGCAGTCATGCCCGAACTCTATTAGAGCCAGCCGTTGCGCTTGAGCGTGCGGTGGATGGAGAAGCACACCACCCCGATGACCCCCAGCACCATCGGGTAGCCGTACTTCCAGCCCAGCTCGGGCATGTGCTTGAAGTTCATGCCGTAGACACCGCAGATCATCGTCGGTACGGCGACGATCGCCGCCCAGGACGTGATCTTGCGCATGTCCTCGTTCTGCGCGACGGTCGCCTGCGCCAGGTTGGCCTGGAGGATCGAGTTCAGCAGTTCGTCGAAGCCGATGACTTCCTCGTGCACCCGCGCCAGGTGGTCGGCGACGTCACGGAAGTACTTCTGGATGTCGGGGTCGATCAGCCGCATCGGCCGCTCGCTCAGCAGCTGCATCGGCCGCAGCAGCGGCGAAACGGCCCGCTTGAATTCCAGGACCTCACGCTTGAGCTGGTAGATCCGGCCGGCGTCGGAGCCGCGCGGGCTGCCCTTCGCGGGGGTGGAGAAGACCTCGATCTCCACCTCGTCGATGTCGTCCTGGACCGCGCCCGCCACCGCGATGTAGCCGTCGACGACATGGTCGGCGATGGAGTGCAGGACCGCGGAGGGCCCCTTGGCGAGCAGCTCGGGGTCGTCCTGCAGCCGGTGCCGCAGCGCGCGCAGCGAGCCGTGGCCGCCGTGCCGCACGGTGATGACGAAGTCCCGGCCGGTGAAGCACATCACCTCGCCGGTCTCGACGACCTCGCTGCTCGCGGTGAGCTCGGTGTGCTCGACGTAGTGGATGGTCTTGAAGACGGTGAAGAGCGTGTCGTCGTACCGCTCCAGCTTCGGTCGCTGGTGGGCGTGGACCGCGTCCTCGACGGCGAGCGGGTGGAGCCCGAACTCCCGGGCGATCCCGGCGAATTCCTCCTCGGTCGGCTCGTGCAGTCCGATCCAGGCGAAGCCGCCCTCCTCGCGCACCTGGAGCATCGCCTCGTGCGGCGTGCGGCAGGTGCCGCTCTCCAGGCGTCGTCCGTCGCGGTAGACCGCGCAGTCGACCACCGCGCTGGAGACGGACGGGTCCCGGGTGGTGTCGTAACTGTTGTGCAGGGCGTTGCTCTTGCGCAGGGACGGGCGCACGGCGGCGCGCAGGTCGCGGATCATCGACATGGCTGGCTCCTTCACGGAGGGCCGTCGTCGGGCACGTGGAACAGCCCGGAATGGGGACGTGTGCTCACGTCCGCAAAGCGGGCGGCACCGCGGCGGCGCGATGACGGCGGTCGCTACAGACAGGCAAAAGGGAAGTGCTCTTCCGTCGTGCGCAATGCCATGGGCCTTGACCGAGAAGGCTTCAGATCACCGAAGTGTGGTGAGGTGCGGAAGAGCGGTTGGTACTGCACGGTCGACTTCGATCCATGGCAGCCCCACCTCCTCCGGCCGGTCCCCCGTGGGGGATGACGTGTCGTCGGGGCTGAGAGCGACGCTTCTGCGTGCTGCCCCGACCAGCGGCCAAGACTATCAGCCGTCCGAGGGTCAATCCCTTACTTTGCCCGTTCCATACGCGTCCTATGCTCGCGGGATGGGAGAAATTCTTGCTCTGGTCGAGGCCCGGCTGCTGACGGCCCTCGGCGAACCGGACGCGCGCGCCGCGGTGACGTTTCTCGGTACGGACCGCATCGAGGTGCTCCGTTTCGTCGACGGCGACGTCGTGCGTTACGCCACGCTCGGCATGTCCGCGCAGCCGATGGCCGATCCGACCGCGACCCTCGCGGACCCGGTCAAGGGGCCGCGCGCCGAGCTGATCCTCTCCGTGCGCGCGGGGCTCGCCGACACCGACAAGGTGCTGCGCCCGCTGGCCGTGCTGGCGGCCTCCCCGCAGGTCGAAGGGCTGATCGTGGCGCCCGGCGCCTCGCTGGACGTCGGTGAGCCGCTGTGGCCCGGGGCGCCGTTCAGCTCCGTACTGGTCGCCGAGCCGGGCGGGCTGGTCGAGGACCTGGATCCGAATGAGCCCGCACCCGGCGGCCCGGGTCGGGACGGCGGTCCGGAGGCGGTCGGCCCCATGGATCCGGTGCGGTTCCTGCCGTTGCTGCCGATGACGCACAACGAGGCCGCGTGGAAGCGGGTCCGGGGAGCGCAGGAACTCCAGGAGCGGTGGCTCTCGCACGGTACGGATCTGCGTGATCCGCTCCGTGCCTCCGTCGACCTGGACTGAGACGTACGTCGTGCCGGGCACGGGGAAGCCCCGCCGCGCGGCCAGGAGGGGGAGCCGCGGGCGGGGCGGAACGGGGGGAGCGGGCCGGCGCCGTGGTCAGTCGGCGAAGACCGTGACACCGTCCTCGGTGGCGTGCTTCGGCTCCAGTTCCTCCGCGTCGTGGGTCAGCGCCGCGCGCCGGATCCAGACGACGATCGCACCGATCACAGCCGTGATCGCGGCGACGACGAAGGGGATGTGGATGTCGCTCCACTCCTCGATCTTCGGGGCGAGGTACGGGGCGGCGGCCGCGGCGAACCAGCGGACGAAGTTGTAGCCCGCGCTCGCCACCGGGCGCGGCGCGTCCGACACACCGAGCGCCAGCTCCGTGTAGACGGTGTTGTTCATGCCGATGAAGGCGCCGGAGACGACCGTGCAGACGATGGCGGCGGTGTGGTTGCCGTATCCCAGGACCAGGAGGTCGGCGGCGAGCAGCACCAGCGAGGCACCGAGCACCTTCAGTGACCCGAAGCGCTTCTGCAGCCGCGGGGCGACGAGCACCGAGAAGACCGCGAGCAGCAGACCCCAGGCGAAGAAGACCGCACCCGACTTGTACGGCGTCATGTCGAGCACGAACGGAGTGAACGCCAGGATCGTGAAGAACGCGTAGTTGTAGAAGAACGCCGAGGTCGCGACGGAGGCCAGGCCGCCGTGGCCGAGCGCCTTGATCGGGTCGAGCAGTGACGTCCGGCCGGCGGGCCTGGGCTGTTCCTTCAGGAACAGCGTGATGCAGATGAAGCCGATCGCCATCAGCGCGGCCGTGCCGAAGAACGGGTAGCGCCAGCTGGCATCACCGAGCAGGGCGCCGAGCAGGGGGCCGCAGGCCATGCCGAGGCCGAGCGCCGACTCGTAGAGCAGGATCGCCGCCGCGCTGCCACCGGCCGCCGCACCGACGATCACGGCGAGCGCGGTCGAGACGAAGAGCGCGTTGCCCAGGCCCCAGCCGGCCCGGAAGCCGACGAGTTCGGCGACGGACGACGAGGTGCCGGAGAGCGCGGCGAAGACGACGACGAGCGCGAGGCCGGCCAGCAGCGTCTTGCGGCCGCCGATCCGGCTGGAGACGAAGCCGGTGACGAGCATCGCCACGGCGGTGATGAGGAAGTACGAGGTGAAGAGCAGGGACACCTGGCTCGGTGTCGCCTCCAGGCCCTTGGCGATGGACGGCAGAATCGGGTCCACCAGGCCGATTCCCATGAACGCGACGACAGAGGCGCCCGCCGTGGCCCAGACGGCCTTCGGCTGGCGCAGGATGCTGCCCGCCCCCTGATCGAACGGATCCTCTCCCTGCATGGGTCTTCTCGCTCTCCACTAGATCGTTGTGTTATACACAGAATAAGTTAGGGGAACTAATGAGTGCAAGTTACATCTAATTCCGCAGGTGAGGGCCGCACTACGGACGGGTGATCATCCTTGACGCGACGGCCGACCTGGAGGACCGTTGGTCGCTATGAGGGGCGAACCCAGTTGCCCGAAGTGTGGAGGCCGGGTCAGGGCGCCCGGTCTCTTTGCCGACACCTGGCAGTGCTCTCTGCACGGCAGTGTGCAACCGCTGCAACCGGTCGTCCCGCCCAGCGTCGAGGCGCTGGGCGTGGTCGTGGGCCGTGCCCGGGTGCCGGTGTGGATGCCCTGGCCGCTGCCGGTGGGCTGGCTCTTCACGGGCGTGGCGAGCGCCGGTGACGAGCGCAGCGGCGGCCGTGCCACCGTCGTCGCCTGCTCAGGTCCCGGCCCCGTCGGCGGCATGGGCGAGCTGCTGCTCGTCACCGAGGAGCTCGGCGTCGGACTCGGGGCGCGCTATGCCGGGATCGACGGCCCCGACCCCGGGCCGCATCTGGATGTCGACGGCCCGCCGGACGTCAAGATGCTCGCCGCCGGACGTCCCACTCCGCTCTGGCACGTCAAGGGCGCTCCCGAGGACCGCGCGGTCTTCGCGGGCGAGGCGCGCGGGCTCTGGCTCTGGGCGATCGTCTGGCCCGAGCAGTCGGGGCTGCTGATGTACGACGAGCTGGTGCTCGCCGATCTGCGCGAGGCCGGGGGAGAGATGGACCTCGTGCCGTGCGGGGCGCTCACCCCGCGCCTGCTCGACTGAGAGCGACAGGCTCCGAGGCCACCCGACAGGCTCCGAGGGCCGTCCCGTGGTCACGGGCGGGCTTCGGGAGCCGGTGGAGGTCTCCGGTCGCAGCACCGGCCGGGGCGAACGGAGCCCGGCCGGGCGGTGTCCGGATGCCGGTTATCCTTGAACGTCCCCCTGTCCGGCCCCGAGCACTGGAGTACGCGTCGTGCGCATCGACCTGCACACCCACTCCACCGCTTCGGACGGCACGGACACCCCCGCCGAGCTGATGCGCAAGGCCGCCGCCGCGGGCCTCGACGTCGTCGCCCTCACCGACCACGACACCGTGCGCGGTCACGCCGAGGCGACCGCCGCTCTTCCGGACGGCCTCACCCTCGTCACCGGTGCCGAGCTCTCCTGCCGGATCGACGGTGTGAGCCTGCACCTGCTGGCGTACCTCTTCGACCCCGACGAGCCCGAGCTGGCGCGCGAACGCGAGCTGGTGCGGGACGACCGGGTGCCGCGTGCGCGGACCATGGTGGGCAGGCTCCAGGCGCTCGGCGTGCCGATCGAGTGGGAGCGGGTCGCCAGGATCGCCGGGGACGGATCGGTCGGCCGACCGCACATCGCCACCGCGCTCGTCGAGCTCGGCGTCGTCGAGACCGTCTCCGACGCCTTCACGCCCGAGTGGCTCGCCAACGGCGGACGCGCGTACGCCGAGAAACACGAACTCGACCCCTTCGACGCGATCCGGCTGGTCAAGGCCGCCGGCGGTGTCACCGTCTTCGCCCATCCGCTCGCCGTCAAGCGCGGTGAGGTGGTTCCCGAGTCGTCGATCGCGAAGCTCGCCGCCGCGGGCCTCGACGGCATCGAGGTCGACCACCCGGAGCACGAGGGCCTCGACGAGCCGACCAGGGCCAGACTGCGTGGCCTCGCCCGGGAGCTGGGGCTGCTGACGACCGGCTCCAGCGACTACCACGGCACCCGCAAGACCGTCGCACTCGGCGAGTGCACCACCGACCCCGAGATCTACGGCGAGATCACCCGGCGCGCCACGGGAGCCTTCCCGGTGCCGGGCGCGGGCGGACCCCGCCCCGTGTAACGCCGCACGCGACCCGGCCGGGGCCGAAGCCCCGCGGCCCGGCACCGGCGGCCCGACGCGTACCGCCGCTCGTCCCTCCTCCGCATTCCACCGCGCACCCGCGGCCTCCGGGCCGCCGCCCCGGTTTCGGGGTGCGCTCCTTCAGACCGTTTCTCGTTCTTCTCGCGCAAGGCTCACTGTGTTCGACGTCGCTGTCTTCGGATCCCTTTTTCTCACGCTTTTTGTGATTATGGATCCCCCTGGAATCACCCCGATCTTCCTCGCCCTCACCGCGGGCCGCCCCGCCAAGATGCAGCGCAGGATGGCGCTGCAGGCCGTGGCCGTCGCCTTCGGCGTGATCGCGGTCTTCGGGGTGCTCGGCCAGCAGATCCTCGACTATCTGCATGTCTCCGTACCCGCCCTGATGATCGCGGGCGGGCTTCTCCTGCTGTTGATCGCGCTCGATCTGCTCACCGGCAAGACCGACGAGCCGACGCAGACGAAGGACGTCAACGTGGCGCTCGTGCCGCTCGGCATGCCGCTGCTCGCCGGGCCCGGTGCGATCGTCTCGGTCATCCTGGCGGTGCAGCACGCCGACAGCGTGGGGAGCCAGATCTCCGTCTGGTCGGCGATCATCGCCATGCACATCGTGCTCTGGCTGACCATGCGTTACTCGTTGCTGATCATCCGGGTCATCAAGGACGGCGGCGTCGTGCTGGTGACCAGGCTCGCCGGAATGATGCTCTCCGCGATCGCCGTACAGCAGATCATCAACGGGGTCACCCAGGTCATCCAGAACTCCTGACGGCGCCCGCGGACACCACAGCGCCCCCGTACGGACCGTCCGTACGGGGGCGCTTCGTCTTTGTACGTCGTTGTGCGTTACGAAGCCGAGGATTCGGCCGGGCGGATGTAGATGCGCTGGCCCATGGCTGCGGCCTGCTGCACGATCCGGTTGACGGAGGCGGCGTCCACGACGGTGCTGTCCACGGCGGTACCGTCGACATCGTCGAGTCGCATGATCTCGAAGCGCATACGGCTTCCCTTCGTCTGATCCTCCTGCTGGAGAACTACTGGGAGGACGGATGACCCGTCCGCAAGGATGAGAGCGCTCGACAGCGATGTCCTGCGCTCCACGAGGTGTACAACGGCTTGCCTCCGGCAAACATTCCCTACGCTAAGGAAATTTTTTGGATGTCTAAGCATCAGCAGGTCACCCAGCACGCGCCGGTGACGAGGCCCGTATGAACGAGGCAGAGATCGGCGAGCGCCTGGACCGCACCAACGAGCTGCTCCAGCGCGTGCTCGCCGAGGTGTCGAAGACCCCCTCGACCCACGCGATCTTCGTGGACGCGGGTTATGTGTACGCCGCGGCCGGACTGCTCGTCACCGGCACCGAGGACCGCCGCTCCTTCGACCTCGACGCGGAAGGGCTGATCGAGGCCTTCATCGACAAGGCCCGCACGATCTTCGCGGACAGCAGACTGCTGCGCGTGTACTGGTACGACGGAGCCAGGAGGCGCATTCACACCGTCGAGCAGCAGTCCATCGCCGAACTCCCCGACGTCAAGGTCAGACTCGGCAACCTCAATGCCAACAACCAGCAGAAGGGTGTCGACTCACTCATCCGCACCGACCTCGAATCGCTCGCCCGGCACCGTGCCATCAGCGACGCGGCGCTCGTCGGCGGCGACGAGGACCTGGTGTCCGCGGTCGAGGCGGCGCAGGGGTACGGGGCCCGCGTGCACCTGTGGGGCATCGAGGCCGGGGAGGGGCGCAACCAGGCCGAACCGCTGCTCTGGGAGGTCGACAGCCAGCGCACCTTCGATCTGGACTTCTGCCGCCCGTACGTCACCAGACGCCCCGTCACCACCTACGAGGAGGACACCCCCGCGCCCTCGCGCGAAGACGTCCGCTTCGTCGGTGCGCAGATCGCCGCGGCCTGGCTGGCCGCCCGGGGCCGGGAGTCCCTCGCCGATCTGCTGCCCGGCCACCCTTATCTGCCGGGCTCGGTCGACCAGGACCTGCTGGTCGAGGCCGAACGAGTGCTGCAGCACTCGCTGCGCGGCCACGCGCATCTGCGCCGGGCGCTGCGAGACGGCTTCTGGCAGCACCTGCAGGCCCAGTACTGAGTTCCGCGGTGACGGCGCCGCCCTTCCGGCCTCGTCGAGTTCCGGCGGTGGCGCCTACAGGCTTTCCCAGAAGGAGACGAGCGCGGCCGCCGTCTGCTCGGGGCGGTCCGTGTTGGGGGAGTGCTCGGCGCCCGCGATCCGGGTGCGGTGCGCCCCCAGTCGCCGGGCCATCTCGTCGAGCAGCGGCACCGGCCAGGTGTCGTCGCGCTCACCGGAGAGCACATGGACCGGCAGCGCCACGGCGGCGAGTTCGGCCACCCGGTCCGGCTCGGTCGCCAGCTGACGGCCGGTGGCGATCAGCTGGGCGGGCCGGTGGCGCAGCCAGCGCCGGCGCAGCGCCTCGCCGTCGGTCGTCGCGTCCTCGGGCGGGTCGAGGGCGCGCATCGCCTCCCACACCTCGGCCATGCTCAGCGTCGCGAGCGCGTCGCTCAGCATCTTCACCTTGAGCTGCTGGGCCTCGGCGACCTGGGCGGGACCGGAGGACATGAGCGTCAGCGAACGGAACGGGGAGGCGTCGAGCAGCACGGCGGCGCGGGCGATCTGCCCGCCGAGCGAATGCCCGACCAGATGTACGGAGCCCTCGCGGGTGATGTCGGGCGCTGCCGCCTGCGCCAGCACATCGCGGGCCAACTCGATCTGTGTGTACTGGTCCTGACGGTCCGTCCCCTCGGTTTCGTACTGCCCGCGACCGTCCACGGAGACGATCCGGTACCCGGCGGCGGAGAGTGGTTCCAGCAGTGCGATGAAGTCCTCCTTGCTGCCCGTGTACCCGGGCAGCAGCAGGGCCGTGCCGCGGTGCGCGGTGCGCGGCGGGGCGTCCAGCACGGCGAAGTCCCCGCGCGCGGTGCGGAGCTGGTGGGCGTGGGCGCAGGGGGGCGGGGTGAAGGTGTGCGGCCGGCTCATGGGACGAGGTTACGGCCTCCCCCGCGACAGGGAGCGGGCTCCCGGCGCCCTGCGACTCCGCTTGCGGCGTTGTCGTCGGTCAACGACTCACCTTCCCCAAGCTCTCAGCTGCGTTCGAGCAGGGGAGGCCCCATCCGATTCCTTCCTCCGCCTTGCAGTCGAAGCCGCATGACGCCGCTCGCCGGCCCACTCCCTGTCGTGGGGGAGGCCGTTATGTCCTGCACCGCCGGACGGGCAGAAGAGCAGGTCCCCGAACGCCGGACGGGCTTGAGGAAACCCTCAAGCCCGTCCGGCGAAATCAGGCCCCTCCGGTCGACGGAGGAGCGGGGTCCGGGGCGAACCCGGACGAGGCGGTGCCGCGCGTTCAGCCCTCGGCCTTGGCGGCAGTCGCACGCGGCGCCCGGCGCCGACGCGGCTTCGCCTCGCCCTCGGCGGCCGGGGCCTCCGCCACGACCTCCGTCTTCGGCTTGGCGGCCGCACGTGTGCGACGGCGCGGCGTCTTCGCGGGCGCCGGCTCGGAGATGGGCGCGATCTGGAAGTCGACCTCGTCCTCGACCGGCTTGACCACGCGGGTGCGGCGGCGCGGCTTGGTCACCGTCTTCGCGGGCGCCGGCTCGGAGATGGGGGCGATCTGGAAGTCGACCTCCTCCGCCACCGGCTTCACGACGGCGGCCCGGGTGCGGCGACGGCGCGGCTTGGCCTCGGGCTCGTCCCCGGCCTCGGCGGCAGGAGCCTCGACCGTGCTCACCGCGGCCTCGGCCGCGATGTCCGCGGCTCCGACGCGGGTACGGCGCCGGCGGCGCGGCGTACGCGGCGTACGCGGCTCGGACGGGGCGTCGGTCACCTCGGCGGTCGGGGCCGGTACCACGGCCGCGGTGCCGACGGTCTCCCCGACGGCGGGGACGGCCGAACCGCCCCGCGTACGACGACGCTGGCGCGGCGTGCGCGGCGCACGCTCCTCGCGGGTGGCGGGCGCCGCGGAGGTCTTGCGGCCGCGGCCGCCCGTCTCGCCGAGGTCCTCGATCTCCTCGGCACGCAGACCCGCACGGGTCCGCTCGGCGCGCGGCAGGACACCCTTGGTGCCGGCCGGGATGTCGAGCTCCTCGAAGAGGTGCGGCGAGGTGGAGTACGTCTCGACCGGATCGTTGAAGTCCAGGTCCAGCGCCTTGTTGATCAGCTGCCAGCGCGGGATGTCGTCCCAGTCGACCAGCGTGATCGCGATGCCCTTGGCACCGGCCCGACCGGTCCGGCCGATGCGGTGGAGGTACGTCTTCTCGTCCTCCGGCGACTGGTAGTTGATGACGTGGGTCACACCCTCGACATCGATGCCGCGGGCCGCCACGTCGGTGCAGACGAGCACGTCCACCTTGCCGTTGCGGAACGCGCGCAGCGCCTGCTCGCGCGCACCCTGCCCGAGGTCGCCGTGGACGGCGCCGGAAGCGAAACCGCGCTTCTCCAGCTGCTCGGCGATGTCGGCAGCCGTGCGCTTCGTGCGGCAGAAGATCATCGCGAGTCCGCGGCCGTTGGCCTGCAGGATGCGGGAGACCATCTCCGGCTTGTCCATCGAGTGGGCCCGGAAGACATGCTGCGAGATGTTCGCGACGGTCGCGCCCTCGCCGTCGGGCGAGGTGGCGCGGATGTGCGTCGGCTGCGACATGTAGCGGCGTGCGAGACCGATGACGGCGCCGGGCATGGTCGCCGAGAAGAGCATCGTCTGGCGCTTCGCCGGAAGCATGGTGATGATCTTCTCGACGTCGGGCAGGAAGCCGAGGTCGAGCATCTCGTCGGCCTCGTCGAGCACGAGCGCACGCACGTGCGAGAGGTCGAGCTTGCGCTGTCCGGCCAGGTCGAGCAGTCGGCCCGGGGTGCCGACGATCACGTCGACGCCCTTCTTCAGGGCTTCCACCTGCGGCTCGTACGCGCGACCGCCGTAGATCGCGAGAACGCGGACGTTACGCACCTTGCCGGCGGTCAGCAGGTCGTTGGTGACCTGCTGGCAGAGCTCGCGGGTGGGGACGACGACCAGCGCCTGCGGCGCCTCGGTCAGCTCCTGGGGCTTGGCCCGGCCGGCCTCGACGTCCGCGAGGACGGTGACGCGCTCCAGCAGCGGAAGACCGAAACCGAGGGTCTTGCCGGTGCCGGTCTTGGCCTGGCCGATGACGTCGGAACCGGAGAGCGCGACGGGGAGCGTCATCTCCTGGATGGGGAACGGGGACACGATGCCGACGGCCTCAAGGGCCTCGGCCGTCTCGGGGAGAATCCCGAGTTCTCGGAACGTAGTCAGGGTGCTGCCTCTTCTGTGAGACGCGGTCCGAGGCGAACGCTGGGGGTCGTACCGTGCCGGGGTTGGTCATCCGGCCGTGGATGGGCCGGGTGGCGCGGGACCACTGCCGTCGCTCGAGCGCTCGTGCCGCTGAGGGGGCCCCTCATCTGCGGTCGTACGAGTCGTACGCCCCGCGCGGAGGGCTGTCGGGTCGGAGCCGATCGGGCCACCGACCGGGCATCCTCATTCAATTTCGCGTCACCAACCCAAAATACTGAGTAGACGCAATACCACTGTACCCCGGATTTGCGCATGTGTGTTGGGCGAATTCATCGGAACGGTGTGATGTCACTGGCCGGCCAGGCCCTTCCGTCCCCCGTCGGGCGGGCTATTCTGCGCTTCATGGAGACGCCTGACAACGCCAACGAAGCCCCCGTGCTCACCGGGATCGCCGCCCAGGACTGGGCCACCGCATCCGTGGAGCCGCAGTACCGCGCAGCGGTCGTGGACCTGCTGGGAGCACTTGCTTACGGGGAGCTGGCGGCCTTCGAGCGGCTCGCCGAGGACGCCAAGCTCGCGCCGACGCTGGCCGACAAGGCGGAGCTGGCAAAGATGGCCTCCGCCGAATTCCACCACTTCGAGCGGCTGACGGACCGGCTGGCCGCGATCGAGGTGGAGCCGACCGGCGCGATGGAGCCGTTCGCCAAGGCGCTCGACGACTTCCACCGCCAGACCGCTCCGTCCGACTGGCTGGAGGGCCTGGTCAAGGCCTACGTCGGCGACTCGATCGCCAGTGACTTCTACCGCGAGGTCGCCGCCCGGCTCGACTCGGACACCCGCTCCCTCGTCCTCGCCGTGCTCGACGACACGGGACACGGCAACTTCGCCGTGGAGAAGGTGCGCGCCGCGATCGAGGCCGACCCGCGTGTGGGCGGCCGCCTCGCGCTCTGGGCGCGCCGGCTGATGGGCGAGGCGCTCTCGCAGGCGCAGCGGGTGGTGGCCGACCGTGACGCGCTGTCGACGATGCTGGTGGGCGGCGTGGCGGACGGGTTCGACCTGGCGGAGGTCGGGCGGATGTTCTCGCGGATCACCGAGGCGCACACCAAGCGGATGGCCGCGCTGGGCCTGGCCGCGTAGCACCTTCACCCCGGCAGTCCGGCGTCCGTCCGTACGGATGCCGGACGCTCTCAGAGCCTGCCGGGTGGCCTCCGACCGGGCGGCCACGCCCCGGTGCGTGCGCTTCCCGCGTCGTCGTCGGTCGCCGACGCTCTGCGTCGACTCCCTCCTCCGCCTCGGAATCGCACGCACCGGACCGCGTCCGCCATCCGGTCCGAGGTCACCCGACAGGCTCTCAGGCCGCCGCTGAGCGGCTCAGTCGGTGACTTCGGGGGCGGATCAGCAGCGAGAGCGTCACGGCCCCGACCAGCGCCGCGCCGACCAGCGTGGCCACCGAGTGGCCCGGTCCCAGCACCGAGTGCGTGAGAAACGCGCCGAACAGGGCTCCCAGAGCGCCGGTGGTGAAGACGGCACGGCGGGACGGGAGCCGGTCGGACAGCGAGTGGAGCCCCAGCCAGGCCAGGGCGAGTCCGAGCACGACGGAGCCGAGAGGTTCCAGAATCACAGATGATCACCTCGCGTGTTGCGGGGCGGGTAAATCGGTCGTTAGCGGTACTACCCGAGGGTGGCGGAACGCAACCCTCCTCGTACCGGGTTCGCACACAGGAATCGCCCCGACGGGCGGAAACGCGGACGGTGAGCACGGACGGAGCCGCGGACCGGACCGGGTGCCGGAACGGACAGCGGCCCGGCGGGGGGATCCCCGCCGGGCCGCTGTCACGACCACTGAGCGCGCCGCCCTACAGCGCGCCGAATCCCACGCGGCGCGTGCTGGGCTCGCCGATCTCCACGTACGCGATCCGGTCGGCCGGCACCAGGACCTTGCGGCCCTTCTCGTCCGTGAGGCTGAGCAGCTGCGCCTTACCGGTGAGAGCCTCGGCGACCGTGCTCTCGACCTCTTCGGCGGAAAGCCCGCTCTCCAGAACGATCTCCCGGGGCGTGTGCTGCACCCCGATCTTGACCTCCACGGCTATGTCCCTCCGACGGTCAGTCCCTGCGCGGTGAACCGCGCCGTACGCAGCACACATTAGCCCGCTGAGGGGAGCCGTCAGGGGCCGGTGGGCCACGCCCGCAGCGAACACGGGCGCCGGCCGGACCCGGCCGCAGCCGTCAGTGCTGCTCGATGCCGTGCAGCGGGAAGCCCGCGATGCCCCGCCATGCCAGCGAGGTGAGCAGCTGAACCGCGGTGTCGCGCGGGATGGCGGACCGGCTGGAGAGCCAGTAGCGGGCGACCACCTGGGAGACGCCGCCCAGGCCGACCGCGAGCAGCATGGACTCGTCCTTGGACAGTCCCGTGTCCCCGGCGATGACGTCGGAGATCGCCTCCGCGCACTGCAACGAGACCCGGTCGACGCGCTCGCGGACGGCGGGCTCGTTGGTCAGGTCCGACTCGAAGACCAGACGGAAGGCGCCGCCCTCGTCCTCCACGTACGCGAAGTACGCGTCCATCGTCGCGGCGACGCGGAGCTTGTTGTCGGTCGTCGACGCCAGCGCCGTACGGACCGCCTGGAGCAATGACTCGCAGTGCTGGTCCAGCAGGGCCAGATAGAGCTCCAGCTTGCCCGGGAAGTGCTGATAGAGCACCGGCTTGCTGACCCCGGCCCGTTCCGCGATGTCGTCCATGGCCGCGGAGTGGTAACCCTGCGCCACGAATACTTCCTGCGCGGCGCCCAGCAGCTGGTTGCGTCGGGCGCGGCGAGGCAGTCGAGTGCCTCGCGGACGCGCCGCCTCGGTCTGCTCGATGGCTGTCACGCCGCCTCCCAAATATGTGATCGGACACAGCCTTTCCGTGCACGCTGCGCCGTACCGCCATCGTACTTTTGGGTAACCCGGGTGCGCGCGGCGCGGACGCAGAATTTCACGGACCGGACGGCTGCGGTAGCCGCAGATTCGTCGACCGGTAGGGCAAAACGGGGCGAATCAGCGGTAATCGTCTTCATCCTGTGCGACCACACGAGCTTGTTCCGCCGCATCCGCCTCATTGGCGCTGTCCCGGTCGATGTCCGTGAGCGGTGCGTCGCGCCGCTGCTGGAGATCGGTCCGCTGCTCGGCGGCGTCCGCCCGGGGCGTCTCCTGGTCCGGTTCGTCCGGCTGGATGTCCTCGAAGGTTTCCGGGTCACTGGGGTCGACCGTCATGGTGACTCCCTTCCTCGCTACGAGCCTAGGAGCTACCCCTGCGAGCCGCTATGCGGTCTGTGACCGCGAACACATGATTCGTGGTGTGATCGTCTCGTAACATTGCCGCATGTCTTCGACCGAGCTGCCGGGCGCCCGTGCCGCCGCCGCGGTGGCCCCCACGGTGAGCACCGTCAGGGTCGCGGAGGGCGAGGAGCTGCGCTCCGTCGCGCTGCCCGGTCTGACACTGACCGTCCGGACCCGGCCGCCGGAGCGGACCGGGCTGCCGCCCGCGCTCTATGTGCACGGGCTCGGCGGCTCCTCCCAGAACTGGTCGGCGCTGATGCCGCTGCTCCAGGACTTGGTGGACGGGGAGGCGGTCGACCTGCCCGGTTTCGGGGACTCGCCGCCGCCGGACGACGGCAACTACTCGGTCACCGGGCATGCCCGCGCCGTGATCCGCCTCCTCGACGCGGCGGAGCGCGGACCGGTTCATCTCTTCGGCAATTCACTCGGCGGTGCCGTGGCCACCCGGGTCGCGGCGGTCCGTCCCGACCTGGTGCGCACCCTCACCCTCGTCTCGCCCGCACTGCCCGAGATCCGGGTGCAGCGTTCCGCCGCGCCGACCGGACTGCTCGCCGTTCCGGGTGTCGCCAAGATGTTCGCCCGTATGACCAGGGACTGGACCGCCGAAGAACGCACGCGCGGTGTCATGGCACTCTGTTACGGCGATCCGGCGCGCGTCTCCGAGTCGGGCTTCCGTGAAGCGGTGGCCGAAATGGAGCGTCGGCTGGAACTGCCGTACTTCTGGGACGCGATGGCGCGCTCGGCACGTGGCATCGTCGACGCGTACACGCTGGGCGGGCAGCACGGACTGTGGCGCCAGGCCGAGCGGGTGCTCGCACCGACCCAGCTCGTGTACGGCGGACGGGACCAGCTCGTCTCGTACCGGATGGCACGCAGGGCGTCCGCGGCCTTCCGCGATTCGCGACTGCTGACACTGCCCGACGCGGGGCACGTGGCGATGATGGAGTACCCGGAGGCGGTCGCCCAGGCGTTCCGGGATCTGCTCGACGAACTCGGCGGGAGCTGATCCGGGGCGTGGGACGACACAGCCGAAAGGGCCCCGCAACCACGGGGGGCGATACCGAGGCCCTCGCGGACGCGGGCGCCGGCCGGGAAGGCGTCCGCTCGGGGCCCGGCAGCGGGCGGCGTCGGAAATCGGCCGATGCGCCGGCCGGTACGGACGGGCACGCCCCGTTCCAGCACACCGGCCAGGTCCGCGGCGGCCACCCCGAACAGCGTGAATCCGGCGGCGGCTGGGGGACCGGCCCGCAGCAGACGGTGCCCCGGCGTGCTCAGCAGACGGGGGCCCGGCCGTTGGTGCCCGGGCCGCGGCGCGAGTTCGTCGAGGCCTTCGACGCGCCACCCGCTCCGCCCGCACCCCGGGGGCCTTTCGCCCCGCCCGCCCCGTCGGCCGATCCGAACGGCTCGGTCGGTGAGCACGGCGAGCAGCCGTCGAGCGGTGACACCGGTGCACCGGCGTCCGCCAGGAGCGCCCGGGGCCGCACGTTCACCGGCATCGCGGCCGCCGCGGTGACCACCGTGCTCGCGGTGGTCGTGGCCGGACAGGTCGCCCACGACGACGGTGGCGCCGACACCGCGCGGTCCGCGGGCGTCGACCGGGACGGCACCGAGGACGCATCCCGCTCGGACGACCGGACGACCCCGAAGCCGGCGCAGGTCAAGCCCCTTTCGTACGCGGAGAAGATGGCCAAGGCCTATCCGCTCGCTCCGAAGCTCCACGCGTCCGGGAAGTTCGAGACGGTTCCGGGCTCGGCGAAGGCCCCGGGCCGCGGGCACAAGTACCGCTACCGCATCGATGTCGAGAAGGGCCTCGGGCTCGATGCGGGGCTCTTCGCCCGAGCCGTCCAGGAGACGCTCAACGACGACCGCAGCTGGGCGCACGACGGCGCCATGACGTTCGAGCGGATCTCCTCCGGCGACCCCGATTTCGTGATCACCCTGGCCAGTCCCGGGACCACCGGGGACTGGTGCCGGAAGTCGGGCCTGGACACGACGGTGGACAACGTCTCGTGCGACTCCGCCGCGACCGAACGCGTGATGATCAACGCCTACCGCTGGGCGCAGGGGTCGTCGACGTTCGGTCCGGACAAACTCTTCGCCTACCGCCGGATGCTGATCAACCATGAGGTCGGTCACCGGCTGGGCCACAACCATGTGAGTTGCCGCACGCGGGGAGCGCTCGCTCCGGTGATGCAGCAGCAGACCAAGTCCCTGGACATCGACGGGATCAAGTGCCGGCCCAACCCCTGGGTGTACCCCGCCAGTTGAATCGGAAGAGGCAGGGCTCGGGGGTGTGCTGGGCCGCCCACCCGACCGGGCCGGCCGCCGTGCCTTCCGAGGGACCCGGGTCGCCACACCCAGAATCCGTCCGTATGTCGAGATGGGTGTCTCATTTCGCGTTGACATCCCCTGGACGGTGATCCATATTTCTCGGCATGTCACGCAGCCCCGTCACCCCTGAGCGCGCCGCCATAGAGCTGGCGCTCATCGGCGTGACCGGGCACAGCGTCGCCGACATCCACTGTTGCTGACGCCTGCCCGAGTGCGCGTCGGCCCCCCGTCCGAGACCTGAACCGGCCTCGGACGGCCGTCCCTGACTGCCGCGCTCCGGGCGTACTCCGTCCGCAGGCGCGACAGTGTCAGTGATTTCCGGCCATCTCTTCCCATGTGCCGACCGGTTGTATCCACTCGCCCTCGTTGCTGCCTGCGCGGAAATCCCTCGTTCATTTCTTCAGGCAGTATTCCGAGAGGTCATCTTCCGATGCGTCAACCGTCCGTCATATCGCGCCGCGTGGCAGCGGCCGCCGCAGTAATCGTCGTGGCTGCGGGTGCCGCGGCCTGCGGACCCCAGGACAGCAAGGACAGCGACGGCAACACCGGCGCGGCGGGCACGTCCCACAAGGGCGGCACACTCACCGTCCTCAACAGCAAACCGCAGTCCGACTTCGACCCCGCTCGCCTCTACACCTCCGGCGGCGGCAACGTCCCGTCCCTCGTCTTCCGTACGCTCACCACCCGCAACCGGGAGGACGGCGCGGCCGGCGCGAAGG
Organism: Streptomyces sp. NPDC093149; assembly: GCF_044754145.1. NCBI lineage: Bacteria > Bacillati > Actinomycetota > Actinomycetes > Kitasatosporales > Streptomycetaceae > Streptomyces > Streptomyces sp. NPDC093149. Next base: position 1,054,514 of record NZ_JBIVON010000001.1, read on the forward strand.
TCGTCCCCGACCTGGCGACCGACCTGGGCAGGCCCAGCAAGAACGCCACCGTGTGGACGTACACGCTCAAGAACGGTCTGAAGTACGAGGACGGCACCGCGATCACGAGTGCCGACATCAAGTACGGCATCGAGCGCTCCTTCGCCGCCGAACTCTCCGGCGGCGCGCCCTACCTGCGGGACTGGCTGATCGGCGGGGCCGACTACCAGGGCCCGTACAAGGACAAGAAGGGCCTCGACTCGATCGAGACGCCCGACGCGAAGACGATCGTCTTCCACCTCAACAAGCCGGAGGGCGAATTCCCCTTCCTGGCCACGCAGACCCAGACGACCCCGGTGCCGAAGGCCAAGGACAAGGGCACCAAGTACGAGGAGCACCCGATCTCCTCGGGGCCGTACAAGGTCGTCAGGAACGAGGGGGACGGAGAGCGCCTCGTCCTGGAGCGCAACCCGCACTGGTCGGCGGCGACCGACGAGGAGCGCAAGGCCTACCCCGACCGGATCGACGTCCGCTCCGGGCTGGACTCCGCCGTCATCAACCAGCGCCTGTCCGCGTCGCGGGGCGCCGACGCCGCCGCCGTCACCACCGACACCAATCTCGGCCCGTCCGAGCTCGCCAAGATCACCGGCGACAAGAAGCTCGCCGCCCGTGTCGGCACCGGCCACTTCGGCTACACCAACTACATCGCCTTCAACCCGAAGGTGAAGCCCTTCGACGATCCGAAGGTGCGTCAGGCGATCGCGTACGCCGTCGACCGCTCCTCCGTGGTCAACGCGGCCGGCGGCTCCTCGCTCGCCGAGCCCGCCACCACCTTCCTCCCCGACCAGAAGGCCTTCGGCCACACCCCGTACGACCACTTCCCGGCAGGGAGGTCCGGCAACGCGGCCAAGGCCAGGGAACTGCTGAAGGAGGCCGGCTACCCGGGCGGGCTGACCGTCACCCTCACGCACTCCAACGAAAAGGACTTCGCCACCGGCCCGGAGATCGCCACCGCGCTCCAGGAAGCGCTGAAGAAGGCGGGCATCACGGTCGAGCTCCAGGGCCTGGAGAGCAACGACTACTCCGACACGGTCTACAACGTGAAGAGCGAGCCCGGCTTCTTCCTCGGCGGCTGGGGCGCCGACTGGCCGTCCGGCGGTCCGTTCTTCGCACCGGTCTTCGACGGACGCCAGATCGTCAAGGCCGGCTACAACTTCAACTCCGCCCAGCTGAACGACCCCGCGGTCAACAAGGAGATCGACGAGATCAACAAGCTGACCGACCTGAGCGCAGCCGCGAAGCGCTGGGGCGCGCTGGACGAGAAGGTCGGCGAGCAGGCGCTCACCGTGCCGCTGTTCCACCCGGTCTACAAGCGCCTGTACGGCGAGTCCGTCAAGAACGTCGTCATCAGTGACTGGACCGGTGTGCTCGACATCTCGCAGGTCGCGGTCAAGTGACCACGGCCGAAGCACTGCCGGCCGAGGAGGCGGGGGCCGTCGAGGCCCCCGCCTCCGGGGCCCATCCGTTCTGGCGACGGCTGCGCAAGCGGCGCTCGGCCCTCGTGGCGGCCGTCGTCGTCGCCCTGCTGGTCCTGGTCGCACTGGCCGCGCCGCTGCTGGCGGCCATCGAGGGCCAGGACCCCACCACCTACCACCCGGATCTCGTCGACTCCGCCACCGGCGGGGTACCGCTCGGCTCCTTCGGCGGGATCAGCGCCGAGCACTGGCTCGGCGTCGAACCGCTCACCGGACGCGACCTGTTCGCCCGCGTCGTGTACGGCGCACGCGTCTCGCTCGGCGTCGCGCTCGCCGCCACCCTGCTCCAAGTGGTCATCGGGGTCGGCATCGGTTTCGCGGCCGGGCTCGGCAACCGTCTCGTCGACCAGGTGCTCAGCCGGGTCACCGACGTCGTGGTCGCGCTGCCCGTGATGGTGATCGCGCTCGGCGCGCTCGCCGTCGTCCCCAGGAGCTTCCCGCGCCCGGTCCTGATCGCCGTGATCATCGGCCTGGTCGGCTGGTCCGGCATCTCGAAGATCGTGCGCGCCCGGACGCTCGCGCTGAAATCGCTCGACCATGTCGCCGCCGCCCGGCTCAGCGGGTGGAACTCCTGGCAGATCGCCGGACGCGAACTGCTGCCCGCGCTCGCCGCGCCCGTCATCACGTACGCCGTGCTGCTCTTCCCGGCCGACATCGTCGTCGAAGCGGCGCTGTCCTTCCTCGGTGTCGGCATCAAGCCGCCCACACCGTCCTGGGGACAGATGCTCAGCGACGCGGACACCTGGTACCAGGCCGCCCCCACCTATCTGCTGATCCCCGCCCTGCTGCTGTTCGTCACCGTGCTGGCGCTGACCGTCCTCGGCGAGGGCGTACGCACCGCACTCGACCCGCGCGCCGAGTCCCGGCTGCGGGTCGGCACCGGACGGAAGAAGGAGGCCGACGCATGAGGTGGTTCCTGCTCAGGCGCCTCGGCGGTGCGCTCTTCGTGCTGCTCGCGCTGAGCGTCGTCGTCTACGCGGCCTTCTACGTCGCCCCGGGCGACGTCGCGCAGATCGCCTGCGGTCCGCGCTGCTCGCCCGCGCAGGTGGCGCAGGTCAGCGAACAGCTGAACCTGGGCGACCCGTTGTACGTGCAGTACGCGCACTTCCTCCAGGGGCTCTTCGTCGGACGCGACTACTCGACCGGGACCGGGGTGCTGCACTGCCAGGCCCCCTGCCTGGGGCTCTCGTACCAGAGCGACCAGCAGGTCACCGAGCTGATCCTGGCCAAGCTCCCGGCCACCGCCTCGCTCGCCCTCGGCGCGTTCGTGCTGTGGATGCTGCTCGGCGTCGGGACCGGGCTGCTCTCGGTGTGGCGGCGCGGCCGGCCGACCGAGCGCATCCTCACCGGGATCACCCTGGCCGGCATGGCGACGCCGGTCTTCGTCATCGGGCTGCTGCTGATCATCATCCTGGTCACGGCGCTCCAGATCCTGCCGTTCCCCGACTACGTGCCGCTCACCGAGAACCCGGAGCAGTGGGCCTGGAACCTGCTGCTGCCCTGGATCTCGCTGGCGCTGGTCTCCGCGGCCCCGTACGCCCGGATGACCCGCGCCTCGATGCTGGAGACCCTGGCCGAGGACCACGTGCGCACCTTCAGGGCGTACGGGGTCGGCGAACGGGCGCTCGTGGGGCGGCACGCGCTGCGCGGTGCGCTGGCGCCGGTGATCGCGCTCGGCGCACTGGACATCGGATCGATGTTCGGCGGCGCCGTACTCACCGAATCGCTCTTCGGGATTCCGGGGGTCGGCCGCGAACTCGTGGACGCCGTGAAGCACGTGGACCTTCCGGTGGTCGTCGGTCTGGTGCTCGTCACCGGCTTCTTCGTCGTCCTCGCCAATGCCGTCGCGGACATCCTGCAGGCGACGGCCGACCGAAGGGTGGTGCTGGCATGAGCCTGGTCGAGGTCTCCGATCTCTCGATCTCGTTCGGTGATGTGCGGGCGGTGGAGAAGCTGTCGTTCTCGCTGGAGGCCGGTGGCGCGCTCGGCGTCGTCGGCGAGTCCGGCTCCGGCAAGAGCGCCTCGGCGTACGCCCTGCTCGGACTGCACCGGGGGACCGGAGCCAGGGTCGGCGGTTCGATCCGGGTCGCCGGGGTGGATGTGACCGCGGCGGACGACGCGGAACTGCGGGCCCTGCGGGGCGCGAAGGCCGCCATGGTCTTCCAGGATCCGTTGTCCTCGCTGGACCCGTACTACGCGGTGGGCGACCAGATCGCCCAGGTGTACCGGGTGCACAACCGGGTCTCCCGGCGGGCGGCGCGGGCCCGGGCCGTCGAGGTGCTGGACCGGGTCGGGATTCCCGACGCGGCACGGCGCTCCCGTTCCCGGCCGCACGAGTTCTCCGGTGGGATGCGGCAGCGGGCGCTGATCGCCATGGCCCTTGCCTGCGAGCCCCAGCTGCTGATCGCCGACGAGCCGACGACCGCCCTGGACGTCACCGTCCAGGCGCAGATCCTGGACCTGCTGCACCGGCTGCGGCACGAGACGGGTATGGGGCTGCTGCTGGTCACGCACGACGTGGGCGTGGCGGCCGAATCGGTCGACGAGGTGCTGGTCATGCAGTCGGGACGGGCGGTGGAACGGGGTCCGGTGGGCGAGGTGCTCGTGGCGCCGCGCGAACCGTACACACGGGCGCTGCTGGCGGCGGTGCCGAGAGTGGCGGAGCCGAGGGTCCGGGACCGCCCGGAGGCCGCCGAGGAGAGCCCGGCACCCGCGGACGGCGAGGTGCTCGTCGAAGCCGTCGACGTGCGGCAGGTGTTCGGCAGGGGCACGTCCGCCCTCGCCGCCGTCGACGGTGTCTCGCTCACCGTCCGCCGCGGTGAGACCCTCGGCGTCGTCGGCGAGAGCGGCAGCGGGAAGACCACCCTCGGGCGGATGCTCGTCGGACTGCTGGAGCCCACCTCGGGGCTCCTGACCCGCCGGGCGCGGGTGCAGATGGTCTTCCAGGACCCCGTCTCCTCGCTCAACCCGCGCCGCTCGATAGGTGAGTCGGTCGCCGATCCGCTGCGGGCGGCCGGGGAGCGCGACGAGGCCGTGATCCGGGCACGGGTGCGGGACCTGCTGGAGCGGGTCGGGCTCGACCCCGCGCAGTACGACCGCTATCCGCACGAGTTCAGCGGCGGCCAGCGCCAGCGCGTCGGGATCGCGCGGGCGCTGGCCGCCGAGCCGGAGCTGATCGTCTGTGACGAGGCCGTCTCCGCGCTCGACGTCACCACCCAGGCCCAGGTGACCGCCCTGCTGGCGCAGTTGCAGCGGGAGCTCGGTCTGGCGCTGGTCTTCATCGCACACGACCTCGCCGTCGTGCGGCAGGTCAGCGACCGGGTCGCCGTCATGCGACGGGGCCGGATCGTCGAGGAGGGCGAGGTGGACCGGGTGTACCAGGACCCCCGGGACCCGTACACCAAGCAGCTCCTGGCCGCCGTTCCCGCGCTGGACCCGGCGCTCGCGGCGGTCCGCCGCGCAGCCCGCAAGGAGCTGGCCGCAACCTGACTCCCCGTAACCGATCGCTCCCATAGCGCGACTGAACGTCGCTGGAGCGGGAAAGTTACGACGGTTCACCCCTTTCGGTGGCGCGACGGACAACCGTCCGTCGCGCCACCGGCGTATCCGCTTACGGTCGTCCCGCTGTGAGTCGCCGTCCCGACGGCGGCCGCCACAAGGGAGATCGGGGGTGTACTCGTGCGGATCGGACTCCTCACCGACGGTGGTTACCCGTATGCGACCGGTGAGACCGGGCTCTGGTGCGACCGTCTGGTGCGCGGGCTCGCGCAACACGAGTTCGATCTCTTCGCGCTCGGTCACTGGGCCGAACAGGAGGCACGGGGCCGGGTCCCGCTCCCGACACAGGTCGGCCGGGTGCGCACGGCACCGCTGTGGACGGCCGACGTGGACACCCCGGGCGGCCGCGTCCCCAAGGGGCTGCTCGCCCGGTTGGTGACGGGCGGGGGCGCTCGCCCGTACGGACGGCGCGAACGGCAGCGGTTCACGGCGCACTACACGGCTCTCGTGACCGCTGTCTGCGCGGCGGGTGCGCCGGGTGCGCCGGGTGGTGACGAAGCCGCGGGCACGACCGCGGGCTCCGGTGAACGCGCCGACGAGGGGCGCGGGGCCGTCGGTGTCGCGGACACGCGGTTCGCCGAGGGCCTGTACGGACTCGCCGAACTGGCTCGCGAGCACGGGGGGCTGCCCGCCGCACTCCGCTCCGAGGCCGCCCTGCGCGTACTCGAATCCGCCTGCCGCGCCCCGGGCACCGGACGCATCGTCCGGACCGCCGCCGTCCCCGACCTCCTCGTCCTCGCCCGGGAGATCGACCGGGTGCTGCGCCCGCTCTCCCTCGACTGGTACGACGAGGAGAGCCTAGGGGCGGTCGACCTCTGCCACGCCACGTCGGGCGGGGCCGCGGCCCTGCCGGGACTGCTGGCCAAACGCTTCTTCGGGGTTCCGCTGCTGGTCACCGAGCACGGCGTGAGGCTGCGGGAGCACTACCTCGCCATCAGCGACTCACCCCTGAGCGCGCCGGTACGCGCCCTGCTCGCCGGCTTCCACGGGCGGCTGGCCGGCGAGGTGTACCGGCAGGCCGCGATCGTCACCCCGGGCGACACCCACGCCCGCCACTGGCAGGAACGGTGCGGTGCCGCACGCGAGAAGCTGCGTACCGTCCACGCCGGCATGGAGTCCGGCCGGTTCGCGGCGCTGGGGGAGAGCGGCGACAGCGGTCCCGACGACACGCTGGTGTGGGTCGGCCGGATCGAGCCCGCCAAGGACCTGATCGCGCTGCTGCACGCCTTCGCGGAAGTACGGAAGGCCGAACCGGACGCCCGGCTGCGGATCATCGGCGCGGCGGCGCAGGGCCCGGACGGCGCCGGATACCTCGCGCACTGCCGGGCGCTCGCCGCCCAGTTGTTCCCCGACGAGGCCACGGACGCACACGCCGTCGGCGACAACCCGGTCTCCTTCGAGGACATCGGTGGAGCCGAGGTGCGGGATCTGCCGGAGGCCTATGCGGCGGGTGGGGTCGTCGTCCTGTCCAGTGTGGTCGAAGGCTTCCCCACCGGTCTGGTCGAAGCGATGTTCTGCGGACGGGCCACGGTGTCGACGGACGTCGGCGCGGTGGTCGAAGTCATCGGCGGTACCGGGCTGGTGGTGCCCCCGCGCAATCCCAAGGCGCTCGCGGACGCCTGCCTGGCGCTGCTGCGCGATCCCGAGCGCCGCGCGCGGCTCGGAGCGGCGGCGCGCGCCCGCGCGATCGAACTCTTCACCGTCGAGCAGAACCTCGCGGCATTCCGCGGCATGTACCTGGAGCTGATCTCGCGCGCCCCGGTGCACAGGGAGGCCGACGCGGTGGACGCCGACGGCGAACCGCGCCCGTTCGCCACCCCGCCGGAGGCGCAGGTCCAGGGCCCGTGGACGGCCATTGCCCCGGCGGCCGCGGCCGACCGCACACCCGGCTGGGCCGTCGGGCCCAGCGCCGTCTGCGCCGGGGCGCGGGGAGCGGGTGGCGGCGATGTGTGAACAGGAACAGGGGACGGCCGGTCCGGGCCGCGGCGGCGCCCCCGGACGGTCCGGCGCAGTCGGCGACGATCACGGAGGAATCACCATGGGCCGCCCGACCGGGGTGTCCGACGCACCCGCCGCACCAGCAGCGGGCGGAAGCTGGGACCTCCGCTCCCGGGCCCTGGTCTCCGAGTCCGTCGCGCCCGACGAGGCCGTCGTCGCGGAGGAAGTCGCCGGGGACGATGTCGCCGGGGGGCCGGCTGCCGCAGCGCAGTCCGTCGACGTGCCGGGTGCCGGAGAACGGCCCGCCGGAGAGGAGAGCTCCGGTGGGCAGCCCACCGGAGAACCGGAGGCCGGAGAGCAGGCGGCCGCCCCTCGCGCCCCCGAGATCGCGAGCGCCGCTCCGGTACGCAGGCCCGGCGCTTCGCGCCGCGGTCCCGCCGACCCCGTGAAAACGCTGATGCACCGCCATCGCGCGCTGTGCGAGCGGGCCGTCGATCCGCTGGAGATCGCCGCCGGGCTCGAAGCCCATGGCGTCACCGACCGGGCCGCCGCCCGCTACCGGCACCGCGATGTCTTCTCGCTCGCCGAGGAGCTCTTCGCCCGGGTACCCGCCGTCACGGGGGAGCCCGCAACAGGGCTCCGCGCGCCGGAGCGTGACACCGAAACACGCGCCGTCTGGACGCTCCGCGCGTTGGTACCGGGCGCTGCCTGCCTCGCGACCGCCGGAACGCTGAGGCTCACGGAGGGTGCTCTCGGCGGCCGGGGACGGCTGGTGATCACCCTCATAGGAGCGGTTGTCGCACTCATCGGTCTCGTCCTCAGCCTGCGCAGCGGCCCCCTGCACGCCGGGAAGGGCTCCTCGGGCACCGCCCATGTCTACGGTTGCTGGCTCCTCGGCTACGTCCTCTACGGCGACGCGCTGCTCGACCAGGTCCTCAGCGGCGGCCCCGAAGGCCCCTGGACGATCACCCCCGCACCGCTGCTGGGGCTGGCACTCTCCGTCGCCCCGGCCGCCTGGTGCGCGCACCTCTTCTCCGCCCACGCGCACCGCAGACTCAACGGCAGTCGTGCGCTGGAGGAGTTCGCCGCAGGCGTGCGCCCCCTGCTGCTCGGGGCCGTCGTGCTCCACCTGGGCGCCCTCGCCGGGCTGTTGTACCTCGCCCATCTGGGACACGGGGGCGGCGGCTCCTTCGTCGGGGCGGCCGCGCTCGGGGTGCTGCTCCTGCTGGCCCGGCTGCTGAGCGTCCACGGCCTCCCCGGGCACGCCGCCGCCGGACTCGCCGCCGCCTGTGCCGCAGAAGCCCTGGCTCCCGCCCTGGTGCTGGCCGGGCGGCTGCCCGGTCTGCACTTCCTCGCCCGCCCCGTCGACGTCCTCGTCGCGGCGGCGGGCACCGGAGCCGTACCCGCCGTCGCCTGTGGCGCAGCCGCGCTCGGACTGCTGATCACCGCCACCGTCGTCCTCTGCCGGGCGTCCGTCCACACCCCGGCCCACTCCGGCGACGAAACCCGCACCACCGCGTAACCACGCGACCGGAGCCGCACCACCCGAACACCCCGCGGAGCCGACGCCGCGGGTCCTTTTCCCCGTACCGCACCTCACTTCCTCAAGGAGACACCGGACATGACCCCCCAATCCCCCGCACCGGCAGCCGGCCGTCGGCACCAAGGGGGCGCACGATGAGGGTGCTGCTGCTCGGAGCCAACGGATTCCTCGGCCGTTTCGTGGCCGACCGCCTGCTCGCCGACCCCGCCGTGCACCTCACGGCGCTCGGCCGCGGCGACGACGCCGACGTACGGTTCGACCTCGCCGGCGGCAGCCCCGGCGCGCTGACCCGCTTCCTGGACGCCGTCCACCCCGGAGTCGTCGTCAACTGCGCCGGTGCCACCCGGGGCGGGGCCCGCGATCTGACCCGCCACAACACCGTCGCCGTCGCCACCGTCTGCGAGGCGATGCGGCGCAGCGGCTGTACGGCCCGGCTCGTCCAGGTCGGCTGTTCCTCGGAGTACGGGCCCTCGCAGCCCGGCTCGTCGACCGCGGAGGACGCGATTCCGCGCCCCGGCGGCCCGTACGGCGTCAGCAAGCTCGCCGCCACCGAGCTCGTCCTCGGTTCCGGCCTCGACGCGGTGGTGCTGCGGGTCTTCTCCCCGGTCGGCCCCGGCACCCCGGCCGGCTCCCCACTCGGCAGGCTCGCCGAGGCGATGCGCCGGGCCATGCAGTCCGGCGACGGCGAGCTGAAGCTCAGTGGCCTCGGCGTGCAGCGCGACTTCGTCGACGTACGCGACGTCGCGCGCGCCGTGCACGCCGCCTCGCTCTCCGCCGCGCAGGGCGTCGTCAACATCGGCACCGGCCGTGCCGTGCGGCTGAGGGACGCGGCCGCCGTCCTCGCCAGGGTCGCCGGATACGCGGGCGCGCTCCACGAGCTCGACTCGCCCCCGCCCCGGCTGCCCATCGGAGCCCCGCGCACCTCGACCGAGTCGGTCATCGAGCACCTCTCGGCGACCCCGTCCCCCTACCCCGACGGCTGCGGCGCCTGGCAGCAGGCCGACGTGCGCACCGCCAGGGACCGGCTCGGCTGGCGCCCCCGGATCAATCTGGAGGAGTCCCTCGCCGACATCTGGATGGAGGCGGCGTGCCGTATCTGACCCCCACCGGCACCGTCCGCCGGACCAGTGGCGCCGAACAGCTCGGCTTCGGCGTCCCCGGATACGCGCATCCGCTGCTCGCCCCGACCGAGTGGGCCGAGCTGGTCCGCCCCGGCACCCCGCTGCACTGGGCGGTCCTCGACATCGACTCCGGCCCCGGAGCCCGCCCCGACCCGCACTGTCTGGAGGCCGCGGGCCGGCTCCGCAACGCACGGGAGCGGGCGGTGCACGGCGATGTCCCGCAGGACTCCGTGCGTGCGGCGGGCGGGCGGCTGCTCGGCCATCTCGATCTGGCCTTCGGCAGCCGCCCGTTCGGGGAGCTGATCGCCGACGCGCAGTCCTTCCTCGACTGGTACCGCGTCGACGGCTTCTATCTCGGCCGGTGCCCGGCCGAGCGGGCCGGACTCCCGGCGGTCCGCCGTCTCACCAGCACACTCGCCACGCTCCTCGAACACGGCGACCGCGGCGAGGGGATCGGTCCGCTGGTGCTGGGGCTGGGCACCCACCCCCACCCGGGCTATGCCGAGGCCGCCGATCAACTGGTCACCTTCTCCGGCCGCTGGACCGACTACCGCTGGTCGCAGGTGGCGGAGTGGACCGCCGCCTATCCGCCGGAGCGGTTCGCGCACTTCGTTCACGGGGTTCCGCGCACCCACCTCGAAGAGGCCATGCGTATCGCCCGCTGGCAGGGCGCGGGCACCATCTTCTTCACGGACCGGGACGATCGACACGGACAAACGGACCCATTCGCGGCGCTGCCCAGCTACTGGGACGAAATCGTCTCGCGGATCGGACCTGGTATCTCGGAATGAGAAGGGGCGTGGCAGTGTTACCGGAAGAACAACCGTACGTAGATGAAGTACGTAGAAACCGACCACCTGCATTGTTGAGGTTCCTGTGTCGCTGCCACCCCTGGTCGAGCCAGCTGCTGAGCTCACCGTCGACGAGGTCCGCAGGTACTCCCGCCACCTGATCATCCCGGATGTCGGGATGGACGGGCAGAAGCGGCTGAAGAACGCGAAGGTGCTCTGTGTCGGCGCGGGCGGTCTCGGTTCGCCGGCCCTGATGTACCTGGCCGCCGCCGGTGTCGGAACGCTCGGCATCGTGGAGTTCGACGAGGTCGACGAGTCGAACCTGCAGCGCCAGATCATCCACAGCCAGGCGGACATCGGCCGCTCCAAGGCCGAATCCGCCAAGGACTCGGTGCTGGGCATCAACCCGTACGTGAACGTGGTCCTGCACGAGGAGCGGCTCGAAGCCGACAACGTGATGGACATCTTCGCGCAGTACGACCTGATCGTGGACGGCACGGACAACTTCGCCACCCGCTATCTGGTCAACGACGCGGCGGTACTGCTGAACAAGCCGTACATCTGGGGCTCGATCTACCGGTTCGACGGCCAGGCGTCCGTCTTCTGGTCCGAGCACGGCCCCTGCTACCGCTGCCTCTACCCGGAGCCGCCCCCGCCGGGCATGGTCCCCTCCTGCGCCGAGGGCGGCGTGCTCGGGGTGCTCTGCGCCTCGGTCGGCTCCATCCAGGTCACCGAGGCCATCAAGCTGCTCGCCGGCATCGGTGACCCGCTGGTCGGCCGGCTGATGATCTACGACGCCCTGGAAATGCAGTACCGCCAGGTCAAGGTTCGCAAGGACCCCGACTGCGCGGTCTGCGGCGAGAACCCGACCGTCACCGAGCTCATCGACTACGAGGCCTTCTGCGGCGTCGTGTCCGAGGAGGCCCAGGAGGCGGCGCTCGGCTCCACGATCACTCCCAAGCAGCTCAAGGAGTGGATCGACGCGGACGAGAAGATCGAGATCATCGACGTCCGTGAGCCGAACGAGTTCGAGATCGTCTCGATCCCCGGCGCCAGGCTGATCCCGAAGAACGAGTTCCTGATGGGCAACGCCCTCCAGGACCTCCCGCAGGACAAGCGCATCGTCCTGCACTGCAAGACCGGTGTCCGCAGCGCCGAGGTCCTCGCGGTCCTCAAGTCGGCGGGTTTCGCCGACGCGGTGCACGTGGGCGGCGGCGTGATCGGCTGGGTCAACCAGATCGAGCCCGAGAAGCCGGTGTACTGAACGACTGCCGTACCGGCACACACCTGCCGAAGGGGCCGGCCCGCGCGCTGCGGACCGGCCCCTTGGACGTGTGCACATCGTGCGTCACGAGCAGGTCTTGTACACACCGTGCGTCACGAGCAGGTCTTGTACACATCGTGCGTCACGAGCAGGTCTTGCCGTCCGCCGGAACCTTCCCGTCCAGGAAGTACGCGTCCACGGTCGCCGTCACGCACGCGCTCTCGCCGTACGAGCCGTGCCCCTCGCCCTTGTTGGTGAGCATGATGCCGACGCCCCTGCCCAGCTCGTCCGCCATCCTCCGGGCGCCTTCGTAGGGCGTCGCCGGGTCGCCGGTCGTACCGACGACCAGGATCGGACCGGCGCCGGGGGCGCTCGCCTCCGGATGGTCGTGCTCGCCCTTCACCGGCCACTGTGCGCACCAGCCGGCCGTGTCCCATGCCAGAAAGGGGCCGAACACCGGGGACAGTTTCCGGAACTCGGGCAGCAGGGCCCGTGCTTCGGCCGCCGTCGGCCGGAGCCTGCTGTCCGCGCAGGAGATGGCGCGCTGCGAGTGGTTCTGGGTGTCGTAGTGCCCCTTCTCGTCGCGGCCGTTGTACCCGTCGGCCAGTTGCAGCAGCATGGTGCCGGTGCCGCTCTTCTCGGCCTCGTCCAGTGCCCGGGTCAGATACGGCCAGCTGCTCTTGGAGTAGAGCGGCATGACGATGCCGGTGAGGGCCAGCGACTCGTTGAGCTCACGGCCCGAGCCGGTCGGCAGCGGCTTCTTGTCGATCCGTTCCAGCAGCCGGGCGATGCGCTGCGTTCCGCTCTTCGGGTCCTGGCCGCGGTCCTTGAGGTAGTTCTCCAGTGCCCGCTGGAATCCGGTCGCCTGGTTGCGCGCGTGCCCGACCGCGTCCGCGGTCGGGTCGACGACGGCGTCCAGGACGGTCCGGCCGACGTGTTCGGGGAAGAGATGGGCGTAGGTGCCGCCGAGTTCCGTTCCGTAGGAGATGCCGAAGTAGTTGAGCTTCTTCTCGTCCAGCACCTGACGGATCAGATCCATGTCCCGGGCCGCGTTGGCCGTACCGACGTACGGCAGTACCTTGCCGGAGCGGCGTTCGCAGCCGGCGCCGAAGTCCGCGCCGTCCTTCATGAACGCCGCCTCCTCCGCCGGCGTGTCCGGGGTCATGTCGACCTTCCGGTTGGCGTCCTCCGTCTCCTTGTCGGTACGGCAGTTGACCCCCGCGCTGGCCGCGACCCCGCGCGGGTCGAAACTCACCAGGTCGTAGCGGGTGTTGAGCTTGCTGTACGAGTCGGCGAGCCGCGGCAGTATCGAGACTCCCGAACCGCCGGGGCCGCCGAAGTTGAACAGCATCGCGCCGAGGCGCCGGGCCTCGCCCCGGGCGTTCTTGCGGATCACCGCGATCCCGATGGTGTCGCCGTCCGGCTTCGTGTAGTCCAGCGGTACCTCGACCGTGGCGCACTGCCAGTCGTCACCGGGTTCGCTGCCGCCCGCAGGGGCCTTGCAGCTGTTCCAGTCCACCTGCTGGGAGGTGAGGGCCGTCGGCAGCCGGGGTGAGCCCGGCCGCCCGTCCGGCGTGGCGGACGAACCGCCGGACACGGACGCCGCGCCGGTGTCCGTCCGGTCGGCCGGTTTGTCGTCCGTGCTGCTGTCACAGCCCGCGAGCAGGCCTGTCAGCAGAAGTGCGGCGCCGGCCAGAGCCCCGGCGCGTGCGTGTCCGACCACGTGTGCGTCCTCCCCGATGTGCGGGTTCACAACGACGTACAGAAAGTGCGTCCATGCTAAGGCTCTCCCGTCACCCCTCGTGGCCGCACGACGACAGGTACGGCACCTCGCCGCGTGTCGGAACGTCCGCATGCGTCCGATCTGCGGACGCCCCCCGTCCTGCGGTGCACCGCATCCGACGCCGCGCGCCGATCCACCAGGGACTACGGGACGCCCTTGGGCCGTGTGCGGTGTGGAGCCGGGACACCGCCACCGCGCCGGAGGACTTCGCCTTCGATCAAGCCCTCCGCGTCGACGACGCTCGTGACCGATGCATCCAGGGCGTCTCGGGCCGGTTGCTCATCTGCAGACGGTGCCGGCCGCCGGAACCGTACCGTCGAGCAGATAGGCGCCCACGGTTCTCTGCACACACGCGTTGCCGCTGTTGTACGCGCCGTGCCCCTGGCCCTCGTACGTCAGCTCCACCCCCACACCCTTGCCCAGCGCGTCGGCCATCGCCTTCGCTCCCTCGTACGGGGTCGCCGGGTCACCGGTGTTGCCGATGACGACGATGGGGGGTGCGCCGGGGGCGCCGACGTCCGGGGTGTCCCAGGCGCCCGCCACCGGCCAGCCGGTGCAGGTCATCAGGCCCCAGCCCAGATAGTCGCCGAAGAGCGACGAGGCGGCCCGGAACTTCGGAAGTCTCGTCTTGGTCTGATCCGCGGTGAAGCGTTGTTTGGAGTCGGCGCAGCTGATGGCGGTGTTGGCAGCCATCGAGTTGTCGTAGCGACCGTTCTCGGAACGGCCGTTCAGCGAGTCGGCGAGGGCGAGGAGCAGCGCGCCGTTCCCGCCGTCGGCCTCGTCGACGCCCTGTTCCAGCAGCGGCCAGGTCTCCTTGGAGTAGAGGGCGGCCGCGATGCCGGTGGTGGCCAGGGTCTGCGTCAGCTGCCGGGACCCGAGCCCCGGGATCGACTTCTTCTCCAGCCTGGCGAGAAGCTCGGAGATCCCCTGCTCGACCTCCTTCCCGGTGGCTCCGGGGAGCTTGCAGGCGTCGCCGCGGGCCGCGCAGTCCTTGGTGAAGTTGTCCAGCGCGAGCTGGAACCCCCTGGCCTGGCCGAGTGAGGCCTGCTCGTAGTTCTGGGTCGGGTTCACCACCCCGTCCAGCACCGACCTGCCGACGTTCTTCGGGAACAAGTTGGCGTACACGCCGCCCAGTTCGGTGCCGTAGGAGATGCCGAAGTAGTACAGCTTCTTGTCGCCGAGCACCTGACGCATCAGGTCCATGTCGCGGGCGGCGTTGGTGGTGCCGACGTAGGGGAGTTCCTTGCCGGAGTTCTTCTTGCAGGCCAACGCGTACATCTTGGTGTCCTTGACGAAGGAATTCACCTCGGCGACGGTGTCCGGAGTGCCGTCGCTCTCGTAGCGGACATCGAGTTGCTGGTCGGTCTCGCACTCCACGCCCGCGCTGCGGCCGACCCCGCGCGGGTCGAAGCTGACCAGGTCGTAGCGGGAGCGAAGCTTCTCGTAGTCGGTGCCGAAGGCGGGCAGGGTGGCCACACCGGAGGCGCCGGGGCCGCCGAAGTTGAAGATGAGGGAGCCGATCCGCTTGGCCGGGTTCCTGGCCCTGGCCCGGATGAGTGCCAGCTCGATGGTCTCGCCGTGCGGCTTCGCGTAGTCGCGCGGCACCCTCATGAAGGAGCACTCCCAGGGGGGTCCGCCAGGCAGCGGCGTCGGCACGTTCCCACTGCCCTGTGCTGGGGACGGGGCAGGGCACGGCTTCCAGGTGAGCTTCTGGGAGGCGAGGTCGCCGGAGGTGCTCGCGTCGGCGGCGTTCTCCGCGAGGGGAGAGCTCCGGGGCCCGTCCGGGCCGTCCTTGTTGCCGCTCTCCGAGCAGGCGGTGAGGGGAAGGAGCACGGTGACGGCGGCGGCGAGAGCGGCGGCACGCAGGGCGGGAGAGGTCCTCATGGCCCCATCGTGCGGCGGGAACCGGACCGGTGCACGGGGCACGGTCCAAGCGGGTGGCGGGTCTCTCGCCCGATCGGCCGACCGGTCTTGCGGATGTCAGAGACCGGCCCTGCGAACGTCCGGCCGGGGTCGGGGAGGCGGGCCGGGCTGGTGTACGGCGGGGCAGGGCTCACGGATGTCCGGCCGGGCTCGCGTCCGGCGGGCCGGTGCCCCGGACGAGCCGTCCGGCCGCCGGGGGGCCGTCAGAGCTCGCCCTTGCGGGTCAGATGGTTGAAGCAGAGCCAGCCGGGCAGCACCGGCAGCCACAGCGTCAGCAGCCGGTAGAGCAGAACGGCCGGTGCCGCGACCTCCTTCGGCAGGCCGACCGCGATCAGCCCCAGCGTCAGCGCGCCCTCGACCGCGCCCATTCCGCCCGGTGTGGGCGCCGCCGACCCCAGCGCGTTGCCGGCCAGGAAGACCACCGCGATGCTCGCGTAACTGAGCCGCGGCACATCCGGACCGCTGAACGCCCGGACCGAGGCGTCCAGACACATCACGAACACGCCGGTCAGCAGCAGCATCCCGCCGATGCCCGTCAGCAGCTTCTGCGGGCGCTGCACCACGTCGAGCATGCGCGGCACGACACCGGCGAACAGCGACCGCACCCGTGTCACCACGAACTTCCGCAGGAACGGAACCGCCGTCACCACCAGCACCAGCACCGCGACCGTCAGCAGCCCGGCGATCACCGTCCTGGACGGGGTGAGCGAGGACGGGGTCTTCTCCGTACCGGTCAGATAGCCGAACGCGGCCAGCAGCAGAATGTGGCAGCCGAGACCGAACAGCTGCGAGGCGCCGACACTCGCCACGGCGAGCCCCGGACGCACTCCCGCACGCTGCAGGAAGCGTGTGTTCAGTGCCACGCCGCCGACCGCGGCCGGGGCGACGAGCTTCACGAAGGAGCCGGCGACCTGTGCCAGCACGGTCTTGCCGAACGGCACCCGTTCCGGGACGAAGCCCAGCAGGCTCATCGCCGCCGCGACGTAGCTGAGGGCCGAGAAGCCGACCGCGGCCGCCACCCAGCCCCACTCCGCCTGCTCGACGACCGCGCCGAAGTCGGCCTGGGTGACCTGCGAGATGAGGAAGTACGCGGCGATCGCGCCGGCGATGCAGCTGAACAGGGTGCGTGCCTTGATGCGCTCCAGCCGGACCGGTTCGACCGGTGCCTGCGGCCGTATCAGCAGCACCTGCTGTCGCATCTGGGAGAGCAGATCCTCTTCGCGCGCCTCTTCCAGGGCGTCGTCCATGGCCCGCTTCTCGGCCTGCTTCTGGTTGCGCAGCGACTTCCGGGCGGCCTTGCGCGCGGCCTTGTGGTCGGCCGCACGGTCGGGCCCCGTACCGGCGGCGGCCGTGTCCTGGGCCGTCCCGTGTTCGAGCGCCCTGGCGCGCTTGGCCGCGTCCGACGCTTCGAGCACCGCCTCGCGCTCGCGCTGCGCGCGTTCCCGGGCGAGCCTGCGCAGAGTCGCCCGGGTGGAGCGGCTCAGCGCGATCGGCTGGAGCAGCGGCAGACAGTCCGCGACGGCATCGGGGCCGAGCACCTCCAGCGCGCCGGCGACCGCCCGCTCGGCACCCACCCGCAGGCCGGTGGTGGTGAGCAGCTGGGCGACGTCCATCCGCAGGACCAGATCACCGGCCGCGATCTCGCCGCCGCGCAGATCGGTGACGAACACCTTGCCGGAACGGTCGACCAGGATGGCGTCCCCGGTGAGCCTGCGGTGCGCGATCCGCCGCGACTGGAGCGCCTTGACCTGGCGCCAGGCCCCGCGCACCAGCTCGTCGGTGATCTCGGAGTCCTCCAGCGCGTCGAGCGAACGGCCGCCGATGTGCTCGTACACCAGCATCACGGCGTCGGGCCCGAGCTCGGAGGTGGCGATCAGCTTGGGCGCGTTGGCCCCGGCGGCGATCGCCGCGTACGCGAGCAGCGCCTCCTGTTCCAGCGCCTGACGCAGCGACTGGATGGAGCGGCGCTGGGTGATGCCGCGCAGGGTGAGCCTGCGCCAGACCCGGTAGAAGAAGCCCTGGGCCTGTTGCTCACGGTCGACGACCGTCACGTCCAGGGGCGGCCCGTCCTCCAGGGTGACCAGATAGCGGCGCCCCCGGTCGTTCTGGTCGCCGGAGTCGGGCGTGTCCTCGGCGCGCATCGCGGTGACCGGGTGGAAGCCGACATGGCGCAGTCCGGCCATCAGGTGCTGGCCGGTCGGCCGTACGTTCGGGGAGCCGACCGCGTACAGCGTGCCGTACGCCACGGTCCAGCCGATCAGCACGGTGAGGACGATCGAGAACGGGGTCGTGTAGCCGCCGACCAGCATGGCGAACGCGTCGAGCAGCAGCACCACCCACAACACGACCCGCCAGCGCGGCCGTCTCGCCATCCCGACCGCCGTCATATAGGCGATCACGGGAGCGAGATAGCCGTGGACGGGATCGGTGAGCGCGTCACCGGGCTGCGGCTGGGTCAGGGCGTCCTGGATGGTGCCGGGTGCGGACTTGGCCACCCACAGGTCGGCGGCGAGCGTGACGCCGTGCGCGAGCACGGCGGCGAGCACGCCGTCGGCGATCCGTAGCCCGTCGCGTTTGATCAGCCGCTCGATGGCGAAGGCGACGGGAACGAGGAGCACGGCGATGCTGGAGACCAGACCGGCCATCTTGATCAGGATGTCGGGTGCCTGGCCGGTGCCCTTGTTGATGTCCTGTTCGAGGCCGGTGGTCGTGCCGTGGGCGAACGCGGCGATCGAGAACAGGACGACGATCGCCAGGACACCGATGAGGAGCCGCATGAGATCGGAGGGCCGGTGCACCCGGGCGGGGAGCAGCGGCTCGTCCCCCGAGACGCGCTCGGCCTGTTCCGCCGCGGTGGCCGAGAGCGTCGAGCCGGCCAGATGCCCGGGGAGCGCTTGCTGCCCCGCACCGGGTTTTCCCTGCCCCGCACGGGAAGTCTCCCGCTCCGTGCCGGGCTCTTCGGCGGGCGCGTCAGGGTGCGGTTCGGCATCAGGGGCGTCCGCCGCCTTCGGTGGCTGCACGCCCTGCTCCTTCGTCGCCTCTGATTGGTCTTCGTGTTCTCGTATCACCGGTCACCGCCCGCACGATGGTGGCACGGCCCGGCGACACAGGAGGGCATCAGGGTGCACTGCGCGGACACGCGAAGCGCAACATACGCTCCTTTGTCCCCGCGCGCACGCCCCGTGAAATGACGCTCTGGGATCGCGCCGGACTGTCGGTGGAGTACGGCAGGATGGGCCGGATGAGTCAACACCGGACGAGCGGCGACGGGACGAGCGGCGACCGGACGAGCGGCGACCGGACGATCTACGACCGGGCGATCGACGAAGATGCGATCGACGACGGTGCGATCGACGGCCGGGCGGTCGACGAGCTGCCCGAGTACGCGGAGCGGGTGCTCGATGTCACCGAGCTGATCCCACCGGGCCGTGTCATGACGTATGGAGATGTCGCCGAATGGCTGGGCGACGGGGGCCCGCGCCAGGTCGGCCGGGTCATGGCGCTGTACGGGGCCGCAGTGCCGTGGTGGCGCGTGGTGCGTGCCGACGGGGCACTGCTCCCCGGCCACGAACTGCGTGCGCTGGGCCACTACCGGGAGGAGAGCACCCCGCTGCGCGAGGCGTCGCGCAGCGCGGAGGGCCATCTGCCGCGGCTCGACATGAAGCGGGCACGGTGGGACGGCGTCACCGGCGGCGCGGACGCGGGCTGGGACGAGGGCGGAGGTGCTCACACCTGACAGCTTCGGCCATTCGGGGGCGCAACGGGCGGCGGCGGGCCCGACACGTGATGGGGAACACGGCGCGATACGCGGCAGCACCCGTGAGGCGAAGCGTGCCGCGGGCGCCTGCGGCACGGCGCGGAGCGGGGGTTTCCGCGGCGTGCGGCGTGCCGACGGCGCACGCGACACGGCGCGTGGAAACCGCTCCCGCGGCATGGTACGCACCGAGGGCGTCGGTGACGCGGAACGTGACGAGGCACGCAGCGGACTCGCCCCGCGGCGCGCCCCCGCTGGCGTAGCGTCGTCAGTTCGCGGCACGCGCCGCATCGTCATCACCAGCACACCCACCAGGACCGGCGAACCACGTGAGCTCCTCCTCCTTCACCCGGCACAGTCCGCACCGTCAGGCACGGCAGAGGACCGCGGGCGCGTACCGACTGGTGCGCACCCCGCCGGGCTCCGTGGCTCCCCCTCTTCTGGACGCGGCGCAACGTGCGGTGGTTGAACACCCCGGCGGCCCGCTCCTGGTGCTGGCCGGACCCGGCACCGGCAAGACGACCACGCTCGTCGAGGCGGTCGCCGCACGTGTGGCACGGGGCGGCGACCCGGCCCGCCTGCTGGTCCTCACCTTCAGCCGCAAGGCCGCCGTGGAACTGCGCGACCGGATGGCCGCCAGGCTCGGCGCCGCCCGCGGTCCGCAGGCCACCACGTTCCACTCCTTCTGTTACGCACTGGTGCGCGCCCATCAGGACGCCGACCTCTTCGCCGAACCGACGCGGCTGCTCTCCGGACCGGAGCAGGACGTCACCGTCCGCGAGCTGCTCGCAGGTCAGCTCGAACTGGAGCAGGACGGCTTCGCACACATCCGCTGGCCCGACGAGCTGCGGGCCTGTCTGACCACGCGCGGTTTCGCCGACGAGGTACGGGCGGTGCTCGCCCGCAGCCGCGAGCTGGGCCTGGGCCCGGACGCGCTGGCCGACTTCGCCCGCCGCACCGGCCGACCGGACTGGGGCGCCGCAGCCGAGTTCCTCGCCGAGTACCTGGACGTGCTGGACGCGCAGGGGGTGCTGGACTACGCGGAGCTGGTGCACCGGGCCGTGCTGCTCGCGGAGCGCCCAGAGGTCTCGGCGTCGCTGGCCGGGCGGTACGACGTGGTGTTCGTGGACGAGTACCAGGACACGGACCCGGCGCAGGTACGGCTGCTGCACGCGCTGGCCGGCAACCGGGGGAGCGGGCCGGGCGCCGGGGGCGGCCGGGACCTGGTGGCCTTCGGCGACCCGGACCAGTCGATCTACGCGTTCCGGGGCGCCGACGTGAACGGCATCCTCGACTTCCCGGAGACGTTCCGGCGGGCAGACGGCACCCCGGCCCCGGTCGGCGTCCTGACCACCTCGCGACGTTCCGGCGGACAGTTGCTGGCCGCCACCCGGCTGCTCACCCGCCGGATGCCGCTGACCCGGCTGCCCTCGGCGAAGGTCCGCGCCCACCGGGAGCTCGTCGCGGCCCGCGAGGGCGGCAACGTGGAGGCGTACACCTACCCGACCGCCTCCGCCGAGCTCGACAACATCGCCGACCTGTTGCGCCGGGCACATCTGGAGGACGGCGTCCCGTGGAACGAGATGGCGGTGCTCGTACGGGCCGGAGGCCGCACGATCCCCTCGGTGCGCCGGGCCCTGGCATCGGCGGGCGTTCCCCTGGAGATCGACGGCGACGATCTCCCCCTGCGCCATGAACCGGCTGTGGCGCCGCTCCTGACGGCCCTCCGCGCCGTCGCGACGGCGGCGCTGCACCGAGGCGCGGAGACCTCCGCGACGGAGGCCTCCGCGACAGAGACCTCTGTGGCGGACGCCCCTGTGACGGAGGCCCCAGTGACGGAGGCCTCTCTGACGGAGGCCTCTGCCCCGGAAAGCGAGGAGGTCCGTCCTGCGGTGCCGGCGGAGGTGCCGGCGGAGGCGGAGACAGGGGTCGCCGAGCAGGACCTCGGGCGGGAACCCGATCCGGCTCTTGGCCGGGCCCCCGCCCCCGAAGCGATCTCCTGGCTGGACACCGAGACCGCCCTGATCCTCCTCACCTCTCCCCTCGGCTCCATGGACGCGGCCGATCTGCGCCGGCTCGGCCGGGCCCTGCGCGACGAGGAGAGGGCCGCCGGGAACCGCGTACCGGCGCCCTCCGGCGACCTGCTGGCCCGCGCGCTCGCCGAGCCCGAACGGCTGGTCGCGCACGATCCGGCGTACGCCCGCGGCGCCCAGCGCCTCGGCGCACTTCTGCGCAAGGCGCGTGAGCTCCTCGAAGGCGGCGGTACCGCGGAAGAGGCCCTGTGGGAGCTGTGGTCCGGGACCCCATGGCCGTCGCGGCTGGAACGTGCCGCGCTGCGCGGCGGGGCGGGCGGCCGCAACGCCGACCGCGACCTCGACGCCGTCTGCGCCCTCTTCGACACCGCCGCCCGCGCCGAGGAACGCACCGGCGGGCGCGGCGCGCTCAACTTCCTGGAGGAGGTCGACGCCCAGGACATCGCGGCCGACACCCTCTCCAGGCGCGCCGTGCGTCCCGACGCCGTTCGGCTGATGACCGCACACCGGTCCAAGGGCCTGGAGTGGCGCCTGGTCGTCGTCGCGGGAGTGCAGGAGGGGCTTTGGCCGGACCTGCGCCGCCGCGGTTCGTTGCTCGAAGCGGACCGGATCGGCCGTGACGGCCTGGCCGAACCGCTCACCCCCGGCGCCCTTCTCGCAGAGGAACGCCGTCTCTTCTATGTCGCGGCGACCCGTGCCCGGGAACGTCTTGTCGTCACCGCGGTCAAGGCGCCCGCCGACGACGGCGACCAGCCGTCCCGCTTCCTCGCCGAGCTCGGCGTCGAACCGCGCGACGTCACCGGCCGGCCGCGCCGCCCTCTCGCCGTCGCCGCGCTCGTGGCCGAACTCCGTGCCACCACCGTCGACCCCGAAGCCTCCGACACCCTGCGCGAGGCAGCCGCCCGCCGCCTCGCCCGGCTCGCCGCGCTCACCGACGACGAGGGCCAGCCGCTCGTACCCGCGGCCCATCCGTATCGCTGGTGGGGCCTGTACGAGCCGACCCGCTCCACCGTTCCGCTCCGCGACCGGGACCAGCCCGTGGCCCTCTCCGGCAGCGCGCTCGACCAGCTCGCCAACACCTGCGCGCTCCAGTGGTTCCTCGGTCGCGAGGTGAAGGCGGACGCCCCCGCGACGGCCGCGCAGGGTTTCGGCAACGTCGTCCACGTACTCGCTGACGAGGTGGCGTCCGGGCGCACCCCCGCGGATCTCGCCGTCCTGATGGAGCGGCTGGACTCGGTCTGGGACGGGCTCGCCTTCGACGCCCCCTGGAAGTCCCGGCAGGAGAAGGAACAGGCCAGGGCCGCCCTGGAACGCTTCCTGCGCTGGCATGTCATGGACCGGGCCGGCCGCACCCCCGCCGCGAGCGAGCACGACTTCGACGTGACGCTGGCGGCGGGGGAGTACGAGGTGCGCATCCGCGGCTCCATGGACCGGGTGGAGGAGGACGCCGAGGGCCGGGCGTACGTCGTGGACTTCAAGACCGGCAAGCAGTCCCCGACCAAGGACGAGGTCACCCGGCATCCCCAGCTCGCCGTGTACCAGCTGGCCGTGCGGGAAGGGGCGGTCGACGAGGTCTTCGACGGCCGGCGCCCCGTGCCCGGCGGCGCCGAACTCGTACAGCTGCGCCAGCCCGCCCCGAAGAAGGAGGGTGGTGACACCCTTCCCAAGGTGCAGGCCCAGGAACCGCTCTCCGGGGAGTGGGTCTCCGATCTCCTGGCCACGGCCGCCGGCCGGGTCCTGGACGAACGCTTCACCCCCACGACCGGCCAGCACTGCACGCACTGCGCCTTCCGGGCCTCGTGCAGCGCACAGCCGGAGGGCCGCCACATCCTGGAGTGAGTCCTTCGGCGCTCCCCGGACGGCTGCGGCGACCACGACGGGGATGTCGATGCGGGCGGACCGGACCGGGCCGGTGTCCGAGCCGAGCCGTGACGTGCGAGACAGTTGTGCGCGTGGCCGAATCATGGACGTTCGACGGTGACACCGTGCCGGTGGCTCCGGACGAGGCGCTCGACGTGCTCGGACTCAGGATCGCCGAGGGGAAGCTCGAGACATGGCTGACCGGTTCGTCCGGACGCCGGCTCGCCGTCGTCAGCAATGCCGAACGCGCCATGGTGATGCTCCTCGACGGCGAGGGTGACCCGGGCGAGCATGCGGTGGACCCCGGGGCCGAAGGCTGGAGCGACGGTTTCGGGCTGTCGAACGGCCAGGACGACGAGTACCCCGACGCGGACACCGTGCCGCTGGCCGAGGCGCTCCGGATCATCCGCCACCTCCTCTCGGCGGGCACCCCGCCGGCCGACGCGGCCTGGACCGTCGACCGCTGACCGCTGACCGGACCGATCGCGGCAAGGCCTCGGGCCGGCCCGGCACATTGTCGGTGCGTCCGGTTAGCCTCGGTCGGGTGTCCTCACATATCACCGATCCCGAGCAGCTCAAGGAACTCCTCGGGATCCCGTTCACCCCGGAGCAGACGGCCTGCATCACGGCGCCGCCCGCCCCGCAGGTGATCGTGGCCGGAGCCGGGTCGGGGAAGACCACGGTGATGGCGGCCCGTGTGGTGTGGCTGGTCGGGACGGGACAGGTCGCCCCCGAGCAGGTCCTCGGACTCACCTTCACCAACAAGGCGGCGGGGGAGCTCGCCGAGCGCGTCCGCAAGGCCCTGATCGCGGCCGGGGTCACCGATCCGGACGCCATCGACCCGGACAACCCCCCGGGCGAGCCCAGCATCTCCACCTACCACGCGTTCGCCGGCCGGCTCCTCACCGAGCACGGGCTCCGCATCGGGCTCGAACCCACCACCCGCCTCCTGGCCGATGCCACCCGCTACCAGCTCGCCGCCCGCGTGCTGCGCGAGGCCCCCGGCCCGTACCCGGCCCTGACCAGGTCGTTCCCCACCCTGGTCAGCGATCTGCTGGCCCTCGACGCCGAGCTGGCCGAGCATCTCGTGCAGCCCGAACAGCTCGCGGAGTACGACACCGACCTGCTCCGCACGCTCGAATCGGCCCGGCTCACCAACGCCGAACTGCGCAGGATCCCCGAGACCGCGCAGGCCCGTCGTGAGCTGCTGCAGCTGACCCGGCGCTACCGCGAGGCCAAGAAGAGCCGTGACCTCCTCGACTTCGGTGACCAGATCGCGCTCTCGGCCGAGCTGGCCCTCACCCGCCCGGAGGTCGGCGCGATCCTGCGCGAAGAATTCAGGGTCGTCCTGCTCGACGAGTACCAGGACACCTCGGTCGCCCAGCGCCTGCTGCTCTCCGCACTCTTCGGCCGACGCCCCGGCTCCGATTCCGGCTCCGGTTTCGGCTCCGGTTCCGATTCCGGTTCCGGGACGGAGGCCACCGGGACGCCGGCCGGAAGGGCGGGCGTGCGGACGGCGGAGACCGCGGCCGGGGCGCGGGCCGCCGAAGCAGCGGGGGCCGGCCACGCCGTCACCGCCGTCGGTGACCCCTGTCAGGCGATCTACGGCTGGCGCGGTGCCTCCGTGGCCAACCTGGACGACTTCCCGCTCCACTTCCCGCACGCCGACGGAACCCCCGCCACCCGCTACTCCCTCAGCGAGAACCGTCGCAGCGGCGGCCGGCTCCTCCACCTCGCCAACGGCCTGGCCACACCCCTGCGTGCCATGCACGAGGGCGTCGAGGCGCTGCGCCCCGCCCCCGGCGCCGAACGGGACGGCACCGTCCGCTGCGCCCTCCTGTGTACCCACACCGAGGAGCTCGACTGGCTCGCCGACTCGATCGCCCACCTCGTCAGGACCGGAAAGGCGCCCGGTGAGATCGCCGTCCTGTGCCGCACCGCGGGCGACTTCCCGGAGATCCAGGCCGCGCTGGTGGCCCGTGACATCCCGGTCGAGGTCGTCGGCCTGTCCGGGCTGCTGCACCTGCCCGAGGTCGCCGACCTCGTCGCGGTCTGCGAGGTGCTCCAGGACCCCGGCGCCAATGCCTCCCTGGTCCGGCTGCTCACCGGCCCCCGCTGGCGGATCGGCCCGCGCGACCTGGCACTCCTCGGCCGTCGCGCCCGCCTCCTCGTCCACCATGCGGCCCACGGCGACGAGGACGGCTTCGACCCCGACCGCCGCCTCGCCGAGGCCGTCGAAGGCATCGATCCCGCCGAAGTGATCTCGCTCGCCGACGCACTGGACACCTTTCTCGAATCGGGCGGAGGAGAGGACGACGGCCTTCCGTTCTCCACCGAGGCCCGCATCCGCTTCGCCCGCCTGGCCGCCGAACTGCGCGACCTGCGCCGCTCGCTGGCCGACCCCCTCATGGACGTGCTGCACCGCGTCCTCGCCACCACCGGCCTCGAGGTCGAGCTCTCCGCGTCGCCGCACGCCCTGGCCGCCCGCCGCCGAGAGACCCTCGCCAACTTCCTGGACGTCGCGGCCCGCTTCGCCGCCGTCGACGGGGAGGCCACCCTCCTGGCGTTCCTGGGCTTCCTGCGGACCGCCGTCCAGTACGAGAAGGGCCTGGACAACGCCCTGCCCGGCGGGGAGAACACCGTCAAGGTCCTCACCGCCCACAAGTCCAAGGGCCTGGAGTGGGATGTCGTCGCGGTGCCGGGACTGGTCACCGGCCAGTTCCCCAGCAGCCAGTCCCGTGACGCCTGGACGTCCCAGTCCAAGGTCCTTCCGCACGCGCTGCGCGGGGACAGGGCCACCCTTCCCGTCATCCACTCCTGGGACGCCAAGGGACTCAAGGGGTTCAAGGAGGAGATGAAGGAGCACCAGCACACCGAGGAGCTCCGCCTGGGATACGTCACCTTCACCAGGCCCCGCGGCCTGCTGCTCGGCTCCGGCCACTGGTGGGGCCCGACCCAGAAGAAGCCGCGCGGCCCGTCCGACTTCCTGCACGCGCTGTACGAGCACTGCGCGGCCGGACACGGCGAGATCGAGGCATGGGCGGACGAACCGGCCGAGGACGAGGAGAACCCGGCGCTCGCCGAGAAGGAGGCCGACCGGGCGTGGCCGCTTCCGCTGGACGGCATCGCGCTGACCCGCCGCCGGGCCGCCGCGCAGACGGTGATGACACATCTGGAGGCACTGGCCGCGTCGGAGGGCGTGCCGGACGCGTACGAGGCGTCGCCCGACGTCCCGGGTCCGTACGACGGCCCTTACGACGACGAGGCGTTCCCCGACGACGCCCCGTTTCCCGACAGCGAGGCGTTCTTCGACGAGACCCCGCTCCCCGACAGCGAGACGTTCCCCGACGACGCCGACGACTGGGACGCACTGTCGACGGAGCCCCCACGGACCCCTGCCCCGCCGTTCCCCGCCCCCGTTCGTCTCCCCATTCCCACCCCCGCCCAGCCCCCCGCCCCCACAACACACGTGCCGGCCGCCCGCGCCCCCGAGCCCGCCGAGGACGGCCGCCTCACCCCCGAGGAATCCCGCACGCTCGCCTCCTGGGACCGCGATCTCGACGCCCTCACCGGCGAACTGCGCCGCGCCCGCGCCACCGTGCGCGACGTCCTCGTACCCGCGTCCCTCTCCGCCACCCAGCTGCTGCGCCTGGCCGACGACCCCGACGGCTTCGCCCAGGAACTGGCCCGGCCCATGCCCCGGCCCCCGCAGCCCGCGGCCCGCCGCGGTACCCGCTTCCATGCCTGGGTGGAGTCCCGTTTCGAGGAGCTGCCGCTGCCCATGCTCGGGCCGGACGAACTTCCGGGCGGAGACGAGAGCGATGCCGAGATCGCCGACGAGCGCGACCTCGCCGCACTCAAGGAGGCCTTCGAGCGCACCCCCTACGCCCGCCGCACCCCCTACCGCGTGGAGACGCCGTTCCAGATCACCCTGGCCGGCCGGGTGATCCGGGGCCGTATCGACGCGGTGTACCGCTCCGGGGACACCTACGAGATCGTCGACTGGAAGACCGCCCGCGCCCATACCGCCGACCCCCTCCAGCTCGCGGTCTACCGCCTGGCCTGGGCGGAACTGCACGGCCTCCCGCTCACCGATGTCACCGCCACGTTCCTGTACGTACGCAGCGGGGAGACCGTCCGCCCCGTCCGCCTCCCGGGCCGGGCGGAGCTGGAGCGGATCCTGCTGGACGAACCGCCTCCCACGGGGTAGGCCGCGTCATCGCGGGCGGGCGGACCCCGCTGGGCGAGGCACTAGGCTCAAGGCCATGAGCGACACCCCGGACAGCGCCGTCCGTACGTACACCGAGCAGCACCGCGCAGCCTTCCTCGACGACCTCGCCGACTGGCTGCGCATCCCGTCCGTATCCGCCCAGCCGGTCCACGACGGGGACGTGCGACGCAGC
Organism: Streptomyces sp. NPDC093149; assembly: GCF_044754145.1. Taxonomy (NCBI): domain Bacteria; kingdom Bacillati; phylum Actinomycetota; class Actinomycetes; order Kitasatosporales; family Streptomycetaceae; genus Streptomyces; species Streptomyces sp. NPDC093149. The sequence goes on from NZ_JBIVON010000001.1 coordinate 1,081,999, forward strand.
GCCGAGTGGCTGTCCGCCAAGCTCAAGGAGACCGGCTTCCCGGTCAGCGAGATCTGGGAGACGCCCGGCGCACCCGCGGTCTTCGCCGAGTGGCCGTCCGACGACCCGGACGCCCCGACCGTTCTCGTCTACGGGCACCACGACGTGCAGCCCGCCGCACGCGAGGACGGCTGGGACACCGACCCGTTCGAGCCGGTGGTCCGCGACGGCCGCATGTACGGGCGGGGCGCCGCCGACGACAAGGGGCAGGTGTTCTTCCACACCCTCGGCGTGCGGGCCCACCTCGCCATCACCGGCCGCACCACCCCCGCCGTCAATCTCAAGCTGCTGATCGAGGGCGAGGAGGAGTCCGGCTCCCCGAACTTCCGCGCGCTGGTCGAAGAACGGGCCGCCCGGCTCACCGCCGACGCGGTGATCGTCTCCGACACCGGCATGTGGGACGAGAAGACCCCCACGGTCTGCACGGGCATGCGCGGCCTCGCCGAGTGCGAGATCGAGCTGCACGGCCCCGAGCAGGACATCCACTCCGGTTCGTTCGGCGGCGCCGTCCCCAACCCGGCGACCGCCGTGGCCCGGCTCGTCGCCGCCCTGCACGACGCGGACGGCCGGGTCGCGATCCCCGGCTTCTACGACGGCGTGACGGAACTCACCGACACCGAGCGCGCGCTCTTCGCCGAACTTCCCTTCGACGAGGCCACCTGGCTGCGTACCGCCAGGTCCCGGGCGGCGTCGGGCGAGGCCGGCTACTCCACGCTGGAACGCGTCTGGGCCCGCCCCACCGCCGAGGTCAACGGCATCGGCGGCGGCTACCAGGGCGCCGGCAGCAAGACGATCATCCCCTCCTCCGCCCTCGTGAAGATCAGCTTCCGGCTGGTCGCCGGCCAGGACCCCGATCACGTCCAGCAGGTCGTACGAGCCTGGGCCGAGGCGCAGATCCCGGCCGGTGTCCGCCACCGGATCACCTTCACGCCCGCCACCCGCCCCTGTCTGACACCGCTGGACCACCCGGCCCTGCAGGCCGTGGCCCGCGCCATGGGACGGGCCTTCGGCCAGAAGATCCTCTTCACCCGCGAAGGAGGCTCCGGGCCCGCCGCCGACCTGCAGGACGTGCTCGGCGCTCCCGTCCTCTTCCTGGGCATCTCCGTACCGTCCGACGGCTGGCACGCTCCCAACGAGAAGGTCGAGCTCGACCTTCTGCTCAAGGGCGTGCAGACAACCGCCCACCTCTGGGGCGAGCTGGCCGTCGCACTCCGCTGAATCCTCTGAACACCCGATCCGTCCCGGGGGAGTAGGAAGCACCTGTGAGCACCTTCGACAACGCCACCGCAGACCGGCCCATCGGTCTCACCGCGCCCAGCGGCATCGACCGCGCGGCGCACCACCGCCTCGACGAGGCGTGGCTGTCCGCCGCCTGGAGCCACCCGACCACCCGTGTGTTCGTCGTCTCCGGTGGGCAGGTGCTGATCGACGACACGGCCGACGGCGGTACGGAGATCGTCATGACCCCGGCCTTCGAGGCCCCGGTCACCGAGACCCACCGCTACTTCCTCGGCACCGACGAGGACGGCGTCAGCTACTTCGCGCTCCAGAAGGACTCCCTGCCCGGCCGCATGGACCAGCCGGCCCGCCCGGCGGGTCTGCGCGAGGCCGGACTGCTCCTCGGCCCCCGTGACGCGGGCCTGATGGTGCACGCGGTGGCCCTGGAGAACTGGCAGCGCCTGCACCGCTTCTGCTCCCGCTGCGGCGAGCGCACGGTCATCGCGGCGGCCGGCCACATCCGGCGCTGTCCGGCCTGCGGCGCCGAGCACTACCCGCGGACGGACCCCGCGGTCATCATGCTGGTGACGGACGAGCAGGACCGCGCCCTGCTGGGCCGCCAGGTGCACTGGCCCGAGGGCCGCTTCTCGACGCTCGCGGGCTTCGTCGAGCCGGGGGAGTCGATCGAGCAGTCCGTGGCCCGCGAGGTCTTCGAGGAAGCGGGCGTCACGGTCGGCGAGGTCGAATACATCGCCAGCCAGCCCTGGCCGTTCCCGTCCAGCCTGATGCTGGGCTTCATGGCGCGGGCGACCTCCTCCGAGATCGATGTGGACGGCGAGGAGATCGAGGAGGCCCGCTGGTTCTCCCGCGAGGACCTGACGGCGGCCTTCGAGTCGGGCGAGATCATGCCCCCGTACGGCATCTCGATCGCGGCCCGCCTGATCGAACTCTGGTACGGCAAGCCGCTCCCGAAGCCGGGCGCCGTCGGCTGACGCGCCGGTCGGCATCGGCCGACGGACGGCTCACGAGATACGGGAACGCCCCCTCCGGCGCTGCTCGACCGGAGAGGGCGTTCCCGTACCGCGGAGCGGGTCAGGCGGCCAGCGCCTGCTTGACCTGGGCCAGGGACGGGTTCGTCATGACGGCCTCGACGCCCGTGGAGCCGACCACCAGGACGGTGGGAACCGTCTGGTTGCCCCCGTTGGCCTTCTCGACGAAAGCGGCGGACTCCGGGTCCTGCTCGATGTTGATCTCGTTGTAGGCGATGCCCTCGCGGTCCATCTGGCCCTTGAGCCGACGGCAGTAGCCGCACCACGTGGTGCTGTACATCGTCACAGTGCCCGGCATGCTTCGCGCTCCCTTTGTCTCATCAGTCTTCTCAGACCTGTCGTCTGACTCATCCATCTCATCCGTCACGCGGAGAAGCTGGAAAGTGCGTTGCCGCACGGAAAGGGAACGTACGCGAGCCGGCCACCATTCCCGCTGCCGCCCCTCTGTCGCACGGCGGACCGGCTGTCGCACGGTGGACCGGCCGGCCCCCGGCATCGAACCGTCACCTTCGTGTCGAGGACCACACCCCTCGTGTCCGGGGCCGCAGCCTTCGTGTCCCGCGCCGCGATCCTTGCCGAGGCGGAGGAGGGAGGCGACGCGGAACGTCGTCGACCGACGACAACGCCGGAGGCGGAGCCGCATGACACCGCTCGCCGATCCACTCCCTGCCGTGCGCCAGGCCGTTAGTACGACAGACGCCGCCCCCCTGTGGACAACCTTCGCACCGGCCTCTTGCGACCTGGCAGCATGGCGGGGTGACAGCAGCAACGCATTCCTCCCTCTTCCCGCAGGTCCCCGAGTCGGCCGACGCCGTGCTCGACGGCCTGGACCCCGAGCAGCGCGAGGTCGCCATGGCCCTGCACGGCCCGGTGTGTGTGCTGGCCGGAGCCGGTACGGGCAAGACGCGTGCGATCACGCATCGCATCGCCTACGGAGTGCGCGCCGGAATACTTCAGCCGACGAGCGTGCTCGCCGTCACGTTCACCAACCGGGCCGCGGGCGAGATGCGGGGACGACTGCGCCAGCTCGGCGCGGGCGGGGTGCAGGCGCGGACGTTCCACTCCGCCGCCCTGCGCCAGCTCCAGTACTTCTGGCCGAAGGCGGTCGGTGGCGACCTGCCCCGGCTGCTGGAGCGCAAGGTCCAGCTGGTCGCCGAGGCCGCGGCCCGCTGCCGCATCCGGCTCGACCGCAACGAGCTGCGCGATGTCACCAGCGAGATCGAGTGGTCCAAGGTCACGCAGACCGTGCCCGCGGACTATCCGGCCGTGGTCGCCAAGATCCAGCGGGACGCCCCACGCGATCCGGCCGAGATCTCCCAGATCTACGCGATGTACGAGCAGCTGAAGCGCGACCGCTCGGTGATCGACTTCGAGGACGTGCTGCTGCTGACCGTCGCCATCCTTCAGGACCGCCACGACATCGCCGATCACGTCCGCCGTCAGTACCAGCACTTCGTCGTCGACGAGTACCAGGACGTCAGCCCTCTCCAGCAGCGGCTGCTCGACCTCTGGCTCGGCGACCGGGACACCCTGTGCGTCGTGGGTGACGCCGGCCAGACGATCTACTCCTTCACCGGAGCAACCCCCGACCACCTGCTGAACTTCCGCACCCGCCACCCCAACGCGACGGTGGTCAAGCTGGTCCGGGACTACCGCTCCACCCCGCAGGTCGTCCATCTGGCCAACGGACTCCTCGGCCAGGCCCGCGGCCGGGCCGCCGACCACCGGCTGGAGCTGGTCTCGCAGCGCGAACCCGGCCCCGAACCCGTCTACACGGAGTACGCGGACGAGCCCGCGGAGGCGGAGGGCACCGCGCGCCGCATCCGCGATCTGATCGCCGCGGGAGTCCCGGCCGGCGAGATCGCCGTGCTCTACCGGGTCAACTCCCAGTCCGAGGTCTACGAACAGGCTCTGGCCGACGCGGGCGTGCCGTACCAGCTGCGCGGAGCGGAGCGCTTCTTCGAACGGGCGGAGGTGCGCGAAGCGGGCGTCGCCCTGCGCGGCGCGGCCCGCGCAGGGGGCAACGACTCCCTGCTCGACGACGCGGAGGGGCTGCCGGCGGAGGTCCGCGCGGTGCTCTCCACCAAGGGGTGGACCACGGAGCCGCCCGCGGGATCCGGGGCGGTGCGGGACCGCTGGGAGTCCCTGGCCGCGCTGGTCCGGCTCGCCGAGGACTTCGAACGGGCCAAGCCGGGCGCGACGCTCTCCGATCTGGTGGCGGAGCTGGACGAGCGTGCCGCCGCCCAGCACGCCCCCACGGTCCAGGGGGTCACTCTCGCCTCGCTGCACTCGGCGAAGGGTCTGGAATGGGACGCGGTCTTTCTGGTCGGGCTGACCGAGGGCATGATGCCGATCACCTACGCCAAGACCGACGAGCAGATCGAGGAGGAGCGCCGACTGCTGTACGTCGGCGTCACACGAGCCCGCTTCCATCTCTCGCTGTCGTGGTCGCTGTCCCGCTCGCCCGGCGGCCGCGCCGGAAGGCGCCCGAGCCGGTTCCTCAGCGGACTGCGCCCCGGCTCCGTGCCGCTCGGTACGCGCGGCACGGCTGGTGGCGGCGGAATCGAACGGGGCCCCGGCCCGGTCGCCAAGCGCGGTCGGCGTGGTCCTGCCCGGTGCCGGGTCTGCGGCAAGACCCTGACCGACGCGGGCGAGATGAAGCTGATGCGCTGCGACGACTGTCCCTCCGACATGGACGAGGCGCTGTACGAGCGACTGCGCGACTGGCGGGCGGTCCGGGCGAAGGAGATCGGTCAGCCCGCGTACTGCGTGTTCACGGACAAGACACTGATGGCGATCGCCGAGGCGGTGCCGGGCAGCGCGGGTGAGCTGGCCGGTATCCCCGGCGTCGGCGCGCGGAAGCTGGACCGCTTCGGAACCGCGGTACTCGCCATTTGCGCAGGTGAGACGGTGGAGGATGAGCTTGCGGACGACGTTGACGAGGTGTGAGAAAAACTCGTCGAAAAAATAGTTTGCGCCCGCCCCAGTCATCACCATAGGTTCTTAACCACGGGAACAGCGACTTCTCTGAAGCCCTGGCCCTGTGCTGTACTTATCCGAATACGTAGGACCGGCCAGCCGGTCCCCCCGAGACGCCGAGAGGAGGCGATTGAAGTGATCAGCATCATCGAGACCAACAAAATGACCGATCTCTCGGTCGTCTCCGCCTGCTCGCTCGGCCTCGCCTGCTCTTCGAAGTCCTCGCTGCGTGGCACCGGTATGTCCGGCATTTCCGCCGTCAGCCCGCTGTCCCTGTCGAGCCTCCCCGTGCAGGAGCGCAATGAGCGACCGACCCAGGCACCGGCAGCAGCAGTAGCGAAGGGACAGGCCCAGGCCTATGCCTTTGCGGCCGTCGGTGCAGGAGCGGAATCCGGCGCCAAGAAGCAGATGACGCACCACACGATGTGGGCCTTCCGTGGGCCTGAACCCTGGAGTGATCCAGCCTGATTTATCATCAGGCCGGCGCCTTCAGGGCCGCGGAACCCCACTCGGGATCCGCGGCCCTTTTGTTTTGTCCAAACGGACGAGACGGCGAGAAGGAGCCTCGGGACAAGCAACACCCGGTACCAGCCGCCCCCCGGCCAACAGGCCGGAACGACCAGACGAGGACACCACCCACCGTGCAACTCGAAGCGCACGCCCCGTCCGTACCGCCTTCCGACACGATCCCGCCGCCCGGCCTCACGGAGGACTCCACCTTGACCCCCCTCACCGCGCTCACCGCGCTCGACGACGCCATCGAGAACCTCGGCGTGCCCGTGCCCTGCCGCTCCTACGACCCGGAGGTCTTCTTCGCCGAGTCGCCGGCCGACGTCGAGTACGCCAAGTCCCTCTGCCGCACCTGCCCGCTCGTCGAGGCGTGCCTCGCCGGCGCCAAGGAGCGCCGGGAGCCTTGGGGCGTCTGGGGCGGTGAGCTCTTCATCCAGGGCGTCGTCGTCGCTCGCAAGCGGCCGCGTGGTCGTCCGCGCAAGAACCCGGTCGCGGCGTGATCGCCGGACTGGGGGTCACGGCCCCCAAACCCATGAAGCGCGTCGGAACCATCGACCGTCCCCACACCCACGATCCCCGAAACCAGGCCCCGATGTCCGTCCCCACGAATGAGCCCGTCGGCTCCGCAACACCGAACGCCACCATCATCGGCGCGAACGACTCGCGTCAGAACAGGACCCGCGAGATGCAACTCATCCCAGAAGCCCTGGCGCGTGCGCATATGCACGACCGCCTGAGGGAAGCCGACACGCAACGCCAGGCCGTACGCCTGGTCGCCGCGCGCCGGATGCAGCGCCGGGCGGAGCGCGCCTCGATGCGTGCCCGCCGAGCGCTGGCCATGGCGGTCATGCACTAGTGCCGTGACCGGCAAGCTTTGCCCCGTCGTGCCGTCCAGCACGCACGCTCGCGGCGTTGGCCAAAAATCCTGGCAGCTCCGCTACAAGGACTTCCGGCCGCCTTGCGATCGCACGCACTGGACGACACTCCTCACGGGGCAAACATTGCCGGTCACGGCACTAGTCAGGCCGAACTCCAGCAGCGCCCGCTGCCGGGCAGCCGCTCTGCCCGGCAGCAGACAGTACCCACAGTCAGTACCCCTTCCGCGGGGCCGGTCCGGACGGACCGGCCCCGCGGTCGTGCTGTGTGGTGCCGCGCGGCACAGCGGAGACGGAGTTATCGTCACGAGGTGGACGAGGAGACTCATCACCGGATTCAGCGAGTCGCGCGCAGGGACGCAGCAGAGATCACGTGTGCTCTGTGCGACACCTCCGCCGACAGCGAGACCGCACCGCCGACCTGGATCTGCTCCGTGGAGAACGGCAGGCGCCAGTACTTCTGCGAGACGTGCGCCCGCACCCACATCAGAGCCATCGAGAGCCGGCTCGACTCCGCCTGGTGGTGACGCCGGTGGCGACAGCCGAAGGGATGTCGCTCAGGGACGGGACCGCCGGGGCGGCACAGCCGGGGCAAGGCCCCCGAATCAGTCATGCGACGGCGTGACGTTCAGGCTCCGCGCCAGGTGCCGACCGCCTACGCGCTGATCGCCTACGCGCCGACCGCCTACGCGCTGATCGCCTACGCGCCGACCGCCTACGCGCTGATCGCTTATGCGCCGACGGCCCCGTCGCCCGCCAACTCCTCCATCACAGAATCTTCCTGATCGTTGATCAGGAACCCCGGGAGCCAGGATTCGAGTTCGTCGCGCAGCCGTACCGTCGCACCCAGCTGGCACAGCACCCCGATCGTGCTCAGCGTCACCCGATGTATCAGCAGATAGGCGGGCGGCAGATTCAGCTGCTTGCCCAGCTGATGGGCGGGGGAGCGGGGGTCGGCGATCCGCGCCGCCTGATTACGCATCCAGCTCCGGGTGAAGGTGAACTCCTCCACCTGGGCGGGCTCGATGATCGGGAGGAGATAGTCGAGCACCGCATCCGGGTCGAGGTCGATCGAGTCCTTGACGAATCCCTCCCCACGCAGGAGCTCGTACACCGTCACCGCCTCACCCGCCAGCGTCAGCCGCAGAGAGTTCCCGATGGTCTGCGGCAGGCCGCCCGGCAGCCGGTCCACCGTGCCGAAATCCATCACTCCGAGCCGCCACTGCCCGTCCTCGCCGGCCTCCTCGTCCGGAGGCAGCAGTCGGAAGTTGCCCGGATGAGGGTCCGCGTGGAGCAGACCGGTGCGCGCGGGCCCCGAGAAGAGAAAGCGCGCCAGCAACTGACCGGCCCGGTCCCGCTGCTCGGGCGTGCCGTCCGCGATCACGTCGGCGAGCGGAACACCGTCCATCCACTCCGTCACCAGCACCTGATCGGACTGGTGCACCACACCGGGGATCACGACATCCGGGTCGGCGGCGAACTCCTCGGCATGGTGACGCTGCGACCGTGCCTCCTGTTCGTAGTCCAGTTCCTCCGCGACCCGGTCGCGCAGCTCCGTGATGAGCGGCTTGATGTCCATACCGGGAACCAACGGGCCGAGCAGCCGTGCGAACCTGCTGAGTTGAGTCAGATCCGAGAGCAGCGCTTCCCCGGCGCCCGGATACTGCACCTTCACCGCCACTTCCCGACCGTCGTGCCACACCGCCCGGTGCACCTGGCCGATCGAGGCGGCGGCCGACGGCTTGTCCTCGAATGCGAGGAACAGTTCCTGCCAGTCCGCGCCGAGCCGTTCCTCCAGTACCGCGCGCACCGTGGCGCTGGGCAGCGGAGGTGCGGCTTCCTGCAGTTTCGTGAGCGCCGCCCGGTACGGTCCGGCGACCTCCTCCGGCAGTGCCGACTCGAAGACGGACAGGGCCTGACCCAGTTTCATCGCCCCGCCCTTCAACTCGCCCAGGACCTTGAAGAGCTGATCCGCCGTGCGCTGCTGCACCTCCCGGGCGACCAGCTCCGCCGACTTCCCACCGATCCGCTTGCCCAGACCCCACGTGGCGCGCCCGGCGAAGCCCAATGGCAGGGCGGCCAATTTGGCGGTACGGGTGACCGCTTTCCGAGGAAGATCAGACATGAGCCCCTCCAAATCCCAGACTGCCGTACCGCGTGCGGCGGTTACCCGGCCATTGTGTCGTGCACCGCGTCGACCGCGGAGGCGCGCTCCCTCTCAGTGTGCCCAGCCGCACCGCAGGAGCAGTCGAGGTGCGCCGGGATCCGCTCGGACCGCCAGTCCAACAGAGGCAGCGCCGCTTCCCACCGGGTGCCCGTACTGGCAGGCAGCTCCCCGTCCAGAAAGGACAGCGCATGCGCGGCCGCGAGGCCCGCCACCGCCGTCGCCAGCGACAGATCACAGGCCTGCGCGGCGGTGCGCCGCCCGGACTGCCACTGGGACAGCATCCTGGTCCACTGCTCGTCCCCATCCGCACGATCCAGCGCCAGACAGCCCGCGCATGCCGTACCCCCGGGCAGGACCAGGGGCCCGACCACTCCCGTCGCCTCCATCACTCCGGCATAGAGATGAGGTGTTCCCGAAGTGATCCAGGGTTCGGCCGTGCGCGGGTCGGGGACGTACACCCCGAGCCCGTCGCGTGGGGCGACCACGATCAGTGAGAGTCCCGGCTCGCCACCCGCGGAGGAAGCCGCCGCTTCCGCTTCCCGGGGAGCCGAACCGGCGGCGGCCCTGCGCACCAGTTGCCGGGCGGCGGTGTCCCTGCGTTCCCCGACCGCTGCCGATGGCAGCCCGCCGGGCGAGACGTCCCACGGCTCCGTGTGCCCGCCGTCCAGCACCTCCACCCGGCCCACTCCGGAACCGGACAGTACCGCCGCGATCGTGGCACCGACCCGCCCGGCGCCCCGCACCTGGACCCGCATCGCCCGGCGGGCGGCCAGCCGCCGCATCCCGCCGCCCGGCTCAGGATGGACGACGGAGAGCGACGCCAGATCGGGGCGGTGCCGCTCCAGGACACCGGGTCGCTTCCGTAGCGCATCGATCTCGGGGCCGGCGCACCGCACGTCGTCGATCAGTCCGGCGGCCGTCAAGCGCTCTACCAACGCTTCCATTTGATGGTCGGACAGGTTCAGTGCCCGCGCTTCTTCGCGCAGCAGCGGAAGACCGCGCGTACCATCGAGCAGTTCCAGAAAACAGCCCGTGGCAATATCCATCGGACCGAGCTTGACCGCATGAGCGGGTGTCACCCCGAATTGCACGGTGCCTCGGCCGCGCCAGGCACGGCGCAGTGCGGGCTTCAACATCGGATACACGGCTTCCCCCGGTCTGTGTTCCTTGATCTCTGTGCGTGGGCTGTGTCCGGATCTCCGCGAGATCCGTTGTCAGAATGCAGGCAGCCGTCTAAACGTGCAGAAAGTTATCCACAGGTGTGGGGTATTAGTCGTTCAAATGGTGCATGCCGCGGAACGGATCACGCGCGAACCGTCCCGGAGGCGGGACTTCCCCCACTGACAGCGGGTAACGTCGTGGCGTGCCCGCCGACCCGTCACCCGGAATCGCCGGGGAGTCCCACGCGCGCAGCGCCGGAACCCATCAGCGCAGCGCGGCAGACCGTCCGCCCCGCGCCTCGGCAACGAGCGCGGTCGAGGTCCGCAGGAGCGACCGCCGCAGCAGAACGGTCTCCGCGTACCGGGAGGGGAACCGCACCATCGTGCTCATTCCCGCCCGGATGTCGGCGGCCGAGGAGCAGCGGTGGGTGAACGTGATGCTCGACAAACTCGCGGCCCAGGAGAGCAAACGCGTCCTCGGCGACAGCGAACTCGCCGAGCGGGCCGAGCGGTTGTCCACCCAGTATTTCGAGGGCCGGGCCAGACCCGTGTCGGTGCGCTGGGTGACCAATCAGAACACCCGGTGGGGGTCCTGCACCCCGGCGGAGGGCAGCATCCGGCTGTCGCACCGGCTGCAGGGCATGCCGGAGTACGTCGTCGACTACGTACTGGTCCACGAACTGGCCCATCTGCTCGTCCCCGGCCACGGTCCACGCTTCTGGCGGCTGCTGGAGGCGTATCCGCGCACCGAACGCGCCCGGGGCTACCTGGAGGGCGTGGTGGCGGCCGACCGGCTGCCGCATCTGCCCGCCGCACGCGGTGAGTGACGTTCGGCGATTCTGTACCGGGTGTGTACCGGCTTGGCCCAATGTCGGAGATTGCGGTTAGCCTGGCGCGACGCATTCACATCCGGGATGGGGGACGGTCGTTACGCATGGCCAGGGAATTCCAACGCGGCCACAAGGCCAAGATCAGCGATCTCACGCCGGGGACGGACCTGTACGTAGGTGTGCAGATCGCCGGCCCGGGACTGACCTTTGACATCAGCTGCTTCGGGCTCGATGCCAATGAGCAGCTCTCCGACGACCGGTATTTCATCTTCTTCAATCAGCCTAAATCGCCCGAGGAGTCCATTCAGCTCCTCGGTGCCCAGGCGGGTGACACCGAGTCGTTCCGCGTCACCCTGGACCGCATTCCGGCGAACATCCACAAGCTGTCGTTCACCGCCACGGTCGACGGCGCCGGCCAGATGTCCCAGGTCGGTCCCGGATACATCCGAATCGTCGCGGGCGGCGAAGAAGTCGTCAGGTACGCCTTCACCGGTTCGGAGTTCACCACCGAGCGCGCGGTGATGCTGGGCGACTTCTATCTGAAGGACGTCTGGCGGTTCGCCGCCGTCGGGCAGGGTTTCGACGGTGGTCTGGAAGCGCTGCTGAAGAACTTCGGTGGCGAGGTCGCCGAGGAGGAGCCGGCCGCACCTCAGCCGCAGGCCGCCGTCCCGTCGTTCGCGCCGCCCACCCAGGCCGCCGCACCGGCGCCCGCCCCGTCCTTCGGCGCGCCCGCGGCACCGCAGGCGCCCCAAGCCCCGCAGCCGGCCCCGTCCTTCGGAGCCCCCGCACCCGCGCCCGCCCCGCAGCAACAGATCCACAACGCGCCGACGATGGCGGCGCCGATGGCCCCCATGGCACCGCAGGGCGGCACCGTTCCGCCGCCCGCACCCGCACCCGCGCCGTACGGACAACCGGGCGGGCAGCCGCAGTTCGGTCAGGTTCCCGGTCAGCCCGCGCCCGCGGCACCACCCTATGGCCAGCCCGCGCCCGCCCCGTACGGCCAGCCGGCTCCCGCGCCCTACGGCCAGCCGGCTCCGGCTTCGTACGGGCAGCAGCCTCCCGGCATGGCTCCGGGGGTTTTGCAAGGTGTGCCGCAGTCCGGCGGCGGACTTCAAGCGGTCGTCAACCTCTACAAGGAGGTGCCGACGGGCCGACGCTGGACGGCGCAGAACAAGCAACTGGTGCGTGTCGACCTCGGGGAGGACGGCGCCCCCGTCCTGGCCCGACAGGGCAGCATGGTCATGTACCAGGGCAAGGTCGACTTCGGCTACAAGGGAGCGGGCTTCGCCGGCCGGATCGTCGGGAACGCCACGGGCCAGGAGATGCAGCTCATGCGCTGCACCGGCCGCGGCCAGATCTTCCTCGCCGAGGACAGCGCCCATCTGCACCCCATCGAGCTGCAGGGCGACAGTATCTGCGTCTCCGCCGAGCGTGTCCTCGCCTTCGACGAGTCCCTCCAGTACGAGGTGCGGAGGATCGAAGGGCACGGCATCCCGGGCGGCGCGCTGTTCACGATGCTCTTCCAGGGAACCGGCACGGTCGTGGTGATGACGCACGGCACTCCGGTCGTCCTGCCCGTGACGCCCACGACCTTCGCCGACAGCGACGCGATCGTGGCCTGGTCCGCCGCATCCCAGGTCATCGTCTCCAGCCAGGTGCGGCTGCGCTACAACGCCTACCCGGGACACAGCGGGGAGTCGGTGAACCTTCAGTTCCGGGGCGCCCCGGGCAACTTCATCGTCGTCCAGCCGTACGAGGTCTGAGGAAGCCGAGGAATGAACCAGCAGCTCGCGGGGTACGCCCCCGCACCTGTCACAGCCCGTATGGAGAACCACGGCAGCACCATGCTGAAGGTGGCCATGGCCACGGGGCAGGACCTCCTCGCCCGGGTGGGCTCGATGGTCGCGTACGAGGGATTCATCCAGTACGAACCGAATCCGCCCGCCGTACGTCAGATCGCCCGTGACTGGATCACCGGTGAGGGTGCCCCGCTCATGAAGTGCAGCGGGGACGGACTGCTGTACCTGGCCGACTACGGTGCCCATGTCGTCGTGGTTCACCTCAACAATGAGGCGCTGTCGGTCAACGGCACGAACGTCCTCGCCTTCGACGCCCAGCTCCAGTGGGGCGTCGAGCGGGTCAAGGGGATGGCCAAGTTCGCCGGCCAGGGCCTGTGGAATGTGTCCGTCTCGGGCACCGGCTGGGTCGCCCTGACCTCGCGCGGAATCCCTGTCGTCGTCAACTGCGGCAGCGGCGAGGACGAGACGTACGTCGACCCCGACGCGCTGGTGGCCTGGTCCCCGAACCTCAAGGTGAAGGGCAAGCGCAGCTTCAAGGCGGCCTCCTTGATCGGCCGCGGCAGCGGCGAGGCATTTCAGATGGCCTTCTCCGGTCAGGGCATCGTCGTCGTACAGCCGAGCGAGGACAGCACCGACCGCCTGCGGGCCCGGGGCTGAGGGGAGCGAGAAGAGACCATGCAGAGTCCGCTTTTCCACCACACCGAACAGCAGTCCGCGGACCGCTACGTCCTGCAGAACGAGCAGATGCTCCGCGTGACGCTGGGCGGTCACGACGACATCCTGGCCCGCAAGGGCAGCATGGTCGCGTACCAGGGACTGGTCGAGTTCGACGGGGAGTACCAGTCGCGGGGCCAGAGCCACTCACGCGCCCACACCGGTGAAGGCCTCGATCTCATGCGGTGCTCCGGCCAGGGCACCGTCTTCCTCGCCAACCTCGCGCAGTACGTGCACGTGGTGGACGTCGACCACGACGGGCTGACCGTCGACAGCGCCTATGTGCTCGCACTGGACTCGGGGCTGCATCACGAGGTCATCGCGGTGGACAGCCAGTACGGCGTCGCCGGCACCGGCAAGTACCAGCTCAACATCTCCGGGACCGGCAAGGTCGCCCTGATGACCTCCGGTCAGCCGCTGATGATGCAGGTCACGCCGGACAAGTACGTCAACGCCGACGCCGACGCGATCGTCGCCTGGTCCAGCTCTCTGCGGGTGCAGATGCAGGCCCAGACGCATTCCTCGGGCGTCTGGCGGCGGCGGGGAAACACCGGCGAGGGCTGGGAGCTCAGCTTCCTCGGCCAGGGCTTCGCCCTGGTCCAGCCGAGCGAGGTGCTGCCCCCGCAGAACGCCCAGATCGGCCAGGGAATCCGCGCGCAGTACGGGATGGGCCAGCAGGGCGCCCACGGCCAGAACCAGAACAACGCCTGGAACTGACCACGACGCACCGGTACGGGCGAGGGGCGGTCTCCGCGGAGACCGCCCCTCGCCCGTACCGCATGCCGCGGCTACCGGTGCTGCTCCAGCGCGGCGCGGGCCCGCGTCATCAGCTGCACGACCGAGGTGTCGGCCACCGACGCGACCTCGTCGTACGCGAACCAGCGCAGGTCCAGCGACTCGTCGCTGATCTGCTCCGTCGCACCCGCCGGTGCCAGCGCCGCGTACTGCACGTCCAGATGCCAGTGACAGGGCGCGGGGATCCGATGGCGGTCCAGCGTCACCGGGCCGTCCGCCAGCAGGGTCAGGCCGCTGATACCGGACTCCTCGGTGGCCTCGCGCAGCGCTGCGGCGGCCAACGTGGTGTCCTGTCGTTCGCAGTGGCCGCCCATCTGCAGCCACATCCGCAGCTTGCGGTGCAGGGTGAGCAGCACACGCCCGCGCTCCGGGTCGACGACCAGTGCGCTGGCCGTCAGATGTCCGGCTCCGCAGGCCTTCCACATGCCGTCGGGATGCTCTGCCAGATGGTCCAGATAGACCTGGCGCAGTGCCTCCTGGGCCGGATCCAGCGGCTTCTCGTACCCCTTCAGTACGAGAACGGCGTCGTCGTACAGGCTCACCGGTCGCTGTCGCCCTTGCCTTCGCTCCCGTGGTCGCCGGTTCCCCCGGAGCCGGGCCCGTCCGTGTCCGCCCCGGGCTTCTGCGGGCCCTTCGCGGCCTCGCCGAGCATCTTGTCCAGCTCGGAGAAGTCCAGCTGCTCGTGGTGCACAAACCCGTCCGGATCGTCCAGGTCCTGGGCGGTCGGCAGCATGTCGGGGTGCTCCCACAAGGCGTCACGCCCGTCGAGACCGCGGGCGTCCGTGAGCGACGCCCACAGGCGCGAGGCGTCGCGCAGTCGCCGCGGACGCAGCTGAAGGCCGATGAGCGTGGCGAACGTCTGCTCGGCCGGCCCGCCGGAGGCGCGGCGCCTGCGCATGGTCTCGCGCAGCGCGTCCGCCGAGGTCAGACGGGACTTCGCGGCCTCGTGCACCACAGCGTCCACCCAGCCCTCGACCAGTGCGAGCGCCGTTTCCAGCCTGGCCAGGGCGGCCTTCTGCTCCGGAGTGTCCTCCGGCTGGAACATGCCCTGCTGGAGGGCGTCCTGCAGCTGCTCGGGCTGCGACGGGTCGAACTGGCCGACCACGTCCTCCAGCTTGCTCGTGTCGACCTTGATACCGCGGGCGTACCCCTCGACGGCGCCGAACAGATGGGAGCGCAGCCACGGAACATGAGCGAAGAGCCGCTGGTGGGCGGCCTCGCGCAGGGCGAGATACAGCCGCACCTCGTCCTGCGGCACGCTGAGGTCCTTGCCGAACCTCTCGACGTTCAACGGAAGGAGCGCGGCCTTGCCGGCCGGGCCCAGCGGCAGCCCGATGTCGGTCGAACCGACCACCTCGCCCGCGAGCACACCGACGGCCTGCCCGATCTGCTGGCCGAACATCGCGCCGCCCATCGACCGCATCATGCCGATCAGCGGGCCCGCCATCGCCTGCATCTCCTCGGGCAGCACATCGCCCATGGCCAGACCCACGCGCTCGGCCACCGGATCGACCAGCTTCTGCCAGGCGGGGAGCGACGCCTCGACCCACTCCGCGCGGCTCCACGCCACGGTGGAGACCGAACCGGAGGGCAGCGACGTCACACCGTCCAGCCAGAGGTCGGCCAGCCGCAGCGCCTCGTCGACCGCGGACCGCTCCGACGGGCCCACGCTCGCGTCCTTGGTGCCGTCCGGCGTGCCCTGCGAGACCGTCTGGCGGGCGATCTGCTTGGCCATGTCCCAGTTCACGGGACCGCCCTCGTAGCTCAGCATCTGGCCGAGCTGCTGGAAGGCCGCTCCCAGGTCGTTGGGGTTCATCGTGCCGAACATCGCCGCGAACGGGTTGTCCGCGCCCGCGCCCGGACCGAAGCCGAACGGGTTCGCAGGCCCGCCCGAACCCTGCCCACCTCCGGTGGGGTCCTTCTTCTTGCCCTCGTCGCCGTGCTCCGGCTCCTCCGGCGGAAGGCCGAATCCGAATGGGGTGTCACTCACGGGTTTCCTCGGCTCGTAGGGCCGCCGGCTCGAACCGACGGCGACTGCCCGACATCACCATCCAGCGTAGACACCAAAAGTCCGCTCGGGGCCTCAGTGCTCCGCCGGCTCCCGGCCTGCGGCAGGATGGACGCCACCTGGTACGTACGCGTCATTCGGGTACGTACTGAAGACAACCGCTGGAGACGCCCGGTGAGTTCCCCAGATCCTCAGGTTCGCGCAGCGCGAAACCTGTCCGACCCCTCGACCGCGGACAAGCCCGCAAAAAGCCGCTCCAGGAACCGTGGCCCCGTCGTCGCGGTCACCGGTGCCGCGGGCGGCGTCGGTGAACTGCTCACCGCCCGCCTCGCGGCATCCGAGGAGATCAAGCAGGTCATCGCCATCGATGAACGCCGCGGAGACGTCTCCGAGGCGACCTGGCACATCCTCGACGTCCGGGACCCCGCGATCGCGGAGAAGCTGCGTGGCGCAGATGTCGTGGTGCATCTGGCACTCGATCTCGACCTGGAGACCGACCCTGCGGCCCGTACCGCCTACAACGTCCGCGGCACCCAGACCGTGCTGACGGCCGCCGCGGCCGTGGGCGTCCACCGGGTCGTGCTGTGCACGTCGGCGATGGTCTACGGGGCGCTGCCCGACAACGACATCCCGCTCGCCGAGGACGCCGAGCTGCGCGCCACGGCCGAGGCCACGGGCGTGGGCGACCTCCTGGAGATCGAACGGCTGGGCCGCCGCGCGCCCCGTGCCCACCCGGGGCTCAACGTGACCGTGGTCCGGCCGACCGTCCTGGTCGGCGGCACGGACACCGCGCTGACCCGCTACTTCGAGTCGCCACGCCTCCTGGTCGTCGCCGGATCCCGGCCCACCTGGCAGTTCTGCCATGTCGACGACCTGGTCACGGCGCTGGAGTACGCGGCGCTGGAGAAGATCGACGGCGAGTTCGCGGTCGGCTGCGACGGCTGGCTGGAACAGGAGGAGGTCGAGGAGCTCAGCGGCGTCCGCCGGATGGAGCTCCCCTCCGCCGTGGCCCTCGGCGCCGCGGCCCGGCTGCACAGGATCGGCCTCACCCCGTCCCCGGCGGGTGATCTGGCTTACACCATGCACCCCTGGGTGGTGAGCGTGAGCCGGCTGCACGACGTGGGCTGGCGCCCGAGCTGGACCAATGAGGAGGTGCTCGCCGCGCTCCTCGAGGAGGTCGAGGGCCGGCACACCGTCGCTGGGCGTCGTCTCGGCCGCAAGGACGCCACGGCGGCGGGTGCCGCCGGGGCGACCGTGGCGCTGCTCGGCACCGCCGCCCTGGTCCGCCGCGCCCGCAAGGCCCGCCGCCGCCTCTGAAGCCGTCCCACGATCCCTGAGGGATCGGCCCGCGGAGTCGGAATGCCGTGCGGCGCGATGCGCAGGAGCGCCCCCTGCCGGGCGGTGGCCGGACGGCCCGACGGGCTGCCGCGGCCCTCGTCGTGCGCCCGCCGGAGACCGGGGACGGCCCCGGCGGAAGTTCGGGACGTCTGTAGAAGGCTCCAAGGTCAGGGGCGGTCCGCCGGTGGAAAACGCTATTCCGGGATGTCGGTGCGGTACGGCACCATGGGCCCCATGGCTCCCACCCACGACCACCCCGGCGAGCAGGCGGCGATCGACCCCGTACGGCTGCTGGCGATCCGCGACACGCCGTTGTCGGTCGACGAGATCTTCCGGGCCGTCGGGGACGACGCCGCGGGCGGCACCGTGCTCTTCGTCGGCACGGTGCGCAACCACGACGGTGGTCAGGACGTCGGTGCGCTCGGCTACTCCTGCCATCCCTCGGCGCAGGACGAGATGCGCCGGGTGGCCGAGAAGGTGGTAGCGGAATTCCCGGTCCGGGCGCTGGCCGCCGTCCACCGAGTGGGTGACCTCCGAGTGGGCGATCTCGCCGTGGTCGTCGCCGTCTCCTGCCCGCATCGCGCGGAGGCGTTCGAGGCGTGCCGCAAGCTCATCGACGACCTCAAGCGCGAGGTGCCGATCTGGAAGCATCAGCGTTTTTCGGACGGCACCGAGGAGTGGGTCGGAGCCTGCTGAATGCAAGCCGATCGGGTGGTCATCCGCCCCGATTTGCGTAACCGGCCCCCTGCCGTGAGCGTTGATCCTGCAGATGGTTAATCTGCTGATCGGTCAGTTGCGGTCGCTCATGGGGTAGGGAGGTCGTCATGGCGGCACTCGCCTGGTTGCTGATTCCGCTTTTCGCTGCGCTCGGTGCCGCGATATGGGGAAGCTGGGCCGCTCGTAATCGCACGGCCGGTGATGGTTCGGAACTCGCCGGGTATGCCCGGTTCCGTGAGGCGATGGAGAAGTCGCGCTCCGGTTCCGATGTTGTCTGACCTTCCTTCGAACGTACGCAGTCGCCAATCCGCAACGCGCCGCTGATCGCCGACGCTCCCCGGCGCGGCTCCGGATCCTCCTTCCCGCCTCGCGTGGACGGGCCCCGACGGTGCACTTACGTACCCTTCCCGTACTGTCGTTCCATGCCACGCCGCACCGCGACGATGCTCGCCTCCACCCTGATCCTCATCGCGCTGCTCTGCGCAGGCGTGCTGATCAAAGTGCCGTATTCGGAGATGTCTCCCGGGCCGACCGTGAACACCCTCGGCAAGGTCGACGGTGAACCCGTCCTGCAGATTTCCGGACACAAGACGTATCCGACGTCCGGCAATCTCAATATGACGACGGTCAGAGTCACCGGGGCCGACTACCGGATGAATCTCGTCGAGGCCGTCTACGGCTGGCTGGCCCACGACAGTGTCGTCGTACCGCACGACACCCTTTACCCCGACGGCAAGACCGAGCAGCAGTCGACGCAGGAGAACGCCGAGGAGTTCAGCCAGTCCCAGGAGAGCGCCAAGGTCGCCGCTCTGAACGAGATGGGGATCACGGTGCCGTCGCGCGTCGTGGTCTCCACGGTCATCAAGGGCAGTCCCGCCCAGGGCAAGCTGCACGCAGGCGATGTGATCAAGCAGGTCGACGGTACGGCGGTCAAGCAGCCCGAGGACGTCGCGAAGCTCGTCACCCGCCACAAGCCCGGCGAGGAGGTCACGTTCACGATCATCCCGGCGAAGACGGCGCAGGCGGCGGAGAAGGCCGGCAAGGAGCCGGAGGGCACCCGGAAGATCGCCATCACCACCGCGAAGGCGCCCAAGGAGAACCGGGCGATCGTCGGCATCCAGGCCGGGACGGACCACACGTTCCCGTTCCGGATCGACATCAAGCTCGCCGACGTCGGCGGTCCGAGCGCCGGACTGATGTTCTCCCTGGGCATCATCGACAAGCTGTCGCCCACCGATCTCACGGGCGGCAAGTTCATCGCGGGCACCGGCACGATCGACGACAAGGGCAAGGTCGGCCCGATCGGCGGCATCAACATGAAGCTGGTCGGCGCGCGCGACGCGGGCGCCCGCTACTTCCTGACGCCGGCCGAGAACTGCAAGGCCGCCGCCTCCGACACCCCGAGCGGACTGGAGCTGGTGAAGGTCAGGACGATCGACGACGCGAAGAAGTCGCTGGAGAAGATCCGGGCGGGGGACACGGCCGGCCTGCCGAGCTGTTCGGCAGGCTGACCGCGTCCCCCGTGGGGTGTGGCGGGAGTCAGGCATCGAAGGTCGCGGCCAGTGCGTCGGCCAGGCCGGGTACCAGGCCGGCGCCCGTCCGCACCTCGCTCGGGGAGTCCTTCGCGCGGAGCCGTACGGCCGCCTCGCGCGTACCGTCCCGGAGGACGGCCACGGTCATCCGTACCTCCTGGCGCTCCGGGTGCTTGGCGACCCACTTCGTCAGCTGGGCGTCGCTGAGCCCCTCCGGCACGGAGGCCTCGGCGGACGGCGGCAGCATCAGCCGCTCCACCGTCATCGCACAACCGATCACCGCGTCGGGCCAGGCGATCGTGGCGAGGAACTCGTCCAGGGCGGTGCCCGGCGGCAGCTCCTCCTGCTCGATGGGGGTGAGTGAGGCGGTCGGGGCGTCTGCGCTGTCGAGACCGAGCTGGGCGGCGAGGCCGGGTTCCTGGGCGCGCAGCTTGGCGGTGTCGACGAGAGCGAAGAGCCGGGCCGGCTGGTCCCAGCCGAGGCCGGAGATGTATTCGTCGATTTCGAGGACGGCGACGGTGAGAGGGCTCGCGGCCATCGGGGGGCCTGAGGGGGAAACGTTGGGCATGGCCAATATCCTGCCTCCTTCCGCCCCGGGAACGGGAACTAGGTAAAGCCTCAGTAAGTTGCATAGATGGGCCCTACGATCGCTGGGCCCGCTCCACACGACCCGCGAACTTCGAGGTGCGCACGTTGGCTTTCCAGATGCCGGACCGCGGCGGAGGCCCGACCGGGCCACGGATCAGAGTCGGCCGCCCGTCCCGGCGCGCCCGTACCCTGCTCATGACACTGGGCGTCCTGGCGGTCCTCGCCATGGCGTTCGTCATGTTCGCCGGGTTCTGGACGGACTGGCTCTGGTACCGGTCGGTCGCGTATTCGTCCGTCTTCACCACCACTCTGTGGACCAAGATCGGGCTGTTTCTCGTCTTCGGACTGCTGATGGCGATCGCCGTCGGTCTGAACATCTGGCTCGCGTACCGGCTCCGGCCGCCGCTGAGCGCGATGTCGCTGGAACAGCAGAGCCTGGACCGCTACCGGATGAGTCTCGCCCCGTACAAGAAGTGGGTGCTGCTCGCGATCACCGCGCTCGTCGGACTGATCGCCGGAGCATCCGCC
Organism: Streptomyces sp. NPDC093149; assembly: GCF_044754145.1. Lineage (NCBI taxonomy): Bacteria > Bacillati > Actinomycetota > Actinomycetes > Kitasatosporales > Streptomycetaceae > Streptomyces > Streptomyces sp. NPDC093149. The sequence continues at coordinate 1,102,845 of NZ_JBIVON010000001.1, forward strand.
TCCGGCCAGTGGCGTACCTGGCTGATGTATGTGAACGGCGTGGCGTTCCACCAGAAGGACCCCCAGTTCCATCTGGACGTATCCTTCTACGCGTTCGACCTGCCCTGGTACCGCTTCCTGCTGGGCTTCGGCTTCGCGGCGACGGTGCTCTCGCTGATCGCCGCCGCGCTGACCCACTACCTGTACGGCGGACTCCGCATCACCAGCCCCGGCGCGCGGGCGACCGGCGCGGCCACCGGCCATCTGTCGGTGCTGCTCGGTGTCTTCGTCTCGCTGAAGGCCGTGGCGTACTGGCTGGACCGCTACGGTCTGGCCGTGAAGTCCAGCGACTTCAAGGCCACGGACAACTGGACGGGTCTGCGGTACGTCGACGCCAACGCCTACCTTCCGGCGAAGACCATTCTGTTCTGCATCGCCGCGATCTGTGCCGTGCTCTTCTTCGCGACGCTCTGGCGCCGCACCTGGCAGCTCCCGGTGATCGGCTTCGGCCTGATGGTGCTCTCGGCGATCCTGATCGGTGGGCTGTACCCGGCGATCGTGCAGAAGTTCCAGGTCCAGCCGAACGAGCAGGCCAAGGAAGCCCCGTTCATCCGGAAGAACATCGAAGCGACGCGTGACGCGTACGACATCGACAACGCGCAGGTGCACGACTACTCGGGCAAGAGCACGACGGACGACGACGCCAAGCTGCGCGCGAGCGCGGACGACGCCGCCAGTTACCGGGTGATGGACCCCAACGTCGTCTCCCCGGCCTTCCAGCAGCTCCAGCAGAAGAGGAACTACTACCAGTTCCCCAAGACGCTGGACGTGGACCGCTACAAGGACGCCGACGGCAAGGACCAGGACACGGTCATCGGTCTGCGTGAGCTCAACCTCGACGGCATCCCCAAGCGCAACTGGATCAACGACCACTTCACTTACACCCACGGCTACGGGGCCATCGCGGCCCGGGGCACGACGACCGGCAAGAACCCGAAGGGTTCCCCGGACTTCACCGAGTCCGGTCTGCCCACCACGGGCGATCTGGGCAAGTACGAGCAGCAGATCTACTACGGCGAGAAGACCGAGCAGTACTCCATCGTCGGTGGGCCCCAGAAGGAGCTCGACTACGAGGAGGACGGCGAGAAGACCACCAGCTATCAGGGCAACAGCGGGGTCAGTCTCTCCAACGCCTTCAACCGCGCCGCCTACGCGGTCGCGTTCAGTGAGCCGCAGATCCTCTACTCGGGCGCCATCGGCGACGGCTCCCGGATCCTCTACAACCGCACGCCCAAGGAGCGCGTCGAGGCGGTCGCCCCGTGGCTGACCATCGACGGCGATGCCTACCCGGCCGTGGTGAACGGCCGTATCCAGTGGGTCGTCGACGCGTACACCACCACCAACGGCTACCCGTACGCCTCGCGTACGACGCTCGGCGACACCACGGCCGACTCGCTGACCACCAACCAGCGTGCGGTCGTCGCCCAGCAGAACCAGGTCAACTACATCCGCAACTCGGTGAAGGCCACCGTCGACGCGTACGACGGCACGGTCAAGCTCTACGAGTGGGACACCAAGGACCCGGTCCTCAAGACCTGGCGCAAGGCGTTCCCGGGGACCGTGCAGCCCAGGGCGGACATTCCGCAGCAGCTCATGGACCACCTGCGGTACCCGCAGGACCTGTTCAAGGTGCAGCGCGAGCTGCTCACCCGTTACCACGTCACGAACCCCGCCCAGTTCTACAGCGGCAGTGACGCGTGGCAGGTCCCGGACGACCCGACCAACAAGGAGTCCGGCGCCGTCCCGCCGTACTACCTGAGCATAAAGATGCCGGACCAGCCGGCCCAGAAGTTCTCGCTGACCACGACGTTCACCCCGAAGGGACGGCCCGACCTCGGCGCGTTCATGGCGGTGGACGCGGACGCGGCGAGCAAGGACTACGGCACGATAAGACTGTTGAGAGTCACCACCACGGTGAAGGGTCCCGGCCAGGTACAGAGTGAGCTCAACGGCAACGACGACGTGGCCGAGTTCGTGAGGAACCTCAAGGGGACCGACTCCGACATCGAGTACGGCAACCTGCTCACCGTGCCGCTCGAAGGGGGCTTCCTCTACATCGAGCCGGTGTACACGCGCGGTGGCACGCAGAACTATCCGCTGCTGCGCAAGGTCGCCGCCTCGTACGGGTCGAAGACCGTCTTCGAGAACAGTCTCGGGGAGGCGCTCAACTCGGTCTTCGGCGTGACGGGCTCGGGCACCACCCAGCCACCCGCGGAGACCACCCGGCCACCGGGCACCACGCAGCCACCGGCCACCGGTGACGCGGCGCTGAAGAAGGCGATCGCGGACGCGCAGAAGGCCTACGCGGAAGGCGAGGCAGCCCTGAAGAAGCAGGACTGGGCCGCCTACGGCAAGGCCCAGACGGATCTGCAGGACGCGCTGCAGCGTGCGGCGGCCGCCCAGCCCAAGCCGGGCTCCACGAGCGATACGGGAAATTCCGGCAAAACGGATAAGTCATCCGGGGCCGGTGATGGCTGAGTAACTCGGTAATGGCCCACCTCCGTGTCGTGGTACGGTTTCACCACAACGACGCGGGGTGGAGCAGCTCGGTAGCTCGCTGGGCTCATAACCCAGAGGTCGCAGGTTCAAATCCTGTCCCCGCTACTGAAAGACGAAGGCCCGGATCCTTTCAAGGATCCGGGCCTTCGTCATGTCTTGCGACTTTCTTGTGCGAAGTGCGTGAAGGGCGGTTCGCGGGGCACGAGTTGGGTCCGGGCGTGTTTGACTTATCTCTCTGTGGGCATGTCGACAAAACGCTGAAGTGACCTCACTGGCCGCGGTATACGAGCTGTACGCGGGTTGCAGGTGGTGCGACGATGGTATTTATGGGGGGCAGGGCAACTCTGTTGGAGACAGGGCGGTTTGTGCAGCGTCGCGTTCATCGGCCGGATAGCGTGATGAATGAGGCTTTTGGTATTGCCGCCGGGGAGAACAGCGAGACCGCCGAGAACACTGGGATCATCGGGACGACCGAGACCGCCGAGACTGCGGGGTGTGACGCGACCGTCGAGAGCACGGAAAGCACGGAAAGCACGGAGGGCACGGGGAACGCCGTGACCACCGGGAGCGCCGGGTCCATCGGGGCCGGGGAGGGCCCCGGGGTCCAGGAGACTTCCGAGAGCCCGGAGAGCGCCGAGAGCGAGGAGCGCCACCGTCGCGCAGCCGACGCGGGGGACACCACGTCGATGAGCGTCCTCGGTGCCCTGCTGCTGCGCCGCGGCGATCTGGACGGGGCCGAGCCGTATCTGCGCGGGGCCACCGCCGACGGCGACCGGGCCGCGGCCAACAACCTGGGCGTCCTTCTCCATCAGCGCGGATACACCGACGATGCGGCCGGGTGGTGGCGTATCGCGGCCGTCGCGGGTTCCGCCGCCGCCGCGCACGCCCTCGGCCGCCACTACCGGGAGCGCGGTGACGAGCCCGGTGCCGAGTACTGGCTGCGGCAGTCCGCCGAACAGGGCCACGCGCTGGGCGCCTACGCCCTCGCCGATCTGCTGGAACACCGCAGCGACGTCGGCGCCGAGCGGTGGCTGCGTGCCGCAGCCGAACAGGGACACCGCGAGGCCGCCTACCGCCTCGCACGCATGCTGGACCGCAACGCGGCCGACGACCCGCACGACGCCTTCGGCCGCCCGGGGCTCAGCCCCGGCCCCGGCGCGGGCACCGAGCGCCCGGGTGCGGTCGGCCGGTCCGGGGCGCGCAAGGACGACGGCCCCGTGGCGGGTCCGGCGGCCGGGCGCGTGGGCGAGGCCGAGCAGTGGTACCGGCAGGCCGCCGCGCGCGGCCACCGGCGGGCCGCCCTGCACCTCGGCGCCATCCTCGAACAGCGCGGCGAGCCCAAGGAGGCCGGCCGCTGGTACCTGATCTCCGCGAAGGCCGGGGAGGCGCGGGCCGCCTGCGCGCTCGGATTCCTGCTGCGCGACGCCGGTGACGAGGAGAGCGCCGCCGTGTGGTGGCTGCGTGCCGCCCAGGACGGCGACGGGAACGCGGCCAACGCCCTGGGTGCCCTGCACGCCGCCCGCGGTGAGCAGCAGACCGCCGAGCGCTGGTACCGCGCCGCCATGGACGCGGGCGACGTCAACGGCGCCTACAACCTGGGACTGCTCTGCGCGGCGCAGGACCGTACGCCGCAGGCCGAGCAGTGGTACCGCCGTGCCGCATACGCGGGTCACCGCGAGGCCGCCAACGCGCTCGCCGTGCTGCTGCTCCAGGCGGGCGACGCGAGCGGCGCCGAGCCCTGGTTCTCCAAGGCCGCCGAGGCGGGCAGCGTCGACGCGGCCTTCAACCTCGGCATCCTGTACGCCGGGCGGGACGAGGACCGTACGGCACTGGTCTGGTACGAGCGCGCCGCGGCTGCGGGTCACACCGAGGCCGCGCTCCAGGTCGGCATGGCCCTGCTGCACCACGGCGAGGAGCAGGAGGCCGAGCGCCATCTGCGCTGCGCGGCGGGCGGCGGCAGCGCCGAGGCCGCCTTCCGGCTGGCCGGGGTGCTGGACTCGCGGCAGCCGCCGCCCGGCCCTCCGGCGCTCGGCGAGCCGATGCCGGAGAAGACCGAGTGCGAGGAGTGGTACGAGCGGGCCGCCGAGCAGGGGCACCGCCGTGCCCAGGTGCGTGTCGGGATGCTCGCGGCGGCCCGCGGCGACGTGGACAGCGCGGCCCGCTGGTACCGCGAGGCCGCCGAGGCGGGCAGCCGCAACGGTGCCTTCAACCTCGGGCTGCTGCTCGCCCGTGAGGGCAGCGAGCGGGAGGCCGCGTTGTGGTGGAGCCGCGCCGCGAACGACGGGCACGGGCGGGCCGCCCTGCGCCTCGCTCTGCTGGCCGCCCGCCGCGGCGAGCTCACCGAGGGGCAGCGCTGGTGCGCGCGGGCGGTCGAGCTGGGTCCGGCGGAGGTCGCCGAGCGGGCCGCCCGGCTGCGGGAGGCGCTGCACCAGGAGCTCACCGCGTAGGCGGGGCGGGGCGTCGTGGCAGTGGATCCCGGCGCCCGCGCGCGCGGGGCTCCGGAACCGATTTGCACTGGTCCGGAGCGGTGACGTACCGTGGGGACCACAACGACGCGGGGTGGAGCAGCTCGGTAGCTCGCTGGGCTCATAACCCAGAGGTCGCAGGTTCAAATCCTGTCCCCGCTACTGAAGACGGAAGGCCGGATCCCTCAAGGGATCCGGCCTTCCGTGCATCATCCGACCCGGCCCCGTGCTCAGAGCCTGTGCCCCACCGCCTCCGAGTACATCGCCCGGTCGACGGCCTTCGCCTCCGGCACCGCGGCACCCTTGAAGACCCCCGCGTCCGCGTACGCCTTCTGCAACCGGTCCGTCGTGCCGCTGCGTATCTCCCAGTCCATCCGCATCGACGGCGTCGCCCGCAGTGTGGCCTCGTCGGTCTTCATCAGCCTCGCCAGCTCGGCGACGAACGCGGGGTCCGCCTTGTAGTCGCCGGCGAAGTAGGTGTTCACCGTCCGGATGTAGGCCCGGAGGAAGGCGACGCCCGCGTCCGGGTCCTTGTTCAGCAGCGTCGGGCCGAAGAGCAGACCGCCGAGCGGTTCACCGAGCGGCTGGCCGCCGAGGAACGCGTACTTCCGGTCGCCGTCCACCTTGCGCCAGACCGGGTCGAGCAGCCAGGCCGAGTCCACACCGCCGTTCCGCAGCGCGGTCAGTACGTCCGCGGAACCGAGCTGCTGGAAGCTGATCCTGTCGAGGCCGCCGCCGTGCTTCTTCAGGGAGGTGTCCATCGGGTACGCGATGACCGAGCCCTTGCCGATCATCGTGCCCATCCTCCGGCCCGCCATCTCGACGTGATCGGCGCTCTCGCCGTTCTTGAGGCGCACCCACAGGCCGCTCTTGGAGGTGGGGTCGGGGGAGAAGTTCCCCGCCACCCACTTGATGTCGAAGCCGCCGTTGATGCCGTTCATCACGGCCGCCTCGGGTGCCGCCCACTGGGCGTCCACATCGCCCCTGGCGAGCAGTGGCAGGGCGTCCGGGGTGGGCAGCACCTTCAGTTCGACCTCCAGCCCCTCCTTCGCGAACTCGCCCTTCGCCACCGCGACCTGGAGCGGAGCGACATACTCCGCGCTCAGGGTGCCGGTGGCGACGGTGAGCTTCCGTTTCTTCGCCAGGGGGCGGGGGCCCGGCGCGTCCTTGTCGCAGCGGGCCGGTTTCCGGTCGGGGGCGAGGTCGGCCGGGTCGGTCCAGCCGGCGGAGCCGCAGCCCGCGACGGGCTTGACGGTCCGCGCAGCGGCAGGGGCGTCGCGGTCGCCGGCGGAGTCCTTCCCGGCACAGCCCGCCGCGCCGAACAGGCATGCGGTGACGAGTACGACGGTGCAGGTGAAAGGGGTACGTGTACGCACAGTGCCTCCGTACGAGGAACGAGGGGAGCCGTTCAGGACCGGCCTCGGCCGCGATCGCGCGGGGCCCACGGTGTGAGCAACCGCCCGGCGACGCGCACCGCTTCGGAGAAGACGACGCCCAGGACCGCGACACACACGATGCCGACGAACATCACGTCGTTCTGGAACAGCGCCCGGGAGTCGAAGATCAGATGCCCGAGCCCGTCGGCCGCCGCGATCTGTTCCGAGGCGACGATGACCAGCACGGCCACTCCCGCCGCGATCCGCGCCCCGACCAGGACGGCGGGCAGCGACGCCGGCAGCAGCACATGCCGGAACATCTGCCAGGGAGAGGCGCCGAAGACCTCACCGGCGTCCCGGTGGCCGGCCGGGACGGCGAGCACGGCCGCCATGGTGGAGATCCAGACGAAGAAGAAGACGGTCGCCGCGACCAGGGCGATCTGCGGCCCCTCACCGAGACCGAACATATTGAGGAAGACCGGCAGCAGGGCCAGCTTCGGTACGACGTACAGGGCGTCGAGCAATGGCTCCAGCGCGGCCCGTACGAGGGGGAGCGAGCCCATCAGCAGCCCGAGCGCGTATCCCGCGACGGTGCCGATCGCATAGCCGCCGAGGACCCGCTTGAGCGTGGCCCATACATCCGGCCAGAGCTCACCGGCGCCCGCCCGGTCCCAGCCGTCCGCCAGGATGGTGGAGGGGGCGGGGTAGACCCGGTCGTCGATCCAGGACCGCTCGGCGGCCAGTTGCCAGAGCAGCACGAGTACCAGCGGTACGGCGACGGCGAGCGAGAGTTCCAGGGCGCGCCGCCTGCGGTGGGTGCGCACCGGACGCAGTTCCTGCGGACCGGGCCTGCGGACCAGCACACCCTCGTCGGGTTTCGTGGCATTCACGGTGGGGCTCATGCCGGGACCGCCTCCCTGCGCACCTCGCCGCGCAGCAGCTCCCACAACTCGCTCTTCAACGCGGTGAACTCGGGTGCCGACCGGATCTCGTCGCCGGTGCGAGGCCGGGCGAACGGCGGACGGCGCTCGGCGATGAACCGGCCCGGCCCGGCGGACATCACCAGCACCCTGTCCCCGAGCACGATCGCCTCTTCGAGGCTGTGGGTGATGAAGAGGGTGGTGGTACGGGTGGTCTGGGTGAGATCGAGCAGCTCGTCCTGGAGGATCGTGCGCAGTTGGGCGTCCAATGCCGCGAACGGCTCGTCCATCAGCAGCATCTCGGGTTCGACGGCGAGGGCGCGGGCGATGGCGACCCGTTGCCGCATCCCGCCGGAGAGAGCGGCCGGATACGCCCCCGCGAAGTCCGAGAGTCCCATCCGGGCCAGCCAGTCGCGAGCCCTGGCGTCGGCCTCCTTGCGCGGTACGCGCTGGATGTCGAGGCCGAAGCGGACATTGGCGAGTACGGTCTTCCAGTCGTGGATCCCGTAGTCCTGGAAGATCATCGCCGCCGGGCGGGACGAGGCCGTACGGATGGAGAGCTCGCCCGAGCTGGGGCGGAGCAGCCCGGCGGCGATCCGTAACAGCGTGGACTTGCCGCAGCCGGACGGGCCGACGATGCAGGTGAACTCACCCGGTGCGACGGAGAGATCGACCGGACCGAGGGCGGGAAGGGCCTTGGCGCCGCGTCCGAACGAACGGGTGAGCGCGTCGGCGCGGAGTTTGGGACGGGTGGCTGGGGCAGTGGGTGTGGGTGTGGTCGGGTGCGGAACTCCCACGGGTCTCTCCTCGCGCGTATCGAGGTGCGGATCCGCCGCGGGGCGGACGTGATCGCCGCCGACGATATGACGGTCCGTCAGATCAGGGAAGGGGGTGCGCGCGTGGTCGGATCGAGGGTGCGGGGGTGTGACGGGTCCGCCCGGTGTCCGTTCCGTCCTCGACCGCGGGCGGGGCGGCCGGGATGGTCCGAGTGGCTCGGCGCCTCGGCGGCGACCGGTCCGCGCGTTCTGTCGGTCGGCTCACGGTCGTGTGGTCCGCGCGTCCGGCAGGCATGCGAAGGGCCCCGGTGGGCAGGATGCTCGCACCGGGGCCCTTCGTGGTGGGACTCAGCTCGTCGCGGCGCAGTTCGGGCAGATGCCGCGGTAGGTGACCTCGACACCGGAGACCGTGAATCCGAACCGCTCGTCGCTCGGCAGGTCCGCCAGCGGGTCGCCCGCCGGGTGCACGTCGCGGATGATGCCGCAGTTCGCGCAGACGAGGTGGTGATGGGGACGGTGTGCGTTCGGGTCGTAACGCTTGGCCCGGCGGTCCGTGGAGACCTCGATGACCTCGCCGAGCGTCACCATCTCGCCCAAGGTGTTGTAGACGGTGGCGCGGGAGATCTCGGGCAGCTTGGTGACGGCGCGGGCGTGGACCTCGTCGGCCGTCAGGTGCACATGGTCCCCGTCGAGGACCTCGGCCACGACGCGCCGCTGCGCAGTCATGCGCCAGCCGCGTCCGCGAAGTCGTTCCAACAGGTCACTCATAAGAACAAGCCTAACAGTGAGGGGACCAGGTCCCGAACAGGTGTGACTTTGGATGTTCACTTGACTTGGACAATGTCCATTGTAGGATCGAGACCGGCATAAGCCAAGGGACAGGCTGTGCAGGACATGACGAATGTGCAGGAACGACGCAGGAGGCGCACGTGACGCAGGGACCGCTCACCACGGAGGCCGGCGCGCCGGTCGCCGACAACCAGAACAGCCAGACCGCGGGCGTCGGCGGACCTGTGCTGGTGCAGGACCAGTCGCTGCTGGAGAAGCTCGCGCACTTCAACCGTGAGCGCATCCCGGAGCGGATCGTGCACGCCCGCGGTGCCGGTGCGTACGGCACGTTCACGCTCACCCGTGACGTCTCCCGGTGGACGCGGGCGAAGTTCCTCTCCGAGGTCGGCAAGCAGACCGAGACGTTCCTCCGCTTCTCGACCGTCGCGGGCAACCTCGGTTCGGCCGACGCGGTGCGCGACCCCCGCGGCTTCGCGCTGAAGTTCTACACCGAAGAGGGCAACTACGACCTCGTCGGCAACAACACCCCGGTGTTCTTCATCAAGGACGCCATCAAGTTCCCGGACTTCATCCACACCCAGAAGCGCGACCCGTACACCGGCTCCCAGGAGGCGGACAACGTCTGGGACTTCTGGGGGCTGTCGCCCGAGTCCACCCACCAGGTGACCTGGCTCTTCGGTGACCGCGGCATCCCGGCCACACTGCGTCACATGAACGGGTACGGCTCGCACACGTACCAGTGGAGCAACGAGGCCGGCGAGGTCTTCTGGGTCAAGTACCACTTCAAGACCGACCAGGGCATCAAGAACCTCACCCAGGACGAGGCCAACAAGCTCGCCGGTGAGGACCCCGACAGCCACCAGCGTGATCTGCGCGAGGCGATCGAGCGCGGTGACTTCCCGTCCTGGACGGTGCAGGTCCAGATCATGCCGGCGGCCGAGGCGGCCACGTACCGCTTCAACCCGTTCGACCTCACCAAGGTGTGGCCGCACGAGGACTACCCGCCGATCGAGATCGGGAAGCTGGAGCTCAACCGCAACCCGGAGAACATCTTCGCCGAGGTCGAGCAGTCGATCTTCAGCCCCGCGCACTTCGTGCCGGGCATCGGCCCGTCCCCCGACAAGATGCTCCAGGGCCGTCTCTTCGCGTACGGCGACGCCCACCGCTACCGCGTCGGCATCAACGCCGACCACCTGCCGGTCAACCGCCCGCACGCCACCGAGGCGCGCACCAACAGCCGTGACGGCTACCTGTACGACGGCCGTCACAAGGGCGCGAAGAACTACGAGCCGAACAGCTTCGGCGGCCCGGCCCAGACGGACCGGCCGCTGTGGGAGGCCACCCCGGTCGCGGGCGAGATCGGTACGCACGAGGCCCCGAGCCACGCCGAGGACAACGACTTCGTGCAGGCCGGAAACCTCTACCGGCTCTTCTCCGAGGACGAGAAGGTCCGGCTGATCGACAACCTCGCCGGGTTCATCGCCAAGGTGTCGCGCGACGACATCGCCGAGCGAGCGATCAACAACTTCCGCCAGGCGGACGGCGACTTCGGCAAGCGTCTGGAGGCCGCGGTCCAGGCCCTGCGCGGCTGAACCGGCGCCTGTCGTCGACGGTGGGCCGGTTCCCTCTTCGGAGGGGACCGGCCCACCGGTCGTTCCCGGGGCTCAGAGCCTGTCGGGTGGCCTCCGGCCGGGCGGACGCGCCCTGGCGCGCACGCTTCCCGCGTCGTCGGTCGCCGACGCTCCTTCCCCGAGCTCTCAGCCACGTTCGAGCGGGGGAGACCCCGTCCGACTCCCTCCTCCGCCCCGGAACCGCACGCACCGGACCGCGTCCGCCGTCCGGTCCGAGGCCACCCGACAGGCTCTCAGCCGACGAGTTCCGCGTGGTGGCGGCGCCTGATGGGCGCCCAGCAGCGCAGGATGTCGCGGACCGAGACGATGCCGACGGGTCCGTGGTCGTCCAGCACGATCAGATGACGGAATCCGCCGTGCGTCATGGCCTCCGCGGCCTCTTCCAGGGTCCAGGTGGGCGCGGCGAAGACCACATCGGTGGTGGTGTGGGTGGAGGCCGTCTCGACATCGGGGTTCTTGCCGGAGCCGACCGCGTCGAGGATGTCGCGCTCGGTGAGAATGCCGAGTCCGCTGGTGTCCTGGTCGAGGACGACCGCGGCCCCGACGCGGCGGACCGACATCAGCCGGGCGGCCTGGCGGAGCGTGTGGGTCGGTCCGATGGTGAGGACCAGCGTGCTCATGGCGTCACGGACGAGCATGAAGGGAGCCACCTCCTTCGTGAAGCGACCATGTGAGTCGGTTCACAAGTTCACAAGCGGGGAGACTCTCAGAGTTGCACCGATGCGGAACCGGAACAAGGGGCGCCGGGAGCGTCCGAGGGGCGTGCGGTGGTGCGCGACGCCCCTCGGGGGCGCGATCCGGGTCAGTAGCGTTGATTCAGATAGCCCAGCAGTTCGTGGTGGAGCAGTCCGTTCGAGGCCGCCGCGTTGCCGCCGCCGGGGCCGGAGACCCCGTCCAGGCCGGTGAACCTCCCGCCGGCCTCCTGGACGATGATCGCGTTCGCGGCCATGTCCCAGAGCGAGAGCTCGGGCTCCGCGCAGATGTCGACCGACCCCTCGGCGACCATCATGTACGGCCAGAAGTCCCCGTAGCCACGAGTGCGCCAGCAGGCCCTGGTCAGATCCAGGAACCCGTCGAGCCGGCCCTGCTCCTCCCACCCGCTCAGCGACGCGTACGCGAACGAGGCGTCCGCGATCCGCCCCACCTTCGACACCTGCAGCCGGGTCGCCGAGGTCAGACTGCGGCCGGAGAACGCGCCCGCGCCCTTCGCCGCCCACCAGCGCCGGTTCAGGGCGGGGGCCGAGACCACGCCGACCACCGGCTGGAACCCCTCCTCACCGGCCTCCATCAGGGAGATCAGCGTCGCCCAGACCGGCACGCCCCGGACGTAGTTCTTGGTGCCGTCGATCGGGTCGACGACCCAGCGCCGCGGGCCGGTGCCCTCGATCCCGAACTCCTCGCCCAGAATCGCGTCGCGCGGGCGTGCCCGATGGAGGTGGCCGCGGATCAGCTCCTCGGCGGCCTTGTCGGCCTCGCTCACCGGCGTCATGTCCGGCTTGGTCTCGACCTTGAGGTCCAGAGCCTTGAACCGGTCCATCGTCGCCGCGTCGGCGGCATCCGCCAGCACATGGGCGAGGCGCAGATCATCGTGGTAATCGGGCATGCCGTCACAGTATCGACCGCAGGTGAACGGAGCCACAGGGGTCCGCGGCGGTCCGGACCATTGACAGTCCCCGGCGGCACGTCAACTCTGGAACGCAGGCCCCATGGCGCGGGAGGCGACGATGCCCACGGCGCGAGACGCATTGCTGGACGCCGCACTCTCGGCGCTGGCCACGCTGCCCTGGTCGGCGGTGCGCATGGTCGATGTCGCGTCCGCCGCCGGGGTCTCCCGGCAGACCCTCTACAACGAGTTCGGCGGCAAGGACGGCCTGGCCCGCGCCCTGGTCCGAGGTGCCGCGGACGGCTACCTGGCAGGCGTCGACCGGGCGCTGCGATCGGTCGCCGACCCGAGGGACGGGCCGGCCGCCACCGCCGCCTGGACCGTCCGTGCCGTACGGACGAACGCCCTCGTCCGAGGGTTGCTCACGGGCTGCTGGGGTGAGCGATTACCCCGTCCCGCACGCCCGGCGGCGCCGACCTCGTCGCCGGTCCCCGCCCAGCGGTGGGCCGATGCCGGAACGCCGACGCCCGCCGAACTGCTCGGCCAGGTCAGGGATCGTATGGTGGCCGCCCTCGCCGGGGACCGGCCGTCGCACGACCCGGAGCAACTCGCCGCGACCTGCGAGATCGTGCTGCGGCTCGCGCTGAGCTACGCGCTGGTGCCGGCTTCCCCGGGCGAGACGGCGCCGCTGGTGTGCACGGTGGTGGAGGGGCGGTCGGCCGGATGAGGACCGGGCCCGCCGCCGCTTGTCACGGCGTGAGCCCGCGCCGGGCGGTCAGTGCGACGAGCCCGAGAGCTGCAGACCGATCACGCCGAGGATCACCAGGGAGATCGAGATCAGCTTGAGGGTGGAGACCAGGTCGTCGAGGAAGACCATGCCGTAGATCGCGGTGCCCGCCGCGCCGATGCCGGTCCACACGGCGTAGGCGGGGCCGACGTCGAGCTTCTTCAGCGACAGCGTCAGCAGACCGAAGCTGCCGAGGGCGAAGATGCAGAACGCGACGGTCGGCCAGAGCCGGGTGAATCCGTGCGAGAGCTTCAGACAGACGGCGAAGCCGGTCTCCAGCAGCCCCGCGACCACGACCAGCAGCCACGCCATCGTCATGCCCTCCCGCTTCGGTGACCGCCTTGCCTCGCTGGGTGTGATTATGCACTTACCGACGACGGCGGATCGCAAACGTTGCCCGGGTCAGTCGCCCTCGCGCCGCTCCCGCGTGGACAGCAGCCGCCGCAGCGAATCCAGTCGCGCCGGATCGGCGTGGCCGTCCGCCACCCAGGCGTCCAGGGCGCACTCCGGCTGGTTGCCGTCATGGGTGCAGCCGCGCGGGCAGTCCTCGGTGCCGGGCTCCAGGTCCGGGAACGCGTGGATCACCCGGGACGGATCGATGTGGTTGAGCCCGAAGGAGCGCACGCCGGGGGTGTCGATCACCCAGCCGCGGTAGTCGGGCAGGGGGAGCGCCAGCGCCGATGTGGTGGTGTGCCTGCCCCGGCCGGTGACCGCGTTGACGACGCCGGTGGTGCGCCGCCGGTCCTTCGGCACGAGCGCGTTGACCAGGGTCGTCTTCCCGACACCGGAGTGGCCGACGAAGGCGGTGACCCGGTCGTTCAGCTGCTCGCGGACCCGCTCGGCCGCGTCGCCGTTCTCCAGTTCCTCGCGGCTGGTGACGATGAAGGGGACGCCCAGCGGGGTGTACGCCTCCAGCAGTTTGTCCGGGGAGGCGAGGTCCGACTTGGTCAGCACGAGGAGCGGGGAGAGCCCACCGTCGTACGCGGCGACCAGACAGCGGTCGATCATCCGCGGCCGGGGTTCCGGATCGGCCAGCGCGGTGACGATCGCCAGCTGATCGGCGTTGGCGACGACGACCCGCTCGTACGGATCGTCGTCGTCCGCGGTACGGCGGAGCACCGAGCGGCGCTCACCGATGCGGACGATGCGGGCGAGGGTGTCCTTGTCGCCGGACAGATCGCCGACGATGGAGACGGTGTCACCCACCACGGCGGCCTTCCGGCCCAGCTCACGGGCCTTCATCGCCATGACCGTACGGCCGTCCACGAGACAGGTGAGGCGGCCCCGGTCGACGGTGAGGACCATGCCGTCCTCGGCGTCCTCGTGCTTCGGGCGGGTATGGGTACGGGGCCGGTTGCCCTTCGGGTTGGGGCGGAACCGGATGTCGTCCTCGTCGGGGTTCTTGCCGTAGCGGCGCATGTCTCAGGCCCCGAGCATTCCGGTCCACATCTGCGGGAAGTCCGGCAGGGTCTTGGCGGTGGTCGCCACGTTCTCGATCTCCACTCCGGGGACGGCGAGGCCGATGATCGACCCCGCGGTGGCCATCCGGTGGTCGTCATACGTATGGAAGGTACCGCCGTGCAGCGGCCTGGGCCGGATGTGCAGCCCGTCGGCGGTCTCGGTGACGTCGCCGCCGAGTTCGTTGATCTCCTTGGTGAGCGCGGCGAGCCGGTCCGTCTCGTGCAGCCGCAGATGGGCGACGCCGCTCAGGGTGGACGGGCCGTCCGCGAGGGCCGCCACGGCCGCGATGCCCGGGGTGAGCTCGCCGACCTCGCCGAGGTCGACGTCGATGCCGTGGATACGGCCCGAACCGGTGAAGGTGAGCCCGTGCTCGGTCAGCTCGCAACTGCCGCCCATCGCGGTGAAGATCTCCCGCAGCGCGTCGCCCGGCTGGGTGGTGTGCTCGGGCCAGTCGGGGATGGTGACCCGGCCGCCGGTGACCAGTGCGGCGGCGAGGAACGGCTGGGCGTTCGAGAGATCGGGCTCGATGGTGAGATCACGGCCGAGCAGGGCGGAGGGCGAGACCCGCCAGACGTTCGGCTCGCCGCCCGTCTCCGGCTCGTCGACCTGGGCGCCGACGGCCCGGAGCATGTCGACGGTCATCCGGATGTGCGGCATGGAGGGGAGCCGGGCGCCGGTGTGACGGACCTCCACCCCTTGGTTGTAGCGCGGCGCCGACAGCAGCAGCGCCGAGACGAACTGCGAGGACGAGGAGGCGTCGATCTCCACCGCGCCGCCGTCCAGGGCGCCGCTGCCGTGCACCGTCAGGGGCAGCGCACCGCGCCCGTCGTCGTCGATCCGGGCGCCCAGCACCCGCAGCGCGTCGATCACGCCGTTCAGCGGGCGTTCGTACGAACGCCGGTCGCCGTCGAAGTGGATCGGGCCGTCGGCCAGCGCCGCGACCGGCGGCAGGAAGCGCATGACCGTACCGGCGTTGCCGACGTCGATCGTGGTGGGGCCGTGCAGCCCGGCCGGGATGACCCGCCAGGCCTCACCGGCGGCGTCCGGGCCGTCCGCGACGGAGGAGCTGGACGACACCGTCTCCTCGATGCCGACGCCCATCGCACGCAGCGCCTCGGCCATCAGCAGGGTGTCGCGGGAGCGCAGCGGGCGACGCAGCCAGCCGGGCTCGGCGGCGAGAGAGGCGAGGACCAGCGCGCGATTGGTGACCGATTTCGATCCGGGCACGGTGACGGTCGCATCGACGGCTCCGGTCGCATGCGGGGCGGGCCAGAGGGCGGGGTGCACGGAACGTTCGGTCATGGACCTCACTTTAGTGGCTCACCGCAAACCCGAATCTCGATCAAATGAGTCGAAACGGGTGTGTAACGCATCTGTGGTGGGCGGCGCCGTGCGGGACCGGCCCTCAGATGCCGAGCAGCCAGCGCCCGCCGCCGATCAGCGAGCAGAGCGACACCGCGTGGAAGAGGAACAGCCACAGCGCGGCCGGCACATCGGTCAGCCGCGACAACTGGTCCGCGTCCGAGTCCGGCGCACCGCCGTGCCGCCGCTTCGACTGGAGCTCGAAGGCCGGGCGTACGCCGCCGAGCAGCAGGAACCAGACCACGGTGTACGCGAACAGCGACTGCACGGCGGGCGAGGCCAGCCAGGACACCAGCAGGAACGCCGACCCCGTGAAGATCACCGCCAGTGCCCCGTACACGTTGCGGATCATCACCAGCATCACCGCGAGCAGCGCGGTGGCCAGCCACAGCAGCAACGTGATCCTGCCGCTGACCAGCAGCCACGCCCCGCCCAGGCCCAGCAACGGCGGGGCGGTGTAGCCGGCCGCCGCCGTCAGGATCATGCCGATGCCGGTCGGCCTGCCGCGGCTGACGGTCAGCCCGCTGGTGTCCGAGTGCAGCCGGATGCCGGACAGCTGCCGCCCGGTGCACAGCGCGATCAGCCCGTGCCCGCCCTCGTGCGCGATGGTGATCGCGTTGCGGGTCAGCCGCCATATCAGGTTCGGCACGACGGCGATCAGCGCGAGCGTGCCGGTCACCACCACCAGCCACTGCTCGGGTGCGGGCTGGGTGCCGAACACGCGGTCCCACAGATTGCCCAGGTCGGTGCTGTCCATGGTGCGGGCGGCTCCTTGCGGTATCGGCGTCCTGTCGGCGCGGCGGTCGTGGCAGTCTGGCACTTATGTGCGGACGGTATGCAGCGAGTCGGCGGCCCGAGGACCTGACCGGACTCTTCCGGGTCGAGAAGTGGGAACCGGAGGAGACCCTGGCGCCCGATTGGAACGTGGCGCCGACCAAGGAGGTCTACGCCGTACTGGAACGTCCATTGAAAGACGCAGACGATCAGCGTCCGGTTCGCCAGTTGCGTGCTCTGAAATGGGGACTCGTGCCGTCCTGGGCGAAGTCCCCCGAGGGGGCGGCACGCATGATCAACGCCCGCGCGGAGACCGTCCACGAGAAGCCGTCCTTCCGCCGCCCCTTCGTCTCCCGGCGCTGCATCCTGCCCGCCGACGGCTACTACGAGTGGGTCACCGGCGCCGATGAGCGGCAGCTGGAGGAGAAGGGGAAGAAGAAGCGGCCGCGCAAGCAGCCCTACTTCGTGACACCCGCCGACGGATCGGTCTTCGCGATGGCCGGACTGTACGAGTTCTGGCGCGACCGGACGCTGCCGGACGACCACCCGATGGCCTGGTGGGTGACCTGCTCGGTGATCACGACCGAGGCGGAGACCACTCCGCTCGCCGTCGCCCCCGCCGAGGGACCGGCCACGCTCGCCGACATCCACCCCAGGATGCCGCTCATGCTGACCCCGGACCGGTGGGACGCCTGGCTCGATCCGTCACACGCCGACGCCGAGGAGTTGCGGGCGCTGCTCGCACCGCCGCCGGGCGGGCTGATGCGCGCCTATCCGGTGTCCACGGCCGTCAGCAATGTGCGCAACAACGGCCCCGAGCTGCTGGAGGAGCTGGCCGCGCCGGAGGTGAGCACGCTGTTCTGACCCCGTTCCGAGCAGGCAGGATGGGGCATGTGAGTACCGCTGAGACAGGCCGCAGGACCGAGACGGTCGACACGGACGCCGGGCCTGCCAGGATCACCTGGCTGCCCGCGAAGAGCCCCCAGGAGCTGAAGGACCCGAAAGGCCCGAAAGGCCCTGAGGGCCTGGGGAACGCCCGCCTGGTGCTCGCCGTCGGCCATGGCGCGGGCGGTGGCATCGACACCCGTGACCTGCGGGCCCTGGCCGCCGTGCTGCCCGCCCACGGGGTGGCCGTCGCCCTGGTGGAGCAGCCGTGGCGGGTCGCCGGCAAGAGGATCGCGCCCGCCCCGAAGACCCTGGACACCGGATGGCGGGGCCTGTGGCCCGCGCTCGCCGCCCCGGGGCTGCCCGTCGTCGCCGGCGGGCGCAGCGCCGGGGCCCGGGTGGCGTGCCGGACGGCGACGGAACTCGGCGCCCACGCCGTCCTCGCGCTGAGCTTCCCGCTGCATCCTCCGGGGAAGCCGGAGAGGTCCCGCGCGGACGAGCTCCTCGGGGCCGGCGTACCCACGCTCGTCGTGCAGGGCGGCAACGACCCGTTCGGGCGGCCCGCCGAATTCCCTCCGGGTGAGTACGAGATCGCCGAGGTGCCGTACGGGGACCACGGGTTCGCCGTTCCGAAGAAGTCCGGTTCGACCGAGGATCAGGCGATGGAGATCCTGACCACCGCCGTGACCGCCTGGCTGTCGGCCCTCATGTGAGCTTCGTCCCTCCGGGCAGGGTGCCGGTCGCACCGTGCAGGCGGCCGTGCGCACCCCGGGAATGTTGAGCAGGGGGCCACTGTTGTCGGTGTCATCGGTACATCAACGTCGTACGTGGAGAGGGAGTCCGTCGCATGGGTTCGACCATCTGCCCGCGCCGCTCGAACGCCGCTGACCTGGAGTGGACGGTGCTGCATGCGGCCAAGACCACTCCCGAGCGGGCACTGAGCGGATCGGATCGACAGCCCGTATCGAAGCAAGGTCGACTATTCTCCGATTCGAGCGGGTCCGGTTTCGGCTCCGCCACAGCGTTGGAGGAGGTGGGTCCGGTCACTGGGACCGACACAGGGACCGACGACGGCCGCGCGCAGGAGACGACTGCCGAGCGCAACGCGCGCTTCGAGCGGGACGCTCTCGGCTTCCTCGACCAGATGTACTCGGCCGCGCTGCGCATGACGCGCAACCCCGCAGACGCCGAGGACCTGGTCCAGGAGACGTATGCCAAGGCCTACGGCTCCTTCCACCAGTTCCGTGAGGGCACCAACCTCAAGGCGTGGATGTACCGCATCCTCACCAATACGTTCATCAACTCGTACCGCAAGAAGCAGCGCGAACCTCAGCGCAGCGCCGCCGAGGAGATCGAGGACTGGCAGCTGGCGCGCGCCGAGTCGCACATGTCGACCGGTCTGCGCTCCGCGGAGTCGCAGGCTCTCGACCACCTGCCCGACTCGGATGTGAAGTCCGCCCTGCAGGCGATCCCCGAAGAGTTCCGCATCGCCGTGTATCTCGCCGATGTAGAGGGCTTTGCCTACAAGGAGATCGCGGACATCATGGGGACTCCCATCGGTACGGTGATGTCCCGACTGCACCGGGGCCGCCGCCAGTTGCGCGGCATGCTGGAGGACTACGCCCGTGAGCGCGGGCTCGTCCCGGCCGGTGCCGGAGAGTCGGACGATCGGAAAGGCTCGGGCTCATGAGCTGCGGAGAGCCGCACGAGACGGACTGCTCAGAGGTCCTCGATCATCTCTATGAGTTCCTCGACCACGAGATGCCCGACAGCGACTGCACCAAGTTCGAGGTCCACTTCGAGGAGTGCTCCCCGTGCCTGGAGAAATACGGCCTGGAACAGGCCGTGAAGAAGCTGGTGAAGCGCTGCTGCGGCCAGGACGACGTGCCGACCGACCTGCGCTCCAAGGTGATGGGCCGGATCGATCTGATCCGCTCGGGACAGGCCGTGCCCGAGCAGGACGTGACGGCGTCGGAGACAGGACAGCCGACCCCCGCCACGGAATGACGCCGTAGCCCGGCGGCCGTCCCGCCGGGGACCGGCCGCCCGGTTGCGCCCCCGCATCATCCGCGTCCGCACCACATCACCCGAATGTGCTAATCGAGCTCATCGGGGCTCGGTGGGAAAAACAACTCGCTAGCCTGGCGCCTCCATTGACCATGTTGGGGGGCGGGCCGGGCGGGTGGGAGCGACACACGGGGCGGCGCGCGTGTACGTCCTGGTGGCCGCGGCCGGTGCCCTGCTCTGCGTGCTGCCCGCGCTGCGCACGGGTGCCGGGACCCCCTGGGCCACCGTCGGACTGCTGACCGCGCTCTATCTGGCCTGTGAACTCCCCGGGCGCTGCCCCTTCTTCGGCAGCTCCGTGCCGATCGGAGCCGGATCGTTCTTCCCGCTGCTGCTCGCCGCCGCCTTTCTGCTGCCGCCCGCCGCGGCCGGCCTGGTCGCGATCCCCGGATCGCTCGCCGGCCGGGTGGAGAACCGGCCCGCCGCCGCACGGCGGGTCTGGCGAGCCGCGCAGCTCGCCGTCACCGTCGGGGCCGCCTCGTCCGTCCACGGGCTGCTGGGCGGCGCGGCCACGCTCGGCGGGTCCGGCACCGACCGGCTCCCCGACCTCCCGTACGCCCTGCTGCCCGCCTGCGCGGCCGCCCTGGCCTTCAGCCTCGTCCTGGCCGCCCTGGACGGCTCCATCCTGGTCGCGGCCGAACGTCTGCCCGTACGACGCGCCTGGGACGGGCTGCTGTCCCGCTCGCTGGGACCGCACCTGGTGCACGGGCTCGCCGGACTGATGATGGCCGTGCTGTGGCGCGGTCCGTACGGTCCGGTGTCCGCGCTCATCGTCCTGCTGCCGATGTACATCTCCTGCTGGGTCTTCGCCCAGTACCACCGCGAGCACGCCGCCCACCGCGCCACCATCAGGGCACTGGTGCAGGCCGTCGACATCAAGGACGCGTACACCCGGGGGCACAGCGAACGGGTCGGACAGGCCTCCGTGCTCATCGCCCGTGAGCTGGGCATGGAGCGGGGCCGCCTGGAGGTCCTCCGGTTCGCCGGCATCCTGCACGACGTGGGCAAGCTCGGCGTCCCGACCCGGGTGCTCCGCAAGGACGGGCCGCTCACCCCGGAGGAACGGCGGGTGATCGAACTGCATCCGGAGTACGGGCACGAGATCGTCCGCGGCATCGGCTTCCTCGGCGAGGCCCGGGACGCGATCCTGCACCACCACGAACGGCTCGACGGCAGCGGCTACCCGTACGGGCTCAGCGGCCGGGCGATCCCCGAGTTCGCCCGGGTCGTCGCGGTGGCGGACGCCTTCGACGCGATGACGTCGACCCGGTCGTACCGCAGGGGGCGGCCGGTGCCCGCGGCGCTGGAGGAACTGAAGCGGTGCTCGGGCACGCAGTTCGATCCGCAGATGGTGCGGGCCCTGGTGCGCGGGGTGGAACGGCACGGGTGGTCGCCGTCGACCGCGGTGACGGCGGACGAGGCGATTCCGCGGCCACGGAGCGGGGAGGGACCGGTGTCCCCGGCACCGGCCCGTCCGCCGCGGCCGGACCCGTTCGGCACGGCGCCCGGTCCTCCGACGCCCGCCGACGGCCTCGGGGCGGCCCCCGGTCCGCAGCCGTCCGCGGACCGGCCCGGATGAGCCCGGTCCGCGCCCGGCGAAAGGCGCTGCCCCCGGCCGTCCTCGTCGTGCGCGGCGCCGCCGCCGCGCTCGCCGCCGCCGGACTCGGCCACACCCTCTGGGACGGTGTCCACCAACCCGGCCACGCCCTCGCCTTCGGGCTTCTCATCACCGTCGGTGAACTGGCCCGCTGGGGCGCGCTGCCGGGCGAACGCGAGCCCGCGCCGCTCGGGGCCGCGGGGGCACTCGCGTACGCCCTGCTCGGCCGCAGCGGCGGCCTGCCCACCGGCCACGGCGTCCTCCAGGTGGTCGCCGTGCTCGTCGCGGCACAGCTCGTCGCCTGCGTGCCGCACGTGGCCCGGGGCAGCGGACCCTCGCTCGACCGGGTGGCCCGCCGCATCCTGACCGTCGCCTTCGCCGCCGCGTGCTTCCAGCCGCTGTACAACTCCGGCCACGTCGCGAGCCGGCTCGGCGAAGGCCCGTACTACGTGCTCTTCCCGCTCCTGCTCCTCGTTCCGACCGCGCTGTGCGACGCCGTGCTCGCCGCGCTGCTGCTGCGCTCGCGCACCCGCCACCCGTACGGGCCGCTGCTCCACGACGAGCTGCGCGCCCTCGTCGGCATCGGGTCCGCGGTCGGTGCGACCGGGGTCGTGATGGCACTCGGGGTGGCCGTTGCCGGGCTGTGGGCGCTGCCCGTCCTGTGCGTACCGCTGCTGCTCACCCAGGTCTCGTTCCGCCGGTTCGTCGCCGTGCGCACCACCTACCGGCAGACGATCACCTCGCTCGCCCGGTCCACCGAGATCGCCGGGCACACCCCGCACGGCCATGCCCGCAGGGTCGCGACGCTCTGCACCGCCGTCGGCCGCGAGCTGGGGCTCTCCGGACACGAGCTGACCGTGCTGGAGTACGCGGCCCTGATGCACGACATCGGCCAGCTCTCCCTGGTCGATCCGGTCCCGGACGGCGCGACGGCCACCCTGCCCCCCGCCGAGCAGCGCCGCATCGCGCTGCTGGGCGGGGCCGTGGTCCGGCAGACCGGGGTGGACGCCGGGGTCGCGGTCGTGGTGGAACGACAGGCGGACCCCTTCCGCGAGCAGCCGCTTTCCGCCAGGATCGTCAGGGCCGTCAACGCATACGACGACCTCTCCGGGGAAAGTCTCATCGGGCCGCTGGGCGCGTTGGAACAACTCAGGCTCGGGACCGGTCACGACTATCAGCCCGAGGTCGTGGAATCCCTGGCCCGGGTCCTGGCACGGGACGGTCCGACTCCCGTCCCGCCCGGGTAACCCATGGGTAATGAGCGGGCGTCCGGCCGGGCATGGTTGGATGCGAAGAGGAGCGGAAAACGAGGGTGTCCAGTCGGGACGGGCGGGAATCGTGAGGATCTTCGGGAAGGTACGGCATCGGCCCTCCGCCTCTTGGCGGCAGGCCACGGACCGCGCGTTCACGCTGATCGGCGACGGCCGGTACGAGGACGCGGGCGCACTGCTGACACGTGCGGCGGACCTGGAACCCTGGCTCTCGGAGTCATGGTTCAACCTGGCGCTGCTGCACAAGTTCCGGCATGACTGGGAACAGGCGAGAGCCGCCGGCCTCAGGGCCGTCGCGCTGCTCGACAAGGAGTCCGGCGCTCCGGACTGGTGGAACGTCGGGATCGCCGCCACCGCGCTGCAGGACTGGCCGCTGGCGCGCCGCGCCTGGCAGGCGTACGGCCTGAAGGTGCCGGGCGCCGGGCAGCACACCTCGGCGGCCAACAGCGAGCCCGTCGGCATGGAGCTCGGCAGCGCCGCGGTACGGCTGTCGCCGGAGGGGGAGGCCGAGGTCGTCTGGGGCCGCAGGCTCGATCCGGCCCGGATGGAGGTGCTCTCCATCCCGCTGCCGTCGTCCGGCCGGCGCTGGGGAGAGGTCGTCCTGCACGACGGGGTGCCGCACGGCGAGCGGGTCACCGCGGCCGGCCCGGCGTACCCCGTCTTCGACGAGATCGAGCTGTGGGCGCCGTCCCCCGTTCCCACCTGGGTGGTGCTGCTGGAAGCGGCCACCGAGGCGGACCGGGACGCGTTGGAGCAGCTGGCCTCCGACGCGGGGTTCGCCGCCGAGGACTGGTCGTCCTCCGTGCGGCTGCTCTGCCGGGCCTGCTCGGAGAGCAGGATGGAGAGCGACGAGGGCGACGGCGAGCACCTGGACCCGCACGACCACAGCGAGCCGGGGCATCCGGGCCCGCTGGGGCACCGCACCGCCGGTGAGCTGTGGGTGCCCGAGCGCGAGTGCGGGATAGCGGCGCCGGCCGGGCTGGTGCGCGGACTGCTGGACGGCTGGGTGGCGGACAGCCCGGACAGCCGTGAGTGGCGGGATCTCGAAGAAGTCTGCTGACCGGTGCCCGTAGGCTGTACGGGCACCGGTCGCGGTGCTCGGGTACCCGGCCCGGACCTTCGGATGCCCGGGTTTCAGGTTTTGAGGAAGGCGTACGGCGGACATGGCGCAGCAGGAGACGGACGAGCAGATCACCCTCGACGACGAAGGTTTCGTCGTGGACACGGAGGACTGCGAGGCGCGCGAAGCGGCACATCGCGAGCGCGGTACCTCCCGTCCGATCACGGTCGTGGGCAACCCGGTGCTGCACAAGGAGTGCCGGGACGTCACCGAGTTCGACGACGAGCTCGCCCGGCTGATCGACGACATGTTCGCCAGCCAGCGGACGGCGGAGGGCGTCGGTCTGGCCGCCAACCAGATCGGCGTCGACCTGAAGGTCTTCGTCTACGACTGCCCGGACGACGACGGCGTACGGCACGTGGGCGCCGTCTGCAACCCGGTGCTCGAAGAGCTGGCGCCCGAGAACCGGGTCCTGGACGACTCCAACGAGGGCTGCCTCTCGGTCCCGACGGCGTACGCCTCGCTGGCCCGCCCGGACTACGCGGTGGTCCGCGGACAGGACGCCAAGGGCAACCCGGTCAGGATCCGCGGCAACGGCTACTTCGCCCGCTGCCTCCAGCACGAGACGGACCACCTGTACGGATACCTCTACATCGATCGGCTCTCGAAGCGGGACCGCAAGGACGCCCTGCGGCAGATGGCGGAGAACACGCCGCGCTACGAGATCGTGCCGAACGACTGACATCCGGCTGTCACCGACGGGCCCGGCACCCCCTGAGCGGGAGGCCGGGCCCATCGGTCCTTCTCCTTTGACCGGCCGTCAACCACCGTTCTCTCATGGGCGGTTGACGCGCGTCGACTCGTCCGACAAGCTCTCTCACCACATCTCCGTCGTGGTAGGGAGCCCCCCATGCTCAGACGCACCGCACGACTTCTGCTCGGTCTTGTCATGACCATGGCTTTCGCCTTGGGTGGGGCCGTGGTCACCGCCGGCACCGCACAGGCCGACGGCTGCTACACCTGGACCCGCACCCTGTCCCCCGGCGCCACCGGCAACGACGTGGTCCAGCTCCAGATACGGGTGGCCGGCTACCCCGGCTACAACTCCGTGCTCGCCGTCGACGGTTCCTACGGACCGGCCACCACCGCCGCCGTCAAGCGTTTCCAGGCCGCCTACGGTCTCGCCGCGGACGGCATCGCGGGTCCGGCCACCCAGGCCAAGATCTATGAGCTCCAGGACAACGACTGCACCCCGGCCCACTTCACGTACGCCGAGCACAACCAGTGCAACACGACCTGGGCGGGTGGTGCCGTCGCGGCGGGCACGGCGAAGGCCAACGCCCTGAGCACCATGTGGAAGCTGGAGGCGCTGCGGCACGCGCTCGGCGACCAGTCGATCCGGATCACCAGCGGATTCCGCTCCACCTCCTGCAACAGCGCGGTCGGCGGCGCGTCCAACAGCCGTCATCTGTACGGGGACGCGGCCGACCTCGGCGCCGGACCGCACGCGCTGTGCACCCTCGCCAAGGAGGCCCGCAACCACGGCTTCAACGGGATCCTCGGCCCCGGCTACCCGGACCACGGCGACCACGTCCACGTCAACCAGGGGCCCAGCCACTTCTGGTCGGCGCCGAACTGCGGCATCTGACACACGAGGGCCCCGTACGCCGGTCCGTCCGAACCGGCGTACGGGGCCCCTCTCCGTGTGCCGCTCGTGTCAGAAGGTCCTCGCCGTCAGCCGCGTCGCGCCCGTCGTCTGGACCGCGGCGCCGTCCGAGGCCCGCTCCGTCAGACGGAGCTGGGAGATGGCGTTGCGCAGGGTCAGCCCCCCGGCCGCGGTGTCCAGCTGCCAGCGCTGCGTACGCGCCGTCGCCGAACAGGCCCCGAGCGAGAGCTCCGCCCCCACCTCCAGCGGGGCGCCCAGGTACTTCTTTCCGCGCACCGCGTCCAGGCACTGACCGGTCTCGGACGACCGCACCGTGTAGTACCCGTCGGCGGTGGCCGTCAGCGTCCAGGATGCGGCACCGGCACCCACCAGGGAGACACCCGCGTCCGCGGCGGGGGAGAGCGCCCGGTCGCCCGCGGTCAGCCGGTACGTACCGTCGGCGAGCGGGGTGCGGTCGGTGTTCGACCAGCCCGGCGCGTGGCCGATCCGCCGGGCCAGTGCCTCGAAACCGGCATACGTCTCACTGGGTTTCGGGCCGCCCCAGGTGGCCTGTGCGAGGAAGCGCAGCGGCATGAAGGTCTTCGCCTCCACCTCGTTCTCGGTCTCGGCCGCCGCACTGTCCGGCCACAGGCTGATCTTGGCGCCGGTGAGGTTCGCGGCCGTCGCGGGCAGCGTCTCGCCCTCGAAGCGCAGCGGTGTCCAGTCGCTCTCGTAGAGCTGCCGCGTCTGCGTCGTGTAGCCGCCGCGCACCAGGTAGAGCGCGTACGCCGAGTTCATGACCTGCCGGCCCTCGGCGAGCAGCGCGGACGGCTTCTGGATGGCGCCGCCGCCCAGCCAGTGCTCCACGGTGATGTCACGGTTCAGCGGGACGACGCCGTTGCGGCCCGCCAGGCCGTCGTTCCAGATCCGCAGCGAACGGCCCTTGGCCTTCACATGCTCGTCGACCTGGTTGATGAAGTCGACGAAGAGGTCGTCGGGGGTCGCGCTCGCGCCGAACTTGGCGGTCGCCGCGGTCTGCAGCTGCGGGTAGTTCGGGTAGGACGAGCCGATCATGTACTCGTCGGCGCCCATGTGCCAGGTGCGGGTGTCCCACACCTTCAGGGCCTCGTCGACCATCGAGGTGTAGTACGTCAGCGCCTCGGGCCGGGAGATGTCGAGCCGGGGCGGGGAGGCGACGCCGTTCTTGTCCTTGAGCTGGAGCTCCGGGTGGTTCTCCAGGTAGGTGTCCATGTGGCCGGGGGAGTTGATCTCCGGCACCAGCTCGATGTGGTACTTCTTCGCCAGCGCGACCAGGGTGCGGACCTGCGGCTTCGTGTAGTAGCCCCAGAACGCCGAATCCGGGTCGGTGTCGCTCCTGACCTTGGCCTCGATCCACAGCTGGTTGAGCTTCTGGGACGCCATGTCCTTCATCAGCCGCTCGAACCACGGGATCGAGACGTTGATGTAGCAGGCGCACACCCCGACCCCGCGCTCACGGTACGCGGGCACGTCGGTCGCCGAACCGCGCGCGGCGCGGCCGTCGTCGTTCAGCAGTTGGAGGACGGTCCGCGAACCGTAGAAGACGCCGGTGGAGGTCGCGGCCGTGACCGTGACCCGGTCGCCGACATCGAGCCGATAGCCCTCCGCGCCCAGCGACTTCTTCAGGGACGGGTCCTGTCGCAGCATGATGTCGCCGGTACGGGCCGCCGCCGCGCCCCGCGACACCGAAGCCTTCCCCGTCAGTTCACCCGCGAAGCGGCGCGCGTCGTCCGCCGTGCGGCTGTCCCGCACCCCGTCCAGCACGATCCGCGCCCGGTCGGCCAGCGTGAACTCGCCCGCACTGGGCCGCCATTGGCGCAAAGAGGGCAGCACCTCGGGCGGTGGTGCGGCGGTCGCGTCCTCGGCCGCCGCGCTCTGCCAGGGCAGCAGCGCGGCGGCGAGCGCAGCCACTACGGCCCCTATGGTCCTTCGTCGTGCCATCCACATGTCCATAGACCGACCCTCTTGGGTCACCCGGGCCGTGGTCCATGGACAGGTGTGGTCAACGGTTGGACGAATGATCCGACGTCAGATCTGTTAGGTATCAGGCTACTTCGGTCATCGCGCCCGGGCCGCGGAAGGTACGGCGATAGGCGTTCGGCGTAGTGCCCAACGACCGTACGAACTGATGACGCAGCGCGGCAGCCGTTCCGAAGCCGGCGCGCCCGGCGATCGTGTCCACCGTTTCATCGGATGTCTCCAGGAGGTGCTGTGCCAGCAGCACCCGCTGACGGAGCAGCCAGCGGTACGGAGTGGTGCCCGTCTCCTGCTGGAAGCGGCGGGCGAAGGTGCGCGGGGACATGTGCGCCTGGGCGGCGAGCTGTTCGACGGTCATCTCCTGGTCGAGGTGGCGCTCCATCCAGGCCAGGGTCCCGCCGACCGTGTCGCACCGCGTGCGGGGCAGCGGCCGCTCGATGTACTGCGCCTGCCCGCCGTCGCGGTGCGGCGGCACCACCATGCGGCGGGCGATGGCGTTGGCGGCGTCGGGGCCGTACGCCTGCCGGACCAGATGCAGACAGGCGTCGATCCCGGCCGCCGTGCCCGCCGAGGTGATGACCGGGCCCTCGTCCACGTACAGCACATCGGGTTCGACGACCGCCCGCGGGAAGCGGCGGGCCAGTTCGTCGGCATGGCGCCAGTGGGTGGTGCAGCGGCGGCCGTCCAGCAGCCCGGCCGCCCCGAGCACATAGGCCCCGGAGCAGACGCTCATCACCCGGGCGCCCCGGTCCACGGCGCGGCGCAGGGCGTCGAGGATCTCCTCGGGGTAGTCCCGTGCGGCGAAGTGGCTGCCGGCCGGCACGGCGATGAGGTCGGCCTCCTCCAGGCGGTCGAGGCCGTACGGCGTACTGATGGTGAATCCGGCATGGGTCCGCAGCACCGGGCCCTCGGCGGAGACCACGGCGAAGTCGTGGACCGGCAGGCCCTCGTCGCTGCGGTCGAGCCCGAAGACCTCGCACAGCACACCCAGCTCGAAGGGATGGACCTCGTCGAGCAGCAGGGCGGCGACATTGTTCAGCATGACGCCAGTGTGGCAGTAATTCGATGGTCCATGACAGTCCTGCCACTGCCGCGATCCGTCCGCACGGACGAGAGTAGAGCCATGAACACATTCCTGAACGTCCTGGGCACAACCGCACTTTTCGCTCTCGTCCTGCTGCCCGCCCTGGCCGGACTCGCCCGGGAGCGCCGCATCGACCGCGAGCTGCGCGCCGCGGAACGGGCACGGAGCGACGGCCCCCCGGAAACGACGGACGCCGCGCAACCGGTCACGGCCGCGCGGCGTCCCTACGTCAGAAGCTGGGCGAGGATCTAGTGCGGATCACGCCGGGCTCGCCGACCCGGCCCGATCCGACCGAAAGACCTAGAAGTCGTCGTCGAACGCGACCGATCCCTCCACCGCCACCTGGTACGCGGACGGCCGGCGCTCGAAGAAGTTCGTCAGCTCCTGCACGCCCTGCAGCTCCATGAACGAGAACGGGTTCTCGGAGCCGTAGACCGCCGGGAAGCCCAGCCGGGTGAGCCGCTGGTCGGCCACGCACTCCAGGTACTGCCGCATCGACTCCGTGTTCATGCCCGGCAGACCGTCACCGCACAGATCGCGGCCGAACTGCAGCTCCGCCGCCACGGCCTCCTTCAGCATGTCGGTGACCTGCTGCTGGAGCTCGTCGTCGAAGAGGTCGGGCTCCTCCTTGCGGACGGTGTCCACGACCTCGAACGCGAAGTTCATGTGCATCGTCTCGTCACGGAAGACCCAGTTGGTACCCGTGGCGAGACCGTGCAGCAGACCCCGCGAGCGGAACCAGTAGACGTACGCGAACGCACCGTAGAAGAACAGCCCCTCGATGCACGCCGCGAAGCAGATCAGGTTCAACAGGAAGCGGCGGCGGTCGGCCTTCGTCTCCAGCCGCTCGATCTTCTCGACCGAATCCATCCACTTGAAGCAGAACTGCGCCTTCTCACGGATCGAGGGGATCTCCTCGACCGCGTCGAAAGCGGCGGCACGGTCGTCCGGGTCGGGCAGATAGGTGTCCAGCAGCGTCAGATAGAACTGGACGTGCACGGCCTCCTCGAAGAGCTGCCGCGACAGATACAGCCGCGCCTCGGGGGAGTTGATGTGCTTGTACAGCGTCAGCACGAGGTTGTTGGAGACGATCGAGTCACCCGTCGCGAAGAACGCGACGAGCCGGCCGATCATGTGCTGCTCGCCGGGGGAGAGCTTGGCGAGGTCGGCGACGTCGGAGTGGAGGTCGACCTCCTCCACCGTCCAGGTGTTCTTGATCGCGTCGCGGTAGCGCTCGTAGAAGTCCGGGTAGCGCATGGGCCGCAGGGTCAGCTCGAAGCCCGGGTCGAGCAGGTTCTTCTCGGAGTCGGTGGAGCTCATTACTGGCAGGCCTCGCAGGACTCGGGGTTTTCCAGGGAGCAGGCGATCGCGTCGGCGTCGGGCGTCGAAGCCTGCTGTACGGGGATGGGGGCGGTGGCCGCGGCCCGGCCGGAGGCCGCACGGGCGATCCGGGTCGCCGGGCGTGAGCGCAGGTAGTACGTCGTCTTCAGCCCCTGCTTCCAGGCGTACGCGTACATCGAGGAGAGCTTGCCGATCGTCGGCGTCTCCATGAAGAGGTTCAGCGACTGGCTCTGGTCGAGGAACGGCGTACGGGCCGCCGCCATGTCGATCAGTCCGCGCTGCGGGATCTCCCACGCCGTGCGGTACAGCGCCCGCACGTCCTCGGGGATCCAGGCGAAACCCTGCACGGAGCCGCTCGCCTCGCGCAGTGCCTCACGGGTCCGTGCGTCCCACACGCCGAGCTGCTTCAGCTCCTCCACCAGGTACGCGTTGACCTGGAGGAACTCACCGCTGAGCGTCTCGCGCTTGAAGAGGTTGGAGACCTGCGGCTCGATGCACTCGTACACACCTGCGATCGAGGCGATCGTCGCCGTGGGCGCGATGGCGAGCAGCAGCGAGTTGCGCATGCCGCTCCGCGCGACGCGGGCGCGCAGGGCGTCCCAGCGCTCCGGCCAGTTCAGCTCGGTGTCGTAGTGGTCGGGGTGCAGCACCCCGCGCGCGGCACGCGTCTCGGCCCAGGCGGGCAGCGGGCCCGACCGCTCGGCGAGCTCGCAGGACGCCTCGTACGCCGCGAGCATGATCCGCTCGGAGATCCTGGTGGAGAGCGCGCGTGCCTCGGGGGAGTCGAAGGGCAGCCGCAGCTGGAAGAAGACGTCCTGGAGGCCCATGGCGCCCAGGCCGACCGGGCGCCACTTCGCGTTGGAGCGGCCGGCCTGCTCGGTCGGGTAGAAGTTGATGTCGACGACCCGGTCGAGGAAGGTCACGGCGGTCCGGACGGTGGCGTCCAGCCGCTCCCAGTCGATGGTGCCGTCGGCGACGAACGCGCCGAGGTTGACCGAACCCAGGTTGCAGACGGCCGTCTCGCCGTCGTCGGTGACTTCGAGGATCTCGGTGCACAGATTCGAGGAGTGGACGACGCGGCCCGGCTCGGCGGTCTGGTTCGCGGTCCGGTTGGAGGCGTCCTTGAACGTCATCCAGCCCTGGCCGGTCTGCGCGAGGGTACGCATCATCCGGCCGTACAGCTCGCGGGCCGGCATCGACTTGCGGGCCAGCCCCTTGGCCTCGGCGGCCCGGTACGCGGCGTCGAAGTCGTCGCCCCACAGGTCGACCAGCTCGGGCACGTCCGCGGGCGAGAACAGCGACCAGTCGCCGTCCGCGTCGACCCGGCGCATGAACTCGTCCGGGATCCAGTGCGCCAGGTTGAGGTTGTGCGTACGCCGCTGGTCCTCGCCCGTGTTGTCGCGCAGCTCCAGGAACTCCTCGATGTCCGCGTGCCAGGTCTCCAGGTAGACGGCGGCGGCGCCCTTGCGGCGGCCGCCCTGGTTGACCGCGGCCACGGAGGCGTCGAGCGTCTTCAGGAACGGCACGATGCCGTTGGAGTGCCCGTTGGTGCCGCGGATCAGCGAACCGCGGGCGCGGATGCGGGAGTACGAGAGCCCGATGCCGCCCGCGTGCTTCGAGAGCCGCGCCACCTGGTGGTAGCGGTCGTAGATCGAGTCGAGCTCGTCGAGCGGGGAGTCCAGCAGATAGCAGGAGGACATCTGCGGGTGCCGCGTACCGGAGTTGAACAGGGTCGGCGAGGAGGGCAGATAGTCGAGCCGGCTCATCAGCCCGTACAGCGCGGCCACTTCGTCCAGGGCGCGCTGCGAATCGTCCTCGGCGAGACCGGACGCGACCCGCAGCATGAAGTGCTGGGGCGTCTCGATGACCTGGCGGGTGTGCGGGTGGCGCAGCAGATAGCGGCTGTGCAGGGTCCGCAGCCCGAAGTAACCGAACCGGTCGTCGGCGCCGTCGGCGAGCGAGCGTGCCACCAGCGCGTCGAGGGCGTCCGCGTGCAGCGCGACGAACTCGGCGGTCCGGTCCGCGATCAGGCCCTCGCGGTGCCCGACGGCGACGGAGGCGGAGAAGGAGACCGCGCCCTGGCCGACCGCCTCGTCCGCGATGGTGCGGGTCAGGAGCCTGGCGGCGAGCCGGGAGTAGGCGGGGTCCTCGGAGATCAGCCCTGCGGCGGCCTCGGTGGCCAGCGAGCGCAGCTCGGCCTCGTCCGACCGGGCGCTGCGGCCGCGCAGCGCGGCGGCGGCGACACGACCGGGGTCGGTGTCGGGCAGATCGACGGTGAGGTCGGTCAGGGTCCGCAGCAGTGCGGTCCCCGGTCCGTCGTGTGCGGTCCCCTCGGACTCGGCCGCTTCGGACACGGCGACTGAAGCCGGATCGGCTGGCGCGATGGTCACGTGGTGCTCTCCCTCGCTCGGCTCGGGGCCGGCGGGGAACGGGGCAGCCGGGCAGAGGCGGGCCCGGGCGGGGCAGCACTCCGTACGGCGTCCACCGGCCCATCCGCGAGGCCCGGACGTCTGGCATCCGGTTCGGTCGAGCCGGATGCGCTGTCGGCAGGTCCTCGGACTTGCTCGGGGGTGCGCAAAAGCGCACCGAACACACCGTTGCGGGACAGTTCCGGATTCGCACCGGATTCCCCTGCGGCGACAGCGAGCATGAGCATACATGTGGGGGCCGCCCGATGAGGCAGCCCCCACATGTTGTGTCGTGCAACGCGGGCCGGGCCTGCAGAACGAGCTGTACGGCCCTGTTCGGAGCCCGGGGGCCCCTGATCGCGCGGACGGCCCGCCGAGCCCCGTGGGAGGGGGCTCGGCGGGCCGCCGGCAGGTGTCGGAGCGTTCGTCAGTGGCCGCCGCCCGGAGCTCCGGCCGTGGCGGGCGGGAGCTCGACCTGGACGCCCGGGTCGCCCGCGTCGGCCGTGTAGTCGCCCGGGGCGGTCTCGTCGATTCCGGCGGGCGCCTTCACGGCGTTCAGGACGAACGTGAGCACCACCGTCACGACCACGTTCAGCACGAACGCCGTCAGGCCGATGTAACCGATCTCGCCGATGCCGGGAATCTCCTTGGACGAACCGCCGAAGTGCGCCTGGGTCGGGCTGGCGACCCCGTACGCGGCCACCGTGCCGTACACCATGCCCACCGCCCAGCCCGCGAGCAGCGCCCAGCGGTGGAACCAGCGGGTGAACAGGCCGCCGACCAGGGCCGGCATCGTCTGGAGGATCCAGATCCCGCCGAGCAGCTGGAAGTTGATCGCGACCGTCTTGTCCATGGTGAGGACGAAGGCGAGCGCACCGACCTTCACCAGCAGGGACACCAGCTTGGAGACCTTGGTCTCCTGCTCCGGGGTGGCGTCCGGCTTCAGGAAGTCCTTGTAGATGTTGCGGGTGAAGAGGTTCGCGGCGGCGATCGACATGATCGCGGCGGGCACCAGAGCGCCGATGCCGATGGCGGCGAACGCGACCCCCGCGAACCAGTCGGGGAACATGTTCTCGAACAGCTGGGGGATGGCCAACTGCCCGTTGTCCACCTTGATTCCGGCGGCGATCGCCATGAAGCCGAGCAGAGCGAGCAGGCCCAGCATCAGCGAGTACAGCGGCAGGATCGTGGTGTTGCGCCGGATCACGTTGCGGCTGCGGCTGGAGAGCGTCGCCGTGATCGAGTGCGGATACATGAAGAGCGCGAGCGCCGAGCCCAACGCCAGGGTGGCGTAACCCCATTGGCCCGCCTCGCCGGGTGCGAGCGCGCCGCGCGGCTTGCCGGTCGCCGGGTTGGTCTGCGAGAACGCCTCGCCCGCCTTGGCGAAGATGTCGTCGAAGCCGCCGAGTTTGATCGGGATGTAGATGATCGCCACCGTGATGACCAGGTAGATCAGCCCGTCCTTGACGAACGCGATCAGCGCCGGTGCCCGCAGGCCGGACGAGTAGGTGTAGGCGGCCAGCACGGCGAACGCGATCAGCAGCGGCAGGTCCTTGACGAACCAGTGGGTGTTCTCGCCGCCGCCGACTCCCATCACGTCCAGCACCGCCTGGATGCCGACGAGCTGGAGCGCGATGTACGGCATCGTGGCGAGGATGCCGGTGACGGCGACCGCCAGCGAGAGGCCCTTGGAGCCGAAGCGTCCGCGGACGAAGTCCGAGGTGGTGACGTACCCGTGCTTGTGCGAGACGGACCACAGCCGTGGCAGGAAGGTGAAGATCAGCGGGTACACGAGGATGGTGTACGGCACGGCGAAGAAGCCGGCCGCGCCCGCCGCGTAGATCGCCGCGGGCACGGCGACGAAGGTGTACGCGGTGTACAGGTCGCCGCCGAGCAGGAACCAGGTGACCCAGGTGCCGAACGACCGTCCGCCCAGGCCCCATTCGTCGAGGCTGGCCTCGTTCTCGGCCTTGCGCCAGCGCGCCGCCAGGAAGCCCATGACCGTGACGGCCAGGAAGAAGAAGATGAAGACGCCGAGCGCGACGCCGTTCACGCCGTCCTTCATGCCGACGCACCCCCCTTGCGGGCGCGCTGGTCACGCTGCCACAGCTTGTACGCGACCATCGTGAGCGCGGTGGAGATCAGCACCCAGAGCATCTGGTACCAGTAGAAGAACGGGATGCCGATGAAGGTGGGGTCCACCTTCGCGTACGAACTCACCCAGAGCATCGCCACGAACGGCGCGACGAGGCAGAGGGCGATGACCACCCGAACGGGCGTGACGGTGGGCGGTTTTCCTTCAGGGTCTGCTGCCATGCGGCGACTCCGTCCCCTCGCTGATCACCAGGTGTAATGCGCAGGAAATCTAGGGGAGGCTTCCGGTCACCGTCACCCCCTGTCCGCATTGCGGTCCGACAACGGTCCCGTGAACGGGATCGAATGTTCGGAATGTCGCCAGACGTGCGAGAGTCGGCCCGTGCGGAGGCAGACGAACGGCCCCCGTGGAGCGCTGCGTTCCACGGGGGCCGTCGACGGTCGTGTGCGCGGAAGCGAGGGCCGAGACCGGTCGGCCGCCGCGTCCGGGGTCAGTCCGTCGGCCGCTTCAGGCGTGCCACGAACTTGTACCGGTCGCCGCGGTAGACCGAGCGCACCCACTCCACCGGCTCGCCCCGCCCGTCCAGCGAGTGCCGGGACAGCATCAGCATCGGCAGGCCCACATCCGTACCGAGCAGTCCGGCCTCGCGCGGGGTGGCGAGCGAGGTCTCGATGGTCTCCTCGGCCTCGGCCAGCCGGACGTCGTACACCTCGGCCAGCGCGGTGTAGAGCGAGGTGTACTTCACCAGCGAACGGCGCAGCGCGGGGAAGCGTTTGGCCGAAAGATGCGTGGTCTCGATCGCCATCGGCTCCCCGCTGGCGAGCCGCAGCCGCTCGATCCGCAGCACGCGGCCACCGGCCGTGATGTCGAGCAGCCCGGCGAGCGTGTCGTCGGCCGTGACATAGCCGATGTCCAGCAACTGGGACGTCGGTTCCAGCCCCTGCGCGCGCATGTCCTCGGTGTACGAGGTGAGTTGCAGGGCTTGCGAGACCTTCGGCTTGGCGACGAAGGTGCCCTTGCCCTGGATGCGCTCCAGCCGGCCCTCGACGACCAGCTCCTGGAGCGCCTGGCGCACGGTGGTGCGCGAGGTGTCGAACTCGGCGGCCAGGGTCCGTTCCGGTGGCACGGGTGTGCCCGGCGGCATGGTGTCCGTCATGTCGAGGAGATGTCGCTTCAGCCGGTAGTACTTCGGGACGCGCGCCGTCCGCGTGGCCGCGCCCGTCTCGTTCTCCGTACTGCCCCCGTCGGCACCCATGGCCCGCCTTCCCGACTGCTGCGTTGCTGCCGTCACCGGCTCCTCCGTCTGTCGCGGCTCACATGGTGGCACGGTCCGGTCACCGGTCGTCGCCCTCCCTTAGGTGTCGGTCCTATAACGGACGCGAGTGCACTTCTTATACACCCTTGACACCCCAAAAGGTCTAGGCCAAGCTCCCGGTACTGGTCTAAACCATTAAAGACCAGGTCCAGCCCCAGCAGTACTCGTCGAATGTCTTCGCGGTGGGCGGGGTTGCAGTTTCCCTGAGGAGGGTTTGGCGTGAAGCGCAAGCTCATCGCGGCGATCGGCGTCGCAGGCATGTTGGTTTCGATCGCGGCATGTGGTTCGGACGACGACAAGGCCTCGTCGAAGGACCCGAAGGACCGCAAGGAATCGCTCACCGTCTGGCTCATGTCGGACGCGCAGAGCACCTGGCCCGAGCTGGTCAAGGACGTCAACAGCCAGTTCAAGGCGAAGTACCCCAACGTCAAGGTCAACGTTCAGTACCAGACCTGGGCGGACAAGGCCAAGAAGCTCGACGCCGCCCTGGCCGGTGACAAGTTCCCGGACGTGGTGGAGCTCGGCAACACCGAGACCATGACGTACATCCTCAACGGGGCACTCGGCGAGATCGACCCGAAGAAGTACGAGAACTCGGACACCTGGATCAAGGGTCTGAAGGACACCTGCTCCTTCGAGGGCAAGCAGTACTGCGTGCCTTACTACGCGGGCGCCCGCGTCGCCATTTACAACAAGGACATGTTCAAGGCCGGTACCGGCAAGGACACCCTGCCCGCCACGCAGGACGAGCTGTTCACCGCGCTGGACAAGATCGGTGACAAGTACGGCAAGGACAAGGCGTTCTCGCCGCTGTACCTGCCGGGTCGTTACTGGTACGCCGCGATGTCCTACGTCGCTGCCGAGGGCGGCCGGATCGCCAAGTACGACGAGGGCAAGAAGGAGTGGAAGTCCACCCTCTCCACCCCCGAGGCCCAGAAGGGCATCACGGACTTCGTCGAGCTGGTCAAGAAGTACAACCACGGGGACAAGACGAAGGACGAGGCGGACCACGCCAACGTCATGGCCAACGAGAAGACCGCGCTTCTCTACGGCAACGGCTGGGAAGCCGGCAGCGTCGTCGACTCCAAGGCGAACGGCAACCCGAAGCTGGAAGGCAAGATCGTCACGGCGGGTATGCCCGGCCCGAACGGCAAGGCCCTCCCCTCCTTCATCGGCGGTTCCGACCTCGCCACCATCTCCAAGTCGAAGGTCCAGGACCTCGGCGAGGAGTGGATCTCGATGTTCACCAGTGGTAAGTCCGAGGAAGTCCTCGCCTCCAAGAACATCCTTCCGAACAACACCAAGCAGCTCGAGCCGCTGAAGGCCAAGCCGGAGACCGCGGCCATCGCCAACGCCGTGCCGGACGCGTGGTTCACGCCGATCGCCCCGGGCTGGACGGCGATCGAGAAGAAGGAAACGCTCGAGATCATGCTGCTCGACATCATCAAGGGCAAGTCGGTCGCGGACGCCACCAAGGCGGCCGACGCGGAGATCGACTCGATGATCAACAAGGACTCCTGAGCCCCGAGCCCACGGAGTCCGGGCCGGTGAGTTCATGAGCCACCGGCTCGACTGATCATCTGCGGGGGTGGCGGTCCGGAAACGGGCTGCCACCCCCGCCCTCCGGTACCCGGTCCGAAACGGAAGGCAAGCACAATGAGTGCCGCCGACATGAAAGCAGCCGACCCGCCGGTGTCCGTCCCGCGGGCTCCTGAGGGTGAGGATCCTCAGCCCTCGAACGGTGTGACCCGTAAACCGCGGAAGGCCGGCGCTCTGCTGCCGTACCTCCTGATAGCCCCGGCGTTCATCGCCATCGCCGCAGTCTTCGTCTGGCCCTTCATCAAGACGGTCGTCATGTCCTTCCAGGACGTGGGCCGCCGCGAGCTGTGGTCCGGATCGGCTGCCCCCTGGGTGGGCTTCGACCAGTTCACCAACATCCTGGGAGACGCCGAGTTCTGGAACGTCGTCTGGCGGACCATCATCTTCATGCTCGTCTGCGTCGCCGCCACGATGGGCGCCGGGCTGGGCCTCTCCATGCTCATGCAGCGCATGTCCACCTGGGTGCGGCTGCTGCTGACCGCCGCGCTGATCGCGGCCTGGTCGATGCCTCTGCTGGTCGCCACTTCCATCTTCCGGTGGTTCGCGGACTCCGACTACGGCGTCCTCAACATGGTGCTGACCAAGTACTTCGGGATCGACGCACAGGGACACAACTGGTTCCTCGACCCCAAGCAGGGCTTCGTCATCATCGGCGCGGTCGTCGTCTGGGGAGCCCTTCCCTTCGTCTCGGTGACGCTGTACGCCGCGCTGACGCAGGTTCCCAGGGAACTCGAAGAGGCCGCGGCGCTCGACGGCGCCGGCACGGCCGGAATCTTCCGATACGTCACCTGGCCGGTCATCAAGCCCGTCTTCCAGATGGTCGCCACGCTGTCCGTGCTGTGGGACTTCAACGTCTTCGGCCAGATCTTCCTGATGCGGGGCAACAAGCCGGAGCCGGAGTACTCGGTCCTCGGCATCTACTCGTTCGAGAAGGCATTCGAGTCCAACTCGTTCAGCCAGGGCGCTGCCATCTCGCTGATCACGGTCCTGCTGCTGTCCGGCGTCGCCGTGTACTACCTGCGTCAGCTGCTCAAGATCGGAGAGGTCGAGTGAGCGCCTCCACCACCCAGGTCCTCCGCCCGGACCGCAAGAAGAGCCGGCTCGGCTACAACATCGCGGGCCTCGTCGCCTTCGTGCTGATGGCGTTCCCGGTCTACTGGCTGGTCGTCAGTTCCCTGCGGCCGAACGCCGAGATCCGCAGCTACGACCAGACGCTCTGGCCGTCGTCGATCACCTTCGACAACTTCTCCCGGGCCATCAAGCAGCCGAACTTCGGTACGGCCATCGAGTCCAGCCTCATCGTGTGCGGCGTCGCCGTCCTCGGCGGCATGCTGCTCGCCACGATCGCGGCCTTCGCCATCGGCCGGTTCCGGTTCCGCGGACGCAAGTTCTTCATGATCGTGCTGCTCGTCGTGCAGCTGCTGCCCCCGACGGCCATGCTGATCCCCATCTACATCCAGCTCAACGACCTCGGCGGGCTGAACGAGTACTGGGGCGTCATCGTCATCTACCTCGTCTCCACGCTGCCGTTCGCCACATGGATGATCCGCGGATTCGTGATCAACATTCCGCCGGAGCTGGAGGAATCGGCCATGGTCGACGGCTGCAGCCGGATGGGAGCCTTCTGGCGGGTCACCTTCCCGCTCCTGGCTCCCGGGCTCGCGGCCGCCGCGATCTTCTCGCTGATCACCGCGTGGAACGAGTACCTTCTCGCGTACGTCGTCCTCCAGGACAACGACAAGTACACCCTCAATGTCTGGCTGATGAACTTCACCACCTCGCGAGGCATCGACTACGGCGCACTGATGGCGGCTTCGACGCTGATCGCCATCCCGGTAGTGGCCTTCTTCCTGCTGGTGCAGAAGTACATGGCAACCGGTCTCACCTCCGGCGCCGTGAAGGGATAACGCTGCCTCATGACCACCCTGATATCCACCACGGACACCGTCACCCGCGACGCCCTCGCCGTACTGCAGCCCGGATTCACCGGCACCACCGCCCCGGACTGGGTGCTGCGCAGGGTCGACGAAGGACTCGCCTCCGTCGCCCTCTTCGGCCGCAACATCCGCACGGCCGAGCAGGTCTCCGCGCTCACCGCCCAGCTCAGGGCCGTGCGTGACGATGTCCTCGTGGCCATCGACGAGGAGGGCGGCGACGTCACCCGCCTCGAAGTGCGCACCGGCTCCTCCTTCCCCGGCAACCTCGCGCTCGGCCATGTCGACGACGTGGAGCTGACCCGTGCGGTCGCCCAGGAGCTGGGTCGCCGGCTCGCCGAGTGCGGCGTCAACCTCAACTGGGCGCCGTCCGCGGACGTCAACTCCAACCCGGGCAATCCGATCATCGGCGTGCGGTCCTTCGGCGCCGACACCCGGCTCGTGGCCCGGCACACCGCCGCGTACATCGAAGGCCTCCAGGCCGCCGGAGTCGCCGCCTGCACCAAGCACTTCCCCGGTCACGGCGACACCGCGGTCGACTCGCACCACGCGCTGCCGCGCATCGACGTGGACCTGGAGACCCTGCACGCCCGTGAACTGGTGCCCTTCAGGGCGGCCGTCGCCGCGGGTTCCAAGTGCGTGATGAGCGCGCACATCCTGCTGCCCGCGCTCGACCCGGACCGCCCCGGAACCGTGAGCCCGCGGATCCTCACCGGTCTGCTGCGCGAGGAGATGGGCTACGACGGCCTGATCGTCACCGACGCCGTGGAGATGCAGGCCATCGCCGGGACGTACGGCATCGAGCGCGGCTCCGTCCTCGCGATCGCCGCCGGAGCCGACGCCCTGTGCGTCGGCGGCGGTCTTCAGGACGACGCCACGGTGCAGCGGCTGCGCGACGCGCTGGTCGCGGCGGTACGCAGCGGTGAACTCGCGGAGGAGCGTCTCGCGGACGCGGCCGCACGGGTACGTGCCCTCGCGTCGTGGACGCGGGGCGCCCGGGACGGGGCAGGTTCCGAGCCGGGTGCGGCAGCGCAGGAGGGGACCGCGCCCGGCACCGGAATCCGTTCCGACATCGGCCTGGTCGCCGCCCGCCGCGCGGTGCGGGTGACCGGCTCCGCCGAGCCGCTGACCGAGGCCGCGTACGTCGCCGCGTTCACCTCCGCGGCGAACATCGCGGTCGGCGACGAGACGCCGTGGGGCGTCGCC
This sequence comes from Streptomyces sp. NPDC093149, assembly GCF_044754145.1. Lineage (NCBI taxonomy): Bacteria > Bacillati > Actinomycetota > Actinomycetes > Kitasatosporales > Streptomycetaceae > Streptomyces > Streptomyces sp. NPDC093149. Next base: position 1,142,847 of record NZ_JBIVON010000001.1, read on the forward strand.
GCGGAGCTGGGCCGGCTGCTGCCGGGCACGCAGACCGACACGTACAGCAGCGAGTCCGAGGAGCTCGTGGCCGCCGTGCTGCGGGCCGCGGGGGAGCGGCGTGTCGTCGTGGTCGTCCGCGACGCCCACCGCCACGCGTGGATGACGGAGGCCCTCGACGCCCTGGTGGCGAAGCGTCCCGACACGGTGGTGGTCGAGATGGGCGTCCCGCAGGCGGCCCCGAGGGGCGCCCTGCACATCGCCACTCACGGCGCGGCCCGCGTCTGCGGACTGGCGGCCGCGGAGATCATCACCGCCGGAACGGGCCACCCCGGGGCCTGAGTACGGGCGTGATGCGGGACGAGGGGCCTCCCCGCCGGCCCGCATCACGCCTCCCCGTGGTCCGCATCACGCCTCCCCGCCGGGCCGGGTCGAGCCCGCCCGGCGGGGAGGGCGCCCGTTCCCACGCCGCGCCTGCGCGCACCGACGGGGCGATGGCCGAGGACGGTCCGCAGGACACGCGTCGGCATACGAGAGGGCCGGGGCGCACCTTTGACGGGTGCGCCCCGGCCCTCTCCCGCGCCAGCCGCGGTCAGGGTCCCGCGTCCGGATCGTGCCGGACTCCGCGAGCCCGGCACGATCCGGACGAGAGGCCCTAAATGCCCTGCCACAGCGGCTTCGACGCGTACGTGGCGCGGAAGTAGTCCGCCAGCTTCAGCTTCGACGCCGCGGCCTCGTCCACCACCACCGTCGCGTGCGGGTGCAGTTGCAGCGCGGACGCGGGCACGATCGAGGCGACCGGCCCCTCGACCGTCTGCGCCACGGCCTCGGCCTTGCCCTCGCCGGTGGCGAGCAGGATCGGGTGCCGGGACTCCAGGATGGTGCCGATGCCCTGGGTGATCACGTGGTGCGGCACCTGCGTGATGTCGTTGTCGAAGAAGCGCGCGTTGTCGATCCGGGTCTGCTCGGTGAGCGTCTTGATCCGGGTACGGGAGGCGAGCGAGGAGCACGGCTCGTTGAAGCCGATGTGCCCGTCCGTGCCGATACCGAGGAGCTGCAGGTCCACCCCGCCGGCCTCGGCCAGCGCCCGGTCGTACGCCTGGCAGGCCGCCGGGATGTCCTCGGCGGAGCCGTCGGGGCCCATGAAGGACGCCTCCGACAGACCGAGCGGTTCGACGACCTCGCGCAGCACCACGGAGCGGTAGGACTCGGGGTGGCCCGCCGGCAGCCCGACGTACTCGTCCAACTGGCAGATCCGGGCGCGCGAGGCGTCCACGGCGCCGGAACGGACCTTGGCCACCAGGGCCTGGTAGATGGGCAGCGGGGTAGAGCCGGTGGCAACGCCGAGAAGGGCGTCGGGCTTGCGGCTCAGCAGCGCGCCGATGGCTTCTGCGATGAGTTCGCCGCCTGCCTTGGCGTCCGGGACGATGACAACTTCCACGCGGGGCCTGCCGATCTGAAGAATTGAATCATGTGGTATAGACCAATCGGGATCCAATCTAGCAGAACCCGACGGCGCGGACACGATGGCCGTACCCGTCCCGGCCGCACCCCGCTGGCGGGCGTCCGGTTCCCCGTGGTCGACTGGGGCGAACGGCGTTCCTGACGCACCGGAACACTCCTGGGAGGCTCGACATGCCCGCCACGTCATCGTCCGAGGAGCGTGAGAAGCCCGGCCGGATCATGTCCGGTGAGATGGCCGAACAGCCCGGAGTGCTGCGCCGGATCCTCGATGAGGGAGCCTCCGCGATCCGCGAGGTGGCCGCCGGGATCGCGGCGAGGAAGCCGCGCTTCGTCCTCCTCACCGCCCGCGGTACGTCGGACAACGCCGCGCTCTACGCCAAGTACCTGTTGGAGATCCGGCTCGGTCTGCCCTGCGGACTCACCTCCATGTCCACCACGACCGCGTACGGCGCGAAGCCCGACCTCAGGGACGTGCTGGTCGTCACCGTCAGCCAGTCCGGCGGCTCGCCCGACCTGGTGGCCTCCACCCGGGCCGCCCGCGAGGCCGGCGCGATCACCCTGGCCGTCACCAACAACCCGGATTCACCGCTGGCCGCCGTCTCCGAGTACCACATCGACATCCTTGCGGGCCCCGAGAAGGCCCTCCCCGCCACCAAGACCTACACGGCGTCGCTGCTGTCCCTCTACCTCTTCGTGGAGGGGCTGAGCGGCGGCGACGGTGCGGCCGCCGCGATCCTGCCGGAGCGGGCCGAGTCGATCCTGGCCCGCAGGGACGAGGTCAGGGCGCTGGCCGCGCGCTACCGCTTCGCCGAGCGCATGGTCATCACCTCGCGCGGCTACGGCTACCCCACGGCCAAGGAGGCAGCGCTGAAGCTGATGGAGACCAGCTACATCCCCGCTCTCTCCTATTCCGGCGCCGATCTGCTGCACGGGCCGCTCGCCATGGTCGACAACATCTCCCCGGTGATCGCGGTCGTCACCGACGGCCGGGGCGGCGAGGCGCTGCAGCCGGTCCTGGACCGGCTGCGCGGCCGTGGCGCGGATCTGTTCGTGGTCGGCCCCGAGGCTCAGGTGGCGGCGGCGTCCGCGGGCTTCGCGCTGCCGACGGCCGGGGTCGCCGAAGAGGTCCAGCCGATTCTGGAGATCCTGCCGCTGCAGCTGCTGGCGTACGAGGTGACGATCGCCCGTGGCCAGGACCCGGACGCGCCCCGCGCGCTGGCCAAGGTCACCGAGACCCACTGATCGCGCGACGGGCCCGTGGAACACCCGCGGGCCACGGCGCCGGAGCGGGACCCTCAGCCCGTCCGGCACCGCAGCCCGGAGTTGAGACCGACCACCATCTGGGGGCGGTCTGCTCGGCCGGCGGTGTGCGGTGCCCCCGGCCGGGGAGAGGTGCTCGCGCGGTCAGGGCAGAGAGCGCGGGTACCTCGATCCACTCTCCTGTGCGGGGAGAGCGGAAGCTCTGTCTGAGCATTGTGGACTAGACCATTCGTCCCTGTCCATCCGTCGGAGCACCGCAATTTTCCGGGCCTCCTCCCCTGACACGTACGCCCGGGGCGTACGGTTCGGAGCCATTGCCCATCCGCGGGTACGCTCGCACACGTGCCCTCCATGAACGACCTCGTCCGCCAGCACACAGCCCTCAGCGACACCGACCTGGAGTGGCTGCACCTGCTGGTCTCGGAGTGGCAGCTGCTCTCCGACCTGTCCTTCGCCGACCTCGTGCTGTGGGTTCCCACCCGGGACGGCACCCGCTACGTGTCCGTGGCCCAGATGCGGCCCAACACCGGCCCCACCTCCTACCAGGACGACATGGTCGGCCACTTGGTGCCACGCGGCCGCCGTCCCCTGCTCGACGCGGCGCTGGACGAGGGCCGGATCGTGCGCGAGGGCGACCCGGAGTGGCGCGAGGAGGTGCCGGTACGGGTCGAGTCGATCCCGGTGCGGCGCGAGGGCCGGGTTCTCGGCGTCATCGCCCGCAACACCAACCTCCTGACCGTCCGTACCCCGTCCCGGCTGGAACTCACCTACCTCCAGTCGGCCTCCGACCTGGCTCAGATGATCGCCGCCGGGGCCTTCCCGTTCCCCGGCCAGCAGGTCGACATGGACGCCTCGCCGCGCGTCGGCGACGGGCTGATCAGGCTCGACGCCGACGGGGTCGTCCAGTACGCCAGCCCCAACGGCCTCTCCGCCTACCACCGCCTCGGCCTCGCCTCCGACCTGGTCGGCCAGCATCTGGGCGGGATCACCGCCGAGCTCGCCCCCTCCCGGGGCCCGGTGGACGAGGCCCTGGTCAAACTCGCCAGCGGCTACGCGCCCCGGGAGTTCGAGGTCGAGTGCGCGGGCGGGGTGATCCAGCTCCGGGCGATTCCGCTCAAGCCCAAGGGCGTCCGGATCGGCTCCCTGGTCCTGCTCCGGGACGTCACCGAACTGCGTCGCCGCGAGCGGGAGTTGATCACCAAGGACGCCACCATCCGGGAGATCCACCACCGGGTGAAGAACAACCTCCAGACCGTTGCCGCCCTGTTGCGGCTCCAGGCCCGCCGGATGGACTCGGTGCGAGGCCGTGAGGCGCTCAACGAGGCGGTACGGCGCGTCGGTTCGATCGCCATCGTGCATGAGACGCTGTCCCAGAATCTGGACGAGCGGGTGGAGTTCGACGAGATCGCCGACCGGGTCATCGCGATGGTCGCCGAGATCTCGCCGGGCAAGGTCACCTGCCGCCGGACGGGACGCTTCGGCATCCTCGACGCCGAAGTGGCCACCCCGCTGGCGATGGTGCTCACCGAGGTCCTGCAGAACGCGCTGGAACACGCCTTCACCCTCGCCGAGTCCGGCACGGTCGACGTGTCGGCGGTACGCGGCGGTTCCTCCGCCGGGACACGGTTGCTGATCACGGTTCAGGACGACGGCTGCGGTCTGCCCGAGGGCTTCGACCCGCAGCGTGCCGGCAACCTGGGACTGCAGATCGTGCGGACGCTGGTGGAGGGCGAGTTGAGCGGGACCTTCGGAATGATCCCGGCCCCTGAGCGCGGCACCAGGGTCGTCCTCGACATCCCGGTCCGGGCCGAGAAGTAACCCCGGCCGCGATTGACGCGAACACAGCAGTGAGCCCGGACCGTTGATCACGGTCCGGGCTCACTGTTCATGCATGCGCTTCGGGGGGTACTGCGCGCTGCGACTCGGGGGCGGGGTTGTGCGTACGCGCTGTACGCGCCGCCTGGCTGAGGCTCGTAGCGGTGGCGTCGGATCAGGCGCTGGCGTTACGCGCCCGGTTGCGAGCGGCACGGCGCTTCATGGCGCGGCGCTCGTCCTCGCTGAGGCCACCCCAGACGCCGGAGTCCTGGCCGGACTCGAGCGCCCACTGCAGGCACTGCTCCATGACGGGGCAGCGACGGCAGACGGCCTTGGCTTCCTCGATCTGCAGCAGCGCAGGACCGGTGTTGCCGATGGGGAAGAACAGCTCGGGGTCTTCCTCACGACAAACGGCGTTGTGACGCCAGTCCATGGCTGCTACCTCTCCTTGGTATTACATACTGTGCTTGTGAATGTGAACGCTTTCACGAATCCCCCCGCGATCAACGGGCCGACGCCCAGATGAACTGGTTGTGGTCCTGTGGATTGAGGAGGGGTTCTGGCTCTCAGTGGAGGCCGTTGTTGCGGGCCGTCCCGATCGCCATGTAGAGATTCGCAAACCTCGGCGGCGGATACAACCCCTTCCGGAAACTTTTTTTTGATTCCTCGGTGTCGACTAGGTCACAGCCGTACTTCTATGGGGTGGAGTCCAGCCCAAACGTTCGAGTTAAAGGACTTTGGTCACTTCCACTCACACAATCACACGCAGTGCACGGCGTACGCCTGTGAACGTCACACTGGTGCGCACTCCCAGATGGTCGCCGTCCATCTGAAAGGGCAGTGGCACCTTTGAATGCAAGGTGAAGTCCGTGAGGTCATGAAGTGAAACGGCATGCTTCCCGGCCGGGCCCTTCTCGGGGCTCGAAGTCAGCAGCTGGGTGCCGTACCGGGCGACGGCCGCGGTGGAGAGCCGCTTCAGTCCGAGCACGTCCAGGCCGGTGTCGAACGTGGCCTTGGGGGACGCGTACATGGGGCGATTCCCCAGGTAGGTCCAGGGGGCCGTGTTGGAGATTATCGACAGTGCAAGATCGGTCACAGGCGGTTGTCCGGGTGTCTCCAGCGTGATTGCCCCATGTCTGCGGTGCGGTTCCTCCAGGAATTGCCGGACGAACTGGCGGACATACAGCGCATGCGTGGAACGCTTACCCGATTCGCGTTTCTGTTCGACCCGGCCGACCACGCCCGCGTCGAATCCGAGTCCGGCGCAGAAAGTGAACCAGCGTTCCGGGATCGACTCGTCCGCGGTGCCGGGGGTGCCGGCCGCCAGTCCCAGGCCGACCGTGCGTTCGGTCCGGTTGGCGAGCGCGTCCAGGATCGCGCCGGTCGCCTCCACCGCGTCGTTGGGCAGGCCGAGGGCGCGCGCGAAGACATTGGTGGAGCCGCCGGGGACCACCGCGAGGCTCGGCAGGTTGTCCAGGTCGGGGCCGCTGTGGAGCAGGCCGTTGACGACCTCGTTGACCGTGCCGTCGCCGCCCAGGGCGACCACCAGGTCGATCTCCCCGGAGTCCGCGGCCCGACGGCCCAGGTCCCGGGCGTGGCCCCGGTACTCGGTGGTCACGGCCTCCAGCTTCATCTCGCTGGCCAGTGCGTGGATGAGCACATCACGCGTCCGCGCACTGGTGGTGGTAGCAGCTGGATTGACCACAAGGAGTGCGCGCATGACGGCCAGACTACCTACCGAGTGGTATCGCTCTGAACTCCCGCCCCATGGCCTTCACACTCGGTGACGGACCGGGTGCGGTGGGGCGAGGGGTGGTCGTCCGTTCCCGCGCCATTGCGACCCCCGGCTTCGCTTTCGCGGTGGCGGGATGCCAACCTGCAAGGGTGAGTACTCAGCAGAACACGCCCTCCGAGCCGCCCTCCGAGTCGCTTTCGGAGTCGCCCGCGCCCTCGGTCGGACCGGCGAAGCCGAGCAGGATCACGCTCGTGGCCGGGCTCAACGCCCTGGAAGGGGCGGCGCTCGTCGTCGGCGGGATCTACATGCTGGTGATGGGGCTGCTGGGGCGCCCCGAGAGCCCGCAGCAGGCGGAGATGGGCGGCCTCACGCTGATCGCGCTCGGCCTGATCCCGCTGATCGCCGCACGTGGCCTGCTGCTGCGGCGCAGCTGGAGCCGCGGCCCCGCGCTCATCACGCAGATCATCGGGCTTCCGGTGGCCTGGACCCTGCTGAGGTCCCACGGCGTGCTGATCCCGGCCGGGATCGTCCTCGCGGCGGTGGTCCTGACGGCGCTCTATCAGCTGGTCAGGCCGACGACGATCGACGAACTGGGTATTCGCCGGCCGGGCACCACGCCGGACGCCTGAGAGCCTGTCGGGTGGCCTCCGGCCGGGCGGCCACGCCCCGGCACGCACGCTTTCCGCGTCGTCGTCGGTCGCCGAGGCTCCTTCCCCGAGCTCTCAGCTGCGTTCGAGCAGGGGAGACCCCATCCGACTCCCTCCTCGGCCTAGGAATCGCACGCACCGGACCGCGCCCGCCATCCGGTCCGAGGCCACCCGACAGACTCTGAGCCACGGGAGCCGTCGGCCGCCGTGGCGCATGAGCGGGCCGTTTCACCCCGGCTGTCACGCCCGCGACCCGACCGCCGCACCCGATGGCCCGGCCGCCGCCTCAAAACCGCACGCACCGGATCGCGCCCGCCATCCGGTCCGAGGCCACCCGACAGGCTCTGAGCCACGGGAGCCGTCGGCCGCCGGGGCGCGTGAGCGGGCCGTTTCACCTCGGCTGTCACGCCCGCGACCCGACCGCCGCACCCGATGGCCCGGCCGCCGCCTGCCGGGCGGGCGCGAGCCGCTGCCCGTGCCCAGCCGCCGCCCGAGCCGGCTGTTCCGCGGCGACTGCCCGACGCACGGAGTCGGCGTTCGCGTCGGCTCCGCGCGTCGGGCGTCGGACCCTCGCCCCGCCTCTCCCGCCCTACTCCTCGACGAGCAGCCGCTCACGCAGCTGCGCCAGGGTGCGGGCCAGTAGTCGCGAGACGTGCATCTGCGAGATGCCGACCTCCTGGGCGATCTGCGACTGGGTCATGTTGCCGAAGAACCGCAGCAGCAGGATCCGCTTCTCGCGCGGCGGCAGGTCCTCCAGCAGCGGTTTGAGCGACTCCCGGTACTCGACGCCCTCCAGCGCCTCGTCCTCGGAGCCCAGAGTGTCCGCCACCGCGGGCGACTCGTCGTCCGTGTCCGGCACGTCCAGCGAGAGCGTGCTGTACGCATTGGCCGATTCCAGGCCCTCCAGGACCTCTTCCTCGGAGATGCCCAGTCGCTCCGCCAGCTCGTGCACCGTCGGCGAGCGGCCATGCTGCTGGGAGAGTTCGGCGGTGGCCGTGGTGAGGGAGAGCCGCAGCTCCTGGAGCCGGCGCGGCACCCGGACCGCCCAGCCCTTGTCACGGAAGTGGCGCTTGATCTCGCCGACGACCGTGGGTGTCGCGTACGTCGAGAACTCGACGCCTCGGTCCGGGTCGAACCGGTCGACCGACTTGATCAGCCCGATCGTGGCGACCTGGGTCAGGTCGTCCAGCGGCTCGCCGCGATTGCGGAACCGGCGGGCCAGGTGCTCCACGAGCGGCAGATGCATCCGCACCAGCCGATTGCGCAGCTCCGCCTTCTCGGCCGATCCGTCGGGAAGTCCGCGCAGTTCGACGAACAGCGCCCGCGCCCCGCTGCGGTCGTGTGGATCGTGGTGCCCGTGCTCGCTCATCTGGCCTGCCCGCTCCGCCTGCGACTGCTCCAACGCGACCGTGGGGCCCGCAGGCCCGTCCGCCCCGTCCTCCGGATGGGGCAGGGCCTGCTGCTCCGGGATGCCCGCTGCGCGCACCACCCCTGGTCGGATCGTCTCGTCCCGCACAGGACCGTCCCCGTTCCCGTTGCTCACGCCGGCCCGGGTCCCGCGCCGCGCTGTTTGTACAGGCTGATGCTGACCGTGCGGTCGTCGGCGACCGAGGAGTCGACCTTGCCGGCCAGCGCGGAGAGCACCGTCCAGGCGAAGGTGTCGCGCTCCGGCGCCCGGCCGTCCGTCGTCGGCGCCGACACCGTCACCTCGAGAGAATCCTCGATGAGCCGGAAGACGCAGCTGAGGACGGAGCCCGGCACGGCCTGCTGGAGCAGGATCGCGCAGGCCTCGTCGACGGCGATGCGGAGATCCTCGATCTCGTCGAGCGTGAAGTCCAAGCGCGCTGCGAGACCGGCCGTGGCCGTACGCAGCACTGACAGGTAGGCACCCGCAGCGGGCAGCCGGACCTCTACGAAGTCCTGATTCCCGGGCTCGCCTGCGATCTGGGACACCCTCACCTCCAAGGTGGCACAAACTCTTTCGAGGGTCCGGGAAGGGTGCCCCGGAGCCATGCGGTACGTCTTCGGTTCTGGTCCGGCGACGCTATCGCGATCCATGATGCCGTGTCGCCGGGCCCCAAGGCCTGCCCGCGGATCGCGAACGGACGGCCCCAGCCCATGGGTGTCACTCATGGTAAGCCCATGAGTACACACGGTGGCTAGGGGTCTGCGGAGGTCAATTACGAACAACCGGCGCCGGATTGACGTACCCGGACGTCAGACGATCGAACCGTCCACGAAGCACCAGCGCCAGCTTTCGCCGGGCTCGAAGCTCCGCATCACCGGATGACCGGTCTCCTTGAAGTGGGCGGTGGCGTGCTGCAGTGGTGACGAATCGCAGCAGCCGACATGGCCGCAGACGAGGCAGAGTCGCAACTGCACCGGGTGGGTGCCCGCCGCGAGACAGCCGGTACAGGTCTCGCTGAGCGGGGCCGGTTCGGGGTGCGGCAGTTCGGACAGGTGCGGGCAGTCACTCATGATTGTCAGGTTACGACGGATGTGAGGACCGTGAGATGGACGCATTGCCTCTGGTGGCACTGGTCGCAGCCAGTGCGGCTGTCGCGGGGGCCGCGCGCCGCACCCCCGTGCCGGCCCCCCTCCTGCTGGTCACTGCGGGGCTGATCGCCTCGTATCTGCCCGGGGTGCCGACGTACACCCTGGACGCGCACGTCGTTCTTCCGCTGTTGCTGCCGCCGCTGCTCTACACGGCGGCGGTCGACAGCTCGTATCTCGATCTGCGGGCCAATGTCCGGCCGGTCGCGCTGCTCTCCGTCGGGTACGTGCTGTTCGCGACCGCGGCGGTCGGCTGGCTCGCGTACCGCCTCGTGCCCGATCTGCCGCCCACCGCCGCGCTGGTGCTCGGCGCGGTGGTCGCCCCGCCGGACGCCGTCACGGCCGCCGCGATCGCCCGCCGGGTCGGGCTGCCCGCCCGGGTCACGACGATCCTGCAGGGCGAGTCCCTGGTGAACGACGCCACCGCGATCACCGCTTACAAGGTGGCGCTCGCCGCCGCCGTCGGCGAGGGCATGAGCTGGGGCGCCGGGATCGGTGAATTCCTCCTCGCGGCCGTCGGCGGTGTCGCGGTCGGCCTGGCGCTGATGGTGCCGCTGCACTGGCTCCGTACGCACCTCAAGGAGGCGCTGCTGCAGAACACGCTGTCCCTGCTGATCCCCTTCGTGGCGTACGCGGCGGCGGAGCGCGTGCACGCCTCCGGGGTGCTCGCCGTGGTCGTCGTCGCGCTCTATCTGGGTCACCGGGCCTGGCAGGTCGACTTCGCGACCCGGCTCCAGGAGGCCGCCGTCTGGAAGATGGTCGCGTTCATCCTGGAGTCCGCGGTCTTCGCGCTGATCGGGCTCCAACTGCCCTTCGTACTGAAGGGGCTGGGTGCGTACGCCGTGGCGGACGCCCTCTGGTACGCGCTCGCTGTGTTCCTCGCCGTCGTCGTGGTCCGCTTCGTCTGGGTCTACCCCGCGACGTATCTGCCCAGATGGCTGTCGAAACGGATCAGGGAGCGCGAGCCCGGCACGGACTGGAAGGCACCGCTGATCGTCGGCTGGGCCGGTATGCGCGGGGTCGTCTCGCTCGCCATCGCCTTCTCCATCCCGATGGTCACGACCGGCGGGCAGGCCTTCCCGGCCCGCAACCTCGTGCTGTTCCTGACCTTCACCACCGTCATCGGCACCCTCGTCATCCAGGGGCTCAGCCTGCCGCTGCTGGTGCGTGTCCTCAGGCTTCCGGGGCGCGACGCGACGGCACAGACACTGGCGGAGGCGCAGGCGCAGAGCGAGGCGTCCGCAGCCGCCGAGGCACGCCTGGAGGAGCTCCTCACCGACCGGCGCAACGCCCTGCCCGGACCGCTCACCGACCGGCTGCGCGCCGTCCTGGAGCGCCGCCGCAACGCCGTGTGGGAGCGTCTCGGCACCGCCAACCCGGTGACCGGGGAGTCGGCGGACGACACGTACCGGCGTCTGGCCGGGGAGATGATCGAGGCCGAGCGCGCGGTCTTCGTACGGCTGCGGGACGAGCGGCGGATCGACGACGAGATGCTCCGCACGCTGCTCAGACGGCTCGACCTGGAGGAGGCGGCGGCCTACCGGGAGGAATCGAGCGCGCCCTGACGGGGGCGTCTACGGCCGGCCCGTGACGACGGCCGCGACCGTGGTTCCCGCGGGGAAGGCGCCCTCCTCGGTGAGCGTGGTGAGCGCGTACAGCAACTTCGCGACGTAGAGCCGCTCGACGGGCAGCCCGTGCCGCTGCTCGAAGTCGTCCGCGAAGGCGTGCAGCGGCGGGGTCGTACGGGCGTATCCGCCGAAGTGGAAGCGTTCGTCCAGGGACCACGACCCGGCCGCCCCGCCGAACGCCTCCTGCTGCAGTTCCCGTACCGCGTCGCCGAGGAATCCGCCGCGCAGCACCGGGACGCCGAGGGCGCGCTGCCCCGGCGCGAGACCGGCGGCGAGACCGGCGAGGGTGCCGCCGGTACCGCAGGCCACCGCGACCACATCGGCCCTGCCGCGCAGCTCATGGCCCAGCTCCGTGCAGCCCTGTGCGGCCGCGGCGTTGCTCCCGCCCTCCGGGATGACGCAGCACTCCCCGTAGGTGCTCAGCAGCCCCGCCAGGACCTCCGGATCGGCCTTGGCGCGGTACGTCCTGCGGTCCATGAAATGCAGGGTCATCCCGTCGGCGGCGCACCGGGCCAGCGAGGGGTTGAGGGGGCGGTCGGCGAGTTCGTCGCCGCGTACGACCCCGACGGTGGGGAAACCGAGCAGCCGCCCGGCGGCGGCGGTGGCCCGCAGATGGTTGGAGTACGCGCCCCCGAAAGTCAGCACGGTGCGCCCGGCGGCGGCCCGCAGATTGGGGGAGAGTTTGCGCCATTTGTTGCCCGGGAGATCGGGGTGGATCAGATCGTCCCGCTTGAGCAGCAGCCGTACGCCGCGGCGCGCGAAGCGTTCGTCCTCGGCCGGTTGCAGAGGTGACGGGAGCACCGGCCGCAGGCGGGACAGGTCGAGCGCTTCGGAAGGCATGACGCCATTGTCGCCGTGCCGCACCGGGCCGGGCCGGACAGGGGCGGGTACGGGGCACTTCAGGCGGTCGGGGATCCGGTCCCGCACGGAGTCCGTCGTGAAGCCGCGTGGACCGATCCTGCCGGGTGCCGCTCCTGGTGGCCGACCGTCCGTGTCGGTCTCGTCGGTGGAGGGGAGACGCTTCTCGGCGACGACGGCGCGCAGCGCGTCGGCGTCGCCGAGTCCGGCGTGGTCGGCCCTGCCGTGGCGACCGGATGGATCCGGCCGTTCTCGGCGATCACGCCGTGTCGCTCTCCGGGCCGTCCCCGGGCCGGTGGTTCGGATCGCGAGCCGGTCGATCCGCTCGGACCCCGCGAGAACGGGCCGGGTTCAGTCCTGCGCGAGCCACAGGTCGGGGCCGAAGACCTCGTAGTGGATGCCGGCTGCCGGGACCCCCTTGGCCAGCAACTGACCGCGCACGGTGCGCATGAAGGGCAGCGGACCACAGAGGTAGGCGTGGGTGCCCGGGGCGATCGCGAGGTCGCTCAGGTCGACCGGTCCGGTGCGATCGGCGCGGTGGCCGGGCTCCGGGTTCTCGTACCAGAAGTGGGCGGCGGCGTCGGCGAGTTTGCCGGTCAGCAGGGCGTGGTCCGTGCGCAGCGCGTGGTCGGCGGGGGAGCGGTCGCCGTGCACGACGGTGACCGGGGCGCGGTGGCCGGTCGCCGCGAGGTGTTCCAGCATCGAGAGCATCGGGGTGCAGCCGATGCCCGCGGAGGCGAGCAGCAGCGGGGCGTCCGTGGAGTCGAGCACGAGGTCGCCGTACGGGGCGGAGACCCGCAGTCGGTCACCGGCCGCGACCTCGGCGTGGAGATGGCGGGAGACCTCACCGTCGGGCGATCCGCCGCCGTGCACCCGCTTGACGGTGATCGAGCGCAGCGGCGAACCCGGGGCGCTGGAAAGGCTGTACTGGCGGATCTGGCGGGCGCCGTCGGGGAGTTCCACCTGCACGGAGACGTACTGACCGGGGCGGAAGGCGGGGGCGGGGGAGCCGTCGGCCGGCCGGAGCTGGAAGGTGGCGACGTCCGCGGTCTCCTCGACCCGGGCGACCACCTCCCATTCGCGCCACACGTCCCCGTCGACGATGCCCTGCTGCGCGTACAGCCGCTCCTCGATCGAGATCAGGGCGCCCGCCATCAGCCAGTAGACCTCGTCCCAGGCGGCGGCGACCTCCGGGGTGACCGCGTCGCCGAGGATCTCGGCGATGGCGGCGAACAGATGCGTGTGCACGATGTCGTACTGCGCGGGGGTGATGCCGAGCGAGGCGTGCTTGTGGGCGATCCGGCCGAGCATGACGTCGGGTCGGGTGTCCGGCTGCTCGACCAGCAGGGTCGCGAAGGCGGCGATGGAGCCCGCGAGAGCCTGGCGCTGGGCGCCGGACGCCTGGTTGCCGCGGTTGAAGAGGTCGCGGAGCAACTCGGGGTGGGCGTCGAAGAGCTTGCGGTAGAAGAGATCGGCGATGTCCCCGATGGCCGCCCCCACGGCGGGGAGGGTGGCGCGGACAGTGGCGGTCGACGTCTCGGAGAGCATCTGTGGACTCCTGAATCTGGAATTGGTATTTGAGATTCTTATTTTTGGGCGGCGTGGAGCCGGGTGGTGGCGCCTGTGGTGTGGTGTGCGGTGGTCCGGTCCCGGGTCAGCCGGGGGCCGGGCGGCGGCTGCTGATGCCGATCAGCAGTGGTCCGGTGGGGGAGGCGACGAGTTCGGTGACGGTGATCGGGTCGAGCGAGGCGTAGAAGGCCTCCTCGGCCAGGCGCAGCGCGCCGCGCAGTCTGCAGGCCGCGCGCAGGGGGCATGGGACGGAGCCCTCGCAGTCGACGACGTCGCCGGGCCCTTCGAGCTCCCGGACGAGTGCGCCGATGGAGGCGGACCGGCCCGCTCCGGTGAGACTGAGTCCGCCGCCGCGGCCCCGGCGTGCCTCGATGAGGCCGAGATGCTGGAGCTTGGCGACGACCTTCGCGGTGTGGGTGTACGGCACCTCCATGGTGGCCGCCACCTCCCGCGTGGTCGGCGGATCCTCGTTCTCCACGACGGCGAGGCGCATCAGCACGCGCAGCGCCACGTCGGTGAATCTCGTCAGCCGCATGACGGCCACGCTAGATAACTTGCATCGAGGATGCAAATTAATGCCGCCCGTGGGCATCGCTGAGCGTCGTGCCCAGCCCAAAGCCGATTAGTCGCACTCATTTGTGTAATGGCGTGCCGACTCTCCGTGCTGAAAGGCTTCTTCGCGCAGGTCGACCAATGATCGAAAGGGCGTCACATGTCCGTTGGTGAAGAGGTTCAGAACGCGCCGGTGCCGCCGCAGCAGAGTCTGGGCACGGCGGCGGCGCGGAACCTCGCGACGACCACCAAGTCCGCTCCGCAGATGCAGGAGATCAGCTCGCGGTGGCTGCTGAAGATGCTGCCGTGGGTCCAGGTGCAGGGCGGCACGTACCGGGTGAACCGGCGGCTGAGCTACTCGGTGGGGGACGGCCGGGTGACCTTCGTGCAGACCGGTGACCGGGTCGCGGTCATCCCCGCCGAGCTCGGAGAGCTTCCGGCTCTGCGGGACTTCGGTGACGAAGAGGTGCTCGGCGAGCTCGCCCGGCGGTGCGAGCAGCGCGACATCGCCGCCGGCCAGGTGCTGGCCGCCACCGGGGACGCGGCGGACCGCGTCTTCCTGCTGGCGCACGGCAAGGTCGAGAAGGTCGGCACCGGCCGGTACGGGGACGAGACGGTGCTCGGGGTCCACGCCGACGGGGCCTACTTCGGCGACCACGCCCTGATCGACGGCGACGCCGTGTGGGAGTACACCGCCCGCGCCGTCACCGACTGCAAGGTGCTGACGCTCCGGCGGGCGGATGTGCTCAACCTCGCGGAGCGCGCGGGCTCGCTCCGCGCCCATCTCGCCGGACTGCTCAGCGTCCCGCGGCAGCGCACCAACAAGTACGGCGAGGCGGAGATCGGCCTCTCCGCCGGCCATGTCGGCGAGGCCGTCGTCCCGCACACGTACGTCGACTACGAGGCGGCGCCGCGCGAGTACGAGCTGAGCGTCGCCCAGACCGTGCTGAAGGTCCACAGCCGGGTCGCCGACCTCTACAACCAGCCGATGAACCAGACCGAGCAGCAGTTGCGGCTCACGGTCGAGGCGCTGCGCGAGCGCCAGGAGCACGAACTGATCAACAACCGCGAGTTCGGTCTGCTCAACAACTGCGACTACGGGCAGCGCCTCCAGCCGCACGACGGTGTGCCCGGCCCCGACGACATGGACGAACTGCTGTCGCGCCGCCGCGGCTCGAAGCTCTTTCTCGCCCACCCGAAGGCCATCGCCGCATTCGGCCGCGAGTGCAACAAGCGCGGTCTGGTGCCGGAGACCGTGGACGTCGGCGGACACCGTGTGCCGGCCTGGCGGGGCGTACCGATCTTCCCGTCCGACAAGATCCCGGTCAGCGACGCCAGGACCACGTCGATCATCTGCATGAGGACGGGCGAGGACGACCAGGGCGTGATCGGTCTCCACCAGACCGGCATCCCGGACGAGATCGATCCCAGTCTGTCCGTCCGCTTCATGGGCATCGACGAGCAGGCGATCATCTCCTACCTGGTGACGGCCTACTACTCCGCGGCCATCCTCGTGCCGGACGCTCTCGGCGTGCTGGAAAACGTCGAGGTCAGCCGTCGGCGGTAGATCCTCGGGGCCCGGACGCCGGTGTCCGGGCCCCGTCAACCTCCGCCACCGGGCAGCCGTGCCCGGGGCGGCCTCGGGAGGACGTCCCAGTGAAGACCCATCACGCACCCCCATCACCCACCCCCCGGGCCCCGGGGGACGACGATCCGGCCGCCCGGGGCCGCCGGGGCCCGAAGGCCCCGGCACCCCACCCGGCCGCGCAGGGGCAGGAGGCCACGGCCCTTCTCGAACAGGCCCGGGTCCTCGTCGATCCCCAACTGCGCGCCGCCGTCGAGTCCTTGCCCGGGTCGCTGCGCCGGGTGGCGATGTACCACTTCGGCTGGCAGGAGGCCGACGGCACCCCGTCCGCGACGCGGGCGGGCAAGGCGATCAGACCCGCGCTCGTCCTCGCCGCCGCCCGCGCACTGGGCGGCGATCCGCAACGGGCGCTCCGGGCCGCCGTCGCAGTGGAGCTGGCGCACAACTTCACCCTGCTGCACGACGACATCATCGACGAGGACCGGACCCGTCGGCACCGGCCCACCGCCTGGGCGGTCTTCGGCATCCCGGACGCGGTCATCGCCGGCGACGCCATGCTCGCCCTCGCCCAGCGGCTGCTGGCCGAGGACACCGATCCGGCCTCGGCCCGTGCCTCGGCAAGACTCTCGGCCTGTGTCATCGAGCTGTGCGCGGGCCAGCAGGCCGACTGCGCCTTCGAGGACCGAGGTCCGGACGAGGTGTCGCTCGACGAGTGCCTGACCATGGCCACCGCCAAGACGGGCGCGCTGCTCGGCTGCGCCTGCGCGCTGGGAGCCCTGTACGCCGGCGCGGGGGAGCGGGCGGTCGGCGCGCTGGACGGCTTCGGCCGGGAGGCCGGTCTCGCCTTCCAGCTCATCGACGACCTGATCGGCATCTGGGGGGATCCGGCGCAGACCGGGAAACCGGTCGGGGCGGATCTCGTCGCCCACAAGAAGTCCCTGCCCGTGGTCGCCGCACTGACCTCCGCCACCCCCGCGGCGGCCGAACTCGCCGAGCTCTACCGGGGATCCATGAACACACCCGCCGAGGTCGCCCGCGCCGCCGACGCCGTCGACCGGGCCGGCGGCCGGGACTGGGCACAGATCAGCGCTGCGGACCGGATGGCCCGCGCGGTCCACCATCTGTCCCGGGCGGTACCCGACCTGGCCCCGGCGGGCGACCTTCTGACCCTGGCGGAATTCGTCACCCGCCGGACGCACTGAGCCGGACGCAGCGAGCCGGACGCATCGAGCCGGGGGCGGAGAGGAGGAGGCGGCAGACGCGGCGGCGGAGGCGGCGGTACTCCGAAGGGGAGCGGAGGGCGCGGAGCGAGGAAGGGGACGGGGGGAAGGGGGAAGGGGGGAACGGAGCAAGGAGCCGAGGTCACGAGGCCCGTGAGGTGAAGAGGAGGGCGACCGGGCGACTGTCATGGGCACGGGCTACAGTCCGTGCCCATGACAGATGAGTCATGGGCAGGGTGGTACCGGGACCGGCAGGGTTCCGACGCGGTCATCCTCACCACCGACGGACAGCAACTCCGCCTCCGGATCAGGGGCATCGACTTCGAGGGCGAGAGCTTCGACGGCCTCACACCGGTGGCCGGCACTCCACCGGCCGACGGCCTGTTCGCCCTGGTGGACGGCGCGCTGGGCGACTGCGTCCTGGAGTGGGACCTGCCGCTCCCGGTCCTCTGGGACGAAGTCGTCCACCAGGCCACGCTCAGCTGCCTGTTGTCGCTGCGCCGCCCCGATCCGTACCTCCATCTGGAGCTGCAGTTCGGCGGGGCCGCCTACGGATCCCACCGCGCGGAGAGCGACTTCGCGTCCGCCCTCGCCACGATCCAGCGCACCCTGCCGCCCGGGGTGCGCCTCCAGACCTGCATCGCCTGCGCCTTCTCCGACTACTTCCCGGCCCCCGGCCGGGGCCTTTCCGGTGGTCTCGCCTGCTTCCGGGGTGCCAAGGACGCCTACCGTGGGGCAGCCGGTGAGAGCGATGTCGTGGACCTGTGGGACCGGCGCACCGGATTCGTCCAGGAGATCTGGAGCTGCCGCGAGTACGAGCCCCGCCCGGACCGGGGTGCGGGCACCGGCCATCGGGGCGCGTTCCCGCTGGAGTTGGCCTGACCCTCCTTGTCCCACCGCTGAAACCGTCCCGTCCCGTACCGGAACCGATCCGGTGCGGGACGGTTTCGTTGTTCCGGGCCCCGAGGGTCTCCGCCCGCCGCGAGGCCCCGGACGCTGCCGCCCACGGGGTTCCCGTAGGGGTGCCCGATGCGATGGTGCGAAGACCTGCCCGGCGCCCGCCGGAATCTTGTCGGCTCTCCATTGTTCTACTAGCATGCGAACAATGGAGGTTTTCATGATGCGTAAGAACCTGGGCCGCGCGACGCTCGTCGCCCTGCCGTTCCTGCTGGCGCTCGTCGCCGACCTGGTCCTGTTCGCCGCCTTCCGCGACCGGTTGCCCGGACAGCCGGCCAGCCACTTCCGGGCCGATGGCCGGGCGAACGGGTACATGGGGCAGACGGGGCACGTCGTGGTCGACGTTCTGCTGTTCGCTGTGATCGGGACGCTGTGGACCCTCATGGTGGTGCGGGGGAAGTTCCACGGGCGCGCCCACCGTCGGCTGACCGCCGGTGGTTATGCCTTCGCCGGATTCCTCGGCTGGGTGATGGCCGCCGTGCTGATCGCCAACGTGGATGCCGCCGAGAACGCGCAGGGCGACGCCCAGGGGGTGTCGCTCCCGATGTGGCAGCTCGCCGTCGCCCTGGGGGTCGCCGTGCTCGCCTGGGGGCTGGGGCTGGCGATGGCCGGGCTCGCCCCCGTACCGGAGCCGTCGGCCACGACCGTGCCGGCCATGGACGAAGCGCGGATCACGCTTGCCGACGGGGAGGTCGCCGGATGGGCGCGCGGTATCGGCAGCTGGTGGCTGCCACTGATCGCGCTCGCGCTCGTGGTCGGCGGAGTCGTGCTGCTGTTCGTCTCGGGCTGGGCGGTCGCGATCCCGCCGCTGCTCCTCGGAGTGCTGATGGCCGGCTTCGCCCGCCCGTACGTGGTGGTGGACCGGCGCGGCATCACCGTCTCGGGCATGCTCCCCTGGCCGCGCCTGAGGGTGCCGCTCGACCGGATCGAGACGGTGACCAGCCGGCACATCAACCCCCTCACGGAGTACGGCGGCTGGGGCTACCGCATCCGCCCGGGGCGGACCGGTGTCGTGATCCGCTCCGGTGAGGGCATCGTGGCGACGCTGGCGGGCGGCCGGGACTTCGCGGTGACCGTCGACGACTCGGCGACCGCGGCCGCACTCCTCAACACCCTGATCGACCGGCGACGGGCGGAGCGCTGACCATGCTGTTCCGGGTCGATCCCACCTCCACCGTGCCGCTCGGCGATCAGATCGCGGCATCCGTGCGCCGAGCCGTCGCCGACGGGACGGTGGCACCGGGCGAGCGTCTGCCCGCCGCGCGGGTGCTCGCCGAGTCCCTCGGGGTCAACGTCCACACGGTGCTGCGGGGTTATCAGCAGCTCCGCGAGGAGGGGCTGATCGAACTGCGCCGGGGGCGCGGTGCGGTCGTCACCGGCGGCGCGTCCCCGCATCGGGCCCGGCTGCTCGGGCGGTTGCGCGAAGTGGTCGCGGACGCACGTGAGTTGGGTATGACGGAAGACGAGCTGCTGGCCCTGGTCCGTACCGCGCTCAACAGCCCGTAGGCCGGGGCGGATCGCGACGGCCGGCCCCGGCGTGGCGGCACGTCGACGAGTGCTCCCTTCCGTTCTTCGTCCGCGGGCCCGGGCGGCCACCCCGTCCTACGAGGTGGCCGCCCGGGCCGCTGGGCTGCCGGGCGGTGTCAGGAGGAGCTGCGCGCGAGCGCGGCCGCGAAGCCGTTCTGCCACAGGTAGTTCACCCGGCTGCGCTCGTTCGCGTTGGGGTAGGGATTCGTGCAGGACGTGCCGGGGCCGCCGCCCGACATCAGCTCGCTGCACGGACCGGAGTAGTGATCCGGCAGGCCGAGCACATGGCCGGTCTCGTGAGCGGTGACGCGGGTCGAGTTGTACTGCCGGTTCTGCGCGTAGTCGAGGAAGATGTAGCCGTTGCCGTGCCCGTCGGTGCTGGCGTACGAGCCGCTCGGGTCGTTGCCCTCGTAGTAGGCGAAGTCGGCGTTCGAGCCCTCCTGCAGCCGGACGTTGGAGACCGAGCTGTTCCAGATCTGCGCGCTGTTGGCTATCTGGGTGCGGAAGCTCGGCGCGTTGGCCGTGCTGTAGACGATGGTGACCGACTGGGCGCCGGGGTTGGCCGCCCGCTTCTCGGCGACGGACTTGGCGACCGCCTCGAAGAACGCCTTGTTGGCGGCGGCGCTCTCGTGCGACCCGGAGTGGGCGGTGTAGCCCGCGTGTTCCGCCGAGGCGGCGGCGGGCGGTGCGGCGGGTGCGGGAGAGGAGGCGATGGCGGGTGCGGTGCCCAGCGCGGCCGCGAGTCCGAAGCCGATGCCGACCACGGCCGACAGGACGGTCCTGGGGTGTCTCATGGGGGGTCTCCTACCGATTACCGATCCGATGAACCCGTCCGATGATCGGACTCGAACGGGGGGCGGTACGGAGAGAGTGTCGGGGAGCGGAAGCCGTGGCGGATGATGTCAACCGGCGATAGCACCGGCCTATCGCCACCTCCGGCCCTGTCGACGAATCATCTGCCAACTCCCGCTGAATTAAAGGGTTTTGATGGGATTGCGGCGTCTGGTGCGTCAGTCGCCCGCCGCCCTACGCTCGACGGCATGGAGCTTGAGGTGAGACACCTCAGGGCGCTGTGCGCCATCGCCGACACGGGCAGCCTGCACCGAGCGGCCCGCACGCTGGGCGTGAGTCAGCCCTCCCTGACCACCCAGCTGCGCCGGATCGAGAACGCTCTGGGCGCCGAGCTGTTCCGCCGGGAACGGACCGGCTGCCGACCGACGTTGCTCGGCCGCGCCGTCCTCAGCCGGGCCCGCCCCCTGGTCGACGGGATGACGGCTCTGGTCAGCGACGCGAAGGCGGAGGCCGACGCGGCCCGCGGCCCGCGGCTGCGCATCGGCTGCACCGCCAGCCGGGTCATCGGCGGCTGGCTGCGCAGGCTGCGGCTCCGGCTGCCCGACACGGACATCTCGCTGCGGGTCGACGTATCGGCCAGCGCGCTGCTGCGCACGGTCGAGGCGGGCGGGCTCGACGTCGCCTTCGTGCACGAGGTCGAGGGCTGCCCGCTGACCGTCCCGGAGGGTTTGGTGCAGCGCGTGCTCCTGGACCGTGAACCGCAGTTCATCTGCATGGCCCGGGACCATCCGGCCGCCGCCCGGCCCGTGGTCGACCTCGGGGACCTGGCCGCCGACCGATGGATGGTCGACCCCACTGTCGACGGTGAATGGGACGGGCTGCGCCGGGTGTTCGGAGAGGCCGGCCTCGCGCCCACCGTTCTGCACGGCGACTACCTCACCGCCGCGTCCCTGGTCGTGCTCGGCGAAGCGGTCGCCCCCTGTCAGCCCACCTCCGGACCGCGCGACGACATGGCGATCCGGCCGCTGCGCGACGACCCCCTCGCGGTACGGCTGTTGCTGGTGTCCCGGCCGGGCGCCGACATGGCGGCGGTGTACGCGGAGCTGGAGGCGGCCTACCGGGAGGCGGCCCAGCGCGCGGCCGGGTACCACCAGTGGCTGCTGCGCAACCGCAGTCCGCTCGCCCGCACGCCGTGACGGACCGCAGTCCGATTCCGCCGAGAGCGAGGAGCGGTTCCGGTCCCGGCGTCCGGCGGGCAGAGTCGGGTCCCATGAGGCTTCTGATGCTGGGCGGTACGGAATTCGTCGGCCGGGCCGTCACCGAGGCGGCGCTCGCGCGCGGCTGGGAGGTGACGGTGTTCCACCGAGGCCGTCACGCGCCCCCGCCGGGCGTGACGGAACTCCTCGGCGACCGCACCGCCGCAGGCGGCCTCGCCGCGCTGGCCGGGGCCGCCGGTCGCGGCGCGGGCGCGGATGTCTGGGACCTGGTCGTCGACACGTGGAGCGGTGCCCCCGCGGCCGTACGGGACGCGGCCCGTCTGCTGGCCGCCCGGGCCGCCCGGTACGCGTACGTCTCCAGCCGTTCCGTCTACGACTACCCGGCCCCGGCCGGTCTGCCCGAGGACGGCCCGCTGGTGTCCGGTGCCTCGCCCGACGCCGGTGGGGACGTCCCGTACCCGCTCGCCAAACGCGGCGGGGAACTGGCCGCGCTCGACGCCTTCGGGGACCGCGCCCTCCTGGCCCGCGCGGGGCTGATCCTGGGGCCGGGGGAGAATATCGGCAGGCTGCCCTGGTGGCTGCTGCGCATCGCCCGCGGCGGGCCCGTACTGGCCCCCGGTACGCCCGACCTGATGCTCCAGTACATCGACGCACGCGACCTCGCCGACTGGCTCCTGGAAGCCGGTCGCGCCGGTCTGCACGGGCCGTACAACCTGGTCAGCCGGCCCGGTCACGCGACCATGGGGCAGCTGCTGGAAGCCTGTGTACGCGCCACCGGTTCCGCTGCGGAACTCCGCTGGACCCCCGCGGAGACCATCCTGGCGGCAGGGGTGGAGCCCTGGAGCGATCTGCCGGTCTGGCTGCCGCCGGGCGAGTTGTACGACACCATGCACCAGGGCGATGTCAGCAAGGCGTATGCGGCCGGTCTGCGCTGCCGACCGGTCGAGGAGACGGTCGCCGACACCTGGAAGTGGCTGGGGGAGCTGGGCGGCGTGGCCCCGCAACGGCCGGACCGGGCCCCGGTCGGCCTGGACCCGCGGGTGGAGGCCGAACTGCTGGCGGGCACGGCCTGACGCACGGGGCATCACGTTCAACGGCGTTCCGGACGGCGCGACCGTGCTGATCGACATCTACGGCAGCAGCCGCGACATCAGCACGCTGATGGGCTCGCTGCCCCGGGCCGGGCTGCGCCAACACCCGATGTGGAACTTTCCCGACCCCATCGAGATCGGGCTGAAGGGCACGCCAGTTCCAGGACAGCGTGCTGGTCGGCAATCGGTCGAGCGCGACGGCGCTCGCGATGAGCGGCACCGAACGCGGTTCCTCGGGCGGCGAACGGATTCTCGGCGGTATTGCGGCGGTATTGCGGCGGTTCTCCTCGTGGCCGGATCGACGGCCGCGCTGATGGTCCGCGGGGGCGTCGGCGCGGCTAGCTTTGGCCCATGGCCGAACTGCTGCTGCACCTCACCGAACGCCCCTTGTGGGAGGCGGCCCGCGGGATCGGGACGTACGAGATGTCCACCCGCGGCCGCACCCTGCACGAAGAGGGCTTCATCCACTGCTCGCTGCCGCACCAACTCGACGGCGTGGCCGAGACGCTGTACGGCGCCGGGAGCCGGGCCGGGACCGGTGACCAGGATCTGGTGGTCCTCGTCATCGACCCCGCCCTGCTCCCGGCCCCCGTACGGTACGAGTCCGTCGCGCCCGGCGGCGAGGAGTTCCCGCACATCTACGGCCCCGTCCCGGTGGACGCGGTCGTGGAGGTGCGCCCCTGGCTCCGCAAGGAAGGCGACCCCGCATGAACCCCGCACCCCCCACCGGACCCACGGGCCGCACCGGCCCCGCGAGCGTCAGCGCTCCCATCGTCGCCGTCACCGGCGCGAGCGGTGCGGTCGGCGGCCGTGTCGCACGGCGCCTCGTACGAGCCGGAGTGCCCGTGCGACTCCTCGGCCGCGACCCGTCCCGGCTGCCGGAGCTGCCCGGCGCCGCCATCGCGCCGCCCGCTCCCTACGGCGACGGGGAAGCCATGCGCCGCGCCCTCGCCGGGGCGCACACCCTGTTCCTCGTGTCGGCGCACGAGAGCCCCGACCGGGTGCGCCGGCACACGACGGCGGTGGACGCGGCGGTCGCCGCGGGCGTCGAACGCATCGTCTACGTCTCCTTCGTCGGTGCCGCGCCGGAAGCGACGTTCACCTTCGCCCGGGACCACTGGCACACCGAGGCGCACATCCGGGTCGCCGAGGTCCGTTACACCTTCCTGCGCGACAATCTGTACCTCGCGGGGCTCCCGGCGATGACCGGCGCCGACGGGGTGCTGCGTGGTCCGGGCGGCGAGGGCCGGGTGGCGGCGGTGGGGCACGAGGACATCGCGGACGCCGCGACCGCCGTGCTGCTGGCCGACACCGAGAGCGACGGCACCCGCCACGACGGGGTCACGTACGACCTCACGGGCCCCGAGGCGTTCACCCTCGCCGAAGCGGCCGAGGAGATCGGCCGGGCCAGCGGACGGACCGTCACCTACGTGCCCGAGACCCGCGACGAGGCCTACGCCTCACGGGCCGGGTACGGGGCCGAGGACTGGGAGGTGACCGGCTGGGTGACGTCGTACGAGGCCATCGCCGCAGGCGAGATGGCCACGGTCTCGGACGCCGTACCGCACCTCACCGGGCATCCGGCGACGAGCCTGGCCACGTATCTCAGGGAGAACCCGGAAAGCTACCGGCATCTGCTGAAGACGGACTGAGCTCCGGTCGCGCCGGGTGTGCGGCGGGCGACACCGCGGGTGCCGGCCACCCCTGGGCGGCATGTGTGCGCGCCCACGTGGCCGGCCGCCCGCCCCTCACCTCACGTACGCGCCCGCCCGCGCCGCCGCGACCGCGGCTTCGGCGGCGCGGTCCGCCGCCGCCTCGTCGAGCGGGTCGCCGCTGGCCAGCAGTCGGTAGTAGAGGGGTGCCGACACGGCGCGGATCACCTCGTCCGGGTCCGTGCCCGCGGGCAGTTCGCCGCGCCCGACGGCGTCGGTGACACAGCCGGACCACTCCTTGACGCGGATCGCGTAGAAGCGGTGCAGCGCCTCGGCGGTGCGCGGATCGCAGGTCGCCGCCGCGATCACGGACTTGAACAGGGCGCCCTGCCGCGGATCGGTGAGGGTGGTGACCACCAGCCGGGCGTTGGCCCTGAGGTCCCCGGCCAGGGAACCCGTGTCCGTACGGGGTGAGGACTGCTCGGCCATGTCGTGGAGAAGGTCCGCGATCAGGCCGGTGGGGGTGGACCAGCGCCGGTAGACGGTGGTCTTGCCGACTTCCGCACGGCGCGCGACATCGGCGAGGTCCAGACCGTCGAAGCCGTGCTCGGCCAGGGCGTCGCCCGCGGCCCGCAGGACGGATTCGCGTACCCGGGCGGTACGGCCGCCGGGTCGGACGGTGCCGGGTTCCGCATCCTCGGATGTCATAACGGGTCTCCAGTTCCATTAGTTGGTCCGACTCTGTTACCGTGACGCTCAATCTTAATGGAACCGTAGTCCCATTACGTCTCTCGTCGAGGAAGGGCCATCATGTCCGCACCCGGTCACGCACCATCGTCCGACGCCACCGACGCCACCGACGCCACCGACGCCACCGACGCCACCGGCATCACCGCTCCGGTCGCCGCCCCGCGCTCGAAGATCCGTATGACCGGACGGCAGAAGCTCGTCCTGGCTCTCCTTCTCGGCGCCCAGTTCATGATCGCCGTGGACTTCTCGATCCTGAACGTCGCGCTGCCCGTCGTGGGCGAGGGTCTCGGCTTCCCGCTCTCCCGCCTGCAGTGGATCGCCACCGCGTTCGCGCTCGCCGCCGCCGGATTCACCCTGTTGTTCGGCCGGATCGCCGACCTCGTCGGCCGCAAGCGGCTGTTCCTGGGCGGCATGGCCGTCCTCGGTCTCTCCTCCGCCCTGGGGGGACTCGCCACCTCGCCCGAAGTCCTGATCACCGCACGGGTGTTGCAGGGTCTCGCCACGGCCGCGGTCACCCCGGCCGGACTCGCCCTGCTGACCACCGCCTTCAAGGAGGGCCCGCTGCGGGAACGCGCGCTGGGCCTCAACGGCGCTCTGATGTCCGCCGGATTCACCGCCGGGGCCGTCCTCGGCGGTCTGCTCACCGATCTGCTCTCCTGGCGCTGGGCCTTCTTCGTCAACGTGCCGGTGGCCGCCCTGGTAGTGGCTCTCGCCCCCGCCGTCATCACCGACTCGCGCCCTGCGAACCGTCCCCGGCCGGACGTCCCGGGAGCCGTGACCGTCACCGGCGGACTGCTCCTGCTCGTCTACGGACTGACCCAGGCAGGTGAGTCCGGCTGGACCACGCCCACCACCCTGGCCGCACTCCTCGCGGGTCTCGTGCTCCTCGTGGGCTTCTGGCACGTGGAGAAGAGGGCCGCTGCGCCGCTGGTTCCCGTGCGCATCCTGAAGCGGAGCAGTGTCATCTGGGGCAATGCCGCGGGCCTGATCGCCTTCGTCACCGAGACCTCACTGGTCTTCCTGCTCACCCTCTATCTGCAGGAGGTTCTCGGCTACTCGCCGCTCGCCACCGGTCTCGCCTTCGGTGTCCTGGGCATCGGCACCGTGATCGGCGGCGCGTCCGGCGGTCGCGCGGTCGGTCGGTTCGGCAGCCGGGCGACCATCGTCATGGGTGGCGTCGTCCAGGCCGTCGCCACTCTTTCCCTGGTGGCGCTCGGCACGTCGGGGGCATGGATCTGGCTCCTGCTGGTGGCCACGTTCATCGGCGGCATCGGCAACATGCTGATGATCGTCGGCTTCATGGTCACCGCGACCTCCGGACTCGCCGACGAGGAACAGGGCCTGGCGACCGGCCTCGCCACCATGACCCAGCAGGTCGGCATCACGATGGGCATCCCGGTGATGAGTGCCGTCACCACCGCCCGGATGTCCTTCGTCGGCGACACCGGACCCGAAGGCGTCCTGTCGGGCGTCTCGGCCGCGATCCTGGTCGACTCGGCCCTCGTACTGGCCGGCGCGCTGCTGGCGGGCGCGTTTCTCGGCCCCCGTCGGACGAGGGCCGGCTCGCGACGGTGACACGGGACGACTCCGCTGCGGCGCGAACCTCCTTCGTGGGACCCGCGGTCACGCGAGAATGCCGGACGGAGGTCGATCCGTCCGGCATCCCGGCCCCGTCAGCCCTCGTCGTGCGCCTTCTGCAGTGCGGCGATGTCCAGCTTCTTCATCGTCATCATCGCCGCGGTGGTGCGGGCGGCCTTCGTCGCGTCCCGGTCACCGATCAGATCGATCAGCGCCTCGGGGACGACCTGCCAGGAGACGCCGTACCTGTCCTTCAGCCAGCCGCAGGGCCCCTCCTCGCCCCCGTCGGTGAGACTGCTCCAGTAGTAGTCCACCTCGTCCTGGTCCGCGCAGTGGATCTGGAACGAGATGGACTCGTTGAAGGTGAACTGCGGTCCGCCGTTCAGCCCCACGAACTTCTGGCCGTTGATCTCGAACTCGACCGCCATCGCCGACCCGGCGGGCCCGGGGCCCGCTTCGGTGTAGCGGTCGATCCTGCCGAGGCGGGAGTTCTTGAAGACCGTGAGGTAGTACTCGGCCGCCTCCTCTGCCTGTCCGTCGAACCACAGACATGTGGTGAAGCCCTCGGTGGTCATCCCTGTCTCCTGTCGTGAGCGCATGTCTGTCCCTGCTGCGCGCATGTCCACCCATACCGACTGATCCCGCCCCGGAAACTCATCGGTCACATGGGGGGGGTATCGGCGGCACCCCGGTCGACGGCCGACAGCCACGGATCGGTGCGCGTCCGGTCCGGGCCGGGGTCGATCCGTCCTCCGTGTACGAAGAGGGGAATCGGTCCCGTCCGGCTCCATATGGTCCCGGTGGGTGCGGCGAGAGTGACCGGCGACGAAGACGACGACGGCGGCCGCATGGACGGCGACCGACAGCATCGCAGCAGGCAAACGGACCGGAACGATCGCCCCCCGGTTCGGGCGAGGTCCGGCAGACCTCTGGTGACGGTGAGGGACGGGGCGGCCGGCCCGGCCCTCACCCCGGACAAACGGCTCGCCTCCGGGGGGAGTTGACCCCTACGCTTCTCGGAACGGGACCGCGCAGTCCCGCAGGTTGCGGGAGCCGTGGCAGAGCGGCCCATTGCAATCGGCGTGCGGGAGGTCCTCCGCATGCCGACTGAGGGGGTTCGGGCGGACCTGCCCTCCCCGTCCGCGGGTTCGAATCCCGCCGGTCCCGCAGCCGTTCGGCTGTTCCCGTGCGTCCGGCCCGGACAGCCCGACCCGTCGGGCCCCTCCCGGTGCCGCCCTCGGCGGGCCCCCGCGCAGTGCGCGGCCACCCGGCACCATTCGCGTCCGGCGCATCGGCAACGCCGCGCCCCCGCAAGCGACTTCGGCACGGCCGAACGGTTTCCGATGCCCAGGGGCGCCGTCGGAGAGTCCCGGGGAGGCGCCTACCGTATGGCCATGTACGTTTCCCGGCTCGGACGACGGGTCGGCAAGGCCTTGATCGTGACAGTGATCGCCACGGCCATATCCCATCTGCTTCTGTCCGATGGGCTGTCCGTGTCCTTGTGGAGCCAGGCGTCGGAGAACATGGGGGAGGCCGTGGCCTTCTCGGATGATCAGGCGTTCACGATGACGGTCCTCAACACCATGATCGCCATGCCGGTCGTCCTCTGGGCCGGCATGCGACTGCTGCGCGAGCGACGCGTCCACCCGATGGTGCTCGTGGGCACCCGCGGCTGGTTCGCCACCGTCGGCCACGGCATCGACGGTATCGACGACCGCCCCGGCGCACTGCTCTCCCTCGGGGCTCTCGCAGCATTCGCCGCTGTCACCGCGTTGTCCTCCCTCCTCCTCAGGCCCCGTCACGCCTGAGTGGTGCTCGGCGCACCCGCGGCCGTACGAAGAAGACCGCCCCCGGTCCGTCATGGACGCCGTGCCCGGCGGCCCGCCGACCGGCGGGCTCGCCGGTACACCGACGGGCCAGGAAACGAAGGCTCCCGGACGGTCGGAGCCGAACGATCAGGCCCTTGGACGCTCCCGCGGCGGCCCGCATACGAAAGTCCCCCGGTCGACGACAGCCGGGCAAGCCTCACGCCTGCCCGCATGCCGAACGGCCCAGCGGTGTCAGCGGATTCGGCCGCTGAGCACGGCCGTCCACGAAGGCCGGCTCCTTCCTTCAGCGGCTGGGTGGTCCGGTCGCGTCGTCACGGAGCAGGTGCAGGACCCCGCCCCCGCTCCCGCTCTCGTCCTCGGCAGGTCTCGGAAACGGTCCCCGCCGAGGGAACCTCACTGGCCCACCCTGCCGTCGACGCACTCGCGCAACAGGTCGGCGTGCCCACAGTGACGGGCATACTCGTCGATCCTGTGAACCATCAACTCCCGCACCGCAATGCGGTCCTTCCCCAGACGCTCGCCCAGATCCGGGTGCTCGGCCAGCGCGGCATCGGTCGCGGCCTGCTCGCGCTCCAGGTCGGAGTACGCGGCGTCGACCTCGGCCTGATCGGCGACGGCGCCGTCGAAGTCGGCGTCGCGCTTGCCGTACAGCTTCGGCAGCGGTTCACCGTCGCTGATCCAGTTGCGCCAGTCCCGTTCCACTTCGGCGAGGTGCCGGATCAGGCCCAGCAACGACATCGTCGACGGCGGAACCGACCGACGGGCCAGTTGCTCCGCGTCCAGGCCCTGGCACTTCATCCGCAGGGTCATGCGGTAGTTCGTCAGGAAGTCCTGCAGCGTCGCCAACTCACCGTCCGAACTGGCTCCTTCGTTGTGACGGGGGTCGTCGTCCGGGTCGACCCACATGTCGGGGTAGACGGTTGCCGGGCTCCAGCGTGCGGGTGTGTCGCTCATGCGTGTCATGTTGGTCCGCGAGGGACCGAGTTGGCCAGTGCGTTTCCCACCGGTGCGCGCACATCAAGCAGGTCCGGCTGTCCTCGGCCATGCGTCCGCCGTCATCGCGCCGCGGACCGAGATGACCGGCGCGGAGATCGAGTCGCGGCAAATGCGGAGGTCGAGTCAGGTGCTGGTCGGGCACGATCTCGGCATGTCTACCGAATTCAGCGGGATGATCGAGTGTCGACCGGGCGCCCGCCTCTGGGGCCCCGACGACGAGGACTCCGTGTGGGAGGCCGCCATCGACCTCTTCCTCCTGAACAGCGGCAACGCCTACGACGCCCTCGCCTGTCTCTTCGGCGTCCGCAACCACTTCGGCTTCCGTCCTCTGGCCGAGGGCCGCGGATTTCCGGTTGACGCGTCCGAGGCGTTGCGAACCGAGTACGCCACCTACGGCGGTCCTCCTGACGTGCATGGCACAACGTGGATCACCTGGTCCGAGCTCGCCGTCGCCGACTGGGGCGAGACGGAGAGCTCCGGCACCCGAAGCCGCGACAGCGTTGCGGGGAACGAGACCCACTGGGGACCGGTCTGGAGCGTGATGCGAACGCTCAGCGAACTCCACGGCGCGGACCAAGTGCGGCTCGTCGTCTGGTTCCTCTGATCGCGGGGTTGGCGGCCAGGCAGCCAGGGACATAGGGGCGTCCGCCTACTTCACTCGCCCCGCATGCCCTCTCTGAATCCTGACAGCCTGACTGTCTCCATCTGCTCAGCGCCCGACTGCCAGGAGCTGGACCAGGCCAACCCAGTTCTCCTCGTCGGCCTTGGTATGGACGGCACGGACCCTCCAGCGTCCGACGGGCAGTGAAACCGCTGCTTGTGCGGGTAGTCCCCCATCCGGATACTCCACGTTCAGTTCAGCGCCTGCTTCGGCGGAGTCCATGAGCGCAGCGGGACCGTTCGTGATCCACGTCCCGCATTCCTCCCACTGGGTGGCGGGATCAGCAAGTACGGCTTCGGCCGCGGCCTTGAGCCCGGTCTCGGAGTCGGCGGCGAGCCAGCGAAGGAAGGTGTGATGCTCGGACATATAACAGGTCGTGGCGGGTTTGTCCCCCAACACCAGTGCCTGCGCCCCGTCCTGGCCGACGGCGATCGCACCGGCCAGATCATCCACCGCACAGGCCCTGTCGTAGTCGTCCGGATCGATCCCGTCCCCCGTGATCATCCCACCCTCTGTGCACCCGCGCCATGCATTCAGCGCAGAGACGGGGATCACGATCAAGGGACCGCCCATCGACTCCACCCAGTCAAAGGGCGCGTGTGACGTGTCGGCTGAGACCGACGAGGAAGATCTCATGGCAACAGTGTGCGCTCACTGATCGTTTCAGAATGGATTCGATGTCGATGGATGCCAGGGGGTCTGTCTGTGCAGGCCTGCGGAGTGCCCGCACGACTTCGACAAGTACCGTCGCTTGCTGTGGAAGCGCGGCATCAGCCCGTTCATCGCACGCCGGGGCACCATGCACGGCTCCGGCCTTACCCGTTGGGCGGTTGAGAAGACCTTCGCCTGGCTCCATCAATTCAAACGACTCCGCACCCGCTACGAACGCTGGGCCGACCTCTACCGAGGCCTATTGGAACTGAACTGCGCCATCATCTGCCTGCGCCGAATCGGCTGATCACCCCGGAGTGATCAGCAAAACCATGGTGCATCTCAGCGGCTGCTCGATGTGCGGACTGCTGCCCCCGCTGCCCCGAGCGCAACCGAGGCAGCCTGACACGAACCCGGGGCAGAAGAGCTGATGCCCCGCCACGACGTGTGGCGAGGGCATCTGACCGGGATCAGCGGTGCAGACCGCGTTCTCCGGGTCTCATGGCCCCTGGTGCGGCCGGGGGCTGCGTGGAGGACATGCCCGGCGCACCGTCCCGGTCGGCGAGGTCGTCGCGGATGCGCTCCTCGGGCATCTCGCCGCGCGCCCCTTCTGGGAGTGGCTGTTCACGGCGGGGGAGGGTGAGCCCTCAACTACCGCCGCTGGGAGACGGAGTGGAACTGTGCCCGGAGGGCGCTCCAGGCGGCCGAGAACGAGGTCGCCGGGCGCGAGGGCCGCAAGCCCGTCGAGCTGCCCCACATGGTCACCCACGATCTGCGGCACTTCTACGTCTCCGCGCTCATCGCCGGCGGCGCGAGCGTCAAGCGGGCGCGGTTGGTCCTCGGACACGCGTCCACCGTCATCACGTTGCGGATCTACGCGCACCTGTGGCCCGGCGAAGAAGACCGCACCGGTCCGTCGTGGACGCCGTGTTCGGCGGCCCGCGGACCGGGTGCGGTCGGGTGGGCGATTCGACCGACGAAAGTGAAGGTCGGGCGGCCCGAGCCAGGATCAGGCCTTCTTGGTCTCCCAGTAACGGGCCGGGTCGGTGACCTGCGGAGAACTTCCCGAAGGTCGCTGACCTGGCCTTTTGCTGTTGGCTGGCGATGGGGTGCGACGGTCTTGATCGGGTGTCTTGCGGACTGCATGCGGACTGCTGCGGCTACGTAGCGACAGCAGGGCGCCCGCAGCAGTGCTTGAACTTCCGTCCGTTGCGCATCATGCATGGGCATGGGCGGTTCCTGCCGGGCTGAACCACGGTCAGCGGTACGGCGCCGCCGACCGCGTTTCCCGTGGCTATGGCACGCAGCAGGTAGGAGGGATCATCGGCTGCCATTCCCTGCAGGTTCCTGCCGACCACGACGATCAGCGATCCCTCGGCTGTTTCCCGGTACCAGCGAGGGAGGAAGTTCAGTGGCATCCGGTGCAGGAGCTGGCCGTTTGGTCCAATGATAGAGAGGTTGTTGTCTTCAAGTTGTGCCTGGACGTCATCGTCGGTGACGCTAGGGATGTTGCGCATGTCCAGCGGGCTATCGTCGTCCGACAGGAGCATTGTCTGCAGATTAATGAACCCTGCATTGCGGTAGTTCGCCAAGACGAGATCTTTTACCTTCCCATCGTCGTGCGAGACCCACCCGCCGTAGCAATCTGCGATGATTCCCACTTGATCCCCGCCGAACAGAATGCATTCCACCTCAAAAACTACCTTTGGTTCCTTCGGCGCCCTGCCCTTCAACTGGACCACCTTGGAAGCTACGCAGTGAGGGTGCGCCAACCTCAGCATGAGGCGATTCATCCCCGAGTGCTCCATGAGGAGCAATTCGGCCTCCCCTGTCTCATCAACCGAGAGGTTACAGGCGGCGCATGTCTGTCGAGAGTTCCCTAGATGGGCGGTTAGTTGTTCGATGTCGAGTCCGGATAGTGCTTCTCGTACCGCATCCGAGACATTGATCGTTCTTCCGTCGGTAAGCGCCGTGGCGGATTTGCTGACCTCGCCATCGGCTCGTATGACCGCTCCATCACTGACAGTGCGAAGGCGAGCGCGGATGGCCTCCAGGACACGGTTGTCGAGTTTCCGATCGGTGCCCAGCAGTTCCTCGATCGTCGGCTCTCCGGGAACGTCGTGCATTGAGTCCAAGTGCAGACCTCTGAGCAGCACAAGCGCGTCACCCGCGTCTGACCAACCGCCGAGTTCTTGGTGTAGATCGAAAGCCTTGCGTGCATGGGTGCGGGCTTGCTCGGTGTCGCCAAGCGCCCAGCAGGAACGAGCCAAGTTGAGCAGGCAGGGGGCTTGTAGTGTGGCATCTTCGAGCTGCTCGATGAGAATCAGCGCCCTGTGAAACGCGGTGAGCGCCTCCTCGTGATCACGGGAGTGTGCATGGTGCGATCCGACGTTGAGATGAAGGGCTGCCTCGAGCGACTGCATGCCCAACTGCTCGGCCACGGGGATCAGCTTGAAGATCTCAGCGACGGCTTGCTCTTTCTCCTCGCCGTGAAGTCGGCATACGGCGGCCATGCCACGGGCCGTGAGGAGCACATGAAGATCCTTCTGTTCTGCGGCAAGTTCGGCGACTGTGTCGTACTGATCGAGTGCTTCGGTCCACTTGTCGTTTCGGGCTTGCACATTGGCCAGGGCCATCCTGCAGTGCAGGACGGCCGACTTGTCACCGGCCCGCTCACACTGGTCGAGCGCCTTGGTGACCGTCGACATGGCCTCCTTGTAGAGGCCCCGGCGCGAGTAGAGGACGGCGAGGGCACGGGACGCCTGCGCCCGCGTGGCGGGGGACACTTCGTCCGACATCACCGAGATCACCGAATCCAGGGCCTGGGCGCCCTCCTGCCATCTGCCCGCGACGAGAAGTGCCTCCCCGAGCGCAGCTTTGGCCTGAGCCAAGCCGCGTTTCTCATCGGTCCCGTCCAGTAGCTGAACCGCTTCCGTCAGATAGGCGACGGTCTCGCCAATTTGACCCCGGTGCCACAGGTACTCGGCGTTCTTCTGCAGAGTCTGGGCGATTACGATCGGGTTCCCCAGGTGCTTGGCCATGTCACGGGCATCGGCGAAGTAGGTTTCCGCCTCATCGAGATGGCCGACGCCACCATGGTAAGAAGCCAAGTAGGCCAACGCTCGAGCCGCGTGCTCGTAGTCTCCTATCCCGGCGGCCAGATCGGCGCATTCACTGAGGTGTTCCGCCGCCTGGTGGATATCTGCTTGCTCTGCGGCCTTACTGCCGATTCGAAACAGAGCTCTGATTTGTCCCTGGATGTCACCGGTGTCTCGATAGATAGCAAGCGCGGCCTGCAAGGGCTGAACGGGGGCTGAGATCGGCCGTTCCTCTGAGGGAGTCTCGGCGAGTTCCATCAGTGCCTTTGCCTCCCACTCCCGGCTCCCGACGGCTCGTGCCCGCTCGATGTCGAGTGAGGCATCCCGGGCCGCCTCAGTCAGTCGTCCTGTCCTGCGCAACAGCGCCGCAAGTGCCCCGCGGTTCCACAGCTCCGTATGGCTGTCCATGCGGGACAAGTTCCTGCTGTTGTGCAGGTATTGGTCAGCCCGGCGAAACTGGCCAATGGCCAGGTGGGCCTGGCCTAGATGCCCCAGGGCATGGGCCAGCATTCTCTTGTCCCCGATGATTCGCCAGAAAGGCAACCCGTTGCGTAGAAAGGGGATGGCGTCACGGGCTCGCCCGAGGTTGATGAGTAGAGTTCCCGAAGCGATCTGCGCCATGTGCATCTGGTACAGATTGTCGGCCTCGTGTGCCGTCTCTGCGCTTCGTTGATACAGATCGGCAGCTCGCTCTGTGTCTCCAAGGTGGCCAGCCACCATGCCCAGGTTGTATAGGGCTGATGCCGCCCACTCAGGTTTCCCGGAGTGTGTGCCAGCTTCGAGTACGCACTCATAGACCCGGCCCAGATCCCTCCAGTGACTGCCGTGCCACAGTGACGCGGTGAGGTCGGAGGCGAGAGCGACGAGTGGTCCCCACACTTGATGTTGCCCAGCCAGTTCGGTCATGGCAACAGCACCGGGACGATCCGCGTTCAGTACGCGCAGGGAGTCTGCATTACCCTGCGCTGGCACCTTTGCTTCTCTGTCCACGAAGCCGATCGATTCGGTTGCCGCCTGAATCCGAACGGCAAGCACGAGGCAGGTCTGCCTGATAACGGATTCCCTGTGTTCCGCCTCGACCGAGGCTGCTTTCAGGCGGGCGAAGCGGTGCAGAATATCGTGGAATACAAACCGGTCCTCGTCGATCTGCTCGATGAGGCTGAGCTCGAACAACGAGTCCAGCAACTCTGTTGCGGCATCGATTTGGGCGTCATCGAGGTCAGTCTGAGGTGAGATAGCAGCAGCAACCACGTCCGGGGTGACGGACATATGCGGCAGGACCCCAAGAGTGGTGAAGAGATCTGCCTGCTCTGGGCTGAGCGCGCTGTAACTTCGCTCGAGCACGGGCTCCAGCGCGGTCTGCCCCGCCCGTAGGGCTCGCAGGCCGCGATCAGGACTTGTGATCTCGTCGAGGAACCGGTCGACGTTGACTTTGGGCCGGCGTGCCAGGTGAGCGGCTGCCACATGTAGGGCCAGGGGATGCCCGGCGCACGCCTCGGCCAGCATGCACACCTGTCGGTCGGTCAGCCGAGTAGGCCCGGCCACCGCCCTGACCAGCTCTTCACTGTGGCGGTCGGGCAACGGCCCGATCTCGATGAGAGTCACCAGCGCGGTCAGCCCGCTTAGCTTTGCCCGGCTGGTACAAACCAAGCCGAAAGGTCCGTCTACCTGGAGCACCTCACGGAGCGCCTCCTCAGAGGCGATGTCGTCGATGAGTAGCAGGACCCTACTGTCGGACAGCGTCGCGCGAAGCGCAGCGAGTTGCTGTGCGCGGCCCTCGGGAAGCGGATCGCCGGGGCACATTGTCGCCAACAGTGCCAGCACCAGATCTACGGGGTCCCCTTCGCCCGCGGCAAAGGAGAGGTCGACGTGGAACTGCCCATCTGGGTAGACGTCTGCAACGAGCCGGGAGAGACGCAGTGCGACGGCGCTCTTGCCGATCCCAGGTGGGCCGGTCACTACCACAGCCGCTCTGCTGTCACGATGGGGGCTCTCAAGAAACCTTCGCCCCTC
This sequence comes from Streptomyces sp. NPDC093149, assembly GCF_044754145.1. Taxonomy (NCBI): domain Bacteria; kingdom Bacillati; phylum Actinomycetota; class Actinomycetes; order Kitasatosporales; family Streptomycetaceae; genus Streptomyces; species Streptomyces sp. NPDC093149. The sequence continues at coordinate 1,178,524 of NZ_JBIVON010000001.1, forward strand.
GTCGATCTCCGCCTCACGTCCGAACAGACGGCGGAGCTCTCTCGGAAGACTGGGGCTTGCGCGAATGCCTGGAGGAGAGTGGTTGGCCTCCAGCCGCTGCACGTGGTCATGTAGCCGCGCCAGCACATCACCCGACAACACTGCGTCAGCGTAGGCGTGGCGGACGTCCTCGTTATTGTCCAGCAGTCGGCAGATCTTGTCGTAGTGCCAGACCTCCCATCCCTTGAGCGGGAGCTGCAGCTCGTGCACACGCTCCCTCAGCGCCTGCTGGACGCGGTCGATGCCCCCGCTGCCCGGCACTGATGAGAGAACGACGTTGCTTGTGATGAGCAGGTATTCAGGCAGGCGTCCCTTTCGGACGCGGTTTGAGTGCGGATCGGCCCACGCACGTAGCTCGGAGTTGATGTGACCAATCAGCCACTCGGCGTCCTTGGCAGTGCCTTCTGGACGCTTGCGGAACTTGGCTTGCAACACCCCGTAGCCAGTCCAGGGCGCATCGCGCGTAGGAAAGTGATTCAGGCTCTGAAAGGAGGCTTCGCGACCGCCGTCAGGGCCGTCTCCGAAGATTTCTACGGACGGTCCGAGTGTCTTGAGGGCCAGAGCCTGGGACATTTCCTCGAACCGGTTCGGCCCAAGGCCGGTGAGAGCGTAGTCAGTCATGGCGAGCATGATGAGGCACGACACTGACAACGAGATGCTGAGTCTCGCGCCGAGGACAAGGACTGAGTGCGGACGGCGGGGCGCAGATCTGCTGGCTCAGGCCGCTGTGGCACAGGTTGAGCTTGCGGATGCGGGCGGTGGCGCCACCATGACAGTGGGTACGCTCCTGGGCGCTGGCGTGGTCGCCCACATACGGCCGATCTTGGTTGCCGGATGGAAGCGATCCGGCAACCAGCCGCGCGGCAATCGTGCTCTATCGCCAGCCGTCAAGTGAGACCTCTGGCCCGCCACCGAGATATCGGTGGAGGGCGCTTGAGGTGGTGTCCACAAACTCCTTAGGAATTGCATCGGCGTCGACCCAGCTGACCCGGGCGTGCTTGCGGGGTTCGCGGTTTTCGGGTTCGCCCGTCCAGTCGTGGGCGGCGAACACGACCGTGAGGAAGCCGTTGGGGGCTTCAACGCCCCAGGCGCCGTGGATGATGTGGGCGACCTTGAGGGACTCGGGCTTCACGGTGAGGCCGGTCTCCTCGTAAAGCTCGCGGACGGCGGTCTCGGTGATGGGCTCGCCCGGTTCGCTCTTGCCGACGGGGAGGTCCCACAGGCCCTGGGCGAACTTGGCGTTCTCGCTGCGCTGGAGGAGGACGACGCGGTTGGTGGCCTTGTCGTGGACGATGACGGCCGCGACCAGCAGGGTCATCGATTCGAGCGCCGGCTTGAGGGCTTGGGAGCGGTCGTCGGTCTGCTGAACCACGGGGGTTCCCTTCGTCGGGCGGGTTGTTGGGCATGTTAAGCGAGGGCCTCGCGGGCGCGGCGGGCGAGATCAGCGGCGCCGGGAACACGGCGGCGCTGGTAGATCGCGAGCGTGGAACGGATCGAGGTGATCGCCTTGCGGGTGCGGTCGGAGGTCATGCCCTCCATGAGCACGAGGGCCTGTGTCCAGGCCGCGACCGCTTCGTCGGCGCGGGCCTGGGCGGCGAGGCTGTCGCCGAGGTCGGCGTGGGTGAGGGCGTGGACGCGCTTGTACTTCTCCGGGTCCCAGCGGGTGAGCGCGTCGCGGTGCTGCTGTTCCGTGCCGATGTGGTCGGCGAGGTCGGTCAGGGTACGGGCGGTGTGGCTGGCCACGGTGCCGGCGGCGGGGCCGCTGACGCGGGAGAAACTGGGCTGGGGACCGTCCTCGCGCAGGAGTGCGTCTTCGGCGGCGAGGAGAGCGCGGGCGGCCAATGGGTTCTCGCCGACCGCTGCGTAGGCGCGGGCGTGCGTGATGTGGAGGAGCGCTTCTGTCTGGCCGTCGACGTGGCCGAGGCCGCGGGTGAGGGCGCCTTTGACGAGGTCCACGCAGTGGTGGGGTTGCTTGAGGCTGAGGGATTGATGGGCGAGGGCGCGCATCATCCAGGCGGCGTGGCCGTGGGGGCCGGCTTCGCAGGCAAGTTGGTAGCCGACTTGGTAGTAGCGCTGGGCGGCGCCTTCGTGGCCGAGGTCGTGGTGCTTCCACCCTGCGAGGTAAGCGAGTTCAGCGACAGCACCGAAGGCGGCCTGGCGTAAGGGTTCCGAGGGGAACCGTCCGCGCAGCATAGGGGCGGCGGTGTCGGCGAGGTAGGCAGTAACAGTGGTCAGGCCGTGCCCGCCGCCGAGCCGTTCGTCGGCGGCGCTGAAGGCTGACGTGATCTGTCGTACGACGTCGATGTCGTCGCTGCCGACGAGGGAGCGGGCAGTGCGGGCACGGAGCATCCGCGAGGTGGCTTCGTGGTCGTGCAGGAGCGGCATGGCCACGCCAGCCGTGGTGAAGGCGGCGATGGCGAGGAAGCGGCGGCGTTCGACGTCCGCGCGGCCGAGGTCGGTGACCGCGGTAACGGGGTCGGCGTCCGGTGGCGACTCCGTATCGGGTGAGTGGAGACCGAGCTCGGTTCGGGTGACGACGCGGCCCAGCCGTCGGGAGAGGGCCTCGGCAAGGTACTGCCCTGTTCGGCCGGACGGCGCGCGGGCACCGCCCACCCAGTGGGAGATGGCCGACTTGTTGGTCTGGAGCATTTCGCCGTTCTCGGCGGCGATGCGGCGTACGTCCTTGGCGAGCGCGTCATACGTGCACCCGGCGGCGTTGATCGTGTCGCGCAGGCGGGAGTTGGCGCTGGTCGGTGCCGGCACGATCGCCTCCGCTACGGATCCGTAAACCGTGTATACCGCTTGGCCTCGCTCACACCGTACCCACTCTGCGTAGCGGGCGGTTCACTTATCGACAGCCGCCCCACTCTCGGGCCGGGCGGCCCCCAAGTTCCGTACGCCCTAACGGGTTCGGGCATTTCTGTGCCCCGGCCCGGACGATCAGAGACGGAGACACGGTGACCACCATCGACACCGCGACCATCACGGTCGAGCTGCCCGACGCCTTCGACCCGCGCTGGAACCGCCTGCCCGGCATCCAGGTGGACGGCCGGCGCATCACCATCGACCCGGCCGAGCACTTCTTCCGCTTCGAGTCCAGCACCTGGCTCGTCGCCGACTGGGATTTGGTGAAGGCCCAGCTCCTCGACGTGGAGGAGACCAGCGAGAGCGCGGTCGAGCAGCTCGCGCTCGACTTCATCAAGAACCACGGCGAGTCCACCTCCGACGCGGCCCGCGTCCTGGCAACGGCGTACGGGGTGTACTCGTACCTCTTCCGCGAGGAGCACCTGGCCGGTCTCGGCCTCCCGCAGGTCACCGCCGACCACCTGCACATGCTGCGCGAAGCGGCCACGCTGATGGCGCTCAACAAGGTCGAGCTGGACGGGCACATCTCCAACGTAGGCCCGTGCTGGTTCTTCCCCGCCGCCACGTGCGTCGTCTTCGACCTGGACGAGGCGACGGGCGGAATGCTGGACGAGGTCTACCACGGCGGCTGGTTCAACGAGCACCGACGGATCGAGTCCATCAAGGCCCACGCCGCGCTCGGCGGCCGGCTCGTGCACGGCTGCCAGTCCGTACCGGACCAGTCTGGCGGCGTCGTCGCACCCTACGGTGCCTCGATGGCCAACTTCCGTGACGACCTGGCCGAGTTCAAGGCGGGCTGGATCGAACAGGTCTACGCCCACCGCGTGACCGCAGCCAAGTAACCCCGCCCCCAGTACGGCTCCGGGGCGGGCCAGCTCGCGCGCCCGCCCCGGAGCCCACCAGTCTCCTGGAGACCCCATGGACCAGAGCCTGTCCGCCACCCTGCTGGACGACCTGTGCACCCTTGTCGGCAAGCCCCTCCCCGAACGTGCCGAGATTCGTGTCTGGGGCATGTCCGGCGTCGAACGCGTCACCTTCCCCGACGGCACCACAGCCGTTTTCAAGTACGCCAAGGAACCTTTCGACCGCGAGGCCCAGGCCCTGCGGATGGCCCACCAGCGCGGGCTCCCTGTCCCCACCCTCCACGCCACTGCCATGCAGGACAAATGGCTCGGGATGCTCATGGACGACCTCGGCACTCCCGTACGGGATGCCGACGACCTCGACGGTGTCGCCGCCGCCGTGATGCTCCATGCCGCCCGCCCGGCGGGCGGACTGCCCCTCCTCGACGGGGCCGGCCTCGCAGCTCTGCCCGGCCGAGCCCTCGATCACCTCCAGCGGCTACGGAAAGCTGACCGCTGGGCGGACTGCGATGACGTCGAGACCGCGCTGGGGGAGATCTCCGCCGCAGCCGAGGCCCGTGTCCAGGGTGCGACGCTCGACCCGTTCGGCTGGGTCCACTCCGAGTTCCACCCCACGAGCGTCCACATCGGGGAGAACGGCTGGCACCTCCTCGACTTCGCGCGCGCCTTCACCGGCCCCGGCCTGATCGACCTCGCCTCTTACCACGGCACCACCGACGTACCGAGCCCTTTCCGCACGCGGGTGTTCTTGGAGCAGTACGTCACCGCAGGCGGCCATGAGGACGCCCTCGCTGCCCGGGGCGGCCTGGCCGCCGAGGCATGGGCCCTGGGCTGGCACCGTATGTGGGCCGTGGAGTGGTTCATGGAGCAGGCCATCCGCTGGATCGACGACCCGGCCAAGGACCCCGCGTACATCGCCGTCGTCCGCCGCCATCTGAACGACGTGGTCCAACTCCTGGAGGTCTAGGTGCTCGCCCAGGTCTCCCCCTGGTACGCCCACGCAGCCCAGCGCGCAGCCGCCGCCCCCGCGCAGGCCCTCACCGCACCGGCCCGGATGGAATGGAGCACCCACGCGGGCATCGGTCCCGGCGCCGAGATCCTGGGACGGAACCTGTGTGGCAAACGTGTCCTGGAGCTGGGCTGCGGCCCCGGCCACAACGTGGCCCACCTCGCGAAGCACCACCAGGCCCGCGTCACCGGCGTGGACCTGGTCGGCCTCCAGGTACGCCGGGCCCGCTCCCACTACGGCCACATCGACGGCGCCACGTTCGCTGCCGGCCACGCACTGCACCACCTGCAGGCCACCAGTCAGACCTTCGACGCGATCTACTCCGTCTTCGGCGCCGTCGGCCTCGTCGCCCCCGAGCTCCTCCTTGCCGCCATTTCACGACGCCTGAAACCGGGCGGTGTGCTGGCCTTCTCCGTTCCCCACCCGGCACGGGCCGGAAGACATCCATCCACGGACGACTGTCCGCGCGAGGACTACGTCACCATGCCTGACCGCACCCGACTGCCCCTCGCTCGATGGGAGTTCGACGCCCGCCGCTGGGGAGCCCACCTCTCCCGGGCGGGCCTGCGCGTCACCTCGATGGTGGAGCTGCGGCATCCGCGCCGCGACCCATGGGCTACCACCCTCCTGATCACCGCCCGCAAACGCTGACCGACGGAGGCAACGATGCCCCTGCCCTACCTGCTTCTCGACATCGACGGCGTCCTCATACCGTTCCCGGCCGCCGACGGCAGCACCCCGCCCACCCACGTCCGCCATACCGTCCTGCCCACCGGCCGGCACCCTGACGATCCCGTGCTCGTCTGGCTCGACCCGAGTCAGGGCGGCATTCTCACCGACCTCCTGACCAGCGGGCTCGTCACCCCCGTGTGGTGCACGAGCTGGCGCAAGGACGCCACCACGATCGTCGGCCCTCTCCTGGGGCTGCCCGACTTCCCTTACCTCGACCTGCCCCGCCCCCAGATCACCACGAGTCACCCCGACGGCTACCTCTGGAAACGCGACCACGTTGACATCTGGCTGGCAGACGCCCCCGCCGTCTGGATCGACGACGACTTCACCGGCCTCGACCACGCCTGGGCGGCGGAGCGCACTGCCAAGGGAACGCCGACCCTTCTCGTTCAGCCCGACCCACATTTCGGCCTGCAGCCCGAGCACCTGACCGAGGTCACGACGTGGGCCTCGCAGTTGACCGCAGCCCATGCCGCCTGACGACTTATGCCCTCGCTGCCATGAGTAGCGAGGGCATAAGCCTGATGAGCATGGTGCCCCACTCGACCAAGATGTGCGGGAGGTCGACTGTGTACCGACCGACATGACGCCTGAGCTTGCCAGTTGAGACTTCGAGCTCTCTGCCAACAGCACAGGAGCCTTGTACGTTGTGGGTATCGAGCTCGTCATTCAATCAGTGGTCGCGTTGAAAGAGCTCACCTTGCCTTGGGAATCCCGCTCGCTGGTGCTGCTGAGGCAGAGTTGCTGGGAGCATGCCTAGCGACCTCAGGATGCGTCCGGTGTCAGTCCCGTCGATGATCATGTAGTAGCGCGGGCGTCGAGCATCGTGGGCGTAGGCGTCCATCATGCCAACCACGCTCGGTTTGATCTGATGACAGTGCTGCAGAACGAGTAGCTCCGCGGGCTCGGTGAACAACCGATCGATTTGGTCGCCGTTTTTGCCCAGGGCTCTGACGTCCATGGCGCGAGGATAGCCGGGCCCCTTGAACAGCCAGGCAGCCGAAACCTGGTGTCCGCGGGCAAACACTCGTGATGTGTAGAGGTCCGAGCGTTCTCCGCCCCAGTCCTTTGGGACATACGACTCGCCGATCAGTTCCGCGAAGGCGTGTTTCACCACATCCTCCGGCACGTGCAGGACCGCTTCACTCTCAGCCTCAGTAAAGGGCGATGTGAAGTCGATCCCGCTGAATTGGCTGATATCGCTGGGATACACGCGCGCTCCCGGCGCCAGCCCCCCGACGGTGAGATCGTCATCGACGAATGACCTGATTCCGATGAAGACCGGCCTGAGCTCAATTTGTGCTGCACTGAGATTGGTGACCGTTCCGATCAGGTAGGCCCGCCTGGTCCCGGCGAGGCTGCCGGCCGCAGACGAGCTGGCGGTTCTCGCCGAGTTGAACGTGCCAGTGACGCGCACCTGCTCACCCGCGTCGAGTATCGCTGTAAAGTTGATCGGCTTGAAGCCTGGGATGTCCTGTTCCCGGTCCCGCTGGAAGGCAAAATCCAACTCAGCTCCGACGACCTGCCCCGTGCGCAGGTCCTGCTCCAGGACGGACCTCGCCAACTCGCCTACTCCCAGGGAGGAATGCGCCTCGGCCAGTTCTGCGGCGAGGGCATAGGGCAACGCTGAATCTGGCTCGTTCCTGCGGGCAGCCCGTGCCCGTGCGGATTTTGTCCGCTGCTCGCCAAGGAGAGACTGAACCTGATCCTGGTGCAGGAAGTACGGCTCTAGCGCGATGCGCGTCATCGGAAACGTGATCCTTTTGGCTGGGCGGACCAGGCTCAGCGCCTGGTAAAGCTGGGACGGCGTGGTAACGGTCACGGGATGTCCTTGAGCAGGCCAAGGAACTCGTCCACGTCCTGCGGTCGGTCGGCAGGCTTGTGGCGAGTCGCCTCTGCTACTACTGCTCGCCAGGGTCCGCGTGCGGGCAGCAGTGGGAGGTTCTGTTCCGGACGCTCCCTGGTCAGGATGGCCGCGATGAGCCGTCCAATGCTGTAGATGTCGGCAGCCGCAGTCACGTTATGAGGATTCCCAGACGACAGCTCCGGCGCGGCGAATCCCTCGGACCCGAAACCGGTGCCCGTCCGAGTTCGGCGCGGAACGCTAGTTTCCCCTCGGGGCTGACGACCAAGCCCCCAATCTGCCACGACCCAATTGCCGTTGAGGAGCAGAACGTTTGCTGGCTTGATGTCCCGGTGGATCCGGTCATCGGCATGTGGACGGCGCAGTCCTTCGCAGATCGCCGTGACGAGATCCCGGAGGGCTTCTGTCTCCCGCTGCAAACGTTCTGCGTGGCTGGCGGCACTGCCGTTCGCAAGCGGCATGACGAACCACCGCCCGTCTGGGTCAGAGTCAATCACTGGCATGACGTTCGGGTGCTCTCCGTAGAGGTGCCCGATGGAGATCTCGCGGCCCATGCGGTGTATAGAGTCCTCATCACCGTAGCGGAGCTGCTTCATAGCGACGGGGATGCGGGTGTGCCTGTGCACGCCGCCGTAGACCGCTCCCTGACCGCCCTCAGCGAGCGGCTCCTGGTCCCTCTCGTAGTCCGTCTTCGTTCCTCGCTTAAGCCACCCCACAGCTGCCCACGGCGCGGCCTCGTCCGTGCTGGTCATTGTTTCGTCGGTGAGAAGGGCACGGGCGGCCTCGATGACGTGGTCACGATAGGCCCCGTCCCGTTGCGCTAGGAGGATGGCCACCAGTGGACCGGCAGCCGGGAAGGGAGCAAGCTCGATGGCAAGACGGCGTGCCTCGTCGCCCTGAGCGGACCTTCGGGCGGCGCGCTGGCTGGTGTGCTCTTGCCGAGCCGCGTGCAGGTCAGGATGAGGAACCCAGCCGCGGGGTGGCAGGACCACACGGGCGCCGCGGAAGTCGCATTCGAGGACGATGCACCCGTTGCGCGCGAGCTCTGTGGCTATGGCCTCGGCGCGGACGCCGAATATGGTCACGGCGGATTGCCATCGGCGGGGGCTGTTGGTGGCGAAGGCCCACTGGCTGTCGGTTAGGCCGTGCGGGCGGCGGGGTGTAGGAAAACCTTCGGGCTCCAAAGTGACGCGCGTGATCTTGGGATTTCCATGGCGGTCGGTGCTGTAGTCACCATCGGGGAGGGGGACTGCGTACGTGGTGAGGCCGGGGTAGACGCTGATGTGCCGCATGGCGAAGCCGCGCGGGCGGGAGCGGGAGGTCATACCGGCTCCTGGTACTCGTTGCCTGTCAGCCAGGCCCTGAGCAGTTCGACACGTGGGGCGTGCTCGTCGTAGCCAACGACGACGGGCTGTTCGTTGTACGGGCTGGAGTCTGAGCTGCGGCGCAGCTTGACGTACTCGCCGCAGGCGTCAATGGCGTAGGATTCCATGTCGTCTTGCAGTGCGCCGACGACGGTAATGCCGCTCTCCCTACCGATCTGGCCAAGCAGGGCGACCGCCTCGCGGCGGTGCTGCTTGCCGAGGTTGCGGCCGAGTTCGTCGAGAACAAGGACGAGTGGCCGGCCCGTACCGCTAGCGGCTGCTGCGGCGCACACGAGCTTGATCGCCCGATCATCGATCTGTGCGGTGTTGGCCCGTCGGTTGTAGGGGATGTGCCGGCTTCCGCGGGCGCGCCGCCACATCGGCGTGACCTTCCAGTCCCAGTCCTCGGTAGGGTCGGCCGGCGGTGGAGGTTCGGCGTAGTCGAGCCGGGCCCCGTATCCGCCGTGGGCCATATCGAGCCGGTCGAACGCCGCTGCGACGTCGACCAGCTTCTGCTTGATGGCAGAGGTGAGCGCCCCGCGATGGGCCCGGCTGGCCTGAACAGCCTCCTCGTGGCCAATCCGTGCGGCGTCCAGGCTATCGCGGCGCTCGTTGCGCTGAGTGGCGATCTGCTGGCGCTCGTACTGGTCGGTGTCTTCGTGCTGGCGCAGGTAGACATGGAGTGCGTGGCGCAGCGGGGTGAAGACGGCCTGTGCCCTTGTGCTGCTGCCGGGTCCACGCTGACTGAACTCTGCCAACAGGCCAGTGATTTCCGTCGGCATAGTTTCAGAGGCGGTGAGAGGGAAGCACTTGGATATTGCGGTGCTAATCAGATCCTTAGCTTCTTCCCACCAGTCTTCCGCCGTCCAGGACTGTTGGATATCCGGCAAGGCGAGCAGGTACTCGCTGGAGGATTCGAGGGTGCCGTCCCAGTGGGATTTCAGTCCGTCAAGGTCTAGCTGCGCTTGCTCCGTCTTGAGGTTTCCGATTCTTTCTCGCCGACCCTTGTTTGATTTGTCGAGGGCGGCCTTCTGCTCGTGCAGAGACTTGACTTGGTTTTCGCGGACTGCCGCCAGGAGGAGCACCTCGTCCCGTTCGGCGGCTGCAGCGGCGAGCTCAGGGATCAGTTTCGCGCGCTCATCCTGAGCGGCCTGATCTTTCACCTGCAGATTGCTGATCTTTCTGTCCAGCTCAACAGCCTCGGCCGCGGCTCTTACGCCCTTCTGTCGACGCTCAGCCACGGCGACCTGCTGTACGGCAGTCTTCCGCTTCCTCTCGGCCTCCTGGTGAATGCCGGATTGCCGATGGACTCGCTCTCGTGCTGCGGCAATGCGGGCGGCGCGGTCGGTGACGGGTCTGGGAAAGCCACCGATAGTCACGATGCCCGCTTCGTCTTGGATGCGGTCAGGGTTGGTGCGGGCGGCGACTCGCGTGTCCAGGGCCGCGAGGAAGCCACTCAGGTCGTATTGAGGGTGGGCATTGCCTGGGAGATCAACGTGCCCCGCTCTTGCGGTCAGGTTGGCCGCGATCAGGGTCGAGCCGGGTAGGTCCGCGAGGAGTGCACTGGCCCTGTCGAGATCGTCGGAGTCCACGACGGCGGCCTCACGGTACGGCCAAAGGGTCGGCTCCCACTTTGACCTCTGCTGGTCGGTGAGGACAATGGCGTCGAGCAGACAGATGGCGCTGATCCTCTCGGCCGCAAGGACGTCGATCTGCTGCCGGGCCAGGTCTCTGCCGCTCTCCGCGTCCTCCAGGATTGCTTTGGTGTCGGATAGCGCCTTCTCCGCCACTCCGACTTCCTTGACCATCTTTTCTAAGTGAGCGTCTGCGTCAGCGCGTTCTTGGTTAGCGGTTGGCTCGTCGCGTCCGTCGGCGTCACGGGCCTTTCGCTTGGCCTCGCGCAGCAGGCCGTCGGCTTCTTCGATCTTCTGTTGCAGCATTGCAACCTGTCTGTCCAGGTCGCGGTCGACGGTGTGGAGCCTGCCGAATGTGCTCATTGCGACTTGCTGCCGTTGTGTGAATGCATCGTTGTCGGCCAGCTCCCTCGCTTGTCTGACCAGCTCTTGAACCGTACGGCTGTCCTGCTCGATCTCGGTGTCGATTCCAGCGATCTCGGCTTGGATGTCGGCGTCGCGCTGGAGGGTGTCGTACAGCCGTCGTGCTATGTGTGACCGCCAGCGGTCAGCAGCTTCGACGACGTGCTGGCGCGCTTGGTCGCGCGCGTCGATACCATCCTCAATAACCTGGGTGCGCTCTTCCCAGGTGGCTAGGTCGGACTCGGCATTGCTGGCTTCCTGGAGGCGGTCGTACTCGTTGCGGCGTGCCTGGCGTTCCTGCTGTAGTTCGTGGTCGATGCCGGTGAGCGCAGCGATTGCCTCGAAGATCCGTCGCTCGGAGATCTCGTTGAGCGGTTGGGCGAGGAGGTTGGGGGCGGCGCTGGCCCGCACTGATGTCGATAGGAACGACACGCACCGCACATGCTCCCCGTAGAGGGTGCGCGGAAGGTCACGGGCTACCACGTCATTCCGTCCAGCCCGCGGGGGCAGGGCCTGCCAGACCGAGTCGGCGGCCTGCTCCCGTCCGGCCTCACTGTCTCCAGCGGGTAGAAGCAGACCGTCCTGCCAACGTAGTTTCAGCCGGGGCCCTTTCTGGCGGCTGCGGTCGATCCGGATCCACACGGTCAGGGCGCCGGCCTGTAGCTGATCGAGGTCTCCGACGGCGGGCGCGAACACGCCGATGAGGTACCCGTAGTCGGCGTTGCCCCAGCGGTCTTCCCCGCCCGCGTCCTCGGAATTGAACAGCAGGTCGACTGCGGTGGACGCGCCGGAGCCAAATCGCCACTGTTCATCAGCATGCAGCAAGCTGATTTGAGCCAGGAGTGACGACTTCCCTGCCCCGTTGGAGTCCTTCGGCCCTTGCCCTGCCACGGCGATGAGAGTGCCAGCTGCAACCGGGATGGGATGCGTGGAAAGCCTGGAGATTCGCACGCTCTGAAGGCCAACCAGGACACGTTCACCGACAATGTCTTCTGGCGGCTCTTTGTCGCTCATGCACCGCTCCTCGGAGAAATCGTCACTTCTTGGGGTGGCCGAGGTTCCGGCGGACCGTGATCGCCGTAGCGAGCGCGGTATCCGGGCCCACGGCCAGGATCAGGTTCTCCTGCAGTCGCTGGCGCGCGGCCGGAGTGAGTCGGCGTAGCGCAGGCCCAGGGACGTAGGAGGCCCCTGCTGTCTCGCGGTCAGCGGCGCGCGCCACGCGGACCAGTCCGGCCGCACGCAGCCATTGCAGGGCATCGGACAGACGCCGCTGCCCGTGAATCTGCGAAAGCTTCCGCAGTCGGGTCGGTGTCGTCGGGTGGTTCGACTGCCACTCGTCCCCGGTCAGGTGTCCTTCTGCCCGAGGGATCGCAACTGAGTGGATCAGCACCAGAATCAGCGTGGCCCTTTCTAGCGGCGGCAATATCCCCCAGCCGCTCGCCACGAGTTCCGCGGCGATGTCGTCCCGGTACCCCGATGTCCAGAGGTAGGCGCCCGCGGGGACAAGCGTGCGGCCGGTCCTGTGCAGCATTTGGTCAAGCAGGTGACGCAGCGCCGCGTCCCGAAGGGCGGGCAGCGCCGCCTCGCTGGCTGGCTCGCTGCCGTACTCAAGTGCGGCCCAGGCCGAAACCAATGCGTCACGCTGCTTGTCGCCGAGCGGCTGGAGCAAGTCATCGAACAGGCCGCTCATCGCTCCGACTTCCCACTAGATCGAGGAGGAGGAAGCTCCCGCCACAGGTCCCGCAGCACGGGGAGGTCCTGGTCGGGCCACGTAGCCGCTCGGGGGCCGAGGCGGACTGTCTGTGCCCCGTCGTCGATGTCCAACCATCGGCTGGATTGCAGACGGCGGAACGCTCCCATTCCGAAGCGGTGCAGCACTTCTCTTTCGCGTCCGGGGATGAGCTGGTCCACCACGTCCAGTACCTCGTGCATCGTCGCCGACTGCCCCGGCCACGGGCCTGCCTGGACATCGGCCCAGCAGCACCGCAGCGCCGCAGCAAGGACCCGGCTGGTCTCGTTCGGGAACTCCACTGGGATCGCAGACATCCGCAGTTCGCGCAGCACGGCCGGCGTCACGTCGTCGGGTGGACAGGGCAGCAGCCAGCAGCGCTCACCACCCTGCTCCACCATTCGCAGCATGCCCGCTGGTGTTCTCGTAGCTGCCGGCATCCGTAACGGGCCTTCCGCTCGCACCCTCGCCCACCACAGCGCCGCGTCAGCATCACTCACACGGGCCTCCGTACTCGTTCGAACACGCCAGAGGTAAGCCAAGACGGCACGCTACCTACCCTTACCTGGACCGGGCCGGACCATGCCAGCCGGTAGCCGAGCCGGTCGTTGTTGCTCGCGGCAATCAGGTCGGCCAGCAGGCGGCGCGCTGTCAACCAGTCCATGTCTGACAGAAGGTGTTCGACCGCAACAGAGTCCTCGCCGCTGAGCACTTCTTCGGCAACTGCCGCCAGCCGCTCCGCCTCCGCGTCCCCCCATTCCTGGTAGGGCGGCTCCTTGTCGTCGGGGACCCGGGAACGCGGTGGCGTTGAACGGTTGCCGGTTGACTGCGGCCTGCACGCAATGGCCTCCGCCAGGTCAGCGGCATCGTGCCATGGGGACGGCGCGTCGAAGACCTGATCAGCCAGGACCGCCGCGAGCTCATCTACAGATGCCCGCTTCGCGAAGCGCTTCCACATCTCGGGCGGTAGCAGGTTTAGTGCACGAGAGGTCCCCGCTGCGGCCATCAGGCGTGCCGACGCATTTGTCGAGGCATCTTCATAGGCTGCGATCGCCGATCGCAGCGCGCCGCACATGCGGCTGAGCTCTGGCCAGAACTCCAGAAGGATCTCGTGCACCGCGGACGCCTGGTCAATCAGCGACTTCGCGTTCCACAGCAGCGGCGCACGCTCCCGCAGAGTTTCCACCGTGCCGTTGACGGTCAACGCTACGAGCTCGGCGACAAGGAGCCGAAGCGCGGTGGTGATTTCGACGGCAACCTCAAGGGCGTCCTCGGCTGTACTCTCCCCACCCTCCAGCCTGATCTTCTCCATCGTCAGAAGTTGGTGCAACTCCGACTGGCCTCCGCGGGCCAGCATCCGCTGAACGAACAGCATCGACACATAGCTGGTGAACGAGGCCCGGTACTCGCGCTGGTAGGGCTTATCGAACGCGGGCTGGATCGCTCCAAGCTTCCGCAGGACAACCAGCCGGTTGTCGATCACGTCTTGCGGGAAGGCGGAACATGCCGCCCGGATCTGCTCAGTTGTCAGCCCGTCCTCACCCGCGCGGGCAAACGCAGCGAACAGCGTGTCCGCCAGTCGGAACAGAGCCGCGTCATCGATCGCCGCGTTCGCCTGGCGCGCAAGGACGGCAACTATCTGCTTGAACACAGAAACAACGGCCTGCTCGGCCGCCACTGCCTCCAGCTCAAACTGCTCGTCCACCACTAAACCGTTCCTGCTTGTGTCCTGGTTCTAGGGTTGGGGTCCCAGCCGCGATGTTGCAGGGGTGGGGCAGAGCCCTATCTCATGGTCGACGGGCAGGCCCTTGCAACAGGAGAAGTCAACGCCCCCACCAACCTCATCACCCCCAGTCCTACCCGCAGCACGTAGGGTAGCTGATTTGATGGAAAGGTCGCAGGCAGATGACGGCTCCCAGAGTGCGGTCAAAGCCGAGACCATGGTGCTCGATCCGGGTAAAGTCCGTGGGCACAAAACGGCCCAGTGGCTGGGATCGTGTCCGTGCCTCCGCGCGATATCGAGCGGAGGCACGGTTCCTTAAGCGGGCTTGCCAACCTCCGCGTCACCGTCCCCTTTGCAGGGATTGCGGCTGGGAGCGATCGGCCACCGGTGTGGCTGGCGGGTTTGCCGTGGCGGAGACGAAGGACGTGCCGCTGACCGTGCTTCGCTTACGAGCCGCTTGTGCTCGCCGGTTCGGCTGAGCTGTGATGCGCCAGTTGAGGACCTCGGCGGGGTGCTCGGCGCTGTCGAGTTCCCGCTGGGTTCCTACCTCGGCCAGGAGGCGTCGGAGGTTGTGGCCGGCGGTTTCGGCGTGGGCGAGGGTGGTGGTCAGGGCGGTCCAGTTGGGGTCGGTGAGGAGCCGGTCGGCGTGGTCGGGGAGGGCCGCGCGCACGTCTTGCTCGTAGCGGCGGGCGGTTGCGGCTCGTGGTGCGCGGCGGGCCAAGTCCGCTAGGACGGGTGTGGCGGCCTGCTGGTAAGCCGTCTGGAGGTGGCGGAAGGCTTCCTCGGCTGCTGCCGCCTGTTGTTCGTGGCCGCACTGTTCGTGCCATTTGGCGGCGGCGCGGGCCAGGTGCACGGTGGCGAAGAGTAGGGCGATGGCGAGCCCGCCTGGTTGGTTCGAGGCGTAGGCAAGTTCCTTGGCGGCCTTGCGCAGGGCGGTGGCGGCTTGGTGGTCGGCGTGGGTGGCGGAGCGGCGGGCGCGGTTGAACGCCATCGCCGCCGCCCGCAGTTCCGCCCGGTGCGGGCCGGTTGTGGCGCTGGTGATGTTGTAGAGGGCGTCGCCGAAGGCGGCCAGGTGGCCCTGGGCGGCGGCATCGTCATCGGAGTCGAGGAGCGTGCGCGCGGTGTGTACGGCAGCGGTGGTGTGCCGCCACGGGTCGGCAGGGTTCGCCACGTACTGGGGGCGGTCGGCCGCCTCCTGGTGGGGGAGGCGTTCGCGTAGGCGGTTGATGGAGAGGTCGGGGGCGAGTTTCGAGCCGCCGTACCAGACGGGTTCGCCGGCCGTGTTGGTGTCGCCGGGGGCGGCGAGGCTGTAGCCGATCACGTCGCCGGTTTCGGGGCCGAGGCGTGTTTTGACCTTGATGCCGAGGGACTGGAGCACGGTGAAGTAGTCGGCCTCGTTGTGTACGGCGGCGGCGACCGCGTACGCCTGCTCGCGCAGCCAGTGCCGTGCGGTGACCGTCTGGCCCTGGCGTTCGGCCTTGGCGCGTTCGGCGCCGGTGGGGGTGCGGGGCGCGGTGAGGTCACCGGTCTTCAGGCGGCGCAGGCCGAACTCGGCTTCGATCTTGCGGCACTCGGCTTGGGCCCGCTGGCCGTCGCGGTGGGTGCGCGGGCGGCGCCCGTCGGCGCGGATGGTGGTGGCCATGATGTGGATGTGGTCGTCCGCGTGGCGCACGGCGATCCACCGGCATGCCTTCTCGTCGCCCTCGGGGGCGACGCCGGTGACGTGGACGATGCGGCGGGCGACCTCGGCCCACTCGGCGTCGGTGAGGTAGCGGTCGCCGGGCGCGGTGCGGACCGGGCAGTGCCAGACGTGCTGGGATGGTTTCTTGCCGCCCAGTTCGCGGGTGCGCAGGTCGACGTGGTGGTTGAGGCGCTTGGCGAGCTGGGAGTAGGTGGCTGTCGGGTTGCGGCCGGGGTCCGGGGCGCCGGCCATGTCCCAGGCGGCGACGATGTGAGGGTCGGTGTGTTCGTCTCGGCGGCCGGGGCCGAAGAGGTAGGCGATCAGTCCGCGGGTGTCGGAGCCGGTGGAGACGTCAGGAACCATGCGTGGTGCCTTCTGCCAGGAGCTGGTCGATCAGTCGGTAGCCGTTCTCGGCTGCTTGCTCGACGTGGTCGAGCACGGCCTCGGCGCGCTCGGGCACTGTTCCTCGGTGGATGGCCGTGGTGATCTGGTTGAGGTTCCTGCCGATGCGGTCGAGCGCGACGGTGTGTGCCTCGACGGCCTCGATCAGCGGGCGGAGGGGATCGTCCTCCGGGCTGCCGACCAGCCCGGCCTTGCCCTGGGCGACGGCGAGGGCGGCGTCGCCGACGAATCCGGCGAACTTCTGACCGCGCTGGTGAGCGGCGGCGCTGATCACACCGACCGCTGTCCGCGTGAAGCGGATGGTCTTTTCCTGGTCGCGTTTCTCCACCGTGCGCTTGCGGTTCATCAGCGCAGGCAGGACGGGGGCATCGAGATCCCGCCAGGAGGGCTGCTCGACTGACGGGTGAGCGACGGAGTAGGGCGACGTCGGGCAGTTGGTCTCGGCTCCTGCCTCCTCCGGCTCGGGCGCCCCCTGGCGCCCGGCCTTCTCCTCCGCCACCCCTGGGGCGGGGGCAAGCGCGGACGAAGCCTCGTTAGAGGCTCGTTCGCTCCAGCTTGCTGCTGATCGGCGGGTCAGGCCGAAGAATCCCTTGCGGCGACGGGTGGGGGAGTTGTCGGTGCTCGTTTCGGGCATGGTGGTGCTCCGGTGGTCGTGTGCGGTGGGGCTTCGTCACGTCCGTTGCATCCGTCCCGTTGCTGGTCAGGACAGGTACGGAGGCGGTCGCAGGTACGGAGTGATCCGTATCGGCAAGGAACTCCGTCCCCGCGCTGACCTGCGCGGGGATGGATGCGACGGATTGATACGGAGCTGGTGTCAGCGAGTGCGCCGGGGGCCGGAAGGCCCGCCGGGCGGGCCAACGGGCGGCGTGCCGGTCGGTGGGGTCGGTGGCTTGCCCTGGATTCGACGCGCGAGGGCGCTCTCGCTGGCTGCGGGGGCCGGTGGGGCGGGGGCGGGGCAGTAGCGGGCCCAGGCGTCGAGGAACTGGTTGCGGGCGTACGCCTTCGCCTGCCTGCCATTCTCGAAGCGGTGGTTGGCCGGGCTGATGCCGAAGTCGCGCAACAGGTTCGCCAGGTGATAGGCGTTCAACCCCTTGGTGCCGTACTCGGCCCACGGCGCCTCGGTGTCCTGGATGAGGGCGGCGAGCAGGTCGTGGCTGCGCATTGCCCCTGTGTCGCCCTGCTGCTCGAACACGCGGCGGATATCCCGGAGCAACCGGGTCTGCAGCGTCGTCTGCTCGTCCTGCACCACCTCGTTCCTGGTCATTGCCAGGCAGGCGGCACGGGCCCGCGAGGGCCAGTCCCTGCCGGCCAGGTCGGCGACGATCACCAGCGGCTCCCACGTATCGGCAGCGCGGTCCTCGACCGGCATCTGGGGAACCAAGCCCTCTGCGGTGCTCCGCAGCGGGGCCAGCCAGGCGGTCAGCCGGTCCCGCAGCGCGTTCAGTTCCGGAACGGAGTACCGCGAGCGGAACGGGGCGATGCGCTCGCCAGGCTTGCGCTTCTGCATGCGGAGCACGACTGCGCGGTCCATGATCGTGTCCGGCAGGTCACCGATCCCGGCGAGCGCTGCCATGGCGAAGGTGGGAAACGCCGTCGGCTTGTGCTCCGGACCGGAGATCCGCCAGGCCGGGCGGTTGCGCTGGTGCCCGGCGTTCAGCAGACCGCGCAGATCCTCCTTGTCGCCAGCCTTGGGGTCGAAGATGGTGTCGGCCTCGTCCACGAGCAGCGTCGGCGGGTTCTTGCCGATGAGCGGAAGACCACCGCAGGCGAGGTGTTCACCGTCATCATCGGCTGATGAACGGTCTCGTGAAGCACGTCCAGGACGCGGGACTTGCCGCATCCCTTGGTCGGCCCCACCACCGCCAGACGCGGCGCATGCTGGAGAGCGGGCTGAATATGGGAGGCCGCCACCCACAACGTGACGGCCGACAGTGCCTCGTCGCTCGGCAGCACCACGTACCGGCCGATCGCCGCCCGCAGGTCGTCCAGCAGCGCGGCTCCCTCGTCGGCCGTCTCGCCGCTCGTACCAGCGCGGTCCCCGGCCCCCGGTCCGCCGTCGGGGACCACGGTCCCCGCAGACGCGTGGGGACCGTGCCCCTCGCTATCGGCTCGGAGGGTTACGTACTCACCCGCGTTTTGGGGACCGAGCTTGGGGACCGGGGGACCGAAACTGTCGGTTCGGTCCCCGGTCCCCGCATCTGCGGGACCGGTCCCCAGTGCGCTGACCTGCACGGTTGCCGTGCCGGGGATGTCTCGGTCCCCGGACGGAACACCCGTCGAAGCATCGCTGCTGATGGGTACAGCCGGGGACCGTGACTCCGTTCGGTCCCCGTCGCGCTGGGGGACGCCCTGGCCGGGGACCGCGACAGTGGGCCAGACGACTTCGGATGTGTTCGAGGTGGCGGGGGACGTAGAGTCCTCCATCGACGTTCCTCTCGGGTGAGGGACGGGACGGGCAAGGTCCCGCCCCTCACCGGTTCGTTCGTTCAGGGATGGGCGATGTGCAGGGGAATCTCCGGCCCTCGGCGTTGGCGCGCCGGGGGCCGTTGCTGTGTCCGGGACTGCCTGCGGCTCATGAGGCCAGGCCCCACTCGTCTCCGCCGTCGGCCAGCGCGCGCTCGTAGCGCAGCAGTTCGGTCTCGGGGTAGAGCACCCGCTTGCCGACCTTGATGCCGCGCGGCCCCTTCTTGAGCTGGCGCCAGTAGCGGATGGTGCTCTCTGCGGTGCGGTAGCGCTCGGCGACCTCGGCGGTGGTCAGGTATCGCATGCTTTCCTATTCGGCTAGGCGCTGATTCGGTATGCATATTCGTACCCGACGATCGGCGGTTAGCCAAATCGGGAAGAGCGTGTTTCAATTTGGATAGTGATGGTCATGATGGAGGTTCGATGGCAGGCGAGAAGGCCGAGGGTGGCGAGGTGCCGCTGCTCTACAGCGAAGGCAACGTGGCCGGCCGCGTTGCCCTGGAGCGCGAGGTCAGAGGGTGGAGCACGACCGAGTTGGCAGAGCGCGTGACCAGAGCCGGCGTGAAGATGAACCAGACGGCTGTCTGGCGTATCGAGAACGGATCACCCCGCAGGCGGATCAACCTCGATGAGGCGCTCGCCTTCTCCCGGGTCTTCGAGCTCCCCCTCGAAGAGCTGATGTCCCCGCCCCTCGAAGGGCTCGACATCGACAGTCGGCGGCTTGTCCAGGAAGCCGTCGAGGCGTTCTACGAGACCCGCGACGCCCGCGACCGCCTGCACCGCGCCGTGGTCGCCGTCGCCGACCACATCAAGGCCCATCCGGACAGCTCGCGGGCGATCCACGAGCAATGCCTCCGCCTCATGGGGGACGAGCGGGACGCCCGCGTCCTCACCGGCGACATCGAGGACGGGGGCCACTACTGACAACCAGCACAGAGGAGAAGCCACTTGGCGAACGTACAGAAGCGCCCCAACGGCAAATGGCGCGCCCGCTACCGTGATCTCGACGGCAAGGAGCACGCTCGCCACTTCGACCGGAAGCTCGACGCCCAGCGCTGGCTCGACGAGGTCACAGCCAGCGTGGTCACCGGTCAGTACGTCGACCCGCGCGCCGGTCGCATCACCTTCGCGAAATACGCCGAGAGGTGGCAGGGCTCGCTCATCGCGAGCGAGGCGGGTGAGCGCATCACCGACAACGCGCTCCGGCTCCACCTCGTACCGGCGCTGGGTGCCCGCTCCCTGGCGGCGATACGCCGCAACGACATACAAGTGCTGTTCAAGCACCTGTCCGACCAGCTCGGTCCGGGCAGTGTCCGGAACGTCCACGACGTCCTTGTGCGCGTCATGACGGCGGCCGTGGACGACAAGGTCATCGCCTCCAGCCCGTGCCGCCGGATCACCCTTCCGGTCATTCCGGACGAGGAGGTTACCCCGCCCACCGTCGCTCAGGTCGAGGCCATGGCCCGTGTGATGCCGCCGTACATCCGGGCGGCCGTCGTCATGCTCGCCGGGTCAGGTTTGCGCATAGGTGAGTTGCTGGGCCTGAAGCTGTCGGACATCGACTTCAAGGCCGGCAGCATTCGCGTGGAGCGGCAGCGGCTCCAGTCGGGGAAGGTCGGTCCGCCGAAGACCGCCAAGTCCCGGCGCACGGTTCCAGTCGGCGAGGTCGTCACCGACGCACTCCTCGCGCACCTTGCCGCTCGTCCGTCCAGGGAGTGGCTGTTCGCCATGGAGGAGGGGGAGCCGCTCAACTATCGGCGATGGAAGACCGAGTGGAACGGGGCCCGCAAGGCGCTCCAGGCGGAGGAGGACAAGGCGGCCGGACGTGAGGGCCGCAAGCCCGTCGAGCTGCCGCACATGGTCACCCACGACCTGCGGCACTTCTACGCCTCCGCGCTCATCGCCGGCGGCGCGAGCGTCAAGCAGGTGCAGTTGGTCCTCGGGCACGCGTCCGCCGTCATCATGCTGCGGATTTACGCGCACCTGTGGCCGGGGGAAGAAGACCGCACCCGGGCCGTCATGGACGCCGTGCTCGGCGGACTGCGGACCGGGTGCGGACAGCTAAGCCGCGCGACCCGCGAAAGTGCAGGTCAAGCGGCCTAGAGGGAGATCAGGCCTTCTTGGTCTCCCAGAAAATCTTGTCGATCTCGGCGATGTAGTCCAGCGCCTTCTGGCCCGTCGCCGGGTCCGTGGAGGCCTTCGCCGCCGACAGCGCCTTCAGGGCGTCGTTGACCAGCTGGTGCAGCTCCGGGTACTTCTCGAAGTGCGGGGGCTTGAAGTAGTCGCTCCACAGCACCGAGACGTGGTGCTTGGCGAGCTCGGCGCGCTGCTCCTTGATGACCACCGCGCGGGCCCGGAAGTGCGGGTCCTCGTTGGCCTGGTACTTCTCCTGGACGGCCTTGACCGACTCCGCCTCGATGCGGGCCTGGGCCGGGTCGTACACGCCGCAGGGCAGGTCGCAGTGGGCGCTGACCTTCACCTTGGGGGCAAACAGGCGGGAAAGCATTGAGCTGTCCTTCCTCGTGATCGTCTTCTCAGGTGGGACATTACTCCGTGAGAGACGGGTTTTCGTGGGTGCCCCCATGGGCTTAGGCCAAAAGTCCAGGGTGGGAATGGGCCCAGTGGCCGAATGTACGGAACGCTGTACTGGACGGTGTACTGGATGGACCGGGAGGTGCCGGAGAGATGCGGGAGGTGCCGGAGGTGCCGGAGGTGACGCGGGAGCAGCCCGCACGAGGGCTGGCCGGGCGTGTGCCGTTCCAGGTGGTGGAGGTGACCGGGCCGTCGATGGTGCCCACGCTGCATCACGGGGACTGGCTGCTCGTGCAGTACGGGGCGCCGGTGCGCCCCGGGGACGTGGTGATTCTGCGCCATCCGTTCCAGCAGGACCTGCTGGTCGTGAAACGGGCCGCCGAGCGCCGACGGGGCGGCTGGTGGGTGCTGGCCGACAACACCTTCGCGGGCGGCGACAGCACGGATTACGGGACGGTGCCCGACGAGTTCGTGCTGGCCAGGGTCCGGGCGCGCTACCGGCCGTTGAAGAAGGATCAGCGGTCGGTGCGGTCCGTGCTGACCTGGGCGGTCTCCGCGCTGCGGCCGGTGTCGGCGGCGCGTTCGGTCTCCAGGCGTTTGCGGGCCCGGTAGGCGGCCACGTTGGCGCGGGTCGCGCAGCGGTCCGAGCAGTAGCGGCGGGAGCGGTTGGTCGAGGTGTCGAGGTAGGCATTGCGGCAGGGCGCCGCCTCGCACAGGCCGAGCCGGTCCACGCCGTAGGAGGTGAGATGGAACGCCAGGCCCATCGCGGCGATGGCGGCATATCCGGCCGTCGCGTTCGACGGGTGGTCGGCCAGGTGCATGTGCCAGTCCGGCTTGCCGTCCTCGTCGCGCAGGTCGTGCCCGGAGATCTGCGGGCTGACGGGGAACTCCAGCAGTAGCGAATTGAGCAGGTCGACGGCGAGCGTCTCGTCACCGCCGTCGGCCGCTTCGAAGACCGCGCGCAGCCGCGCCCGTACGGACCGGAAGCGGGTCACATCGGCGTCCGTCGCCCGCCGGGCGGCCTGCCGGTTGACCCCGAACAGGTCGCGGACCGCCTCGACGGAGGTGAGGGAGTCCTTGTTGCGGACGGGCTCCTCGGTGTTGACCAGACGCACGGCATAGTCCGAGTAATAGGCCAGTTCCACTTGTAGTCCTTACGGCGTCGGTCTAAAGTCGATGCAGCGAGCGATGTAATGGGCTTTCTCGGTACCAGGGTATTACATGGAGGTTCCTCGTGACGGAGACGACAACAGGTACTGACTGGGCGGCCTGGCAGGAGAGCTGGGACCGCCAGCAGGAGTGGTACATGCCCGACCGCGAGGAACGGTTCCGGGTGATGCTGGACATGGTCGAGGCCGTGGTGGGGCCCCGGCCGAGAGTGCTCGATCTCGCATGCGGTACGGGAAGTATTACGGACCGGCTCCTCAAGCGGTTCCCGGACGCCACCAGCACGGGCGTCGACCTCGACCCGGCCCTGCTCGCCATCGCCCGCGGGCACTTCGACGGCGACGAGCGCGTCACCTTCGTCACCGCCGACCTCAAGGACCCCGACTGGGCGGGGGAGTTGCCGTACGACTCGTACGACGCCGTCCTCACCGCCACCGCCCTGCACTGGCTGCACACCGAACCCCTCACCGCGCTCTACCGGCGGATCGGCGGGCTGGTCAGGGACGGCGGGGTGTTCATGAACGCCGACCACATGATCGACACGCAGACGCCCAGGATCAACGCGGCGGAACGTGCCCACCGGCACGCGGCCATGGACCGGGCGAAGGCCGAAGGCGCCCTCGACTGGGCGGACTGGTGGGCTCTCGCGGCCAAGGACCCGGTCCTCGCCGGGCCGACCGCCGAGCGGTACAGGATCTACGGCGAGCACGCGGACGGCGACATGCCGTCCGTGCGCTGGCACGCCGACACCCTGCGCGAGGCGGGGTTCGGTGAGGCGCGGACCGTCTGGGCCTCCCCGTCGGACTCCCTGGTGCTCGCCGTGAAGTAGCGGCAGCACGCACGGGAAGGGGTGGTACGGGCCGGGACCCGTACCACCCCTTCTTTTTCTCCGCTCTGCTGCAACCCACCACGTGTCCCACAGCACTGGAAGGGTGAGACGGTCCGCACCCGCGGACCCGGAGAGGGGCGCCGACGATGCGGATCGATGACGATGCCGCGCTGCACGCCTTCGTCGAGGGCAGGCGTACCGCACTGTTCCGCAGCGCGTACCTGCTGTGCGGAGACCGGCACGAGGCCGAGGACCTGGTACAGGCCGCGCTGGTCAAAGTGGTGCTGGGCGGGCGGCGGCACGGACGGCTCGACAACATCGAGGCGTACGCGCGCAAGACCCTGGTCAACACCTTCATCGCGACCCGCCGCCGGTTCTGGCGGCGCGAACACGCGTACGGCGAACTGCCCGACCGTGCGGACCACGCGCCCGACACGGACACCGGCCTCGCGGTGCGGGCGGCCCTCGCCCGGCTCACGGACAAGCAGCGGGCCGTACTGGTGCTGCGCTACTGGGAAGACCTGAGCGTCGAGGCCACGGCCGGACTGCTCGGTATGCGGGAGAACACGGTCAAGAGCCATGCGGCTCGGGGGTTGGCGGCGCTGCGCGCCGAGATGGCGGAGGAATTCGTATGAACGACGTGCGTGAGCTGCTGGGGCGGGTCGCCGAGGAAGCGGGACGGCCGGTCATCTCCACCCAGGCGGTGTACGCCGGGGCCGCCCGGGTACGTCTGCGGCGCCGGCTCACCGTCTCGGCCGCGGCGCTCGCCGTGGTCGCGGCGGGAGCGGCGGCCGTACCGGGACTGGCCTCGGGCGAGAACAAGCAGGACGCCCCGGTGGCGGCCCCGGCCGAGCTCACGGGAGGCGACGGCCGGGCGCAGCGGCTGGCCGAACTGCTCCCCGAGGGCGTGGGGAAGGTCGAACGGGTCTCGCTGGCCGTCATCATCAAGGGCGCCACCCCCGAGCAGGCCAGGGACCACCTGGACGGACCGCTGGACGGGCAGTACTCCGTACGACGGGACGGCGGCGTCGGCTACCTCGTCATCGGCTTCCTGGACGGCCGGAAGGCCGGCAGGAAGTTCGGCGGGCAGGACCCGGCCGCCGATGTGTGCCGGCCGGTCAACGGGGAGCCGCGTCCGGACGACTGCGTACGCGAGGAACTCCCGGGCGGACGCGTGCTGACGACCTGGAAAGACCCCATGAACTACTCGGGCACCCCCAAGTGGGGACCTGAATTCGTGGGGCGTCTCACCCTGAAGGACGGTGGGGTGCTGGCCGTGCGGGACAGCACCGGGTTCACGAGCGAACGGGCGCAGGGGCCGCTGCTCAAGAGTCCGCCACTGACCCGTGCCCAGCTGCGGAGCCTGCTGCTCAGCCAGGAGCTGCTGCCGAAGAAGGGGTGACGCACACGAGGAGGGCGGTACGGACCCGGTCCGTACCGCCCTCCTCGCGCGTTCCCGGAGGACCCTGGAACGTGTTTCGAAAGTCCCGCCTGCCAGGCGGCGTCCGGCCCGCATGCTCGCTGCGTTGTCGGGCCCGCCCCGATACGACCGGTATCGGGGCGACCCTCCGCCTTGCGATCGCACGCACCGGACGCCGCCTGGCCCGCCCTGCGGGCGGACGACGCTGCTTTCGAAACACGCCCTAGAGGACCTTCGACAGGAAGGACTTCGTCCGGTCGTGCTGAGGGTTGGTCAGCACGTCGCGCGGGTGGCCCGACTCGACCACCACGCCGTCGTCCATGAAGACCAGCGCGTCGCCGACCTCACGGGCGAAGCCCATCTCATGGGTCACGACGATCATCGTCATGCCGTCCTCCGCGAGCCCGCGCATGACGTCCAGTACGTCGCCCACCAGCTCCGGGTCGAGCGCCGACGTCGGCTCGTCGAAGAGCATCAGCTTCGGCTCCATGGCCAGGGCGCGGGCGATGGCCACCCGCTGCTGCTGGCCGCCGGAGAGCTGGGAGGGGTAGTTCTTCGCCTTGTCGGCCAGGCCCACCCGGTCCAGCAGCCGTTCGGCCCGCGCCCGCGCGACGGCCTTGGACTCGCGCTTGACCTGGACCGGGGCCTCCATGACGTTCTCGATCGCCGTCATGTGGGGGAAGAGGTTGAAGCGCTGGAAGACCATGCCGATGTCCCGGCGCTTCAGGGCGACCTCGCTGTCCTTGAGCTCGTAGAGCTTGGCGCCCTTCTGGCGGTAGCCCACCAGATCGCCGTCGACGTAGAGCCGTCCGGCGTTGATCTGCTCCAGGTGGTTGATGCATCGCAGGAAGGTCGACTTGCCGGAACCGGACGGGCCGATCAGACAGAAGACCTCGCGCGGGGCGACCTCCAGGTCGATGCCCTTGAGGATGTGCGCGGCGCCGAAGGACTTGTGGACGCCCTCGGCCTTCACCATGGCGGCGGTCATGCCATGCCTCCCTTCGGGCGGCCCAGGGACAGCAGATTGGCCCTGATCTTCTGCAGTGGAGTGGGCGGCAGATTGCGGCTCGACCCGCGTGCGTAGTACCGCTCCAGGTAGAACTGGCCGATGCTCAGCACCGAGGTCATGATCAAGTACCAGGCCGCGGCCAGGAAGTACATCTCGACCGGGGCTCCGGAACCCTGCCCGATGTCCTGGGCGTACTTGAACAGTTCGTAGAACTGCACAGCCGCCACCAGCGACGTCGTCTTGAGCATGTTGATCACTTCGTTGCCCGTCGGCGGCACGATCACCCGCATCGCCTGCGGGATCACCACGCGGCGCAGGGTTTTGCCGTGGCTCATGCCCAGCGCGTGCGACGCCTCCGTCTGGCCCTCGTCGACCGAGAGCAGACCCGCACGGCAGATCTCGGCCATGTAGGCGGCCTCGTTGAGACCCAGGCCGAGCAGCGCCGTCAGCAACGGCGTCATGAAGCTCGACCAGTAGTCCTTGTAGATGGGCATGAGGTTGATGTACTCGAATACCAGGCCCAGGTTGAACCAGACGAACAGCTGGACCAGCACCGGGGTGCCGCGGAAGAACCAGATGTAGAACCAGGCGATCGACGAGGTCACCGGGTTCCTCGACAGCCGCATCACGGCCAGCAGAACGCCGCCGACGATGCCGATGACCATGGACAGGGCGGTCAGCAGCAGGGTCTGGGTGACACCCTTGAGGATGCGGTCGTCGAAGAAGTAGTCGGGGACCGCACCCCAGTTGATCTTGCCCTGGCTGAACGCGTAGACGATCGCGACGAGCGCGGCGATGGCGATGACGGCCGAGACGTACCGGCCGTAGTGCCGGACCGGAATGGCCCTGATCGCCTCCGGACCTGCCGGCGGAGTGGGTGATATGGGCGGCTGGTCGGCCGGGCCCGTCTTCTTGATGTCAGTCACAGAACGACCCTTTCAGCGCCGCGACCTTTTCAGGATCCGCCGTTCAGCTCGGCCGCGGTGACCGCGCCGGCCTCCACGCCCCACTTGGCGATGATCTTCCCGTACTCGCCGTTCTTGATGATCGCGTCCAGGGCCGCCTGAACGGCCTTGGTCAGTTGGTCGTTGCCCTTGGCGACGGCGATGCCGTACGGGGCGGCCTCGACCTGCTCGCCGACGAGCTCGAAGTCCTTGCCGCCGCCCGAGGTCTTCACCGCGTACGCGGCCACCGGAAAGTCGGAGGAGCCGGCGTCGGCGCCACCGCTGCGCAGCCGGGTCTGGGCCTCCAGGTCGTTGTCGAAGGTCTCGATGGCGATCTTCTTGCCGCCCGTACACTTCTTCGACTCGGACTTGGCGAGGTTGTGCGAGACGGTGCCGCGCTGCACGGCGATCTTCTTGCCACAGAGGTCGGCCCAGGTCTTGATGGACTGGTCGTCGCCCTTCCTGGTGTAGATCGAGACACCGGCCTTGAAGTAGTCGACGAAGTCGACGCCCTCGCCGACCTTCTTCTTCGTATCGGGGTCGACACCCTCCTGGCGGTCCTTGGTGTCGGTCATCGACGACATCGCCAGGTCGTAGCGCTTGGAGCGCAGCCCGGTGATCAGCGTGTCGAACGTGCCGTTCTCGAACTGGAACGTCACCCCGAGCTCCTTGCCGAGCGCGGCACCGATGTCGGGGTCGATGCCGACCGTCTTGCCGGACTTGTCCTTGAACTCGACCGGCGGATACGCGATGTCCGAGCCGACCTTGATGACACCCTTGGCCTTGATCTCCTGCGGCAGCAGATCCGCGGCCGCGGAGCCCGTGGTCTTGGCAGGGCCGGAGCCGTTCTTCGTCTGGTCGCCGCAGGCGGTCAGCAGCAAGGTGCCGGCGACCGCGATGGCGCAGACCGCTGCAATCCGGGACTTCGCGGTCGTACGACGGGTGGTGCTTGCGGTCATGATCAGGTTCCTCCGGCAGGTGAGGGCTGTGTTGCCGGGCGGTGAATGACACGCGTCATCGGGTGCCGCCGCCCTGTGCGATTACGGCATCTTGCCATTCGGATTTGCCCAAACAGTGGGCCAGTCATGTCAAAATCGGGTAACGGGCGATTCCGAACCTCAAGCGGCCGGTACACCAAGGCCGGACCATCTGTGGGGATTTACTCTTTACGCCGCAGGATCTGCGGCGCGTCTCGACTGGTGGACGCCATTTCGGCGGTAGGCCGACTTGTCCAGATATTCGACTATGAGTCACATCACCGCGCCGAGATGGACTCGTCGGTCACGTGGTCCGTCGGGTAAAAAAGACCTTTACACCCCTCATCCGGGGCTCAGGACGCGTGTGCGGCGCGTCCGCGCGTATGTATCTCTCCCTGCCGGGGCGGGCCAACCGCCGACGCGGGGAACGTACGCGGTGCCCGCCCACCCCTCCTCAACCAGGAGTGGCCACCCTCAAACGATGAAGACTTAAGGGGTCAACACCATGGCAGCGGAGATCGTCAATCCTCGCAGCGACAGCACCACCGACAGCGCCACCGACGAGCCGTTCGATCCGGCCTTCGCGCTGCACCGCGGCGGCAAGATGGCCGTGCAGGCCACCGTTCCCGTCCGCGACAAGGACGACCTGTCCCTCGCGTACACACCCGGCGTCGCCAAGGTGTGCAGCGCCATCGCCGAGAATCCCGAGCTGGTCCACGACTACACCTGGAAATCGCAGGTCGTCGCCGTCGTGACGGACGGCACCGCGGTGCTCGGTCTCGGAGACATCGGCCCCGAGGCCTCCCTCCCGGTGATGGAGGGCAAGGCGATTCTCTTCAAGCAGTTCGGCGGTGTCGACGCGGTGCCGATCGCGCTCGCGACCACCGACGCGGACGAGATCGTCGAGACGGTCGTCCGCCTCGCGCCCTCCTTCGGCGGCGTGAACCTGGAGGACATCTCGGCGCCGCGCTGCTTCGAGATCGAGCGCAGGCTCCAGGAGCGGCTCGACATCCCGGTCTTCCACGACGACCAGCACGGCACCGCGGTCGTGACGCTCGCGGCCCTGCGCAACGCCGCGAAGTTGTCCGGCCGGAACCTCGGCGAACTGCGCGCCGTCATCTCCGGCGCCGGTGCGGCCGGAGTGGCCATCGCCAAGTTCCTGCTGGAGGCGGGGCTCGGCGATGTCGCCGTGGCCGACCGCAAGGGCGTCGTCAGCCGGGACCGCGAGGACCTGACCGACGTCAAGCGCGAGCTGGCCGAGATCACCAACCGGGCCGGGATCTCCGGGACACTGGAGAGCGCGCTCGCCGGTGCGGACGTCTTCATCGGCGTCTCCGGCGGCACGGTGCCCGAGGCGGCCGTTGCGTCGATGGCGCCCGGCGCGTTCGTCTTCGCCATGGCCAACCCGAACCCCGAGGTCCACCCCGACATCGCGCACAAGTACGCGTCCGTCGTGGCGACCGGGCGTTCGGACTTCCCGAACCAGATCAACAACGTGCTCGCCTTCCCCGGCATCTTCGCGGGCGCCCTCCAGGTCCGGGCCTCCCGGATCACCGAGGGCATGAAGATCGCCGCGGCGAACGCGCTGGCGGACGTCGTGGGCGACGAGCTCGCGGCGGACTACGTGATTCCGTCGCCGTTCGACGAGCGGGTGGCACCGGCCGTGACGGCCGCGGTGGCCGCGGCGGCCCGTGCGGAGGGCGTGGCCCGGCGCTGAGGTCCGGGGGCGGGGTGCGGGGTACGCCCGCGCCCCGCCCCGCTCCTTCCCACAACCGGGGGGCCGTACCCGGCCCCCGCGCCCCGTCGCCGAAGCGCCCCGTTGCCGCCCGGCGCGGGGGAACACCCGGGCGGCTCCCGCGCGCGGTGTGCGTCACACCCGTGGCCGGTTACGCCGGCCCGTGCCCCGGCCTATCGTCGAGGCCATGTTCGCCGCCTACGCATCCCGCATCGACCGCGACCAGCCCCTCAACGGCCTTGAGCTGGGCGAGCGCCCCGCTCCCGGGGCACGACCGGGCTGGACCACCGTCGACGTCCGGGCCGCCTCCCTCAACCATCACGACCTCTGGTCCCTGCGCGGCGTCGGTCTCGCCGAGGACAAGCTGCCGATGATCCTCGGCTGTGACGCCGCCGGGATCGACGAGGACGGCAACGAGGTCGTCCTGCACTCCGTCATCGGGCAGACGGGTCACGGCGTCGGCCCGAAGGAACCCCGGTCGATCCTCACCGAGCGCTACCAGGGCACCTTCGCCGAGCAAGTCACCGTCCCCAGCTGGAACGTACTGCCCAAGCCGAAGGAACTCACCTTCGAGGAGGCCGCATGTCTGCCGACCGCCTGGCTCACCGCGTACCGGATGCTCTTCACCAACGCCGGGGTGCGTCCCGGCGATTCCGTCCTCGTCCAGGGTGCGGGCGGCGGCGTCGCCACCGCCGCGATCGTGCTCGGCCGGGCGGCCGGGCTGCGGGTCCACGCCACCAGCCGCGACGAGGCCAAGCGCAAGCGCGCCGTCGAACTCGGCGCGATCGAGGCGTACGAGCCCGGCGCACGGCTGCCGGAGCGCGTCGACGCGGTCATCGAGACGGTCGGCGCCGCCACCTGGTCCCACTCGGTGAAGTCGCTGCGGCCCGGCGGCACGCTCGTCATCTCGGGTGCGACCAGCGGCGACCGGCCCTCGCACGCCGAGCTGACCCGGATCTTCTTCCTGGAGCTGAAGGTCGTCGGCTCGACCATGGGGTCGAAGGACGAACTGGAGGACCTGCTGGCGTTCTGCGCGACCACCGGCGTGCGGCCCGTCATCGACGAGGTGCTGCCCCTGGACCGGGCCCGGGAGGGCTTCGAACGGCTGGAAACGGGCGGCCAGTTCGGAAAGATTGTGCTCACCTGCTCTTGAGGTGTGCGGGGTGAGCTGTTCTCATCTGCGCCATGCGAAAGCGGACGCGGATGCGGATGGGCAGCGTACTCACCTCGGTCGTCACCTCGCTCGTGCTCGCGGCGGGGGCACTCGCCCCCGCCGCCGACGCGCGTCCCGTGCCACCCGACCGGACCGGCGTCCCCCGCCTCACCGACGACGAGGGGCGCACCCTCACGCTGCGCGGCTGGAACGTCGAGGACAAGGCGAACCGCGGTGACCAGGCGCTGACCGCCATCACCGAGAAGCACTTCCGGGATCTGCGCGCCAAGGGCTTCGGATTCGCCCGGCTGCTCATCTTCTGGGACGACCTGGAGCCCCGCCGGGGTCAGTACAGCGTCGCGTACCTGCGCCGGATCGACCGGGTGCTGGGCTGGGCGCGGAAGTACCGCGTCCAAGTGGTGCTCGACGCCCACCAGGACGTCTTCGGCCCGGCGTTCGGCCATCGCGGTATCCCGGCCTGGGCCACCCGTACCGACGGTCTGCCCTTCACCCCGCACCCCGACGACTGGTTCGCCGAGTACTTCGAGCCCGCCGTGCAGCGGGCCTTCACCCATCTCTACGAGGACCCCGATCTCCAGCGGGCCCAAGCGCGGATGTGGAAGGTCGTCGCCGACCGTTACGCGCACCACCCGGCCGTCCTCGGCTACGACCTGATCAACGAGCCGATGGGGGAGATCGAGGACGGGGAGGACCTGGCGACGGCCGCCCGTCGCATCGAGTCCCGGCAGCTCACCCCGATGTACAACCGGCTCGCCCGCGCGGTCCGCTCGGTGGACCGGGCCAACTGGCTGTTCGTCGAACCCACCCCCGCCGTCGGCGAGGGCGTGACCACCGGACTGGGGGCGGTCAGGGACCACCGGACCGTCTACGCACCGCACTTCTACAACACGGCGATGGAGGCGGGCGCCGACTACGACCCGTCGGCGGGCTGGATCGAGTCGTACGAGGCGGCCGTCACCGCGTACCCGGAGCGGTGGCACATCCCGGTCGTCGTCGGCGAATGGGGCCCGCTGAACAACACGCTCCCCGGGATGGGCCGCTTCTACCGGGACGCGATGGCCTCCCTGAGCCGCTACACCTCGGGCTGGGCCGGCTATGTGTGGTGCTACGGCGGCGGGTACTGCGCACTCGACAAGGACGGCGCCTTCGCGGCGAACAAGGAGCAGACCGCCACGCCGTACGCGCCCGCCGTCGCCGGAACCGTCCACTCCGACACGTACGACGGCGCCTCCGGCGTCTACCGGCTCTCCTACACGGCGGGCCGACGCGGCACCACGGAGGTCTCCCTGCCGCCGACCGCCGGGAACTGGCGGGTCGCGGTGGGCGGCCGGGCCCAGGTCCGCAGGCACGGGGGAGAGGTGTGGATCCGGGCCCGTGAGGGGGTGCGCGTCACGGTCACGGTCACCCGGACGCCGCACGGCCGAACCGGCCTCGGCAGCATGCTTGTCAACGAAGGTTGACGAAGTCCATGATGTCAACGTAAGTTGACATCATGACCGAAGCAACGGATCTCGCCGCGCGCGCCGGTGACCACGACCCCCGGGTGGGACTGCAGGCGGTCGCCGCACTGCGACGGCTACTGGAGCAACTCGAAGCCGTACAAGTCGCAAGCGCCCGCGCGAAGGGCTGGTCGTGGCAGGAGATCGCGGGCGAGCTGGGTGTCAGCCGACAGGCCGCGCACAAGAAGTACGGGAGGCATTGATGTTCGAACGATTCACCAGGAGTGCTCGGGCGACCGTGACCGGCGCGGTGACCCACGCGGAACGCGCCGACGCCGGATCGATCACCGAGGAGCACCTGCTGCTCGCCCTGCTGGACCAGGAGGGCGGCCGGGCGTCGTTCGCCGTCACGGCGCTGGGGCTCGTGGACCGCAGGGCGTCGGTGGAGGCGGCGCTGGCCGATGCGCGCAGACGCGGCGGTATGACCAGGGCCGACGCCGACGCACTCGCCGGTATCGGCATCGACCTCACCGCGATCGTCGCCCGGGTCGAGGAGGCGCACGGCGAAGGAGCCCTGCGGGGCGACGGCAAGGACCGGCGCCGGCGGGCAGGCAGACGCCCGTTCACCCGGGAGGCCAAGGGGGTCCTGGAGAAGGCGCTGCGGATCGCGCTGCGCCGCGGCGACCGGTTCATCGGCGAGGAGCATCTCCTGCTGGCCATGACCGTCGGACCCGGCGTGGTCGCCGATGTCCTCGCCGAGCACGGTGCGACCTACGAGACGGTGGACCGCGCGTTGTACGGGGACGGCGGCGCGGGTCGCGAGCGGAAGGCGGGCTGAGAGACCACGGGGAGGACGGGGCGGAAGGGGCCGGGAGGGTCGGAGGGGTTGGAGCGGCGGGCGGTACGGCGGAGCCCGGGGAATGCCCCGGGCTCCGTGCCGCCCCCTACTCCGCGCCGTCGGTCTCCTTCCGCAGCAGCGCTCCGATTCGGGCCGCAGCCGTCGACAGATGGCGGCGGGCCTGGGCGAGCTGCTCCTCGGTGACGCCCCGGTCGCGGGCCGCGTCGCGGATGTCGTCGCGGAAGCGGTCGAGCAGGCGGTCCAGATCGCGGGCGGGGTCGCCGGTGGTGGCGGTGTCCTTGCCCCACTCCGGGTCGGCACCGGCGGGTTCCGGCTTGCTGTACGGGGGCCGGCTGCCCGCCCTGGCGAAGCTGCCCAGCTGGCCGGTGATCTCGGCCAGCCCCTCGCGTACGCCGGAGGGCCAGTCGCCCCGCGCGAAGTGCTCCTGGACCTGGCGGGCGGCGTTCTGCATCTGCTCGCGCGCCCTGTCCTGGGCCTCCTTGGCCTGACGGCGGGCCTGCTGGGCGTCCTCGCGGGCGCGACGGGACTCGTCCTTCGCCCGGCGGGCCTGCTCCTTCCATTCCTGCTTGGCCTTGCGCAGCTCCTCCTTCGCGGCGCGCCACGCCTCCTTGTCGCCGAGATCCCCGAGGTCGCCGAAGACGGACTCCCGGTCGCCCGTGCGGCCGGTGCCGGTGGAGTCGGAGGTGTGCCGGGTCTCGTGCGCCGCGGCCCGCATCTCGCTGCGCAGCTTGCCCGCGGCGCCGCGTACGTCGTCCCGTATCTCGGCG
Source organism: Streptomyces sp. NPDC093149 (assembly GCF_044754145.1). Classification (NCBI taxonomy): domain Bacteria; kingdom Bacillati; phylum Actinomycetota; class Actinomycetes; order Kitasatosporales; family Streptomycetaceae; genus Streptomyces; species Streptomyces sp. NPDC093149. The sequence goes on from NZ_JBIVON010000001.1 coordinate 1,212,146, forward strand.
GCCAGTTCGGAGACGGAGTCGCGGATCTCCATTTCCAGATCGGCCAGTTCGCCCGTGCGGCCGGCCAGTTCGGCGCGGCCCGCGTCGGTGATCGAGTAGACCTTGCGGCCGCCCTCGGTGGCGTGCGTGACGAGGCCCTCGGCCTCCAGTTTGGCGAGGCGCGGATAGACCGTGCCCGCCGAGGGCGCGTACAGGCCCTGGAAGCGCTCCTCCAGGAGCCGGATCACCTCGTAGCCGTGGCGCGGGGCCTCGTCGAGCAGCTTCAGCAGATAGAGGCGGAGACGCCCGTGGGCGAATACGGGAGGCATGTCAGAGCACCTTTCCGGTCGGCGCGGCAGCGTACGGATCGTCCTCGGCCGGCGGGCGGCGCAGCAGGGCGATCGATCCCGAGACGGTCGTCGCCCGCAGCTTGCCGGTCCCGGCGCCGAGCGTGCCGGTGATCTTCTTCGCCCCCCACTGTCCGCTGACCCGCAGATCCTCGAAGCCGTTGGAGACGGCGCCGCTCGCGGTGTTCGCCTCGACCGTCGCGTCCGCCGGGTGCGGCAGTCGGATGGCGACCTCGCCGGACACAGTGGTCAGCCGGACGTCCGTGGGCTTCCCGGAGGGGTCCAGGTCCAGCACCATGTTGCCGCTGACGGATTCCGCCCGTACCGAGGTGCCCGCGCCCTCGACGACCGTCAGGTCGCCCGAGACCGTCTGGAAGTGCAGCTCACCGGTGACCGACTGGGCCTCCACGCTGCCGGAGACCGTCTCGGCCCGGACCTGGCCGGCGAGCCCGACGAGCGTGGTGTCGCCGGTGACGCCCCGGACGTCGGTACGTCCACGGATTCCGGAGACCACGGCCCCGGCGCCGACCACGCCGACCGCCACCGTCGCCCCGGCCGGCACGGCGAGCGAGACGACCGCGCTGCGGTGCCAGCCCTTGCGGTCGAACCAATTGAGGAAGTCGTTCCACGGCAGACCCTCGTACGCGACTGTGAGGGCGCCGCCCTCCTGGGTCACGACCAGTGGCGGGCCCTCGATCGAGGAGATCTCCAGCCGGGCGGTCCGCTCCTCGGTGCCGACGACATTGACGGCGCCCCCGACGATGCGGACATTGAGCGAGGTCACGGGGTCGTCGAAGGTCAGCTTCTGGGGCTCGTCGATGGCCCATGTCGACACAGGCATGGATCTGACCTCCTGGGACGCCGTATGACGCAACATATCGCGTCTCTTGCAGAACACGATATATCGCGGATCGGGGAAGTCAAGGGGAGTCGTGACGGCGTCGGTCGTCCCAGGCGTGCCGAATAGGCCAAACAGGGGCGAATTACCCTAGCGTGTGAGGCATGAACGCGACATCCCCCGTGGGGGCGCTGCTGCTGTGCCGTACCGAACCCGAGAACGTGCGGACGGTGGCCCACCTGCTGCGCGAGCGGATGCTGCTCGCGCCCGCCGGAGACGGGTGGTCCGTCCTCGTCCCCGAGGGAAGGCCCTGGCGGGACGGTGGCGAGGGGGGTGCGGACGCGGAGCCGGTCGACCGGGTCGTGGCGGGCTGGGCCGCCGCGCTCGCCGTCGGCTCGACCTGGCCCGTCCTTGCGCTGTGGTGGGACGGCGACCGGGCCGGCCACACACTGGCGTACGGATTCCGCCGCCCGGTCGGTTACGTCTGGCTGGCGGACGGCACCCCGGTCGGGGAGGACGAGGCGATGCGTACGTTCGCCGAGCGCTTGGGCCTGGACCCCGTGCTGGACGTCCAGGCGCTCGAAGAGCTGATCCGCCCGGACCCGGACGCCGATGCCCGCATCCGGCTGCGCGGGCTGCTCGCCGTCCTCACCCGGATCGGGCTGCACCTCCCGCCCGGCCTGGACCCGGACACGCCCGGCGACCGGCTGTACGCGGCGGCCGACGGCCGGCCGGAGACCGAGGCGATCCGCTGGACCGGTCGGCGCGAGGCGGTGCGGGCCCAACTCGGCGCGGTCGATAACAGCCGCCTCGGGCCCTGGATGCGCGGCCCCGGGGCCCGCGCGCTGGGCGGCGCCCAGGTGGCGGCCGGACTCCCGCTCGCCGTCTGGGGGATCGGGCGCCGCAGCGGCGGCTGGGCCTTCGCCGGGGCGCTGCTGATGGCGCACGGGGCGCTCGGCCTCGCGTACGACCGCTTCAGGGCCGAGAGGACCGGGATCGCCGCAGCGGGCTGATCAGCGGTCGGAGTGGAATCGATCAGGGGCCGGAGCGGTCCGATCAGGGATCAAAGAGCGCCGATCGGGGATCGGAGCGGATCGATCAAGGGCCGAAGCCGAATCGATCCGCGGCTGGAACGGATCGATTACTCGTCCTCGTCCTCGTCGTCGAGGCGGGCCAGCCAGGTGGCGAGGCGCTCGACCGGCACCTCGAAGTCGGGATTGAGATCGACGAACGTACGCAGCTGCTCGGCGAGCCACTCGAAAGTGACCTCTTCCTCGCCTCGCCGCTTCTCCAGCTCCTCGATACCGCGGTCGGTGAAGTACATGCGGCAAGCCTAATGCCTGGTGACAGCCCCGCGACGGCCGGGAGCGCACCCCCTGGCGCGTTCCGCGACGGCCGCACGGAACCACGGCGAACCCGCCGAGAACCGGTCGGCGGCGTTCCGGCGTCATGGTCCATGAGCCTCGCATCGGCCGCGTACTGCCGTTAGCCTGCGGGTAGTTGGGGGAACGGGGGGTTTCATGGGTGACAGCGAGGCCCGAATCACGCGCATCGAGATGCCGGACGGCACACCGGTCTGGGCGCGGATCTCCGGGGCGGAGGAACTGGCCGAACCCGTCCGGGGACCGGCATTCACGGACATCGGGTACGAGGACTTCGCCGAGCGCGTGCAGGCCCGGGTCGAGAGCCTGCAGGCGGTCGTGACCAGCGTCGCGCGTTCGCTCGCCGAGCCGCTGCGAGCGGTGCGGCCCGACGAGGTCAGCGTCGAATTCGGCATCGAACTCACCGCGAAGGCAGGCAAGGTCGTCGGCCTCCTCGCGGACGGCGAGGCCAAGGGCGGCATCAAGGTCACGCTGACGTGGAACGGCGGAGGACCGCCCGTCGATCCGCCGATCCCGGCGCAGAGCGGGGCGCGGGCAACGGGGCAGACCACGGCGCCCCCGCCCCGGCAGGCCGCGCCGCACCCGGCTCCCGGCGCGCAGGCCGCGCCGTACGGCCCGCCGCGGCCACAACCCGTCCCGCCCATGCCGCCCCCGCCCTCCTCGCCACCCGGACACCCGCCCGTGCCGACGGCGCCCCCGGCGGCGTCCCCGGACCCGGGCGCGACCCCGGACGCAGGCGTGCCCGCGGCGACGCCGGACGACGGCGCATCCGCGGGGACGCCGGATCCGGACGCCCTCGCGGGGACCCCGGGCGCCGGTGCATCCACCGGCGCACCGGCGCACCCCGACGGGGCCGGGCCGGACACCGGAAGCCACTCATGACGCAGCCGCCGGGCAGGGGCGCAGGGGGCGGCTCGGAGAGCACGTACCGTGCGCTGGCAGGCCTCGTGATGGCCGCGACCGTACGCATCCATCGCCCGGAGCCCGGGTATGCCCCTGACGGATCCGACCGCGGCTTCCTGGGGAGCGGCTTCTTCATCGCCCCGAGCTGGGCCCTCACGTGCGCGCACGTGGCGATGGAGGGGGAGGGGCGTCAGGTGAACGTGGTGTTCAAGCCGGACCCGGGCAGCGCCGAGACCGCGGTCGAGGGAACCGTGGTCGCCGCCCTGCCCGAGGGCCGTCACGGCCCGGCCGGGCCGGGCGAGGTGCGGGTCCCGACGGCCTCGGGCGGCTGGCCGGCTCCCGACCTCGCGCTCATCCGGCTGCTGAGACCCGTCGAGCACCCCTGTGTGTACGTCAGCGAACGCCCGGCGGGCATGTTCGGCGGCGGCTCGGTCCTCTACACCGGCTGGACCGGCGGCGGATCGGGGCAGCTGACCCGGTTCAGCGGGCGCTGCCAGGTGATGGGCACCTTCGGCGACTGGGCCGAGGACGACGAACAGATGCGGCTCGACGGCGACCGGATGTACCCGGGCCTGTCCGGCGGACCCGTGGTGGACCTGGCCCGCGGCGAGGTCGTCGGCGTGCTCAAGTCGCGGTCGGACGGCACGACCGGCGGCACCTCGATCGGCGTCGAACGGCTGCGTACGCTGCCCGTGCCGCCCGGGGCCGTCGCCACCGAGTCCGACGACCCCTACCAGGCGGTGTTCCACGCCCACGACCGCTACCACGCCGACCGGCACGGCAGCCCGGTCGGCACCGACCGGACGTGGGCCGACCTCCAGCGCGAACTGGGCGCCGGAGCCGGGCTCGCACTCAGCCCCCAGCAGCGCGTCGACCTGCTCGGCCGGCTCGCCGAACTCCCGCCGCCGCTCAGCACCCGCAGCCTCCTCGACCTCCTGGACCGGCTGCCCGACACCCACCCGACCGAGCACCACGCGGCGCCGCGCGGCTGGCGCGACGGACTGGGGACGCTGTACGACGCCCCCGGCGGCGACAGCGCGCTGGAACTGATCCTGCGCTACTGCATGAGCGCCCTCTCCGCCGAACGCCCCTACGTCCTGCCGTCCACCCAGCTCGCCGAGGCCTCCCTGTGGGACTGGGTGAAGCGGATGGCCGAGGACCGGCTCTCCCGCAAGTTCCGCCACGAGCTCGCCGGGCTCCGGCACAACGGCCGCCTCACCCTCGACCGTGAGCATCTGCGCACCCCGGCGCCGGTACTCGAACCCACCAGGACCCACGGTGCTCCGTGCGTCCTGCTGCAGCTGGAACCGCGCGGCTGGGAACGGGACCGCTACGACTGGCGGATCGGCGTCGTCCAGCACACCGGGGACGTCCTGCCCGTCGCCGAGGACAGCCGGGGCACCGCACCGGAGGCTCTCCCGGCCCGCCTCGCCGGGCCGCTGGCGGAGGCGTTCCGGCGGTGCGACGCACCCGACGACCCCGCAGTGCTCCAGGTCGCCGTACCGCAGTCCCTCATGGACCTGGAGGTCGACGGATGGCACGTGCCGCCCGACGGGCGGCCGCTCGGAGTGCTGCGCCCCGTGGTCATCCGCCGCCTGGACCACCGCCCGCGGCCGGCCGACGAGGGGCCCGACGAGCGCGAGGCGCGCTGGAACCGGACCATGACGGCCCCGATGCAGGCCGCCGTCGTCGACTGCGAGGACGGAATGCGGGTACCCGTAGCCGTGGTGGAGGAGCTGCGCGGACTGGCGTACGAGACCGTTCCGGTGCTCTGCAGGTACGGGCACCGGCCCGACCCGGAGACCGCGGCCGGTCTCGGACGGGTGCTCGATGGGGGTTTCGGGGTGGCCCTGTGGCGGCGCCGGGCGGCCGAGCCCGCCGCCGTCTGCGCGGATTTCCACCGGCGCGCCGCCGAGTCGGTCTCCGGGGCCCGCACGGCCGATCAACTGCCGAAGAAGGTCCACGAATTGAGACGGGGGGTACGCGCGGGCCGTACGGAGACGTACTGGTCGGACGGCGTCGCCCTCTACTGGGACGATCCGCACCACCCGCTGCCCGGCACCGACCAGTTCCTGGAGGCGCCATGAGGGGCGACCGCGCCGACCGGACTCTTACGGGGCGCACCTCGGATCGCTACCGTGATGCACGTTCGACTGCTTCCCCCGGCGGACGAGTGACGACGAGGAACACGCTATGAGTGAACCAGGCGAGTGGCTCATCTACCGAGGGGCCGGCGAACCGCACGAAGGCATCGAGCAGTTGCCGCCCCCGCCGCCGTGGCGGGACTTCGCGGGCCGTGGTGCGTCGGAGCCCGACGAGCACGGCGGGGACGGATCGGCCGACCGTCGCCTCGGGGGGCACCGGCACCTCGCCGAACTCCATCGGCCGGGTGCCGAAGAGCTCGAAATGATCAATGCCGCGCTCTATCTGCGCCGTCCGCTGCTGGTCACCGGCAGCCCGGGGGCCGGTAAGAGCACGCTGGCCCACTCCGTCGCCCACGAGCTGGGGCTCGGCCGGGTCCTGCGCTGGCCCGTCGTCAGCCGATCGACGCTCCAGGACGGCCTCTACCACTACGACGCGATCGCCCGGCTCCAGGACGTACAGATCGCCGCGCACAGCGCGGCGGCCGGGGCGGCCGGCGTCGAATCGGCTCAGGGTGTCGGCAGTTACATCCGGCTCGGGCCGCTGGGCACCGCGCTGCTGCCCTCGGACCGGCCGCGCGTACTGCTCATCGACGAGCTCGACAAGAGCGACATCGATCTGCCCAACGACCTGCTCAACGTGCTGGAGGAGGGCGAGTTCGCCATCCCCGAACTGGAACGGATCACCGACCGGCTGCCCGGCGGCGAGGCGGAGGTCCTCGACGACGACGGCAACAAGGTGAAGGTGAGGGGCGGCCGGGTGCAGTGCCGGTCCTTCCCGTTCGTGGTGCTCACCAGCAATGGTGAGCGGGACTTCCCGGCGCCCCTGATGCGCCGCTGTATCCACCTGGAGCTCGGTCGCCCCGACCACCAGCGGCTCGCGACCTTCGTCCGTGCCCACCTCGGCGACGAGGCGGCACGCTCCGGGGACGATCTCATCGCCCACTTCCTGGAACGCTCCCGCAGTGAACTCCTGGCCACCGACCAGCTGTTGAACGCGATCTACCTCACCGACGCCGCCGCGTCGGCCGGCCGCGACCGTCTCGCCGATCTGCTCATCCAGCGACTCGACCGGCCGAGGTGATGGGCTGATGGCCGGCGGCACGGCACGGCACGGACCGGAGAGCGGGTCCGGTCCCGACGGCGGTCCGGGCGAGGGCGTGGGTTTTCACGGCGAGGTGCCGGACGAGGCCGCGGGGGATCGGGAGACCCAGGTTCCGGGACCGGCCTCGTCACGGGCGCCGGGATCGATGCCGGAAGCGGCGTCGGGACGGGAGGCGGCGTCGGGACCGGTACGGCACTCGGACTCCCTGCCGTACGACGGCGGCCTGCTGCCCGTGTTCGTGGCCCGGCTGCGCGAGGCCGGGCTCGACCCCGATGCCGAACAGCTCTGCGACGCCCTCTGGCTGGCCCGCTGGACCCGCCATCCCGACGCGCCGGACGACGAGGACGACGAGGTGGGGCCGCCGCTCCGCTTCGAGCGGGCACCGGAGAGCCGGGAGGCCGAGCGCCCCACGTCGCCGGTGACCGGCCGCGACGAGGCCCCGGTCACCGTGGCGGACGACGACGAGCCGGTGGAGGAGCAGGGCCTCGGGGGCGACGACCGGCGGATCCACCTCTACCCCGTACCCCGCACGCGGCCGCCCGCCGGTCCCCGTCCGGACGGCTCGGGAGGGCGCGGACGTGGTGTCGCCGGGGGAGGGCGGGCGAGGGCGCTCTCCCTCGGGGTGCCCGCCGCCCCTGCCCTGCCCGCGCCGCTCGAACTCCAGCGGGCCCTGCGCCCGTTGCAGCGATACCGTCCGGCGGCGCCCCCGCTGCGCCGCACCCTCGACGAGACGGCGACCGCGGAGCTCAGCGCCCGGTCCGGCGGCATGATCGTGCCGGTCTTCCGCGGCGCGTCCCGAGGTGAGGCGTTGGTGCAGTGCGTCATGGACGCCTCGTCGTCGATGCTGGTGTGGGACCGGATGTTCGGAGAAATCCAGCAGATATTCGGCCAGTTGGGCGCCTTCCGGGACGTTCAGGTGCGCTATCTGCACCAAGGTCCCGACGGCGCGGCCGCGGTGAGCCGCAGCCCCGATCCGGCCGCCGCACCGCTGAACTCCGCGGACCGGCTGAGCGATCCGACCGGCCGCCGTGTCACCGTACTGGTCAGCGACTGCGCAGGTCCGCTCTGGCACAGCGGCCGGGCCCACCGCCTGCTGCACCAGCTGGCCCGACAGGCGCCGACGGCCGTGCTCCAGCCCCTGCCGCAGCGGATGTGGAACCGGACCAGGCTGCCGGTCACCTACGGTTCGCTGTCCCGCGGCGAGGGGCCGGGCGGAGCCGCCGTCCTGAAGGTCACGGAGCATGCCGGTACGGGGCCCGCCGTGCATCCGGGCGCCCTGGCGATTCCCGTACTCCCGCCGGTGGAGGGCGCGTTGGCGGCCTGGGCGAGGCTGCTGTCCGGTACCGGCGCGGGGCAGATCTCCGGAGCCGTCGGCTGGGTGCGGGCCGATCAGCCCGCGGCGGCCGCACAGCGTCCCGGTGACGGGCTGTCCTCGCTCCAGTTGGTCAGCCGCTTCCGCTCGGCGGCCTCTCCGGTCGCCGGACAGCTGGCCGTCTACCTCGCGGCGGCCCCGCTGTACCTGCCGGTGATGCAGTTGGTGCAGCGCACGATGCTGCCCCACTCGGGGCCGTCCGAACTCGCCGAGGTGCTGCTGAGCGGGCTGCTGTCACGGAGCCGCAGCGAGGACGGGGCCGAGGACGGCGGCCAGTGGTACGAGTTCGCGCCCGGCGTCCGCGAGGCGCTGCTCGGCCCGCTGGGGCGGGACGAGGCGCTGCTCGTGCTCAAGCACTGCTCGCAGTACATCGAGCAGCGCTTCGGGAAGGGCGGGCCGAACTTCCCGGCCCTGGCCTTCGCCCAGCTCGGCGAGGGGCGGTACGGCTCCTCGCGGGCCGCCCGCACCACGGACGGCATGGGGAGCGGCGCGTCCGACGGGGAGTTCGAAGAGGGTGACGAGAACGGGGAGGGCGGCACAAGCGGCGGGTCGCGCGTCCCCCACCCCTTCGCCGAGGTCGCGGTCCGCGTACTGGAGCGATTCATGCCCCTGCCCGAGCAGTTCGTGAGGGAGACCGGCCGGGTCGCCCACCGCGGCGCCGTCCAGACACCGAACGCGGCGGTGGAGAGCGCCCGCGTCCTGGTACGGCATTTCGAATCGGACAGCATGGTGCAGTACCTGATCGACGCCGTGCAGCTGCTGAGGGGCGCCACGGAGCGCGAGGAGCAGCCCGGGACCGATCCCGAGCTGTGGGCGGAGTACTCGCGCTGCGTCCTGAGGCTGTGGGAGGTGCAGGGGGACGCCGAGCTGCTCCGCGAGGCGGAGTACGCCGCCGAACGGGCCGCCGCGCACCCCGGAGCCGTGCGCGAACGAGCCGTGCTGGCCAAGGTGCTGCATGCCGCGGCGGACGACCGGCGGCGGCGCGGTGACCGGCGCGGCGCACTGGAACTGCTGCGCCGCGCCGACCGCGAGTACACGGCAGCCTGCTCGGACCCCGGTCTGGAACCCGCCGAGGCGCTCCGGCTCACCCTGGAGCGGGTCCGGGCCCTGGAGGCACAGTGGAGGCTCGACGGCGACACCGCTCTGCTGCAGGCCGCGTACGGGATGCTGGAGGCGTTCGCCGATGTCTGGCCCGACCAGGAGAACCGGCCCAGCGCCCTGCCGCTGGCGCACGGCCGCACCCTGCTGAAGCTGGCCGGGGCCACCGTCGACGCCGAACAGTCCCGGGTGTACGCCGCACAGGCGGCACGCTCCTTGCGGATGGCGTTCGAACAGGGCGGCGGCCGGCACACCATGGGAACCGAGGTGCGCATCCTGCTGGACCTCGTGGACGCCCTGCTCGGCTCCGGCGAGGAACCGGACGAGGCCGCGACGCTGATCGAGCAGGCCCTGGAGACCGTGCGGGAGCAGCGGCAGCGCGCCCTGCTCCAGACCCGGGCGGGCCGGGTCCGCGTCGCGCGTTACGAACACACCGGCGACCCGGACGCCCTCGTCGAAGCGGCCGACTGGTTCGCCCGCGCCGCGCGCGGTGTCCCGCGCGACTCGAAGGCCCACGCCGATCTGCTCGCCGAGTGGGGCGGCACGCTGCTGCGCCGCGCCCGACTGCCCGACGGACGTGCGTACATCGGTGCCGCGGTACGAGTGTTGCGGGACTGCCGTACGGAGACGGCGACGGGGGGTACACGCCAGGCCGAGCGTCTGCTGATGCTGGGCCGGGCGCTGATGCTGCGGCATCGGGCCACCGAGGACCGGGTTGACCTGCGGGAGGCCGAGCATCTCTTCGGGCTCGCCGCCCAGGAGGCCACCGATCCGCTGACCGCGGCGCGCTGCTGGCTGGAACTGGGCCTGTCCCACCTGGACGCCTCCCGGGTCCTGCGACGTCCGGCCCGGCTCGACGAGGCGGCCGAGGCGTTCCGGGACGCTGCCGAGGCGGCCGGCACGGCAGAAGCGGAGCTGGAGAGTCCGCAACAGCGCCGAGAAGCAGTCGAGTTGGGCGCTACAGCCAACCATTGGCGGGGTATGACCTACGAAAGGGCGGGACGCCCCCGGGCCGCACGCGAGGCGTACCGGGCGGCCCGCCAGGAATGGCGCAAACTGCCGGACGGCGGCGGCGCGGCGGGCGAGTCGACCGCCGAGCGGCTGGCGGAGCTGGAGCGCTGACTGCTCGACGGAGAGCACCGGAGTCTCTCGTCCGGTCGGGCCGGACCGGCGCGGCACGGTGCCGGGGCACGCGAGCCCGGCATGATCCGAACGAGAGGCCCGGGCGATCCGATGCCGGGGTGATGCGCGCCGTGTGCGACCGGCGTACGACCGACGCCGGTCGGCGACGCCCGCGGCCAGGCGTATGCCCCGCTGCGCGGGGCATCGGTACAGGAGCGACGGGTGCCCACGGCCCGCACCGACGCCATGGACGGGCGCGGGCACCCTTCGTGAACGCGGCAGGGGTGAACGGGGTGCGGGCGTCGGCGGTACGGGTGCCGGTGCCGTGCCGGCAGGGACATGCGGGTCAGGGACGCGGGCTCGACGGGATGCGCTCAAGGGCGAGCACATCACCGGCGGCTCGATGCGGCAGTACGGGGAGACATGATGAGCGAGTCGATACGTGACGGCGGGCCGGACGACGGATCCTCCAAGGGGCCGGATGCGCTGCCGGATCTGCTGGAGCTCGACCTGGAGGCTTTGCGGACCCTGAACCACCCGGTGCTCGTTGAAGTGGTCGCGGACCTGCGCGGCCGGGCCGAGCAACCGCAGGAGATGCTGTGGGGATTCACCAACGCCTTCTGAACCGGGTCGCCGGGCCGCCTCGCCGGGAGAGGCCGCACGATTTCGGTCCGGAGCCCGGTTGAACAGGACATCGTGGTCCGGGACCGGTTTGCCCGCACAGCAGGCCAGGGATACTCGCTCCGGGCCGGCAACGGGGGCCGGTCCCGGGGACGTGCAGCACGGGGGTGCCGGAGTGTCTCGACAGGCGACGCCGCCCGCGCCCCGGCGCCCGGGGCTCCACGCAGACGGCCGGATCCCGCTGCCCTTCGGCCAGTTCATCGTCAAGGTGCATGGCCACTGCAATCTGGCCTGCCGCTACTGCTATCTCTACGAGGGCCCGGACCGGACCTGGCGTGATCGCCCGGCCGCCGCGGCACCCGCCGTTCTCGACCGCGCGGCGGAGCGGATCGCCGAACACGCGGCGGCCCACCGACTGAGCGGCGCGGCCCTCGTCCTGCACGGCGGCGAACCCCTCCTCGCCGGCGTCGACCGGCTGACCGCCCTGTCCGACCGGGTCCGTGACCTGGTGCCCGCGGGCTGCACCGTCCACGCCACCGTGCAGACCAACGCCACCCTGCTCACCGATGCGCGCGTCGCCGCGCTCGCCCGGCACGGCATACGCGTCGGCATCAGCCTCGACGGCGGTCTGGCCGCCCACAACACCCGGCGCACCGACCGCGCCGGACGCCCCTCCTGGCCCGCCGCCTCGCGCGGCGCCCGGCTCCTGGCCGACCGGTACCCCGGCGCGTACGCCGGCATCCTCACCGTCGTCGACCCCCGAACCGACCCGATCGAGACGTACGAGTCGCTGCTCGCCCTGCGTCCGCCTGCCCTGGACCTGCTGCTGCCGCACGGCAACTGGTCGAACCCCCCACCGGGACTGCCCGTCGTGGGGACGCCCGCAGGGCCGGGATCGGGCCGCCCGACCCCGTACGGCGACTGGCTCACAGCCGTCTTCGACCGCTGGTGGCGGGCCGGGCGGCGCGAGACCCGGGTGCGGCTCTTCGAGGAGTGCCTCGCCCTGCTGCTGGGTCTGCCCGCCGCCACCGAATCGCTCGGCCTCGACCCCGTCAACGCCGTCGTCGTCGAGACCGACGGGACGATCGAACAGGTGGACTCCCTCAAGTCCGCCTATGACATGGCCGCCGCCACCGGGCTCGACATCTTCCGCCACACCTTCGACGACGCCCTGCGCCACCCCGGTGTCGCCGCCCGTCAGGCAGGCGCCGCCGCGCTCGCCGACGCCTGCCGCGCCTGCCCACTGCTGAACGTCTGCGGGGGCGGCCACTACGCACACCGCTACCACGCGGCCCATGGCTTCACCAACCCGTCGGTCTACTGCGCCGATCTCGAACGGCTGGTACGCCACATCGCGGGCCGGTTGTCCGAAGCGACCGCAGGAGAACACCGATGATCCCCCCACTCCCGGACCACGCGCTCCATGAACTCGGCCGCACCGAGGGCGGGGCCGACACCCTCCGCCTGCTCGTACGCGACCAGGACACCCGACGGCTCCTCCTCCTGCGGGCCGTGCTCGACGCGGCCGGGGCGGCCCCCACGACCGTCTGCCCGCCCCGGCTGCTCGACCGGCTCCGTCAGGACTGGGCTCTGCTGGAGACGGCGGAACGCGCCGACCGGGCCGCCGTGCGCACCGTTCTGCTCCACCCCCTCGCCGGCCCCTGGGCGCAGCGCTGCCTGCGCGGCCTCGCCGGTGCCGGTTCCCGAGCCGAACTCCACGCGGACCTGGACCACTTGAGCGCTCTGGCCGCCGCGGCGGCGATCCGCGCGGGAACCGCGTTCACGGCCCGCCTCGCCGCTCACGGCGGACTGCTGTCCCTGCCCACCCTGGGCGCCCTGCGGACGGCCTCCGGCCCGGTCGACATCGCCTTCTCCGACGGCGACCTGACGATGCGCGCGTTCGCGGGCGGGCCACCCCTGACCGCACACGCGCAACCGGACGGAACGACCTCCTCGGCCGACCCGCGCTGGCTGCCCGTGTCCGCCCTGCCCGCCGTGCCCGGCGGCATCGGACCCGTGCCCCTGGACGACGTCGATCCGTACCGCACCGACGGGGACGGGCTCCGGCGTCACGGACTGAGCGCCGCCACCCACATCGACGACCACGAACGCAAGGCCTGGGCCGAGTCCTGGTCCGGGGTGGGGCCCCTGCTCCGCATCGGCGGCGCACACCGCCTCACCGAAGCGGCCGTCCTGCTGCGCTGCGTGGTGCCGCTCGGCCCGCCCCCCGGCTCCGGGCCCGTCGGCGAGGGCGCGGCGCACTGCAGCGGCACCAGGCGCGAGGCGTTCGGCGCCGTCCTCAGCAGCAGACCGGCCACCCCCGCCTATTTCGTCTCGACCCTCGTCCATGAACTCCAGCACACGAAACTGGCCGCCCTCGGCTCCCTCGTACCGCTGCACCACGAGGACCCGACACCACGTCACTTCGCGCCCTGGCGCTCGGACTCGCGGCCCTTCGACGGCCTTCTCCAGGGCGCCTATTCGCACCTCGCGCTCGCCGACTACTGGCAGCGGTTCGCGCTCGCCGCGCGGCGTGTCACCCACCGCGACCTGGCGTGGGCCGAGCACGCCCGCTGCCGCGAGCAGGTCGGTGCCGTGCTGCCCGTGCTGGCGGGATCGGCGGCACTGACCCGTGAAGGCCGGTTGCTGGTCAACGAGATGATCACGCTCTACCACCGTCTGGACGATTGTCCGCCCCCGACGGGTCATCTCGCGCGGGCGCAGGCGTACGTGGCCACCACCAGGGTGATATGGCAGCAGAGGAACGGCTCGCGAACACAGTGAACAGCCCCGCGACACCGGTCGGAGCGACCATGCTCCGGTGTATGTTGAAAAGGCTCGCATCGAGGCAGGGAGACGGTTGAATGCCCGGAACGCGTAAGCAAGTTGGAGCAACCGGGGCGCAGACCGTCACCATCAGTTCCGCCGGTTTCAACCGCGCCTGGGCGGCGTGGATCGCGGACCGTCTGGAACGGCGTGGCGTGACGGTGGTCCAGCAGCGCTGGGACCCCCCGGTGGAGATCCCGCTGGAGGAGTCCCTGCGGGACCTGACCCTGTCCCGAGGCCAGGTCCTGGTGATCCTCAGCGACTGGTACTTCCAGCTCGGACCCCGTGGCCACGACGAGTGGAACAGGGCGCTGCGCGAGGTCGTCGCCCCTGACCCCGACCGCTTCGCCGCCGTCTCCGTCACCACCTCGGCGTTGCCCGGGGCCACCTCCGTCCTCGGCGCGGCCGACCTGACCAACGTCGGTGCCGACGAGGCCGAGCGGCGGCTGCTGACCCGCCTGGGCCTGCCCACGGACCCGCTGCCCGCCTCCGCCGAGACCCGGCCGGGCCCCCGCTATCCGGCCGACACCCCCGAGGTGTGGGGCGGGGTACCGCGCCGCAACACCCGGTTCACCGGGCGTGAGGAACTGCTCAACAAGGCGTACCAGGCCCTCCAGGACGCCGGAACCGGCGCCGGGGTCGTGACCCTGTACGGCATGTCCGGCGTCGGCAAGACCCAACTCGCCGCGGAGTACGTCTACCGCTTCGGTTCCGAGTACGACGTGGTCTGGTGGGTGCCCGCCGACCGGCGTGCGCTCTACCGCCAGAGGCTCGCCGAACTCGCCCCCGAACTGGGCCTGTCCACCGGCGTCGAGTACGGCGAGCGGCTGCGCGCGGTACGGGACGCGCTGCGCCGCGGCGAGCCGCACTCCCACTGGCTCCTCGTCCTCGACGGTGCCGACGAGCCCGAACACATCTGGGACCTCGTGCCGACCGGTCCCGGACACGTCCTCATCACCTCGCGCAACCCGGAGTGGGGCGAGCACAACAGCAACCTCGTCGAGGTACCCGTCTACAGCCGGGACGAGTCGGTCGCCTTCATCCGGCGCCGCGCCCCGCGCCTGACCCCGGCCGAGGCCGACCGGCTCGCCGACGCGCTCGAAGACCTCCCGCTGCTCCTCGACCAGACCGCGGGCTGGCTGAACGACTCCGACCTGTCGGTCGAGGAGTACATCGAACTCCTCGAAGGCGGCATCGACCAGGACGTCGTCAAGGTCTCCGCTGACTTCCCGCTCGCCTTCCAGACCGCCTGGTCGATACTGCTGAACAAGCTCAAGGACACCGTCCCCGAGTCCGTCGACCTGCTCCGCCTGTGCAGTTTCTTCGCACCCGGCTCCATCCCCGTGCGGCTGCTGAAGGAGATGCCCGCCGGTGAACTGCCGGAACAGGTCTCCGGCCTGATGAACGACCCGCTGCTGTGGAACAAGGCGATCAGCCAGCTCCGCCAGTACTCCGTGGTCCGGCTGGAGTCCCACGAGTCGGCCGTCGAGGAGGCGTCGTCCGGCGAGTCGCTCTACATGCACCGCATGGTCCACCAGATCGTCGGTCACGACATGACGGAACGGGACCGCCGGGAGTTCATCGACGTGGTCCGCCGGGCTCTCGCGGCCGCGGATCCCGGCAGGCCCACCGACACCCGGCTGTGGCCCGCCTACGCCGAGATCACCCCGCACCTGAAGTGGGCCGACGTGCTCAGGAGCACCGACCCGGCGGTGCAGACCCTGGTGCTCAACTGTCTGCGCTACATGTACCTCTCCGGGGAGTACCGGGCCGGCATCAAGCTGGGCGAACGCGCCATGAAGGCCTGGCGGGAGCTGCTCGGCGAGGACCACCCAAGGATCTGGGACCTCAGCTACCACTACGCCAACCTGCTGCGGGCCGTCGGTGACTACGCCGGCACGGAAGCGATCGAGCGTGCCGCCGTGGACCATCTGCGTACCGAGCGCGGCGTACAGGATCTGGAGCACCTGCGTGCCGCCGGAGGCCTCGCCGCCGATCTGCGGGGCCTCGGCCGGTACGACGAGGCGCTGGAGATGTCGGGCTGGGTCCTCGCCGCCTACCGTGAACTGCTGGGCGACCAGGACTCACGCACGCTCAACGCCCAGAACAACCTGGCCGTTTCGCTGCGGCTGCTCGGCCGGTACGAGGAGTCGCTGGAGCTCAACCAGCGGACTCTGGAAGCCCGTCGGCAGTTCCTGGGCCAACGTCACAACTGGACCCTGTCGTCCCAGACCAGCTACGCCATCGACCTGCGCCTGCTCGGCCGCTACGGCGACGCGCTGTCGCTCCAGAACCAGAGCGTCCGGGTGCACCGGCTGGTTATGGGCCACGACAATCCGCAGACGCTGGGAGCCGAATACAACCTCGCGCTGTGCCACTACCGTTCGGGGGAGCGCGCCACGGCCTCGGCCCTGTTCACCCGGGTGCTGGAGCGATGCGAACGGGTGCTGGGCGACGGCGCCCCGCTGACCATGATGTTCGCGGCCGGCCAGAGCTGCTTCGCCCGCGAGCACGCGGACATCGACCAGGCCAGGGGCATAAGCGAGAAGGTCGTCGACGGCTATGTGAACATGCTCGGCGAGGACCACCCCTTCGTGGCGGGAACGCGGGCCAACCACGCCCTGATCCTGCGCAACGTGGGCGAGCGCGACCACGCCCACGCACTGCTGGAAGGGGCCCTGGCCGCGTTGACGCAGGCCGTAGGTGAGTATCACCCCTGGACCCTGGGGTGTGCCATCAACGCCTCGGCGCTGCGCAACCTGGTGGGGGACCCGGAATCCGCGGCCACGCTGACGGACGCGGTCATCACCCGGGCCACCGAGACCCTCGGCCGGACCCACCCGTTGACCCTCTCCGCCCGGATCGCCCACGCCGCGGACCTGCGCGGCGTCCGGGAGCGGCAGCGGGCCGAGAAGGTCGAGAACGAGGCGCTGGGCGACCTGGCGGCCACCCTCGGCGCCCAGCATGTCCATACGGTCTCGGCCCGCTCGCGCAACCGCCCGTACTGGGACTTCGAGCCCCCGATCGTCTGAGAGCCTGGCGGCCTCGGATCGGATGGCGTCCGTACAGCGCCTGCCGCACACCGAAGGGCCCGGCCCCGCGAGCAGTTCGCGGGACCGGGCCCTGGTTCGTGCAGCAGCGGGTCAGGCGTCGAAGACCTCGGCGACCAGCTGGGCCTGCTCGGCCTGGTGGCGCTTGGCGGAGCCCACCGCCGGGGACGAGCTGTGCGGCCGCGAGATGCGGCGCAGACGCTCATCGTGCGGGACGTCGGCGCCGACGGCCAGGTCCAGGTGGTCGATCAGGTTCAGGGCGATGAACGGCCAGGCGCCCTGGTTGGCCGGCTCCTCCTGGGTCCAGAGGTACTTCTCGGCGTTCGGGTACTTGGCGATCTCGGCCTGCAGCTCGGCACCCGGCAGCGGGTACAGGCGCTCCAGACGGATGATCGCGGTGTCCGTGACGCCACGCTTCGTGCGCTCGGCCTCCAGGTCGTAGTAGACCTTGCCGGCGCAGAAGACGACCTTGCGGACGTCGTCCGCGTTCACCGAGTCGTCGCCGATCACCGGGCGGAAGCCGCCGGTGGTGAACTCCTCCACCTTCGACGCGGCCGCCTTGAGGCGGAGCATCGACTTCGGGGTGAAGACGATCAGCGGCTTGTGGTGCGGGTTGTGCACCTGCCACCGCAGGAGGTGGAAGTAGTTCGACGGCAGGGTCGGCATGGCGACCGTCATGTTGTTCTGCGCGCACAGCGTGAGGAAGCGCTCCGGGCGGGCGGACGAGTGGTCCGGGCCCTGGCCCTCGTAACCGTGCGGCAGCAGCAGCGTGACGCCGGAGGTCTGACCCCACTTCTGCTCGGCCGAGGAGATGAACTCGTCGACGACGGTCTGCGCGCCGTTGACGAAGTCACCGAACTGGGCCTCCCAGATGACCAGCGACTCCGGACGGGCCAGCGAGTAGCCGTACTCGAAGCCCATCGCCGCGTACTCGCTGAGCAGCGAGTCGTAGACGTTGTAACGGGCCTGGTCGTCGGAGAGGTAGAGCAGCGGGGTGTAGTCCTCGCCGGTCACCTGGTCGACGAGGACCGCGTGGCGCTGGCCGAAGGTGCCGCGGCGGGTGTCCTGGCCGGCGAGCCGGACCGGGGTGCCCTCCATCAGCAGCGAACCGATGGCCAGGGTCTCGCCCATGCCCCAGTCGATCGTGCCGTTCTCCACCGAGGCCGCGCGACGCTGCATCTGCGGCATCAGACGGGGGTGGACGGTGATCCGCTCGGGGATGTTGACCTGCGACTCCGCGATGACCTTCACGACCTCCTGGGAGACCGCGGTGGTCACGGCGACCGGGAACTCGGGCTGGACCTCGGGGGTGTGCGCCGGAGCCGGCAGCGAGGTGGCCTCGCGGACCTCCGCGAAGACCTTCTCCAGCTGGCCCTGGAAGTCCTGGAGCGCCTGCTCGGCCTCTTCCAGCGTGATGTCGCCGCGACCGATGAGGGACTCGGTGTAGAGCTTGCGCACCGAGCGCTTCTTGTCGATCAGGGTGTACATCTGCGGGTTGGTGAACTCCGGGTTGTCGCCCTCGTTGTGACCGCGGCGGCGGTAGCAGATGAGGTCGATCACGACGTCCTTGTTGAACGCCTGCCGGAACTCGAAGGCCAGCCGTGCGACCCGGACGACGGCCTCGGGGTCGTCGCCGTTGACGTGGATGATCGGCGCCTCGATCATGCGCGCCACGTCGGTGGCGTACATCGAGGAGCGCGAGGACTCCGGGGCGGCGGTGAAGCCGACCTGGTTGTTGATCACCACGTGCACGGTGCCGCCGGTGCGGTAGCCGCGCAGCTGCGACATGTTGAGCGTCTCGGCGACGACGCCCTGGCCCGCGAAGGCCGCGTCGCCGTGGAGCGCGACCGGCAGGACCGTGAAGTCCGTGCCGCCCTTGTTGATGATGTCCTGCTTGGCGCGGGCGATGCCCTCCAGGACCGGGTCGACCGCCTCCAGGTGCGAGGGGTTGGCGGCCAGCGAGACCTTGATCTGCTCGCCGTCCAGACCGGTGAAGGTGCCCTCGGCACCCAAGTGGTACTTCACGTCGCCGGAGCCGTGCATCGACCGGGGGTCGAGGTTCCCCTCGAACTCGCGGAAGATCTGCGCGTACGACTTGCCGACGATGTTCGCCAGCACGTTCAGCCGGCCGCGGTGGGCCATGCCGATGACGACCTCGTCGAGGCGGGCCTCCGCCGCGGAGTCGATGACCGCGTCGAGCAGCGGGATGACGGACTCGCCGCCCTCCAGCGAGAACCGCTTCTGGCCGACGTACTTGGTCTGCAGGAACGTCTCGAACGCCTCGGCGGCGTTGAGGCGGCGCAGGATGCGCAGCTGCTCCTCGCGCTCGGGCTGCTGGGCGCGCGGGCGCTCCACCCGGTCCTGGAGCCACTTGCGCTGCTTCGGGTCCTGGATGTGCATGAACTCGATGCCGGTGGTGCGGCAGTACGACTCGCGCAGCACACCGAGGATGTCGCGGAGCTTCATCATCGACTTGCCGGCGAAACCGCCGACCGCGAAGTCCCGCTCCAGGTCCCACAGGGTGAGGCCGTGCTCGGTGATGTCCAGGTCGGGGTGCTTGCGCTGGCGGTACTCCAGCGGGTCGGTGTCGGCCATGACGTGGCCGCGGACCCGGTAGGAGTGGATCAGCTCGAAGACCCGCGCGGCCTTGGTCACGTCGTTGTCGTGCGAGGCGTCGATGTCCGTGAGCCAGCGGACCGGCTCGTACGGGATGCGCAGCGACTTGAAGATCTCGTCGTAGAACTCGTTCTCGCCGAGCAGGAGTTGGGCGACGATCCGCAGGAACTCGCCGGAGGCGGCGCCCTGGATCACCCGGTGGTCGTACGTCGAGGTCAGCGTCATGACCTTGGAGATGCCCAGCTTGTTCAGGGTGTCCTGGGAGGTGCCCTGGAACTCGGCCGGGTAGTCCATCGCGCCGACGCCCATGATGAGGCCCTGTCCGGGCATCAGGCGGGGCACCGAGTGCACGGTGCCGATGCCGCCGGGGTTGGTCAGCGAGGCGGTGACGCCGGTGAAGTCGTCCATGCCGAGCTTGCCGTTGCGGGCGCGGCGGACGATGTCCTCGTACGCCTGCCAGAACTCGAAGAAGTTGAGCGTCTCGGCCTTCTTGATGGCCGCGACGACCAGCTGACGGTCGCCGTTCGGCTTCACCAGGTCGATGGCCAGACCGAGGTTGACGTGCTCCGGCTTGACCAGGGTCGGCTTGCCGTCCTTCAGCGCGAAGGAGTGGTTCATCGTCGGCATGGCCTTGAGGGCCTGCACCATCGCGTACCCGATGAGGTGCGTGAAGGAGATCTTCCCGCCCCGGGCGCGCTTGAGGTGGTTGTTGATGACGATGCGGTTGTCGAAGAGCAGCTTCACCGGAACGGCGCGGACGGACGTGGCCGTCGGCAGCTCCAGCGAGGCGTTCATGTTCTTCGCGACGGCGGCCGACGGGCCGCGCAGCGTCACGTACTCGGGGCCGGCCGGGGCCTCGCCGGCCGGTGCCGCCGCGGGCTTGGCCGGGGTCTCGGCGGCCTTCGCGACCGGGGCCGGCGCGGCCTTCGCCGGGGCTGCCGGAGCAGCGGCGGCGGGAGCGGCCTGTGCGGGCGCCGGAGCCGCGGGTGCGGGGGCCTTCGTGGCCGGGGCCGGGACCTGCGCCGGGGTGGCCTGGGGTGCGGCTGCCGGTGCGGCGGCGGCCGGGGTCACCGCAGCCCCCGCGGCTGCGGCGCCGGGAACGGGCTTGTCCGCCGTGCCGGACGTACCCGGCTTGTAGTCGGCGAAGAAGTCCCACCAGGCACGGTCGACCGAGTTGGGATCCTGGAGGTACTGCTGGTAGATCTCGTCGACGAGCCACTCATTGGGGCCGAAAGCCGCGGCCGGGTCGGTACCCGGGCCGGCTTGGTCGGTCGAGATGCTCGAGTTACTGGGGGACTGAGACGACACGGCGGCAACCGCCCTCTTCCGCTTCACAAGGTGATGGACAGCGGAAATCAAGGCTACGCCTCCCCAGCCGTTCCATGCAGGCCGGGCCGCCCTTCGTCGCGCAAGTCACATCGGAAGGCGGGTTTCGGCGCAGGAAATGGCGGGAAACAAGCATGGTTCCGCCTCGCTCCGGGTACGCGGGGCCGCGGCTACGACCCCTTGGACCGTACCCATGGAAGAGAACGCGTAGAACGTGCCCTTCCGGTTCGAACCCTATGTCAACCTCGCGGTTGTGGGATCCCCGGAAGAGTGACCTGGATGCGACACCCGCGAGCGGATTCGGCCACACCGATCCGTCCGCCGTGCAGATCCACCGCCCAGCGGGCGATCGCCAGGCCCAGACCCGTACCGCCGTCGCTGCCGGGGCCGTGCGGGGACGGCACCTGGCCGCGGTTGAAACGCTCGAAGACCCGGTGCCGCTCGGACTCCGGGATGCCCGGACCCTCGTCCAGTACCTCCAGCGCCAAGGACTCCGGCCCGGCGCCCCGCCGGGCCAGCACCGTGACCCGGCCGTGCGGCGGGCTGTGCTTGACAGCGTTGTCGACCAGATTGGCCACCACCTGGTGCAGCCGTTCCGCGTCCGCGTGCGCGGTCAGCTCGGGCGGCGACACGTCCAGATGCAGATGCACGTCCGTGCGGGTGTGGTTGCCGGAGCCGGAGGGCAGCCGGCGGTGCGAGGCGGCGAGATTCGCCTCCTTCAGCACACCCGACAGATACGGCCACACCTCGAAGCGGCGGGCCTTCAGCGTGACCACCCCGTTGTCCAGGCGGGACAGGTCCAGCAGTGTCTCCACCAGCCTGCCGAGCCGCTCGGTCTGTTTCAGCGCCGTGCGCATCGTCTCGGGATCGGCCGAGGACACCCCGTCCACGACGTTCTCCAGCACGGCTCTCAGCGCCGCGATGGGTGTCCGCAGCTCGTGCGACACATTGGCCACCAGCTCCTTGCGGTGCCGGTCCACGGCCTCCAGGTCGTCCGCCATGCGGTTGATCGTCTGGGCCAGGTCGCCGAGCTCGTCACGCCGGTCGGCGCCGCTCACCCGTCTGGTGTAGTCGCCGTGCGAGATGGACCGGGCCACGGTCGTCATCTCGTCCAGCGGTGCCGTCAGGCCATGTGCCACGAACTGGGTGATCAGCAGGGTCGCGATCACCGAGAACACCGTGATGAAGCGCAGCTCGGTCCTGGTGCGCAGGGCCACCATCAGCAGCCCGGTGGTGATGAACACCGACACCACCACGAGCGTGCCCAGCTTGGCCTTGACCGAGAAGGGACGCAGTCCGGAACCGGGCCGGGTCATGGTGCAGGGGTCTCCAGGGCGTAGCCGACACCGTGCACGGTACGGATCCGCTCCGCACCGATCTTCCGGCGCAGCGCCTTGATGTGGCTGTCGACCGTACGGGTGCCGGAGGCGTCCGCCCAGTCCCAGACCTCGGCCAGCAGCTGCTCCCGGGAGAGCACCGCACGCGGCGTGTTGGCCAGGCAGACCAGCAGGTCGAACTCGGTCGGGGTGAGGTGGACGTCGTCGGCGCGCACCCGGACCCGGCGCTGCGCGTGATCGATCTCCAGCTCGCCGAGGCGCAGTATGCCGCTGCGCGGTGTGACCGCGGCCAGTGCGGCGCGCTCGACCCGGCGCAGCAGGACGTGCACCCGCGCCGCCAGCTCACGCATCGAGAACGGCTTGGTCATGTAGTCGTCGGCGCCGACCCCGAGGCCGACCAGCATGTCGGTCTCGTCGTCCCTGGCGGTCAGCATCAGCACCGGCACCGGCCGCTGGGCCTGCACGCGACGGCAGACCTCCAGTCCGTCGAAGCCGGGGAGCATGATGTCGAGCACCATCAGATCGGGCTGCCACGCCTCGGCCGCATCCACGGCCGCGGGCCCGTCGAGTGCGGTCTGCACCAGAAAGCCCTCGGCCCGCAGCCGGGCGGAAATGGCATCGACGATCGTGGCGTCGTCCTCGACCACCAGCACCCGGCGCTGCGCGCCCGGGGTGGCCGCGACACCGTTGTGGGTGGTGTGTGTCTGTTCCATCGCCCCGCCCCTGCCCGCTCTCACGGGGGCCATTCCCCCGGAGGCGCGGTCTTCGCTTGTGGATGTCATGGGTGATCCCGTCACCGGTCAGCAGCGTAAAGGCAGCGGACCGCTCTCGGCTACGCAGGGTGTAACGGCTTCGGTGCAATGAAAGTGGCGGAGTGTCGGCCTTGTGGCGCTTGGCCCCGGGCGTCCGGGGGGAGCGGACACCCGAGGGCCCTATCGGTCTGTCCGAAGTGCGAGATGAACCACGTCCGGAACACCTCGGGCAACGCTTACCTCTTCGGTTCTTACCCCACTGAATCCGGCATTCCGCAAGGCTTGTTCGAACTCGGCGGACGGTTGTGCGGACCACACTGCGAGAACGCCGCCCGGTGTCAGCCGCTCCCGGCAGTCCGCCAGGCCGGCGGGGGAGTACAGGCTGGTGTTGTCCTCAGTGACGGTCCAGTCGGGCCCGTTGTCGATGTCCAGGCACAGGGCGTCGTAACGGTCCGTAGTCGTGTGCAGGTACGAGACGAGATCCGTCGTCAGGATCGCGGTCCGCGGATCGGCGAGCGCCGCCCCGGAGATCGCGGCCAGCGGTCCCTCCCGGTGCCAGTCCACGATCGCCTGCTCCCGCTCGACGACGGCGATCCGCCCCCATCGCGGCTCGTCGGCGGCGCGGGCGAGAGAGAAGCCGACCCCGAGACCCCCGATGAGTACCGACGGGGCCGTCCGCCCGGCGGGCAGAGCGGCCAGCGCCGCGTCGATCAGCAGCCGCTCGGAACGCCCGTCCGAGGTGTCCATCAGGAAGCACCCGTTGGCGATGATCTCGAAGTCGTCGCCCCGCTCCCGCAGCACGACCTCGCCGTACGGGCCTTCACGGCGGTCGAGTGTGACAGGGGCGAGAGCGTCGGGGCCGTGGATGTCGGGCATGGTGCGGATCTCCGGTGCGTGGCGGACACGGTCCCCGCCATCCTGTCCGGTCGACGCGGTCGGCGGCCAGCGCATTGCCGAGGGGGTGCGCCGGTGGGGCGCCGCCCCGGGCCTCGGGGGTGCGCCGTCGAGGAACATGCCCCTCGGGGAGCGTAAGCGCATATAAGAGGACGGAAGAATGGTGTGGCCGACGCCCGGCGCGCAGCGATGGCCCGTTTTCGGCCACCTCGTGTGGCTCACGCCATGGACGACGTGGGGGACGATCGCGGAGGGTAGGACGTTGTTTTGGGGGGCTTGTACGGAAAGGGGCCTCGCGCGGTGCATCAGGGTACGGACAGAGCGGCTGGCGAGGAACACCACGAGGCGCCGCCGCTCGACGCCATACCGCGTCAGCGCCGCACGGGAGAGGGCGCCCCTCCTCCGGCCCGGCAGGCCCCGAAGGCCCGCGATGCGCACGAGGCCCGCGATGCGCACGAGGCCCGCGATGCGCGCAAGGCGCGCCTTCGGCTGCGGATGCTGCCGACGCCCACCGGCACCCCGTTCACCTTCGGCTATCTGCTGGTGCTCGTCGGTACGTCCCTCTTCATGGAGTTCGCCGACCAGGACACCGTCTCCGCGGTCCTGCGCGCGTCGAGCACGGATGTCGCGCATCTCGGCGAGACCCCGCTGCTCGTCCTGGCCGCCAGTGCCCTCTGGGTCGTCGGCGGGCTCACCTCGCCGTACGTCATCGGCTTCGCTCTCGTGCTGACCGCCCTGGAGCGTCGCATCGGGGGGTGGCGCACCGCCGGGGTGTTCCTGCTCGGCCATGTCGTGGCGACGCTCGCCACGGAGATCCCGGTCGGGCTGTCCGTGGTGGCCGGTCACCTGCCGGAGTCCTCGCTGCACCGGCTCGACTACGGCATCAGCTTCGGGCTGATGGCGAGCGTGGGCGCCCTCGCCGGGCTGCTCGTGCCATGGCTCCGGGTGGTGGTGCTCGGCGGCGTCGGCGCGATGCTGCTGCAGGATCTGTTCGAGCTGAGCAGCCCCCTCACCGACTGGGGGCATCCGCTGGCGCTGCTGCTGGGTGTGGCCTGCTGGCCGCTGTTGCGCCGGGTCGTCGCGGCCCGGGGCGTGGCGATCAGGGCCCACCGTGCACCGCGAGGTGTCCGGCTGCCGGCCAGGGCACCAGACCGTCGATGAGCATCACCAGGACGGCCGGATCGGCGGAGGGGGCGCGGCCCGAGGGCGCGGCCACCCGCATCTGCCCGATCCGCGCCGGACGGTCCGGGCAGTGGCGGGCGAACACCTCGGCCGACTCCACCGGACCGCTGGTCCAGCCACCCCACTGCGGCATGACCGGGGTGTGAAGCCCGACCGGGCGGACGATGCGGCGGGCGGAGTCGCGGCCGAGGTTTCGCCCGCCGCCGGTGGCGGCCTCGGCGGCCCTTCGCCGCCGGCGGGGGAGCGAGAGGTGGAGCAGCTCCCCGTCGGTCTCGCGGGCGAGCAGCGGAGTGGCGCCGGCACTCTGCCCGCTGCCCGGTGCGGCTGCCGCACGGTTTTCCGGGGGTTCCGCTTCTCCGGCGGCCCGGCCGGAGCGCCGACGGAGCAATCGATCACCGCCCGTGGGACTGAAGCGGAGGCGCGCGAGGTTCACCATGTACAGGCCCGCGGCCGGGACGGGCCCGTCGGATCCGTGAGCGGCGAGTGCCTCTCGGTGATCGCTCACAGCGAACGTGCCCCGGGGAACAATGGGCGGCTCAGGAGCATTGAGTCTTCATAGCTCAACTTGACTGCTGAAGGGGAGATCATGGCTACCGAGTCCAATGCGGTCACTCCGCTCGCCCTGCCTGTGCTGCCGCTCGACGACGAAGTCGTGCTGCCCGGGATGGTGGTGCCTCTGGACCTGTCCGACACCGATGTGCGCGCCGCCGTGGAGGCCGCGCAGGCCGCGGCCCGCGAGGGGGGCGGCAAGCCCGAGGTGCTTCTGGTGCCGCGGATCGACGGGACGTACACCGGCACCGGTGTCATCGGCACCGTCGAGCAGGTCGGACGGCTTTCGGACGGAGATCCGGGCGCGCTCATCCGCGGCCGTGGCCGGGTACGGATCGGGGCCGGGACCAGCGGACCGGGGGCCGCGCTCTGGGTGGAGGGGACCCGGGTCGACGCGGTCGTCCCCGACCCTTCCCCAGCCTCGAACAAGCTCGGCCGGGGAGGCCCCATGCCCGGAGCCGCCGCCGAGCTGGTCAAGGAGTACAAGGCACTCGCCACCAGCTGGCTGAAGAAGCGCGGGGCCTGGCAGGTCGTGGACCGGGTCCAGCAGATCGAGGACATCTCCGCACTCGCCGACAATTCCGGATACTCACCCTTCCTCACCACTGCCCAGAAGGTGCAGCTCCTGGAGACCGTGGACGCGGTCGCCCGGTTGAAGCTCGCCATCCAGTGGCTCGGCGAGCACCTCGCCGAGCAGGACGTCGCCGAGTCCATCGCCAAGGACGTCCAGGAGGGCGTCGACAAGCAGCAGCGCGAATTCCTGCTGCGGCGGCAGCTCGAAGCCGTACGCAAGGAGCTCTCCGAGCTCAACGGGGACCCGGGGGACGAGTCCGACGACTACCGGGCGCGCGTCGAGGCCGCCGATCTTCCCGAGCACGTCCGCGAGGCGGCGCTCAAGGAGGTCGACAAGCTGGAGCGTTCGTCCGACCAGAGCCCCGAGGGCTCCTGGATCAGGACCTGGCTCGACACCGTCCTCGAACTGCCCTGGACCGAGCGGACCGAGGACGCCTACGACATCCGCGGGGCCCAGGAGATCCTCGACGCCGAGCACGCGGGCCTGCAGGACGTGAAGGAACGCATCACCGAGTACCTGGCGGTCCGCAAGCGGCGTTCCGACCGCGGCCTCGGCGTCGTCGGCGGGCGGCGCGGCGGCGCCGTGCTGGCGCTGGTGGGGCCTCCGGGCGTGGGCAAGACCTCGCTCGGCGAGTCCGTCGCGCACGCCATGGGACGCAAGTTCGTCCGCGTCGCGCTCGGCGGTGTGCGGGACGAGGCGGAGATCCGCGGCCATCGGCGTACCTACGTCGGCGCCCTGCCGGGGCGTATCGTGCGGGCCGTCAAGGAGGCCGGTTCGATGAACCCGGTCGTCCTGCTCGACGAGATCGACAAGGTCGGCTCGGACTTCCGGGGCGACCCGGCCGCCGCCCTCCTCGAAGTCCTCGACCCGGCCCAGAACCACACCTTCCGCGACCACTACCTGGAGGTCGAACTCGACCTCAGCGACGTCGTGTTTCTGGCCACCGCCAATGTGCTCGAAGCCATCCCGGAAGCCCTGCTGGACCGGATGGAACTGGTTCGGCTCGACGGCTACACCGAGGACGAGAAGGTCGTCATCGCCCGCGACCACCTGCTCCCGCGCCAGCTGGAGCGGGCCGGTCTGGAGGAGGGCGAGGTGACGCTCGACGAGTCCGCGCTGCGCAAGCTGGCCGGCGAGTACACCCGTGAAGCGGGCGTACGGAACCTGGAGCGGGCCGTCGCCCGGCTGCTCCGCAAGGTCGCGGCCCAGCACGAACTGGGCGACCGGGAGCTTCCGTTCACGGTCACCGAAGCGGATCTGCGCGGCCTGATCGGACGGCCGCACCACGTCCCCGAGTCCGCCCAGGACCCGGCCGAGCGCCGGACCTCGGTGCCGGGCGTGGCCACCGGGCTCGCGGTGACCGGAGCGGGTGGCGACGTGCTGTTCGTGGAGGCGTCGTTGGCCGACCCGGAGACCGGGGCTTCCGGACTGACCCTGACCGGTCAGCTCGGCGACGTGATGAAGGAGTCCGCGCAGATCGCGCTGAGCTTCCTGCGGTCGCACGGCGCGGAACTGGAACTGCCGGTCGCGGACCTGAAGGACCGCGGCGTGCACATCCACTTCCCCGCGGGCGCGGTCCCCAAGGACGGCCCGAGCGCCGGCATCACCATGACGACGGCACTGGCCTCGCTGCTCTCCGGACGGCTGGTCCGTACGGATGTGGCGATGACCGGTGAGGTCTCGCTGACCGGACGGGTGCTGCCGATCGGCGGCCTGAAGCAGAAGCTGCTGGCCGCGCACCGGGCCGGGATCACCACCGTGGTGATCCCGAAGCGGAACGAGGCCGACCTGGACGATGTTCCGGCCGAGGTCCTGGACACCCTGGAGGTCCACCCGGTGACGGACGTCCGCCAGGTGCTGGAGATCGCTCTCGCGCCGGTCTCCGCGGCCAGGCCCGAGGAGAGGATCCCGGCCGCGGCGTAGCCGCCACGGCGTGACGGACGTGGCACCACGTGCGCGACCGGTACGGACGGCCTGCCTCCCCGGCAACGGGTGGGCGGGCCGTTCCGCGTGTGCGGGCGGGCGGGTCGGCCCGTGAAGGCCGCGCGGCGAGCGGCGCACCGAAGGCCGCGACGGCCGGCGACTTCCCCCGCGGGAAGCGTGCGTGCCAGGGCGGCCGCCCGGTCGAAGGCCACCCGACAGGCTCTCAGGGGCGGTAGATCGTCCCCGGGACGGGCTCGGCGGGCGCCATCAGCTGCGGGACGGTGACAAAGGTGTAGCCCTGCTTCTTCAGCGCGTCGATGATGCCGGGCACCGCGGGCACCGTCCCCTTGTAGATGTCGTGCAGCAGGATGATGCCGTCCTTGCTCGCCTGGTCCAGGATGCGCTTCTCGATCAGCGCCGAGTCGGTGGTGGAGTAGTCCTTGGCGGTGGCGCTCCACAGGATCTGGGAGAGCCCCAGGTCCTTGCTGATCCCCGAGACGGTGTCGTCGGTACGGCCCTGCGGCGGGCGCATCAGCCGCGGCTTCTTGCCGGTGATCTCCGCTATCGCGTCCTGCGTCTTCTCCAGCTCGGCGCGTATCTCGGCGGGCTTCTTGTCCGTCAGGATCTCGTGGGACCAGGTGTGGTTGGCCACCTCGTGCCCCTCGGCCGCGAGCCTGCGCACGGTGTCGGGGTGCTTCTTGACGTGGTTCTTGCCCAGCAGGAAGAAGGTCGCGTGCACCTTCCTCTCCTTGAGGACGTCCAGCAGGTGCGGGGTGTCCTCGCCCGGTCCCGCGTCGAAGGTCAGCGCTATGCACTTGGCCTTGCGGCAGTCCACCGGGCCGAAGGAGCCCTTGGCGTCGGAGCCCGCGTCGCCACGCGCCGAGGCCGGTGCGGTGGTCTGCATGGAGCAGCCGCTGAGCGTCAGGGTGAGTGCCGTCACAAGGGCAGCGGCCAACCCCGCACCGATCGACTTCGTCTTCATGGGCAAGGCGGGTCACTCCTCCGTGGCTGAACAGGGCGTGCGATGTGCGGCGGAGAAGGACTATACACACAGCGTATACACCGGATTCATAGGGGTGTCCGGCGCCCGCTCGGGGGCCGAACGGCCTGGTCATGGGCGCGAACAGGGCGGAGCCCCCGGTGATTGGGTGGGTCACCGGGGGCTCGGTCGTGCGAAGCGGTGTGCCGCGCGGCAGCGGCGGGCCGGCTCAGCCGTTGGCGAGGGCCTGTACGCGGTCGAGCGCGCCGTTGAAGTGGCTGTGGTCGCCGACGTACGGGCCGGACGAGGTGTACTGCCACATCGTGTAGTAGCCCCAGCCGGCCGGGAGTTCGCCGACCGTGCTGTTGTACCGGGCCACCCACAGCGGGTTGGTGGTGCCGAAGCTCGCGTTGTTCCCGGTGCAGGTCTGCCACCAGCTGGTCGCGGTGTAGATGACCGCGTCGCGTCCGGTGCGCGCCTTGTAGGTGTTCACGAAGTCACGGATCCAGGACACCATGGCGGCCTGGCTCAGGCCGTAGCACTGGGCGCCGTAAGGGTTCCACTCGATGTCGAGCGCGCCCGGCAGGGTCTTGCCGTCCTTGGACCAGCCGCCCCCGTGGTCCACGAAGTAGTTGGCCTGGACGGCGCCGCTCGTGGTGTTCGGGGTGGCGAAGTGGTACGAGCCCCGGATCATGCCGACGTTGTACGAGCCGTTGTACTGCTGGGCGAAGTACGGGTTCGTGTAGTAAGTGCCCTCGGTGGCCTTGGTGTAGGCCCACTTCACGCCGCTGTTCCAGAGGGTCGGCCAGTCGACGTTGCCCTGGTAGCTGGCGACGTCCACGCCTTCGGTCTGGGCGGCGAGGGTGTTGCGCGGCAGTTCGCCCTGGCCGTCGTGGGCGGCGACGCCCATGCCCATCGTGGCCGTGCCCCGCGCGGGCTTCTTGGCCGCGACGGCGGAGTCGTGGGTGCCCGCGGCGCTCGCCGCGCCGGGCAGGGTGAGGAGGAGGGAAAGGGCTGCGAGCAGGGTTCCGGCCGCCGCGAAGCGCGAGCGGCGGGACGTTCCGGATCCGGATCTGAGCACCGGCATGTGAGTGCCTCCGAGGCCTTGGTGGGGGGACGCGCTGATCCCAGGGGGCGTCGGGCGCACCCCTGTCGGCATGTCATGGTGTGGACATGCCATGCATGACGCTACGCACGTAGACCTGTGCTGCGGAAGGGGGCCTGGGCGCCGCCGTTGGTCTACGCCTGCGAAATACTGGCCAAGCTGCGGCGATGACCAGCGGCGAAAGAAACTTTCAGCGGCAGGAAAGCTAATGAGGGGTGTTGACGTGCACGGGAGCGAAAGCGGCAGTGAACCCGGCGCGACCGGAGAAAGTGGTGTGGACCACGCATTCCTGGCCCTGGAGCGGGAGTTGGCCGTATTTCTGCGGCGGGCGCGGGCCAACTCCGGCGAAATGGCGCGCGAGGTACACCCCGAACTGGAGGCCGCCGCGTACGGACTTCTCGTCCGGCTGGAGTCGGCCGGACGGCAACGGGCCACCGATCTGGCCGCCTACTTCGGCGTCGGCAAGGCGACGATGAGCCGTCAACTCCGCGCCCTGGAAGACCTCGGACTGGTGGCGCGCGAGCCCGACCCGGCCGACGGCCGCGCTTATCTCGTCCACCTCACCGCCGAGGGGCTGGCCCGCTATCGCAGCGTCCGCGACGCCCGCCGCGAGCGCTATGTGCGCAAGCTCGCCGACTGGGACCGGGCCGAGGTGGCCGAACTGGCCCGGCTGCTGCATCACCTGAACGCCCGCGCCGAGGGTTGACGTCCGCGCCTGCCCGCTCCCGGCGGCGCGCCCCGTCCCGGTACGGCGTCACAGCACCGCGTAGACCGCCGTCGCGTCGTCATGGGTCTTGCTGCGGCGCAGCCGTGTGCGCTCCGTGTCCGCGTCCTCCAGGGCCCGGACGCGGTCGATCAGCCCCTGCGTCCCCTCCTTGCGGAGCACCCCGAGGCAGTCCGCCCAGTCGCCTTCGCGGAACATCTCGGTCCAGCGGGCCGCCCCGTCGGTCAGTGCGGCGAGCGCCCGCACCCGGGCGACGGGGGTGCGCCCGGTGACCGCACGGGCCGCCACGGACGGGTCCGCGGCGGCGGTGAAGAAGCCGCCCTCCTTGTTCCGCGCCTGTGCGTCGGCGATCGCCTCGCCGGCGAGCGCGCCCGGTGGCAGGCGGTCCAGCCGGTCGTCGAGCAGGGGGCGCACGCTTCCGTCGGGCGCCTCGAACAGCAGGACGGAATCGGACAGTACGAGGTGCTCGATCTCGCGTTCGTCCCAGCGCGCCATGACGACCGTCGCCTGCGGTGTCCGTACGTGAGAAAGGTCACACAGGTGGCGGTGCGCGTCGGCGGTGCGCCGAATGGACTCGGCCAGGATCTCCTGGAGGGTCAGATCCCGCCGCGAACCGGACAGTTCGACCAGCGCGCCGCCGAGCCGTGCGGTGAACCAGGGCACCGAGTGCACACAACCGTCGTCACCTCTCGGCGGGGTCACCCCGTCGAGCAGGACCAGCGCCCCGCCCTGGCCCGAAGCGGGGACGGTGGTGGCCGCCCAGTCCTCGTTCGGGCGGTCGGGGCTGCCGGCGACGGTGGCGAGTTCGATGCGCATGCGGTCAGTCTGCACGATGTCTTCACGGGCCCTGCATGGATCAGAATCGGCCTGTACCGCCAGGTCAGGCGGGTGTCCCGAACGGAAGGAATGGCTCCGGGCGGCGTGCGGGCGGGCATCCTGCCAAAGCCGGGGCGGAAGTTCCAGCCGAAGCTCCAGGTGTGCCGCGCGCGCCTCGGGGGGAGACTTGTTCGTCAACTCCGGAGTGTTGTTCACTCGTTCAGGTGGCGGAGTGGTTGATGCGCGCCCCCCTCTCAAAAGCACTGGAATGGTCAGAAGCCGTACAGGGGTCGGGGTGCTCGTTCACATGTGATCGTGCGTCACCTCTGCTTCAAGGGCGGACGAGTCAAGATTGCGAGCACCGGTGCAGAAGAAGCGGCCTCGGAGCAAGGGCAGCAAGCACAGCGGTTCCGGGGTGACGTCACCGGTACCCGCCGAGAGCGAGGGCACCCGGCGCACCGTGCGCGTACGCAGCCGGCTGGTCGCCGGTGTCGCGGTGGTCGGTATCACCGTCATCGCCGCGGGCGCGCCCGCGGCCCTCAGCGCTTCCTCGGACCTGAACGAGTCGCAGCGGCTGGTCACTCTCGCCGAGCTGAACCAGCAGGCCATCGCGCTCGCGCACGCCCTCGCGGACGAGCGTGACGAGGTCACCGCCTACATCGCGGCCGGCCGTGACGAGCAGTCCGGCCCGGCGTCGAAGGGCAAGGGCGACTCCGGCAGCCGGAGCGCCCGCGTCGATCAGCAGGTGGACGAGATCAGGGACGCGGCCCCGGCCGCGCTGCGCCGCGATCTCTCGACCATTCCCTCGCTGCGCCGCGACGCGCTCAGCGGCAAGGGCTCGGCACTGCAGGCCCACCAGGCGTACACCGAGGTCATCACCAAGCTCCACGACCTCGCCGACGAACTCGCCGAGAAGACCCCGCCGCGCGCCGCCGGGGCCACCCGCGCGCCGCTCGCGCTCGGCCGGGCCACCGAGCAGGCCTCCGCCACCCGCGGGCTGCTGCTCGCCGCGCTCTCCGTGCCCCGTCCCGTCACGACCCCGCAGATCGACCCGATCACCGGGCTGCCCGTCCAGGCCCAGGACCAGGGCAGCAGCAAGGACGACCGCACCCGTGACGAGCTGAGCGCCGCCGCCCAGCAGGCCCGCGTCGGCGAACTCGCCTCGCTCGCCGACTTCGACCAGGTCGCGGGCACCACCGCCCGCGACAAGCTGTCGTCCACCGTCACCGGCCCCGAGGTCGACAGCGCGGAGAAGTACCTCAACTCCCTCACCGACCGCCCCGAGCTGTCCGAATCCGACCAGCAGACCAACAGCAAGAAGGTCGCGGCGGCCCTCTCCGCCCGGATCGACCGGATGCGGGGCGTCGAATCCGCCCTCGGCACCGCACAGGTCCAGCGCCTGGAGCAACTGCGCGACGACGACGTCACCGCGCTCGAACTGCGGATCGCGCTGCTCGGCGGTTGTCTGCTGATCGCCGTCGGTGTCTCCACCGCCGTGGCCCGCACCCTCACCCAGCCGCTCGCCGTCCTGCGGATCGGTGCCGCCCGCCTCGTCGCCGAGCCCGACAACGCCGAACCGATCCGCTACACCGGCCGCAACGACGAGTTCGCCCAGGTCGTGCGGTCCATCAACGCCCTGCACGGCAAGCTGCACGGCCTGCTCCACCAGTTCAACGGCCGCTTCGAGAGCCTGCAGAACGAGCGCGCCGAGCTGATCGCCGGACGCGAGGCCCTCACCGTCCAGCGCGCGGAGCTCCAGGTCCTGACCGCCGACCTGACCGCCCAGCTGGAGCAGCTGAAGAACACGGTCCAGCACACCTTCGTCAACCTCTCGCTGCGCAGCCTCGGCCTCGTCGAGCGTCAGCTCGGCGTCATCGAGGGCCTGGAGGAGAAGGAGCACGACCCGGAGCGGCTGGCCACCCTCTTCAAGCTCGACCACATGGCCACGGTCATGCGCCGGCACAGCGAGAACATGCTGGTACTCGCGGGCGCCGAGCACGGGCACGGGCACGCGGGCCCGATCCCGCTGGTCGATGTGGCGCGCGCGGCGGTCTCCGAGATCGAGCGGTACGAGCGGGTCACCATCCAGTCCCTGCCGCCGCACGCCCAGATCGCCGGTTTCGCCGCCGACGACCTCAGCCACCTCATCGCCGAACTCCTGGAGAACGCCACCTCCTTCTCGCCGCCGGACTCCTCTGTCCAGCTCTCCGGCTGGCTGCTGGAGACGGGCGAGGTGATGCTCTCCGTCCAGGACGAGGGCATCGGGATGTCGGCCGAACGGATGGGCGAGCTCAACGCCCGGCTCGGCGACCCGACGCTCTTCGACATGGGTGAGGGGGACGACAAGTCGGCGCCCGGGTCCGGACTCGGCCTCCAGGTCACCTCGCTGCTGGCCGCGCGCCACGGCGTACGGGTCCAGCTGCGCGACCACAAGGGCAGCGGGGTCACGGCCGTCGTCGTCCTGCCCAAGGTCCTGCTGCCGAAGGCCCCCCCGGCCGCCACACCGCCGCCGGTGACGGTACCCGGGGAAGCGCCCGCGCTGAACCTGCCGGGGTCGGTCGCCGAGGCCAACTCCAACGCGCTGCCGACGCGCACGCTCGCCCTGCCCGACGACCCGCTGATCGCGGCGGCCGAGCAGACGATCCGCGAGGCCGGCGTCGCTGCCGAGCCCGAGCCCGAGGCCGACGCCGCTGTCGAGCCCGAGGCCGGTCCCGAGCCCGGACAGGCGGCGGACGCCGTGCCCGCTCCGACCGCCGTCGAGACCGAGGCCGAGACCACGATGCAGGTCCGGCTCCCGGTGGCGCCGGAAATCGCGGACGGCCCCGAGCCCACGACGCCGGACCCGTACGCCATCGGCCCCGACCGCCATGAGCGCACCGTCGACGAGTCCGCGGAGCCCCGTACCGCCCCGGAGCCCGCGGCACACACCGCTCCGGTCCCCGCGCCCGCCCCGGAGCCGTACATCGCTCCGGCCCCCGCGCCCGTCGCCGACGCCCTGCCGGGCCCCCGGCAGCCGGAGCAGCAGTCGCAGCCGCAGCAGGAACGCATCACGGACAAGGGGCTGCCCAAGCGCACTCCCAAGGTCGTGAAGCCCGCCACGGCACCCGCCTCCGAGCGCAAGGGCAGCCTGGACAAGGAGGCCCTGCGCCGTCGGCTCGGCGGCTTCCACCAGGGCGCGAAGGACGGCCGTCGGGACGTCGAGGCGGAAATCGCCGAGATGACGGCGACCCAACCGTTCCCCGGAACCGCCGTACACGCCGGACGCCCCGCGCATACCGACCGCAGTGACCCGGCCGACCGCAACGACGGCCGAACCGATGAGACGGGGGACACAGTCGAGGAGGCACGCAGTTGACTGCGCCCAGCACATTCGGGCTGAGTACCGAGGCCCGGAACCTTCACTGGTTGCTCAGCAATTTGGTGGAGGAGGTGCCAGGGGTCCACTCGGTCACCGTCGTCTCGTCCGACGGACTGATGCTGCTCTCCTCCGACCCCGGCCACCAGACCGCCCGCGTCACCGGTCGGCAGGACGGTCCCAGGGGCTCCAGCGCCGACCTGGCGACCATCGTCTCCGGCATCGGCAGCCTCACCTCCGGCGCCGCCAAGCTGATGGACGGCGGTGGCGTCAAGCAGACCATGGTCGCCATGGACGAGGGCAGCGTCTTCGTCATGTCGATCAGCGACGGCTCGCTGCTCGGTGTGCACGCAACCCCGGACTGCGACATGAGCGTCATCGCGTACCACATGGCGCTCTTCGTCGGTCGAGCCGGACACGTACTCACCCCCGAACTCCGCAGTGAACTGCGCAAATCGATGGAGAGCACCCAGTGACGTCCGCTGCTGAACCCGCCCGCAGGCTGCCCGTCCGCGGGTCCGACCGAAGGCCCGCACGGGTCCGCCCGTACTCCCTCACCGGCGGCCGCACCCGCTTCGGCCACGTCCTGCTCGTCGAGACGTTCGTCGCCGCGCTCGAAGCACCCGAGGAACGCCGTGAACTGACCAACGGCAACCTGGCCACCCGCGTCATGCCGGAGCTCCAGGCCATCGTCGAACTCTGCCGCCGGATGCGTACGGTCGCGGAGATCTCCGCCCTGTTGAAGATGCCGCTCGGTGTGGTCCGGGTGCTGCTCAGCGACTTGGCCGACCAGGGAAAGATCCGCGTGTACGGGACCGGTCACGGCACCGGCCAGCCCGACCGCGCACTGCTCGAAAGGGTGCTCAATGGACTCCGCCGTCTCTGAGTCGCCACTCTTCGCCCCGCGCCAGCCCGGGGCCAAGGACCAGGCCGAAGAATCGCTGCAGGCCTGGCAGTTGGATCACACCAGGGCCCCCATCGCCACGAAGATCGTGGTCGCGGGCGGGTTCGGCGTGGGCAAGACGACCTTCGTGGGGTCGGTCTCCGAGATCACTCCGCTGCAGACCGAAGCGATGATGACGCAGGCCAGCGAGGAGACCGACGATCTCACCGCGACGCCCGACAAGGTCACCACGACCGTCGCGATGGACTTCGGCAGGCTCACGCTCGACGACGACCTCGTGCTGTACGTGTTCGGCACGCCGGGCCAGCAGCGTTTCTGGTTCATGTGGGACGACCTGGTGCGCGGTGCCATCGGCGCCGTCGTGCTCGCCGACACCCGGCGGCTCGCGGACTGCTTCCCCGCGCTCGACTACTTCGAGAGCTGCGGACTGCCGTACATCGTCGCCGTCAACCACTTCGAGGGCACACCGGGATACGAGGCCGAGGACGTCCGGGAGGCCCTGACCGTACCTCCGCACGTACCAGTTGTGATCATGGACGCGCGTAACAGGATCACTGTCGTCGAGTCGCTGCTGGCCCTCGTCGGTCACGCCCTCGACGCCACCCCGGCCTGACGGCCTCCCCCACGACAGGGAGTGGATCGGCGAGCGGCGTCTTGCGGCTTCGACTGCAAGGCGGAGGAAGGAATCGGATGGGGCCTCCCCTGCTCGAACGCAGCTGAGAGCTTGGGGAAGGGGCGTCGTCGACCGACGACAACGCCGCAAGCGGAGTCGCATGACGTCGGGAGCCCGCTCCCTGTCGTGGGGGAGGCCGTAAGGGCCTTTCGTACGGATCGGGCCGGACCGGTGAGCGGTGCCCACGAGCCCGGCATGATCCAATCGAGAGGCCCCGGGAGCGCGCCGAAGCCCCCTCCCGGCTCGCACGTCACACGTAACGGAGAACCGCGATGCGGAAGATACTCATAGTCGGAGCCGGCCAGTCCGGTCTCCAGCTCGCCCTCGGACTGCAGTCCAGAGGCTACGAAGTCACCCTGATGTCCAACCGGACCGCCGACGAGATCCGCTCCGGCCGGGTCATGTCGACGCAGTGCATGTTCCACACGGCGCTGCAGTACGAGCGCGACTACCAGCTCAACTTCTGGGAGTCCCAGGCCCCGCGCATCGAGGGCCTCGGCGTCTCGGTCGCCGCGCCGGACTCCTCGCGCGCCGTCGACTGGGTCGGCAAGCTCGACGGCTACGCCCAGTCCATCGACCAGCGCGTGAAGATGGCCGGCTGGATGGAGACGTTCGCCCAGCGCGGCGGACAGCTCGTCATCCACGGCGCCGCCGTCTCGGACCTGGACTACTTCTCCCGCACCTACGACCTGGTGATGGTCTCCGCGGGCAAGGGTGAGCTGGTCTCCATGTTCGGCCGGGACGCGTCCCGTTCGCCGTTCGACGCCCCGCAGCGCGCCCTGGCCGTCGCGTACGTCCACGGCCTGGGCCCGCGCCCCGAGCACCCCGAGTTCGACGCGGTCCGCTGCAACCTGGTGCCCGGCGTCGGCGAGCTCTTCGTGATGCCGACCCTGACCACCTCCGGCCGCGCCGACATCCTGTTCTGGGAAGGCATCCCGGGCGGCCCGATCGACGCGTTCCAGGACATCAAGGACCCCTCCGAGCACCTCGCCAAGACGCTGGAGCTCATGGAGCGTTTCCTGCCCTGGGAGTACGCCCGTGCCACCAAGGTCGAACTGACCGACGCCAACGGCACCCTGGCGGGCCGTTACGCCCCGACCGTCCGCAAGCCGATCGGCCGGCTGCCCGGCGGCGGGCTGGTCCTCGGCGTGGGAGACGTGGTCGTCGCCAACGACCCGGTCACCGGCCAGGGCTCCAACACGGCCTCCAAGTGCGCGAACTCCTACCTGAACTCGATCATCGAGCACGGTGACCGCGAGTTCGACGCCGAGTGGATGCAGGCCACGTTCGACCGGCACTGGGAGAACACGCAGCACGTCGTGAAGTGGACCAACGCGATGCTCGGTGTACCGCCGGAGCACGTGCTGAACCTGATCGGCGCCGCCGGCCAGCTCCAGCCGGTCGCCGACCGCTTCGCCAACGGCTTCAACAACCCGGCGGACTTCGAGAACTTCTTCTTCGATCCGGAGAAGACCAACGCGTACCTCGCCGAGGTGTCGGGCGCCGCGTAAGGGCCCGACCTGCGAAGCGGCGGTCGACGTCGGTGAACGTCGGTGTCCGTGGGCCGCCCTCGGACGGCCCACGGACGGCCCGGTCGTCGGGCGGACCGCCACCCGCCGTGAGCCGGGACCCGGCGAGGGCACCACGGACCGGGGCTCATGCGGGGCGTCACGGCATCCCCGCGTACCGTGCAGCCTTCCCGCTAATATCACCGCTCCGACATGACCAGGACAACCACGGTCAAGGTGGGCGGCATGCAGGAGATCAGGGTTCCCGACGACAGCACGGCAGAGACCATGCGCTCGGCCGCCCGCGCCCGCGAATGGGGCTCGCCCCGGCACACAGCCGGCGCCCGGGAACACCCCGGCTCCTGGGGGCGGGTGCTGGTCACAGGGTTCTTCGCCGTCCTGCTCGGCGGCCTCACCACCTGGGGGCTGGTCGCCGCCCGGGACGACCTCATCGCACCCCTCGTCTTCGCCTTCTCCTTCGGCTGCATCCTGACCCTGATGCTGGTGTGGGCCACCGTGAGGCAGAGGCCCGGCCCGCCCCGTCCGGCGCAGTGGATCGCCGTGTACGACGCCGGACCGGTGTACTGCGTGGAGGGCGCCGGACAGGCGCCGGCACTGGCGTGGGACGAGATCGAACGGGCCGAGCACAAGGTCGTCGAGGTGAAGGACCGGCTCGGCAGGACATTCCGTACCGTGCACTCCCTGACGGTGCAGCCGCTGCCGAACCCCCTGCGGCGCGGATCGATCGTTCTGCCGGGAGGCTTTCCGCGGGCGGAGACGATCGCCGCCCTCGTGACCGACCGGGTGCGGGAGAGCCGAGGTCAGTCCTGATCGCGGCCCGGGAGCGGGCCGCGCGCTGATCCGCCGCGGATCACGGGACAGCCCTCAGGCCTGGGGCGCCGACGACGAGCTGTACCCCGAGTCCGAGCCCGCGGAAGCACTCTGCGGGAGCTGCGGCAGCCGGTAGGCGGAGAGCGGCTCGCTCCGCGGATCCGGCCGTACGGCGCCCAGCAGCGGATTCGACGCCACGGGCGAGACCTTCACCTGGGAGCCGGGCCGGGGCGCCTGGACCACCAGCCCGTTGCCGATGTACAGCGCCACATGAGTGGCCTTCGGGAAGTAGATCACCAGGTCGCCGGGGCGCAGCGCGTTCAGCGGCACCTTCGGCAACTGCCTCCACTGTTCCTGCGAGGTCCGCGGAATGACCCGGCCCGCCTTCGCCCAGGCCCGCGAGGTGAGCCCCGAGCAGTCGAACGAGTCCGGCCCCTCCGCGCCCCACACGTACGGCTTCCCGATCTGCCCGATCGCGTACTTCACCGCCGCGCCGCCCGCCTCGGACGGTGGTCTGGTCGAGGACAGGGCGCCCGAGGTGACCAGGGCGCCCTGAGCCTTCGCCATGCCCTGCTGCTCCAGCCGGGACAGCTCGGCGAGCTGCGCGGCGGAGAGCGTGGCCAGTTTCGTCTCGACGGTCCTGAGCCGCGACCGTACGTCGTCCCGCTGTTTCCTCTGCCTCGCGGCCAGGAGCTGCTGCTGGTCCAGTACCTTGCGGGATTCGGTTGCCAGGTCATGGGCGCGTTTCTCGGCACCGGTGAGCCGCTTCACGGTCGCCGCCCGCTCGGCCGCAGCACGCCGCAGCACATGCTCCTGGTCCAGGAGGTGCTCGGGATCGCGGGCGAGCAGCAGCTGCATGTACGAGGAGAAGTCGGACCGCCCCTGGTACTGCTCCCGGGCCAGCTGCCCCGCCTGGTCGTGGCTGTCGGACAGCGCGCTCCGGGCGGCGGCCAGGGAGGCGTTGAGCCGTTTCGCTTCCGCCGTGCGCTTCTTCAGCTCCGCCGCGGTCCCGTTGTACGTCTCGGTCGCCTCCTCGGCCTGCTGGTACAGCTTCTGGAGCTGGGTCAGCAGCTGGGCGACGTTCTTGTTCGCGGCTGTCGGGCCAGGGGCGGCGGACGGTTTCGCGCTGCCGCTCCTCACGGGGTCCGGGGCCACCGGCGCGGCGGCTGCCTGCGGGGCCACGAGGAGCGTGGCCAGGGCTGCGGTGGAGACCGCACACAGGACTCTGCCCGACACGACATCACCTCCGTCGGCGGGGCGAATCATGAAAATGCCCCAAAAGTGAGCGCAACGGAACAATACGGTCACTCGGTGCCGGGGGATGCAAGAACCCCGTGGTGTGGCGGCCCGGGGTTCGCCCGGAAGGCGGCGAGCGGATGCGGTCCCAGGGGTTTCGGGCAGGGGCTGTCCTTCTTCCGGAACGGAACGGACCGGGGCGCGTTCGGTCCGAGCCGGACCGGATCGGGGCAGCCGTCAGGCCACCGGGAACGCGTAGAAGATCCGGTCGCGCCGGACGACGACCGTTCTCCCGGTCGCCAGCACCCGGTACGGCGCGGTGACCGTGGGCCCCTTCGGGTCCTGGGACCCGATGTCCTGGAACTTCCACAGCCGCCGCCCGTCCTCCGCCGCGAACGCCGTGACCTGGGCCGTGTCCGCGGCCAGCAGCGTCTTTCCGGACGTGCTGAGCGTCACCGCGGGGGCGGCGGGGCCGGGTGCCGCCTCCGTCGAGCGCCGCCAGCGCAGCCGTCCCGTCTCCCGCTCGACCGCCCCCACTTCCTGGTTGCGGTTGGTGGTGTGCAGCAGGGTCCCGGAGGCGACGGAGGTCCCGTACGCGGTCCCGGTGGTGCCGTTCACCGTCCACTTCGGCTTGCCCTCCGGGAGTTCGAACGCCTGGAGGTCGTCGCCCACCGCCGCGTACACGACGCCACGGTCGTCACCCGTCGCCGCACCGTCGGGCGCGACCGTGCCGAACGACCTGCTCCACAGCAGCTTCCCGGTCTTCCGGTCGAAGCCCCGGAAGACGGCCTTCCCCTTGGCGGACTTCACGTCGGCGGAGGTGAGGGTGGCCGGGCTCTGACGTACGACGAGGTCGTCGCGCCCGACCGCGATCAGCCGGTGGACGGGGGCGGCGGGGCCGCGTCCGGTGGGTACGACGGTCCGCCACAGCTCCTTGCGCCGCAGGATGTCGTAGGCGAAGAGATAGGACCTGACCACCTTCTGGTCCTTGCCGCGCTTCTTGCCCTTCTTCGGGGGCGGGGCCTTGACGGTGACTTCGTTCGAGCCGGTGAACCAGACCACCGGTCCGGAGCCGCCGACGATCTCGGCCATCGCGAGATTCGGCACCCCGCTGAACTGGTCCGCGTAGCCGACCCGGTGGGCCACCTTGCCGTCCTTCGGCGACAGCCACAGGAACTCGGACGGGCCGGCGACGAAGCAGAGGTCCTTCCCGGCCGGCAGTGCGGCCTGCCCCTTGGCGGCGTCGGCGCTCTCCCAGACCCGGCGCCCGGTGCGCAGATCGACGCCGGCGGCACCGTTCTCGCCGGTCAGCACGAGCAACCGGTCGTTCCAGAGGGCGGCGGTGAGCGGTGACGGTTCGGCCGCCGGGTGCGTGTACACCCAGCGCGGCTGCGGGGGCAGTCCCGCGACGGCGGGGCCGCTGCGGCTCGGTACGGGCTTGGGGTCGTCCGTCGTGCCGCCGTCCCCGGATCCGAACGCGAGCGCCCCGCCTCCGCCGACGACCAGTCCCGCGGCCCCGGCGGCGAGCCCGATGAACAGACCGCGCCGGTCGACGGCGGGGGAGGGCGCGGGCGCGGGGCGAACCGGGACCGGCAGCGGCACCGGCGGGAGTACGGCGGGGAGCGCGACGGGGGGTTCGGCGGGCGTCCCCGCGCCGGGTCCGGTGAGCTCGCGCGGAACGGACAGCTGGGTCGTGGGCCGGTCGGTCCTCGATGCCCGGTGCCAGATGTCCCCGAGCTGCGCGGTACGGGTGTCCTGGGCGGGGAGGGGCTCCGCGGCCGGGGCGGGGCCGTGGGCGGCCGGGCCAGCCGTCGCGTCCGAGGGCGTGGTGACGGGAGCGTCGGCGGGCTCACCGGCCGGGACGGCGTCCTCGGGTCCGTCGACGGCCCCGTCGGCCGGTCCGCGCACCGGCGCGTCGACCGGATGGGCGGAAGCCGTCAACTCCTCTGCTCGTACGCCCTGTTCCTTCACCGCGGCCGCCACCCGCCCGGGCAGCCAGCCATCCTTCGCCGAACCTGCCGCTCCCTCCAGGGCGAGTTCCGCCGCGACCGTTCCCGCGGTCGGCCGGTCGGCCGGGTCCTTCTCCAGACAGCGGGCGATCAGGCCGCGCAACTCCGTGGGAACCGCGCCGAGTTCGGGTGCGGTGCGGGCGATCCGCTCGGCCCCCTCGGCGGCCGGGCCGTCGGCGAGCGGCGTCGTGCCCGTCGCTGCGTACGCCAGCAGCAGGCCCAGCACGAAGAGGTCGGAGGCCGGCCCGGGTTCCTCGCCCTCGACCTGCTCCGGGGTGAGATAGCCGAGTCGTACGGACAACTGCCCACCGGGCCGGGCCTCGGCGGCTGCCGCGGCGCCCAGCGGGCCGAACGCGGTGAGCCGCGGCCCGTCCTCGGCCAGCAGCACCGTTCCGGGGGCCAGGCCCTGGAGCACGGCTCCGGTCGCGTGCACGCGCGACAGCGTCTCGGCGATGCCCGCGCCCAGTATCCGCACGGCACGCTCGGGGAGCGGACCCGTGATCTCGATCGCCTCGGCGAGCGTCAGAGCGGGGGTGTAGGGGACGGCCGTCCACGGCGGGACGTCGTCCGTGTCTTCGGGACCGCCCGGCGGCGGCTGGATCCAGCCGTCGGCCAGCCGTTCCGCGGTGCGGGCCTCCGCCTGGAAACGGCGCCGGAAGGCGGGCAGCGCGGCGAGTCGGGGGCGGGCGGCGGTCACCACCACGGGTCTGTCGTCGGCCGGGTCGTGTGCGAGGTACTGCACGGCGCTCGCGGTCTCGCGGAACCGTGCCAGCAAGGCGTACGGACCGATGCGGCGTGGATCGTCCTGACGCAGCGCCTCCATGGCGCACCCCCTTGCTGACCGTGCCCGGCACCAGAGCGTCGATCTTAGACCGGCCGGCACATGGGGGGTGGAAGAAGGAGCGGGGCCGGGTGCGTGCGTCTGCAAGGCGGAGGAGGGAGTCGACGCGGAGGGGGCCCCTCCCATGCCTTTCGGGCTATGGGGGAGTTGTCGACCGACGGCAACGCCGCGGATGTGCGTGCCCGGCCCCGCGACGCCGCCCCCCATTCGCCGCTCGGTCTCGGACCGGCCGGTCCGAGCAGCCCCACGGCCGCGCGGGCCCGCCTTCCTCAGTCCGGCTTCGACCAGGGCCACTTGGGGCTGTGCCGCTCACGGCCCTCGGGGGCGTACTCGTACACCCAGCCGCGCGGGAGCCCCAGCCGCTTGGAGTGACCGGCCGGGACCCTGCGGTACGCGTACACGGTGGCGGGTCCGCCGTCGGCGGCCGGTACCGGGACCTCGTACCACTTGGGCGGATGGCCGGTCGGGCCGACGAGGACGGGCAGGACCCGCCCGTCCAGGGGGCCGCCGGTGAAGGGGGTGTTCTCGCTTCGCACCGTCCCAGTCTGACCGATCAGTTCTCGGGCAGCAGATGGGCCGCTCCGCCGACCACCGGGATCAGCCGCTGCGCCAGTTGCCCGGCCGGGCCCGCGGCGGTCTCCAGCGGCAGCAGCTCCGTGACCGTCGAGGCGGTCTCCGGGTCCGTCGCCGCCGTGGCGGCCAGCAGCACGATCAGCTGGTCGACCAGCCAGTCGCGCAGATCGGACGCGGCGGGCCGCTTCCCCTCGTCCAGCCAGATGAGGGACGCCGCCTCGACGGCCGCGATCCAGGTCCGCACCATCATCCGCAGCCGGGGCCCGGGAGCCGTGCCGTCCCGGCCCAGGTGCAGCAGGATCTGCTCGGCCGCCGCCCGCCGTACCTCGTCGACGATCGCCGTCGTACGGGAGGTCCCGACGACACTGCCGCCGCGCAGCAGCGCGCTGAACCCGGCGTCGTGCTCGTCGACGAAGGCGAGATAGCGGTCGAGCACCCGCTGCACACGCTCGGTCGGCGGTCCCGCGGGCGGCTCGCCGAAACACAGGATCAGCTTCTCGGCGGCGGACCGGAGCGCGGCCTCGTACAACTGCTGCCGCCCGCCCGGGAAGTAGCGGTAGACGAGAGGGCGGGAGACCCCGGCGACCGTCGCCACCTCGTCGAGCGAGACCTCGTCGGGGGCCCGGTGGGCGAAGAGGGTGAGTGCCGCACCGAGGAGCTGGGTGCGGCGTTCCTCGACGCTGAGCCTTCGGTAGGCGCGGGTCGGCGGGGTTGTGGCGGCGGAGGTCATATGTCGAAGCCTAAGGGCCGTCCGTAACCCCCGGCGGGCGCACGACGACGGCTACGGCACCTCGCCGCGTCCTCGGAACGCCCGCACGCATCCGGTGTCCGGACGTCCCTTCGCCTCAGAGCCTGTCGGGTGACCTCAGGCCAGCAGGCCCGAGCTCTTCCACAGCCTGCGCCCCACCCCGT
This sequence comes from Streptomyces sp. NPDC093149, assembly GCF_044754145.1. NCBI lineage: Bacteria > Bacillati > Actinomycetota > Actinomycetes > Kitasatosporales > Streptomycetaceae > Streptomyces > Streptomyces sp. NPDC093149. Next base: position 1,256,549 of record NZ_JBIVON010000001.1, read on the forward strand.
TGAGCACCCCGATGTCGTCGAGGAAGTCCGTCAGCCGCTTCGCGCCGCTCTGCATCACCTCCGCCCGATGGCCGCTCGCCTTCACCTGGGCGACGGCCTCGCGCCGGTCCAGGCCGACGTTCTCGTAGGCCTGTGGATTGATGAAGCAGACGCTGAAGACCCGGGCCGCTTCGCCGCAGCTCACCCGGGTGAGCTCGCGCTCCCAGCGAGGGGCGGTCACCATCTGGCGGCGCAGCTCCTCGCGGGCGTACCGGACGTGCCGGGCCTCCTCGACGACATGGATGCGGGTCACCCCGCGCACCAGCGTCTGGACGCGCTCGTCCGGGAACGTCAGCCGCTGCATCCAGTCGAGGATCTCCTCGCCGAGCAGGGTCGCCGCGAACGAACCGGGCGTGGTGGAGATGGTCTTCAGTACGCGTGCGAGGTTGTGATAGACGCGCGGCACGGGGTAGTCGGGCGTCCGGCTCCACTTGATCATGCGGCCGAACATCATCGAGTGCCGGCACTCGTCGGCTATCTCGGTGAGTGCGTATCGGACGTGATTGCTGGTCGGCGGCTTGTCATAGATGTGCCGGACCAGCAGCTGCATGAGGATGATCTCGAACCAGATGCCCAGCGAGGCCAGTGATGCCGCCTCGTGCCGGGACAGGTCCATCCGCTGCTCCTCGGACATCTTCCGCCACAGCGGGGTGTCGTAGAGCGAGACGAGCTCGGGCGGCCAGAACCATTTGCCGTTCTCGATCGGCGCGTCCCAGTCGAGTTCCTTGTCCGGGTCGAACGAGTGCTTGGCCGAGGATTCGAGCAGCCGCTCGGCGATCTGTTCGCGGTCCCGGAGCGGGCCGAGTGCGTCGCGGAGCAATCGCACATCGCGTTCGGACACTGTCGTCATGGCTGGGGGCACCTCACATGTGGGTTACCTGCGGTCACTTCTTATGAGACTGCTCGTCAGCAAGGCCGTCAATCCCTTGCGCGCTACTTGTTGACCCGGTGTCTAGCAACGTGTGAACCTGCCAACTGAGGCAACCGCCGCGGAACTTATCGGAGCACGCAAGGCGAAGGAGCCGTCCGTGTCGACACACGACCTCTACACCACCGCCCCCGACACGCCGCTGTGGCAGGTGCCCGCCTCCGGCGCCGCCCGCTTCAGCTGGGACTACGACGACGGCCGCGAACGCCTGCTCGCCCTCTACCAGAAGGGCAAGGACAAGCAGTGGGACGGCAACAAGCGCATCGACTGGTCCCTCGAGGTCGATCCCGCCGACCCGCTCGGCACCCCCGACGAGGCCCTCACCCTGTACGGCACCCCGCACTGGGCGAAGATGACCGAGAAGGACCGGGGCGAGCTGCGCAAGCACTACACCGCCTGGCAGTTCAGCCAGTTCCTCCATGGTGAGCAGGGCGCCATGGTCTGCGCGGCCAGGATCGTGGAGTCCGTGCCCGACCTGGACGCGAAGTTCTACTCGGCGACCCAGACCATGGACGAGGCCCGGCACGCGGAGGTCTACGGCCGGTTCCTGCACGAGAAGGTCGGGATGCTCTACCCGATCAACGACAACCTCCAGGGGCTGCTCGGCGACACCCTGCGCGACTCGCGCTGGGACATGCCGTACCTCGGGATGCAGGTCCTCATCGAAGGGCTCGCCCTGGCAGCGTTCGGCATGATCCGCGACACGACGAACAAGCCGCTGCCCAAGCAGATCCTGGCGTACGTCATGCAGGACGAGGCCCGGCACGTCGCCTTCGGGAGGATGGCGCTGCGGGACTACTACAAGCAGTTGAGCGACGCCGAACTGCGCGAACGCGAGGAGTTCGTCATCGAGGGCTGCTACCTGATGCGGGACCGGATCCGGGGCGTCGAGGTGCTGGAGAACTTCGGCATCGGCAGGCAGGAGGCCGACGCGCTCTCGGAGCAGTCGCCGTTCCTGCAGCTGTTCCGCAAGCTGCTGTTCAGCCGGATAGTGCCGTGCGTCAAGGACATCGGCCTGTGGGGCGAACGACTTCAGAAGGCCTACGTCGACATGGGCGTCCTCGAACTCGGCGACTCCAGCCTGGACCTGCTCATGGCCCAGGACGAGGAGACCGCCGAGCAGCTCGACCGCGACCGGTTCGCGGCCGAGGAGCAGGCCAGGGTCGCCGAGGTCGAAGAGGCGATCGCGCAGGGCGTCGCGGCGGACCCGTCGGCGCAATGAGGCGGCGGCCGCGGCCGCCTGGGGGCCGCCTCGTCGGCGACCGATTTCACCGGGTCGGGGGCGTCGACGAAGTCCTTCAGCTCGGGGGAGTCCAGGGGGAATCCGAGGCGGGCTGTGTTCACCTGGGCCGGTTCATGGCCGGTGCCGGCGCCGGTGCCGGTCCGGCGGTCGCCGAATGACGTGGCCGCACGCTGACGGCCCGGTGCACGACGGAGAGTGGATCAGGCCGTAATCAGCGCGCTCTCCACCGCACGGGCCATTCCGAGCAGCGAGACGTCCGCCCCGCGCTCCGCGACCAACTGGAGGCCGACCGGGCAGCCGTCGGCCGTGAATCCCGCGGGCACGCTCGCGGCGGGATGCCCGCTGAGGTTGAACGCCCAGGTCAGTGCGGTCGAGTAGAGCTCGCCCGGACCGTCGTGGCCATGCGGGCGGTTGGGGGTGGTCGGGGTGAGCAGCAGGGGCGTACGGGCGAACAGGGCGTCGAGCCGCAGGTCGTTCTCGCGTCGGAGCTCCGAGGCGGCCGGGGCCGGCTCCCCGCTGCGGACCGCCTGCCACGCCTCTCGCGGATCGAGCAGCACGCACGTACGGTCCACGAGCCGCACCACTTCGGCCGTCACGAGCCGCCGCACCGCCCGCCGGACGACGGCCCCGACCTCCGGGTCGACCTGCGCGTACCCCAGGTCGGGGCTGAACACGGCAGGGACGGGAAGCGCCGCGGTCGCCGGTTCGTAGCCGTCCAGCACACAACGCAGGAACGTCTGGGCGTGCACCGCCGAACGGGCCAGCACCCCGGCGGACGCGAGCCCGGACCGGTCGGGCGACGGCAGCAGGCCGTTCGTCGTCTTCAGGCCGAACACCCCGCACCACGCCGCCGGTATCCGGACCGACCCCGCCCCGTCGCTGCCGGTCGCCAGGTCCACCAGATCCGCCGCGACCGCCACCGCCGAACCGGCCGAGGAGCCGCCCGGGGTGCGGTCGGGGCGCCATGGGTTGACCGTACGGCCGTGCGCGCCCAGCCCCCACGTCTGCCAGGGCGTGCCGGGGCCGGGCACCGAGGTCGCGCCGACCGGGAGGCCACCGGCGGCGATCAGCCGCCGGGCCGTGTACGAACGGATGCCGACAGGGCCCTTGACCGCGAACGGCATTCCGCCCAGCGGGAGCCGGCGCGCGGATTCGGCCCCGGCGGCCACCCTCTCGTGCCACACCTCGATGAACGCGCACAGGCGCGGATCCTCCCGATCGATCCGCTCCAGTGCCGAGGCCGCCCCACCCGCATCCGTCACATGCTCAGCCTCCCAGAGCCGCCCGCATGACGGAACGGGCGATCGGGGCCGCGCTGCCACCGCCGCTGATGTCGGCCCGGTCGGCGGCGGCGTCCTCGACCACCACGGCGACCGCGACGGCCGGCTGCCCCGAATCCGGCGCCTGCGCCCAGGAGATGAACCAGGCGTACGGCCTGCCCGAGTTGTCGATGCCGTGCTGCGCGGTGCCGGTCTTGCCGCCGACCGTCACCCCGTCGATGGCGGCGTTGGACCCGGTGCCCTGTTCCACGACGTCGACCATCATCCTCTGCAGCTGCGAGGCCGTCCGCGGGTTCATGGCCCGGTGGTAGGTGTGCGAGCCTTCGCGATGAACGGTCGAGCCGTCTCTCGTGGTCGTACGGTCGACCAGATGCGGGTACTTGAGGTCGCCGCCGTTCGCCACGGCCGAGGCCACCATCGCCATCTGGAGCGGTGTCGCCGTCGTGTCGAACTGGCCGATCGACGAGAGCGCCAGCTGGTCGTCCGACATGTGAATGTCGAAGTTGCTCTTCGCCACCCCCGACGGGATCTTCAGCCCGGTGTCGTTGAAGCCGAACTTCCGCACCGCGTCCACCATGCCCTTCAGCCCGACCCGCACCCCCAGTTCCGCCATCACCGTGTTGCAGGAGACCCGGATCGCCTCGGCGAGCGGGGCGTTCTCGCAGCCTTCCGCCTCGTTGGGCAGTGTGGTCGTCGTGCCCGGCAGCACATAGGGGGACGGGGTGTCGGTCTCGGCGTCGGGATCGGTGACGACGCCCGCGTCGAGCGCGGCCGCCGCGGTCACGATCTTGAAGGTGGAGCCCGGCGGATAGGTCTGCCGGATCGCCCGGTTCAGCATGGGCCGGCTCCTGTCCGCGTTCAACCGCCGCCAGGCGTCGGTCACGGAGGAACCGGTGCCGGAGAGCAGCCCGGGATCGTACGAGGGGGACGAGACCAGCGCCAGGATCCGGCCGGTCGACGGTTCGACGGCGGCGACCGCGCCCCGCCGTCCGCCGAGCCCGTCGTAGGCGGCGCGCTGCACCGTGTCCTTGATGGTCGTGACGACGTTGCCGCCGGGCTGCCGGCCGCGGGTGATCTCGTTCCACAGCGGGAGCGGGGCGAGCATCGGGTCGGTGCCGGAGAGGATCTCGTCCTCGGCGTGCTCGATCAGGGTCGTGCCGTACGTCTGCGAGGCGTAGCCGGTCACCGGCGCGTACAGCGGGCCGTCCTTGTACGTGCGCTCGTGGGCGAGCTGCTCACCGGTGTTCTCGGAACCGGTCACGGACCTGCCGCCGACCAGGATGTTGCCGCGCGGCTGGTGGTAACGGGCGATCGTGAGACGGCGGTTGGCCGGATTGTCGTCCAGGCTGTCGGCTTCGAAGACCTGGATGCGCGCGGCGTTCAGCAGCAGTGCGACGAGCAGCAGCAGAAGGAGCGCGGCGGCCCGGCGGATGTAGCGGATCACGGCCTGACCTCCGGGGCCGGCGGCGGGTGGGGGGTCTCGGCTCGGGGGTGCGGCGGCACCGCCCGCCGGTGTGTGCGCACGGCTCGCGGGTACGGGGTCACGGCTCGTCCTCCGCCGTCGGTGCGACGATTCCGGTCTCCACATGTTCGGGATGCGGTCTGCGGGCCTGGTCGCTGACCCGGATCAGCAGCGCCACGATGATCCAGTTGGTGACGACGGACGAACCGCCCTGGGCGAGGAACGGCATCGCCATGCCGGTCAGCGGGATCAGCCCCATCACTCCGCCCGCGATCACGAACACCTGGAGGGCCAGGATCGAGGCGAGACCGATCGAGAGCAGTCGCCCGAAGGGGTCGCGCAGGGCGAGGCCGGCCCGGTAGCCGCGGGCGACGAGCAGCGCGTACAGCAGGAAGATTGCGGTCAGCCCGGTCAGCCCGAGCTCCTCGCCCGCGGTCGCCAGAATGAAGTCGGACTTGGCGGCGAAGCCGATGAGGATGGAATGCCCGAGCCCGAGCCCGGTACCGAGCATCCCGCCCGCGGCGAACGCGAACAGTGACTGGGCCAGCTGACCGGGGCCCTGGCCCGCCTTGATGGTGGCGAACGGGTCGAGCCAGTCCTGGACCCGGCTGTGCACATGCGGTTCGAAGGAGCCGACCACGAACGCGCCGACGGCGGCGAGCAGCAGGCCGACCGCGATCCAGCCGGTCCGGCCGGTCGCCACGTACAGCATGATCACGAAGAGGCCGAAGAACAGCAGTGACGTGCCCAGATCGCGCTCCAGGACCAGCACGCCGACGCTGAGCAGCCAGATCGCCACGATCGGGCCGAGCACCCGCCCGGTGGGGAGCTGGAGCTTCCAGATCCTGCGGCCGGTGTAGGCGAGGGCGTTGCGGTTCGCGGCGAGATACGCGGCGAAGAACACGGCGAGCAGGATCTTGGCGAACTCGCCCGGCTGGAAGGAGAATCCGCCGACCCGGATCCAGATCTTGGCACCGTTCACCGCGGGGAAGAAGATCGGCACGATCATCAGGACCAGGGCGGCGGCGACCGAGAGATAGGCGTACCGCTGGAGCACCCGGTGGTCGCGGAGGAAGACGACCACCACGATGAAGAGCGCCACCCCGAGCGTGGACCAGATCAGCTGGGTGGGGGCCGCCTGGTCCTTCGGGGTCTCCAGATCGAGCCGGTAGATCAGCACCAGACCGAGTCCGTTGAGCAGCACGGCGATGGGCAGCAGCAGCGGATCGGCGAACGGGGCCCGGAAGCGGACCGCGAGATGGGCCAGGAGGGCGAGCAGCCCGAGGCCCGCGCCGTATCCGGCCACATCGGGCGGGACCGCGCCGTTCCTGGCCAGGCCGACTGCGGCGTAGCCGTAGACGGGGACGAGGACGGACCCGATGAGGAGCAGGAGCTCGACCCCGCGCCGCTTGGGCAGGCGTGGGTCGGGCGGGGGTGCGTCCGCCGTCGTTGCGGTCATGTCCCGCAACGTAGCAAGAGGTGGTGTCTATTTCCCTTATGTCATAGCGGGTATGTCCGGATATCCGTAAAGGTGCGCCCGATGTCCGCTACCGGTGCGGTGGGGTGCGGTGCGGTGGGGTGGAGTGCGGTGCGGTGGGGTGGAGTGCGGTGCGGCGCCGAAGCGCCGTCACTGCTCGTGACGCGGAGAGGGATCCGGATCGTCGGGGCTCCGGGCGCCCTCGTCGTCGAGCAGCACGTACTCGGGGAGCGTCAGGCGCGCCACCGCTCCGCCGTCCGGGGCGTTGGAGAAGTCGAGACCGGCGCCGATCGCCGCCGCCTGCCCGACGGCGATGGTCAGCCCCAGACCGTGTCCCCTGCCGCCCTCGGTACGGAACCGCTGCGGACCGTCCTCCAGCAGGTAGTCCGGAAAGCCCGGACCGTGATCGCGTACGGTCACCGTCGGCCCGTCGACCGTCAGTACCACCGGGAGCCGGCCGTGCCTGTGCGCGTTGGTGATCAGATTGCCCAGCACCCGCTCCAGGCGGCGCTTGTCGGTCTCGACCCGCACGGGCGCGGGCCGGCCTTCCCGGCCGCCCTCCACGGAACGGACCGTGGTCCTCGTCCCGGAAGCGCGCACCACGCGCTCGACGAGCGGAGCCAGTTCGTGCACGTCGAGATCGACCTGTTCCGTACGGGCGTCGAGCCGGGAGATCTCCAGCAGGTCCTCCGTCAGTGCCCGCATCGCCCGGACCCGGTCCCGCACCAGCTCCGACGGCCGCCCCGGCGGCAGCAGTTCGGCGGCGGCCGAGAGGCCGGTCAGCGGAGTGCGGAGCTCGTGCGCCACATCGGCGGTGAACCGCTGTTCCGTCTGCAGCTTGCGCTGGAGCGTGGACGCCATCGTGTCCAGCGCACCCGCGACGATCGCCACCTCGTCCTGAGGGCGCGAGGGGTCCGCCGTGCGCGGGTCGTCGACGCGGGCGTCGAGGTCGCCCGCGCTGATCCGGCCGGCCACCCGGGCCGTCTGGTGCAGCCTCCGGGTGACCCGGGTGACGGCGAACGCGCCGACCAGCAGCGTGGCGCCGGTGGCCAGCAGGGAGGAACCGACGATCGCCCCGTCGAGATCGTTGATCGTGCGGGCGCTCTGGCTGTAGTCCACCGCCGTGGCCAGCGCGCGGCCGTCGGCCGGAGCCGCCGCCCACATGGCCGGACGCCCGTCGTGATAGGCGACGAGCGTGCCACGTCGACCGCCCGCGGCCAGTGCGCGCAGGGAGTCGGGCAGCCCCGGCGGATCGATGCCGGAACCCGGTGGGAGCGCCTCGCCCGTCTCGTACGCGACGGTGACGTCCGCCAGTCGCGACAGCGCCTTCTCCCGGGCCTGGCTGACGGTCTGGTGCGTCACCTCGCCGTGGACCAGAACGCTCAGCAGTGCGGCGAGCGCGCAGCACATCACGGTGATGAAGACGGCGGACTTCCAGGTGAGCGTCGCGGCCCAGGAAGGCATGCGCGGCCCGCGCCGCGCCGTCCTGTGGCGGCTCACCGGCGCTCCGCGGAAACGCCGGCGGACGGCTTGGCGGTCGGCTCGGCGGTCGTGGTGTGCGGACGCGGGGCCGGGGACGGAGGCGTCCGCAGGATCTCGTCCCGGGTGGGCAGCATCGCGCGCTGCCGGCTGTCCCAGGACCAGGCGGTGCGGTACTCGTAGCCGGTGATGGCCGACGGGGCCCGCATGATCAGATCCCGCCCGGCCAGCTGGACGCTGATCACGGCGTCCGAGGTGGACAGGATCCGGGTCAGGCCGCCCCCCTCCGGCATGTAGACCCGTACGGAGAGCTGGTGGTCCGGCAGCCGGATGCCGACCACCATCTCGTCCTTGCCGTCGCCCGTCAGATCACGGAAATAGGGCCGCAGCACCGGGCAGGACGCCGGATCGGAACGGCACGCGCCGATGAGGCGGACCGTTTCGGCGGGCAGGTCGGCGGTGCCGCTGGAGCGGTTGGGTTGGGCCTTCAGGCCCGCCTGCACCACCGCCACCGGATCCAGACGGTGCACATCGTCGTCCGGCACCTTGATCCCGGGGATGCGCGCGGTCTCGCCCTCGCCGTAGTCGTACGGCGCGGCGGAGGCGGGCGGCAGCTCGGGCCAGAGCAGGGCGGGCCCGACGGCGGCCGGAGCCCGCCCGGCGCTCTGCAGCCCGCCGCCGACACCGCAACCGGCCAGCAGTGCCGCGCCGACGGCGACCCCGACGGCCGCCGCCGTGCGGCTTCGCACCCGGCGCTCCCGACGCATGACACCCTCCCTTCCCGTGGTCCATACCTCATAGACCTTATTCGGAAGGAAGTCCTTTATGCCTATTTAGTGCATGGGGAGGCTGCCCGGAGCGGTGCCCGACCGGGGCCGGGAGCGGCTGCCCGACCGGTGTACGACGCCGGGAACGGCTGTCCGCGGCGTCGGCGCGAAGTGACGGTTCAGCGCTGGTAGGGGTTGTGGCCCTGGCCGCCCGGTGCGTGTCCCGGCTGCCCCTGGCCCTGCCCCTGGGCCTGTGCCTGCCCGAACGGATTGCCGTCCAGCGAGGCGGCGTGCTGCGCCAGCAACTGCTCGGCCTGCTCCTTCGCGATCTGCTGCTCCCCGCCGCAGAACGTGCACTGCGTCGCGAACTTCGTCGAGAACGGGAACAGCGGCACGAAGAACAGCGTGAACTTGGTGACCCGCTTGCGCAGCGTGTGCGCGGCCGGATTGCCGCACCAGCCGCAGACCAGCGTCATTATGGCCAGCTGGTACAGATAACCCCGCGTACCGAAAATGATCATATGGTGGGTCCCTTCCCCGTCTTCCCCATGAGTGCCTGCCGGCAGAGCGCCAGCAGCCTTTCGTCCTCGTACGTGTCGTGACTGCCGTATCCGCCGTCCATCGCGTTGTGACGGCGTACGGAGGCGAGTTCGGCGCGCAGCGCGTGTGCCGCGTCCGACCCGGCATCAGCGACACCCTTGCGCGCCAGACATTCCGCCACCCGGACCCGGACATGGCGGTTCTGCTCCCAGGCCGTCAGGAGCACCGGCACGGACTCCGCGGCCCGCCCCGACACGTCCCACAGCGCGATCGCCGCGTCCACCCGGAGCCACGGCTCCTCGTGCCGGAGCAGTGCGCGCAGCCGGGGCGCCGTCACCGCCGCCCGCGTCCCGAGCCCGCCCAGCGCGTTCAGCGCGGAGCGCCGCTCGTGGTCGCGCTCCGCCTGCAGGCCCTCGATCAGCACCGGCAGCACGGCGTCGGCGTCGCCGTCGACCGCCCACAGGGCCTGGGCCGCCTCCGTCGCCGAGGCGGCTCCCGGTCGGTACAGCAGCGCGCGCAGTTCCGGTGCCGCGGCGTGCGCCGCGGGCCCGAACGAAGCGAGCGCCCGCAGCGCCGCCGTACGCAGCCACCCGCCCCGGTGGTCCGGCGCGCCGCGCAGCACCCGCAGCACCTCGGGCACCGCCTCGTCCGCCCGCAGCGCGGTCAGCCCCGCGAGCAGCGGACCGGCCCGGTCGTACGCCCGCTCGTCGAGCCGGACCTCCCCGAGCCTGCGGCGCAGCACGGCGGTCAACGGGACGGCCGCCGCTCCCATCCGGTCGATGGCGGAGCCCACGTCGTGCGGCACCTCGGGCCGCTCCAGCGCCGCGGCCAGCGCGGGCACGGCACGGGCATCGCCCAGCCGGGCCAGCGCCTTCACGGCGCTGCCGAGCCCCGGAGGCCCGCTCGGCCAGTCCTGCACCCAGGCGCCGGGGTCGGCCGCCACCCGGGCCGCCAGCGCGTCGGCGGCGGGCGCGGCGAGCCCGAACAGCTCCTCCAGCACATGCGCGGCGGCCTCGGCCAGCCGAGGCTCAGGGGTGGCGAGCTGCTCACCGACCAGCCGGACCAGCTCCTCGTACGAGCCGCGCCAGGCCCTGATCAGCCCGCTGCTCATCCGGAGGGCGTCGATCCGCTGCCGGTGGTCGGGGCTGCGCAGCTGATCGGTCAGCAGCGCCGTCCGCTCGGCGACCCGGTCGTCGAGCCCGACGTGCAGGGTCCGCAGCAGATCCGCCGTCCAGGGAGCGGTGCGCCCGGAGGTCTCCTCGTCGGACAGCGCCCGCAACTGTCCCACCATGGTCACCGGTACGGCCCGCTCCTCGCCGGGCGGCTCACCGGCCCCGGACGCCTCGGTGTGCGCGTCGACGACCGCGACCGCTTCGGCCGGACCGGCCTGCGCATCGGCCCCGGGGGCCGATGCGGAGCGGCGCCGGGGCGCGGAGCGCAGCTGACGCAGCAGCCCCGTCACCACCCGTACGACATCGCCCGGCAGCGCGTCCGGCGCACACCGGGCCAGCTGCGCCAGCGCGGCGAGCCGCAGCCCAGGCGGGAAGCCCTCACCGGCCAGCCGGGTCAGCCAGTCGGCCGCCTGTCCAGCCAGCCCGCGATGGCGCAGCGCGACCCGCCCGGCCGCCTCGACCAGCGCGAGCCGCACCTCCTCGGCGGGCTCCACCGGGAGCCGCTCCCGCAGCAGCGCGAGCACCCGCGCCGGATGGCTGTGGAGCGCGGCGAGTGCCAGGGGCGCGGCGAGCCGTACCCCTGGGTCCTCGTCGGCCATCAGCTCACAGAACACCCCGGAACCCGCGGCGACGGCGGCCGCCGCCATCGCGTAGTTGGCCGCGCCCTCGATCTCCTCCTCGTCCAGATCGTCCTCGTCGTCCTCGTCCAGATCGATGCCACCGATGCTGGTGAGCAACTCGACGATGCTGCCCCGGTCCGCAATCCCCGGGTCCACGGCCAGCTCGAAGAGAAAAGGAATGCAGGCCAGCGTGCAGGCATACACATCACCCTGGTGGTGAACGGCCCCGTACATGCCGTCCAGAGCCACCTCGCGCTCCGCCGGATCGGCGGACGCCAGACCCCGCAGCATCGTCGGCACATCATCGGCAGGCCCGTAGGCATGCTCCATAGAGGTCCAGTCGACCTCGTCGATTCCTGCGAACACGCCCTCGCCTCCCCACGCACTTCCACGAAGCAGTGTCTGCGAGGAGTCTGCACCACCGCTCGGACGACCGCCCTCCACATGCGGTCATTTCCTTACGGACATGACAAAGATCCCGTCATGCGCTATCGGCGGGCCGAGCCGGAACGTCCTCTTCCGGCGATGACGGCGGCAACGACGACTGCGACGGCGACGGCGACAACGATTGCGGCGGCGGCGGCGACGGACGGAGGGGGGACGGACGGATCAGCATCGGGCGTGGGCCGGGAAGGCGCCGTGGGCAGTGAAGACCGGACCGGCTCACCGTTCACCGACGAGGCGGCGGGTGGCGGCGTCCCGGTGGAGCCCGTCGGGCAGTGGCAGCCCGGTGGAGCCCGTCGGGCAGCGGCAGCCCGGCGGAATCCGTTCTTCTGCCGCAGAGGCCGGGGCCGTCGGTGCACACGCGGAGGAGGTCACGGCCTCCGGCCGGCGCGGGCCGCGGTCACGGCGCGGGCCAGTTCCGCAGCAGGGCGTCGAGGGCGTCCAGGGTCCTCGACCAGCTCTCCTGCGAGTCCGGAGCACTGTGGCTGAACCCGCCCGCCAGCTCCAGGCTGACATAGCCGTGAAAGACGCTGCCCAGCAGTCGGACCGCGTGCGTCTGGTCCGGCTCCGTCAGGTCGTATCCCCGCAGGATCGCCCGCGTCATCTGCGCGTGCCTGCCGCCCGCACTGGTGGCTGCCGCCGCCGGGTCGAGCTTCAGCTGCGCCGCGGCGTAGCGGCCGGGGTGCTCCTGGGCGTAGTCGCGGTAGACGTTCGCGAAGGCGACCAGGGCGTCCTTGCCGGCCCGCCCAGCCAGCGCGGCGGCGCCGCGGTCGGCGAGCTCCTCCAGTGCGAGCAGGGCGATCCCCGTCTTGAGGTCCTGGGAGTTCTTCACGTGCGAGTAGAGACTCGCCACCTTGACATCGAACTGCCTGGCGAGCGCCGAGACGGTCACCTGGTCGAAGCCGACCTCGTCCGCCAGTTCCGCGCCCGCCCGGATCAGACGTTCCGTGCTCAGCCCCACGCGTACCATGCCCGCCTCTTCTTTCGACAGAATCAATTATGCATGTGCCTAAAAGGTATAGGCACATTGCTGTGCTCTTTAAGGGCTCGTCGAATCGGCCATGGAGGGCGTCCGCCCGGCGGCCCGAACCCTTCCTTCCGGGGAAGCGGGCCCGGACCGCGGGCCGGAGGGCCGGGAGGCGGGTTATGGGACAGTGCTCAGCGCGCGACCGGCAGGGGCCGCGCCCGGTCGGGATCGACGAGCGGCCCGAGCAGGTCCCCGTACCGCTCCAGGCGTGCCCCCATGTCATGGGCCAGGAAGGTCAGTCCCCGTGGCGCCCGGCACTCCTCGATCTCCGTCCAGGTGACGGGCGCGGAGACGGTCGGTTCGGGGCGGGCACGCAGCGTGTAGGGGGCGGCGGTCGTCTTCGACGCCGCGTTCTGGCTGAAGTCGACGAAGACCTTCCCCGGTCGCAGTGTCCGCGTCATCCGGTGCACGACCAGCTCGGGAAGCTCCTGCTCCGCCTCGACGGCCAGCCTCTTGGCGTAGGCCGACACCCGATCGGCGGGGGCCGGCTCCAGCGGTACGAGCAGATGCAGCCCCTTCGACCCGGAGGTCTTCGCGTACGCGGACAGCCGGTCCGCCGCCAGTCGCTCGCGCAGCCACACCGCCACCGCGCAGCACTCCACCACGGTCGCGGGCGCTCCGGGGTCCAGGTCGAACACCATCCGGTCGGCCGTCCCGGGCGCATCGGTCCGCCACTGCGGGGTGTGGAACTCCACCACCAGGTTGGCCGCCCACATCAGCGAGGCCAGATCCTGTACGACCACCTGGCGGGCCGACTCGTCCTCGCTGCGCGGCACCGGGGTGGTCCGTACCCAGGACGGTGTGCCCGGCGGCGGGTTCTTGGTGAAGAAGCGCTGCCCGTCCGGCCCGTCCGGATAGCGCAGGAAGGACACCGGCCGGTCGCGCAGATGTGTCAGCAGGGCCTGGGCGGCGGTGGCGGCGTAGTAGTGGAGCACCTCGCCCTTGGTGGTCCCGGTGGCCGGGTACAGGACCTTGTCGAGGTTGCTGAGCGCCAGCCGCCGTCCCTCCACCTCTGTGATGGGCGTCATACGATAAGAATCACATGCATTTCGGATCTACAGGTATCCATGCGGATGCAAGGGGTGAACAGTGAGGTCCATCTGGAACGGTGCCATCTCCTTCGGGCTGGTCAGCATCCCGATCAAGCTGGTCAACGCCACCGAGAACCACTCGATCTCCTTCCGCCAGATCCATCTCACCGACGGTGGCCGGATCCGCCACCGGAAGGTCTGCGAGATCGACGAGCAGGAGGTCGCCGCGGCCGAGATCGGCAAGGCGTACGAGGACGCCGACGGCTCGATGATCCCAATCACCGACGAGGACCTCGGCTCCCTCCCGCTTCCCACCGCCAAGACGATCGAGATCGTCGCCTTCGTGCCGGCCGCCTCGATCGACCCGCTCCAGATGGACGCGGCGTACTACCTCTCCGCCAACGGGGTCCCGGCGGCCAAGCCGTACACCCTGCTGCGTGAGGCGCTGAAGCGGAGCCGGAAGGTCGCGGTGGCGAAGTACGCCCTGCGCGGCCGGGAACGGCTCGGCATGCTGCGGGTGGTCGACGACGTGATCACCATGCACGGCCTGCTCTGGCCGGACGAGGTCCGCAGCCCCGAGGGCGTCGCACCGGATGCCGGGGTCACGGTCCGCGAGGCCGAACTCGACCTGGCGGACGCGTTGATGGCCACTCTCGGCGAGGTCGACATGGACTCGCTCCACGACGACTACCGCGAGGCGGTCGAGGAGCTCGTTGCGGCGAAGGCGGAGGGCCGCGCCCTGGAGCCGGTGGAGGCGGACGAGTCCGGCGGCGGCCAGGTCATCGACCTGATGGCGGCCCTGGAGAACAGCGTCCGGGCGGCGAAGGAGGCCCGTGGCGAGAAGCCGGAGGAAGCGGCCGACGAGAAGAGGCAGGCGGCGAACGCCCCCGTCGCGAAGGTCACTTCGCTCACCGGCCGCAAGAAGTCCGGTGGAACCGGGGCGAAGAAGAAGGCGGCCTCGTCCGCCAAGAAGACGGCCGCGAAGAAGGCCGCGCCGAGCAGGGCACCCGCCAAGAAGACCGCGGCGCGGTCGACGGCGAAGAAGTCGGCCACCAAGTCCACGGCGAAGAAGACCACCGCGAAGTCGGACACGAAGTCGACAGCGAAGAAGGGGGCCCCGCGCAAGCGCGCCTCGGCCTGAGACGCGGCAGGAGGCGGATGAGCCGCACGGCCGCGGCCCGCCGCTCCGGGTCCGCACCGGGCGTGCGGTGGCGGCCCGCCGCTCCGGGCTCGCGCCTGAACGAAACGGCCGGGCCCATGCCCGAACAAAACTGCCGGGCCCGCGCCTGAACGAAACGGCCGGGCCCGTGCCCGAACAAAACTGCCGGGCCCGTGCCCGAAGGAATCCGTCGGGCCCGTGCCCGAAGGAAACTGCCGGGCCCGTGCCCGAACGAATCCGTCGGGCCCGTGCCCGAACGAATCCGTCGGGCCCGCGCCTGAACGAAACCGCCGGGCCCGCGCCCGAACGAAACCGCCGGGCCCCGCGTCCCACGCCCTGCTGCCGCGGGTCGCGGGCGTGATCGGATCCGCGCCCGCGGGTGGGACCGGCGGCCGTGCCCCGGGCCCGCACACGACCGACGACCGCCCCGGAGCACGAGGCCCCGGGACGGCCGTCGGTGTGTGCCGGCCGGTACGCCGACCGCGTCCGTGCTCAGCGCCGCCGGTACGAGTTCACGTAACCGGCCGCCGGAGTCCCGACCCCCGTCACGTCGTCGTATCCCCTGACCGCCTTGAGGGAGGCGTCCTTGCCGAGGCTGCGCAACGAGGTCAGTACGCCGTCCGCGTCGTCGACGCCGTTGGCGAAGTCCACCCGGGCCACCGCGAGATCGCGGTTCGGACCCAGGGGGTGGTCGGTGACGTCGTGGTACGCCTTCGAGCCGTACCGGGCGTAGATCGCCGGGTTGGCGAAGCCGATCGGCAGACCGTGCCGGGCCTGCTGCGCGAGCGCCTGCACACCGGCGATGACCGGCGCGGCCAGTGACGTACCGCCGATGCGGTACTCGTCGTAGCCGAGCGAGCCGTCGGGCAGTGTCTGGGTCTGGCCGACCAGGAAACCGGTGTTCGGGTCGGCGACGGCCGCGATGTCCGGGGCCGTGCGCATCCGCTGCTTGCCGTTCGCCCGCGCGAGCGAGTCCGGGACGATGCCCCGCTGGTAGAACGGCTGCTTCACGGACGAGCTGGTGCCGCCGCCCGCGCCGGAGGTGTACGCGCCCGGGAAGCCGGTCCAGCTCCTGCCGTCGTCGGAGAGGCCCGCCTTCAGCGTGCCCCAGCCGGTCTCCCACTGGTACGTGTCGTTCTTGCCGACCGCCAGCGCGGTACCGCCGACCGAGGTCACCCAGGCGGAGTTGGACGGGACGTCGATCTGCTTCGTCCCCGTGGACGCGACGTTGTCGCCGTCGTCGCCGGAGGAGAAGTAGAAGCCGATGCCCTCGACCGCGCCCATCTTGAAGACCTGGTCGTACGCGGCCGCGATGTCCGGGGTCTCATTGGCCTCGATGTCGCCCCAGGAGTTGGAGACGATGTCCGCGAGCCGGTGGTCGACGACCTTGTTCAGCGAGTCCAGCAGATCGGCGTCGTAGCAGGAGGCGCCGCCCACGTACACGATGTCGGCGGCGGGCGCGACCGCGTGCACGGCCTCGACGTCGAGGGTCTCCTCGCCGTACCAGCCGGAGGCCCCGCACTCCTCGGTCTTCGTGTAGTCGGCCGGCAGCACCTGGCTGAGCTGCCCGCGACGGTACGGGGCGTCGCCGTTGCGCTTGGCGTACTCGGCGGCGTCCTTCGCGATGGTCGGCGAGGCGTACGCGTCGGTGATCGCGACGGTGACGCCCTCGCCGGTCCAGTCACCCGCACCGTACGCGGCGCGCAGCTGCTTGCCCGTGTACCCCTTGACGGCGTACGGCACCTTGGATCCGTAGGCGCTCGGCAGCGACGACGCGGTCTTCGAGCCGTAGTACGAGGAGAAGGGGCCGGAGTTGCGGAACACGGCGTCCGGCGGCGGCAGCGTCTCGTCGTGGCTCGACTTGTGCGGCGCGTTGTCCAGGCCGGACACGGCGAGGACGTCATCGCTCAGCCCGGCGGGCACGGAGGCGGTGGAGGCAGGGGCGCGGTAGGTCCGGTTGCCCTTGCGGTAGTTGCGCAGCTGGGTGCCGAACGCCTTCTCGGTGGTGGCGACATCACCGGTGGCCGAGACGTAGTGCCGGTTGGCGCCGGTGACGGTCAGCCCGCTCGACCTCAGCCACTGGCCGACCTGGTCGATCTGCTTCTGAGTCGCCCCGAACCGGGCCTGTGCCTGCTCGGCGCTCAGGTACTTCCCGTACGAGGCGGACCGCGGGTCGGACACGGCGGCGGCGTAGGCGGCCAGCCCCTTCGCGTCCCGCCCGGCCAGATGCACCCGGACGCTGACCTTGCCGCTGTCGGCCGTGGCCCCCCGGTCGGCCGCGGCGGTCGCCCAGGCGGGCTTGGAGCCCTGCAGTGCGTCCCGCCCGCTCGGCGCGGAGTCCGCGCTGGCGTTCGGTATTCCGAGGGCGAGCGCGCCGGCAAGCAGCGGGAGTGTCGCCGCCATGCTCAGCGCGGCGCGACTTCTCGCGCGGCTGGTTCTCATATAACCCCCTGCGATGTGGGTCTTCGCGTGTGGAGCATGTGCCGGATGATGTGCACATGTAATGCGCCACTCTGGCGAGGAACACCTCATGCAGGGGGCATGCATTCACCAAGAATCGACCAAGTGAGCGTATGCGCAGGGCAGTTCATGGAGAACGTGCGGAATTGCGCCTGCCGGCCCGTCCGCCCATGGGCGGACAGGCGGCTCGCACTCCCGTCTCAGGTGCCCGTCGTGCCGTAGCCGAGCCCGGGTGATCTGCTCACGTACGTACAGCCGGTGTACCGGTATCCGGGCTGGATCCTCGAACCGTCCGCGTAGCTCGTCACGCCCGTCCCGGACGAGGCCCCTCGGTGCTTGTACAGGAAGTGGTACTCACCCGCGGGCAGCCAGAGCGTCACCTTCGGGTAGCTCTTCCCCCTGGCCTTGCAGGCCGCGGTGGCACCGCTCACCCAGGAGTACGACGTGCAACTGCCGCACCCCTTGATGCTGGTCCTTCCCGTCACCGGCCCGGTGTACAGGATCTCGACCCCGTCGGGGGCGTCGTTGCTGATGACGAGCTCCATCCGGCCTCCGCCCGGCGAGCCCGAGGGCGGCAGGTGCTTTCCGGCGGCGGCCCGCGTATCGGCGATCTCGGCGGCGATGGCGATGTCCCGGGCGCGCGCCCGGCGCTTGTCCTTCTTGTACGTGGCGGCGAACTCCGTCAATGACAGTCGCGCCAAGTCGAACTGCTTGTCCTCGAACTGCGCGACCCCGCAGGCATAAGCACCGTCCTCGATACCGGGGTCGGCCTTCCCGGCCAGTGCCGAGACCTTCTTGTCCGGCAGCGACAAGGTCGTCGCACGGATGCGGCGCAGCGTCTCCTCGGCCGCGCAGGGCGAGCTCCCGCGCACGGCCCGGCTCTGCGCGGAGATCTTCCCCGAGACCGCCGCTCCCACCTTCCCTGCCTGTGCCGAGCCGGGGAACGTGCGCAGCAGCTCGGACAGTTCCCGGCCGTCCTTGTCGGTCCTCACGGTGCCCAGCTTCCCCACCCCGCACTCGTACAGCGCGGTGGCGAGCGGCTCGTCGGGATAGTCGGCCAGATCGCCCAGCAGCTTCCGGTCGATCGCCTCCGGCACGGTGCGCAGATAGGTCAGCGGCTCGATCGCCTCGCAGTTTTTCTTCTGCCGGTACGGCGCCGAGACCGCCCGGTAGTACGCGTCGAGCCGTTTCGGCACGAGTTTCCCGGCCCGCGATCCCGCGTGCCTCTCGCCGAGGTCGCGGTAGACGGCGAGCGCCGATCGGTAGTCGTCGCGTGCGTCGGCGAAGGACTTGCCCGAGGCCGCGGCGACGCTCCGGTCGCCTCGCTCCAGCCGGTCCAGCAGCATCTGCTCGACGGCCTCGTCCTGCGCGGAGCCGTAGAACACCACGCCCCCCGCAGGCACCGCCAGCAGCACCAAGCCGGCCCCGGCCGCCACCAGCGGTCGCCACGACCCGCCGACGGTGCGACGCCGGGCGGTCCTCGCCCCGTCCGCGGCCGCCACGACCAGCACGACGAGATACGCGACGACCAGCCACCCGGCGACCCCGTCGGCATCGGCGGGGAGGGCGACCACCAGCAGCGCACCGGTCGCCGCCCAGCACAGAACCGTCCTGAACCAGCACCGCATCAGCGCATAGCCGAGCCCGAACCCGCTCAGGTTGAGCAACCCCACGGCCACGGAACGGAGAAGACCTCCCGGCGGCGGCGGTCCGACGGTGGGAGGCAGGCTCGGGGGAGGGGGTGCGGGAGGGGGCGCGGAAGGCGAGTCGGACGGCGGCGAAGGGCTCGCCCCTGCCCCGAAATGCTGACCATCCCAACTCACGTCGGTCCCCCAACCGTTGAGCGATACGGGGCTCGAACGGCACCCGGTCGGATCACCTTCCACGACGCCCTGAACAGTGTCAATCCGGACCGGTCAGCCGTCCGGTCGACGGTCGACGAATCGGTCCATATCAAGGCAACTCGACGCGGCGCCCGGTGACGGCCTGGTGCCGCGACTGGCGCGTGCCCCGGCAGGGGTGCTCCGTGGAACCGACCACGAGGGAGCGGCACACCTCGGGCCCGCCCCGGGGGCGTCATGAGGATGTGTGCACCGCATGGACGCCGACACTCCCTCCGGTCGCGTCGCCGGTCAGCATCCCGACAAAACGGGCGAGGGGGATCCGGCGATCAAGAGTGGACGGAGCCGCAGCAGGCCGCGCAGGCCCGTCTGAACAGGGCGGAACCCATTTCGAGCAGCGGTCGGAGGACGAGGACGTAGAGGCGGAGGCGGGCCGGGCAGCCGACGTGGGCGTGGCCGAGGAGATGGTGCCATGGCACAGGCACAGGCAGAGGCCATGGTCCGTCCGAACCGACGGCGTCGGGAAACGCCGACTGATCACCGGCCGCGCGGCTCCCAGGCCTATGCTCACGGCATGGAGCAGAGCGAAGTGGTGAAGCGTGTGGTGGGCATCCTCACGGAGGCGGGCGAGATCCGCCGGCTCCTCGAAGAGAACGTCGACCGTGACGACGTGCAAACGGATTCGAGCGTGGTGACCGCGCTCCTGAACGAGACGATGCCCCGGATCACGATCCCCGAGGACGCCTCGATCGAAGAGGTCGCGGCGGTCGTCGGCCGGGAGGTCGGGGGCGCGGTGGAGCAGCTGGTCGGTGCGTTCACCCTGGCCTTCGCGATGCTGGCCCAGGTGCACGACTCCGGGCAGACGGACGTGTCCTCCGCCGATGTGCTGCAGGACCTGGCGCTGCGGGCCGAACAGATCGGTTCCGGCGGCCCGGGGGACGAGGGCCCGTGATCAAGGTGCTCGTCGCGGAGGACATGCAGGTCGTCAGGCACGGCCTGGTCGCACTCCTCGACGGCGAGTGCGGCATCGAGGTCGTGGGCCGGGCGCCGGACGCGAAGGCGGCCCCGGACATCGCGAAGCACCGAACCGGACGTCGCGCTTTGCGGCGGGCAGACGCCGTCAACCGCTACCGGTCCGGCACCCGCGGTGAGCGCACCGAGATCTCACGCCCATGAAAAAGACCCTCCAATCAGCGTTTCCACCGATCAGAAGGTCTATTCGGAAGTGCCCTCGGCAGGATTCGAACCTGCGCACACGGCTCCGGAGGCCGATGCTCTATCCCCTGAGCTACGAGGGCGTATCGCTGTGTTGCTCGGCGACGGGTGAAACACTACCAGCTTCGGCGGGGTGTCCGTGAACAGGTATTTCCGGGCCGTCGACGCGCGCGGCGCGGGCCCGCGGAAGGGGCGTGTGGTGCGGTTGGGGCGCATCCGGCCACCGCTCGCACCACTCGTCCGGGGTCGGAAATAGGCAAAACCCGGACGCAGCCCCTACGTCCCGCCTACTCTCGGAGTGTGTCAGGGGCGTGTGGCCGCGTGCTTGTTGTCGACGACAACGAGGTCATCCGGCAATTGATCAGGGTCAATCTCGAGCTTGAGGGCTTCGAGGTCGTGACCGCGGCCGATGGTGTCGAGTGTCTGGATCTGGTTCATCGGGTCCGCCCCGATGTGATCACGCTCGATGTCGTCATGCCCAGGCTGGACGGTCTGCAGACCGCCACCAGATTGCGCTCCGATCCGCAGACCAGACATCTGCCCGTGGCGATCATCAGCGCCTGTACTCCCTTCGAGGCGGACAGCGCGGTCGCCGCAGGGGTCGACGCCTTTCTGGCGAAGCCCTTCGAGCCGAGCGAGCTCGTGCGGCTCGTACAGCAGTTGATGGACCGGGAGGACCCGCCGCCGCTCGACGGCAGACACGGCGCCGGGAAGGCGGAGAGCACCGCAGGGTGACCGCATGGCGAAACCGGGTCGCGGGATGCCCCCCTTTCTCCCATACGCTTGTCCTGTGACCCCCGCCGATCTCTCCAGGACCGTGCTGCACGCCGTGCGCCGCGCGGTCGACGAGGACGCCTTGCGTGCGCCCGTGCCCGCGCGCGTGCGGGTGGAGCGGACCCGGCCCGGCGGGCGTGGGGACTACGCCTGTGCCGTCGCCCTCCAGCTGGCCCGGCCCGCCACGCTGCCGGCCAGGGAAGTGGCCGAGATCCTCCGGGCGCGGATGCAGGGGGCGCCGGGGATCGGCGGCGTCGAGGTCACCGGACCCGGGTTCCTGAACTTCACCCTGCTCGACGGCGCCGACCGGCTGGGCGCGCTCGTCCGGGCCGTCGACGAGCGCGGCGCGGAGTACGGGCACGGGAACGACCTCGTCGGTACCACCGTCTGCTTCGCGCCCGTCGACGAGCCGCGCGCCCGTGTCGTCACCGGGACCGTGGAGCGGCTGCTCCGGGCCCAGGGCGCGCAGGTCGGGGAGCGTACGGCCGGCGGCGAGGCGCTGCACGTGGTGGCCGTGCCCGCCTGTGACCGCGACCTCTTCGAGCGGCTCGGGAACGACGCCGCGCGCTGGGCACTGCTGCGGGCCGCCCCGCACGACCGGCCCCGGTGCACGGGGACCGGCGATCTCCTCGTGCAGGGGGAGAGCAATCCGCTGTTCCGGGTGCGGTACGCCCACGCCCGGACCCGCGCCCTGAGCCGGAACGCCGAGCAGCTCGGTTTCCGCGCCGCGTACGAGGGGGGCGTGGACGCGCCCGTACTCGGAGCGCTCCTCGCCGACCATCCCGGTGTGCTTGCCGCGGCCGCCCGCCACCGCGAGCCCGACCGGGTCGCCCGGCAGCTGGAAGCGGTCGCGCAGGCCTTCTTCGACTTCCACGACGACGCCCGGCCGCTGCCCGTCGGTGACGAGAAACCCTCGGCCGCCCACCGTTCCCGGCTCGCCCTCGCCGAAGCCGTCGGGACGGTGCTGGCAGGCGGCCTGTCCCTGCTCGGCATCAGCGCACCCGAAGTCCTCTGAGAGACCCGAGAGAACAGAGCAACACGATGAGCCGATCCGCACACCCCGCCGGGCCCCGCCACGCCGATGTCATGACGGAAGGGCACTACACGGCCCCGCCCGCCGATCTCAATGTCCTGGACGAGAAGGTCTGGGCCCGTACGGTCGCCCGTGACGAGCACGGCACGGTCACCGTCGGCGGGATCGAAGTGACGCGACTGGCCGAGGAGTTCGGCACTCCGGCCTACATCCTCGACGAGAGCGACTTCCGGGCCCGCTGCCGGGCCTGGGCCGACGCCTTCGGACGGGACGCCGATGTGTTCTACGCCGGAAAGGCGTTCCTGTCGCGGGCCGTCGTGCGCTGGCTCAAGGAGGAGGGGCTCAACCTCGACGTCTGCTCCGGGGGAGAGCTGACCTGCGCGCTGGACGCCGGGATGCCCGCCGAGCGCATCGCCTTCCACGGCAACAACAAGACCGTCGAGGAGATCGAGCGGGCGGTCACCGTCGGCGTCGGGCGGATCGTGCTCGACTCCTTCCAGGAGATCGCCCGGGTCGCGCACGTCGCGCAGCGGCTCGGCAAGCGGCAGCGTGTACAGATCCGGGTGACCGTCGGTGTCGAGGCGCACACCCACGAGTTCATCGCCACCGCGCACGAGGACCAGAAGTTCGGTATCGCGCTGGCCGACGGCCAGGCCGCCGAGGCGGTGCGCCGGGCGCTCACCCTCGACGGGCTCGATCTGATCGGCATCCACTCGCACATCGGCTCGCAGATCTTCGACATGGCCGGTTTCGAGGTCTCCGCCCGGCGCGTGGTGCAGCTGCTCGCCGAGGTGCGTGACGAGCACGGGGTCGAGCTGCCCGAGATCGATCTGGGCGGCGGACTGGGGATCGCGTACACCTCCGCGGACGACCCGCGCGAGCCGCACGAGATCGCCAAGGCGCTCGGCGACATCGTGACCCGCGAATGCGAGGCGGCCGGGCTCGCCACCCCGCGGATCTCCGTCGAGCCGGGCCGCGCCATCGTCGGCCCCACCGCGTTCACTCTGTACGAGGTCGGCACGATCAAGCCCCTGGAGGGGCTGCGTACGTACGTCAGCGTCGACGGCGGCATGTCGGACAACATCCGCACCGCGCTGTACGACGCCGAGTACAGCGTCGCGCTCGTCTCGCGCACCTCCGACGCCGAACCGATGCTCGCCCGCGTCGTCGGCAAGCACTGCGAGAGCGGCGACATCGTGGTCAAGGACGCCTTCCTGCCGTCCGACCTGGCCCCCGGCGACCTGATCGCCGTCCCCGCCACCGGTGCCTACTGCCGCTCGATGGCGAGCAACTACAACCACGCCCTGCGCCCGCCCGTCGTCGCCGTGCGCGACGGAGAGGCGCGCGTCATCGTCAGGCGCGAGACGGAGGAAGATCTCCTGCGTCTCGATGTCGGCTGATGCCGATTTTCCCGGGGGACACCCCCGGAGCCCCGTAGATGTCTCAGGATCCGGACGGGCGGCAGGAACGCTCGTCCGGTGAGTGAGACTGGTCCATACAACAGATGTAAAGGAAACGAGGTCGGATGATGCGTACGCGTCCGCTGAAGGTGGCGCTGCTGGGCTGTGGAGTGGTCGGCTCAGAGGTGGCGCGCATCATGACGACGCAGGCCGCCGACCTCGCCGCGCGCATCGGCGCGCCGGTCGAGCTCGCGGGTGTCGCCGTGCGCCGGCCTTCCAAAGTACGCGAGGGCATCGATCCCGCACTGATCACCACCGATGCGACAGCCCTGGTCAAACGGGGCGACATCGACGTCGTCATCGAGGTCATCGGGGGCATCGAGCCCGCCCGCACGCTCATCACCACCGCCTTCGAGCACGGCGCGAGCGTCGTCTCCGCCAACAAGGCGCTGCTGGCCGAGGACGGCGCCGCACTGCACGGCGCCGCCGAGCAGCACGGCCGGGACCTCTACTACGAGGCCGCCGTGGCCGGTGCCATCCCGCTGGTACGGCCGCTGCGCGAGTCCCTCGCCGGTGACAAGGTCAACCGGGTCCTCGGCATCGTGAACGGCACCACCAACTTCATCCTCGACCGGATGGACACGAGCGGAGCCGGATACTCCGAGGCGCTCGACGAGGCCACCGCCCTCGGATACGCCGAGGCCGACCCGACCGCCGACGTCGAGGGCTTCGACGCCGCCGCCAAGGCCGCGATCCTCGCCGGGATCGCCTTCCACACCCGGGTCAGGATCGGTGATGTGCACCGCGAGGGCATCACCGAGGTCACCGCCGCCGACATCGTCTCCGCCCGCCGCATGGGCTGCACCGTCAAGCTTCTCGCCATCTGCGAGCGCGCCGCCGACGGGCAGTCCGTCACCGCGCGCGTGCACCCCGCGATGATTCCGCTGAGCCACCCCCTGGCCTCGGTCCGCGAGGCGTACAACGCGGTCTTCGTCGAGGCCGAGGCGGCCGGACAGCTGATGTTCTACGGCCCCGGCGCCGGTGGCTCACCGACCGCGTCCGCGGTCCTCGGCGATCTGGTCGCGGTCTGCCGCAACAAACTCAACGAGGCCACCGGCCCCGGCGAGTCCGCGTACACGCGCCTGCCGGTCAGCCCCATGGGCGAGGTCGTCACGCGGTACCACATCAGCCTCGACGTGGCCGACAAGCCCGGCGTGCTCGCCCAGGTCGCGACGGTCTTCGCCGAACAGGGCGTATCGATCGACACCGTCCGTCAGCAAGGCAGGAATTCAGGCAGCGGCGACGAAGTCGCCATCGAGCAGGGTGGCGGCGGGCGGTGGGCGGACGGAGGCGGCGAGGCATCTCTCGTCGTCGTCACCCACCGCGCGCCCGACGCCGCCCTCTCGGCGACCGTCGAGGCGCTGCGCAAGCTCGACACCGTGCGCGGTGTCGCCAGCATCATGCGTGTTGAAGGGGAGTAAGGACCCATGACCAGCAAGGGCACCCACCAGTGGCGCGGCATCATCGAGGAGTACCGGGACCGCCTTCCGGTCACGAGCACGACGCCTGTCGTCACGCTCCGTGAGGGCGGTACGCCGCTCGTCCCCGCTCAGGTCCTCTCCGAGCGCACGGGCTGCGAGGTGCACCTCAAGGTCGAGGGCGCCAACCCCACCGGTTCCTTCAAGGACCGCGGTATGACGATGGCGATCACCCGGGCCAAGGAGGAGGGCGCACGGGCCGTCATCTGCGCCTCCACCGGCAACACCTCCGCCTCCGCCGCCGCGTACGCGGTGCGGGCCGGCATGGTGTGCGCCGTCCTCGTGCCGCAGGGCAAGATCGCGCTCGGCAAGATGGGTCAGGCGCTCGTGCACGGCGCCAAGATCCTCCAGGTCGACGGCAATTTCGACGACTGTCTGACCCTGGCCCGCTCGCTCTCGGACAACTACCCGGTGGCGCTGGTCAATTCGGTCAACCCGGTCCGTATCGAGGGCCAGAAGACCGCCGCGTTCGAGATCGTCGACGCACTCGGCGACGCACCGGACATCCACGTCCTCCCGGTCGGCAACGCGGGCAACATCACCGCGTACTGGAAGGGTTACAAGGAGTACGCGGGGGACGGCATGTCCACACGCACCCCGCGCATGTGGGGCTTCCAGGCCTCCGGCTCCGCGCCCATCGTCCGCGGCGAGATCGTCAAGGACCCCTCGACCATCGCCACCGCGATCCGGATCGGCAACCCGGCCTCCTGGCAGTACGCGCTGAATGCCCGGGACGAATCGGGCGGTTTCATCGACGAGGTGACGGACCGCCACATTCTGGCCGCCTACCGGCTGTTGGCCTCCCAGGAGGGTGTCTTCGTCGAGCCCGCCTCGGCCGCGTCCGTCGCCGGTCTGCTGAAGGCCGCCGAAGAGGGCAAGGTCGATCCCGGCCAGAAGATCGTGTGCACGGTCACCGGCAATGGGCTCAAGGACCCCGACTGGGCCGTCGCGGGCGCTCCGCAGCCGGTCACGGTCCCGGTCGACGCGGCCACCGCTGCCGAGAAGCTGGGTCTCGGGTAAGAGGAGCTCGCAGTTCCGGGCCCCGCGGCGCAACTCGGTTCAGCTGCCGACGGGGGCCCGGACCGCCCCGCCGGACGCCGGGCTCGCCGCCGGCGGGGATCCCGGTAAGAACCCAGCTCAACCATCCTTTTTCGGGGCGGAGAGCGCATAGGAGGCGAGCGACACGCATCGTGCGCCTCCTGTGCGCCCTATGTCGCCACAGAACCTTCCTTCGATAAGCTGTACCCAACCCGCCCCGCCGCATATGCCGCGGTGCAAGGGCCGTTGTGGCCGTCGGTTTCCCCGGAATCCCACTCCCCGTCGCCACGACCACCGCCACTGTCGAGAAATCGCTCCACCACCCCCGCTGCCTCACAAGGAGAGTCGTCCAACCGATGGCCGGTCCCGCCTTCCGAGCCGCCGCCGTCCGGGTGCGCGTCCCCGCGACCAGCGCCAACCTGGGCCCCGGTTTCGACGCCTTCGGCCTCTCGCTGGGGCTGTACGACGACGTCGTCGTCCGCGTAGCCGACTCCGGACTCCACATCGACATCGCCGGTGAGGGCGCGGACACGCTGCCCCGCGACGAGAGCCACCTCCTCGTACGCTCCCTGCGCACCGCCTTCGACCTGCTCGGCGGGCAGCCCCGCGGCCTGGAGATCGTCTGCGCCAACCGCATCCCGCACGGGCGCGGCCTGGGATCCTCCTCCGCCGCCATCTGTGCCGGCATCGTCGCCGCCCGAGCCGTGACGACCGGTGGCGACGCACGGCTCGACGACGCCGCGCTGCTGGAACTCGCCACCGAGATCGAGGGCCATCCCGACAATGTCGCGGCCTGTCTGCTCGGCGGTTTCACACTCGCCTGGATGGACGGCGGATCGGCCCACGCGATCAGGATGGATCCCGCAGATTCCATCGTTCCGGTGGTTTTCGTCCCTGGCAAGCCGGTCCTGACCGAGACCGCCCGCGGGCTGCTGCCGCGCTCGGTCCCGCATGTCGACGCGGCCTTCAACGCCGGCCGTGCCGCGCTTCTCGTCGAGGCCGTGACCAGACGCCCCGAACTGCTGCTCACCGCCACCGAGGACCGGCTGCACCAGGAGTACCGCGCCCCGGCGATGCCGCAGAGCGTGGAACTCGTGAACCGACTGCGTGCCGACGGCGTGCCCGCGGTCATCTCCGGTGCCGGGCCGACCGTGCTCGCACTGGCCGAGGACGGTGCGGCCGACAAGGTCGCACGGCTGGCGGGCGAGGGATGGGCGGCCAATCGGCTCACGCTCGACGCCCCGGGTGCGAGTGTGCTGCCGCTCGCCCCGTAGCCGAGAAGTGATTGCCGGTGAGTGAGAGGGGGAATGTTTGTTGGAGCCGGTAGTGTTAACCTCAAGTCTGCAACCGACGTCTATGTGGCGCGTTGCTTCGTGTCCCTTTCCGGGACCACATTTCTTCCGGGAGCCTCCCCAACTGCCTGAGCAGCCTGCCTGAGCAGTTTCGTGCACGCTCCGGAACCGGCACGACACCCCTCGCTTGTCCAGGAGTGGGCCGAGCAGGGGGATGCTCGCGCCGGACCCAAGCACACCTTCATCTCTCCGCCGTACCCGGCGGACCACCGCCCCGGCACGGTCCGCAAGAAAAAGACCGCAGTCGGACAGCACAACCGGTCGCCGAGCCAGAAGGCCGACGTCCGCTCCAGGGAAGGACCCTTCGTGAGCGACACCACCGATCTGATGGGCGTGACTGCCGACAAGACTGTCGACAGCGCTGCGCCCGCCGAAGGTGCTGCCACTGGCACCACCGCACGGCGCCGCCGCTCCGGCACCGGCCTTGACGGCATGGTCCTGGCCGAGCTGCAGCAGGTCGCGTCCGGCCTCGGCATCAAGGGCACCGCGCGGATGCGCAAGGGCCAGCTGATCGAGGTCATCAAGGAGGCGCAGGCCGGTAGCACCGCCGCGCCCAAGGCCGCCGCGCCCGCCGCGGATGCCGAGACCAAGCCGAAGCGCCGTGCCACCTCCAAGGCGCGCACCGGGGACGAGCCCGCGGCCGCCGCGCCCGCCGAGAAGGCCGCGGCCCAGCAGCAGATCGACATCCCCGGCCAGCCGGCCAGCGACGACCAGCCCACGGGCGAGCGCCGTCGGCGCCGTGCGACCGCTCAGGCGGGCAGCCCGGAGGCCAAGGCGGAGAGCAAGCCGGCCACCGAGGCCAAGGTGGAGGCGCAGGCCGAGCCGAAGAGCGACGAGCGCGCCGACGCGAAGGCCGAAGCCGCCGCGGACACGGCCGAGGGCCGCCGTGGCGACCGTCAGGACCGCGGGCAGCGCGGCGAC
This sequence comes from Streptomyces sp. NPDC093149, assembly GCF_044754145.1. Classification (NCBI taxonomy): domain Bacteria; kingdom Bacillati; phylum Actinomycetota; class Actinomycetes; order Kitasatosporales; family Streptomycetaceae; genus Streptomyces; species Streptomyces sp. NPDC093149. The sequence continues at coordinate 1,284,789 of NZ_JBIVON010000001.1, forward strand.
CGGGGCGACCGTCAGGAGCGCGGGGAGCGCCGCGACCGCCAGCGCGATCGCCGTGGCAAGGGTGACGAGCAGGGTCAGCAGGGCGGCCAGCGCCAGCAGCGCCAGGGCCAGGGCCAGCAGGGCGGCGGACCGCAGGACGACGGTTACGACGACGAGGCGGGCGGCCGTCGTGGCCGCCGTGGCCGCTACCGCGACCGCCGTGGCCGTCGTGGCCGCGAGGACTTCGCCAACGAGGTCCCCGTCTCCGACGACGACGTCCTGATCCCCGTCGCGGGCATCCTGGACATCCTCGACAACTACGCGTTCATCCGGACCTCCGGCTACCTGCCGGGCCCGAACGACGTGTACGTCTCGCTCGCCCAGGTCCGCAAGAACGGCCTGCGCAAGGGTGACCACGTCACCGGTGCGGTGCGCCAGCCCAAGGACGGCGAGCGGCGCGAGAAGTTCAACGCCCTGGTCCGCCTCGACTCGGTCAACGGCATGGCGCCCGAATCCGGACGCGGCCGTCCGGAGTTCCAGAAGCTGACCCCGCTCTACCCGCAGGACCGGCTCCGCCTGGAGACCGACTCCAACGTCCTGACGACGCGGATCATCGATCTGGTGGCCCCGATCGGCAAGGGCCAGCGAGGCCTGATCGTGGCTCCGCCGAAGACCGGCAAGACCATGATCCTGCAGGCGATCGCCAACGCCATCACGGTCAACAGCCCCGAGTGCCACCTGATGGTCGTCCTGGTCGACGAGCGTCCGGAAGAGGTCACCGACATGCAGCGGTCGGTGAAGGGCGAGGTCATCTCCTCGACCTTCGACCGCCCCGCCGAGGACCACACCACCGTCGCCGAGCTGGCCATCGAGCGCGCCAAGCGTCTCGTCGAACTGGGTCACGACGTGGTCGTCCTGCTGGACTCCATCACCCGTCTGGGCCGTGCGTACAACCTCGCGGCCCCCGCCTCCGGACGCATCCTCTCCGGTGGTGTCGACTCGACCGCGCTCTACCCGCCGAAGCGCTTCTTCGGTGCCGCGCGCAACATCGAGGACGGCGGTTCGCTGACCATCCTGGCCACCGCGCTGGTCGAGACCGGTTCGCGGATGGACGAGGTGATCTTCGAGGAGTTCAAGGGCACCGGCAACATGGAGCTCAAGCTCGACCGGAAGCTCTCGGACAAGCGCATCTTCCCGGCGGTGGACGTCGACGCGTCCAGCACCCGCAAGGAAGAAATCCTGCTCGGCAGCGACGAGTTGGCGATCGTCTGGAAGCTGCGCCGGGTGCTGCACGCGCTCGACCAGCAGCAGGCGATCGAGCTCCTCCTGGACCGGATGAAGAAGACCCAGTCCAACGCGGAGTTCCTGCTCCAGATCCAGAAGACGACGCCGGCCCCGGGCAACGGCAACGACTGACGTCGCACCCGGACCGGCCGAACGACAGAGGCCGGACAGCAGGGCCGAACAACAGGGCCGCCCCCGTCACCCAGGTGACGGGGGCGGCCCTGTGTCGTGATGTCCGCGCATGCGCCGCAACCGATCCGGCCTTTTCGGCCGATCCGAGACCTTCGCCACATGACGGTCGCGACAACGGCTGCCGCCGTGATGTCTGTAGAGGGCAAGAAACCGCAGGTGAGCGCGGGATCACCAGCTGTCCATCAAGGCTCCGCGTCCCTTTTGTCCTCACATGGAGATGACAGGTCTCTGTGCAACCCTTCTTCGTACCGCGACGTCGTACGAAGTGACGACAAGTCGCCCAAGGCGACGACTCGGTGCCCGAACACCGCTGCAGGGGGTAGCCGGGAGAAGCTGACGACCGAAGGAGACGGATGACCGAGCAGAGCGGGAGCGGCGGCCGAATACGCCCCACCGGCAAACGCCGGAGGAAGCCGTCCCGACGCCACCGGGCGAAGATGGCGGCGATCTGGACGCTGGCAGCCGCCGTGATCGTCGGCGGTGGCGGGCTCGGATACGCCTACTTCACACTCAACGGCAATCTCAAGGCCGTCGACATCAACGCGGCGCTCGGCAAGAACCGCCCCGACAACGTCGACAACGGCTCCGAGGACATCCTCGTGCTCGGCTCCGACTCCCGCTCCGGCGCGAACTCGAAGTACGGTGCCGACGAGGGAACGGCCCGCTCCGACACCGCGATGGTCGTGCACGTCAACAAGGGCCACAAAACGGCCTCGGTCGTCTCCATCCCGCGCGACACCCTCGTCACCCGCCCGGAATGCACCAGTGACACGACGGGGAAGCCCGTCGCGAGCCAGCAGCGCGCGATGTTCAACACGGCGTACGAGGTCGGCGGACCGGCCTGCGCGGTCAAGACCGTCGAGTCCATGTCCGGCATCCGCATGGACCACTACCTCGAAGTCGACTTCACCGGCTTCAAAAAGCTCATCGACCAGCTGGGCGGCGTGAAGATCACCACCACCCGCGCCATCCACGACTCCAAGAGCCATCTCGACCTGGAGCCCGGCACCCACAATCTCGACGGCGAGCAGTCGCTGGGGCTCGTCCGTACCCGCAAGAGCGTCGGCGACGGCAGCGACCTCGGCCGCATCCAGCTCCAGCAGGCATTCATCAAGGCGCTCATGGAGCAGGTCAAGAGCGTCGGGGTGTTCTCGAACCCGAAAACCCTCTTCGACCTCGCGGACACGGCGACCAAGGCCATCACCACCGACTCCGACCTGGGCTCGGTCCAGCAGCTCACCGGCTTCGCCAACGGCCTCAAGGGGCTCGGCGCGAAGAACGTCCACATGGTCACCCTGCCCGTGCAGTACGACCCGGCCGACCCGAACCGCGTCGTACCGCTGGAGGCGTCCGCGCAGCAGGTCTGGACGGCGCTGAAGCAGGACAAGACGATCCCCGCCTCCGCCACCGAGAAGTCGGCGGGCGACAAGGGCGTCGCGGGCAGCGTCGTGCGGTGACCGGGCGGGCCGGGAATAGTTGCGGCCCGCCCCCGGTTTTGGGAGATGCGGCCGGTCCTGGCAGACTGGTACGTCGGCCCCGGTTCACGGACGCGCAATCCGCGCGGACGACCCGGCGCCCTCCCGAACCTAGGAGAAACCCTTGAAGCGCGACATCCACCCCGAGTACGTCGAGACGCAGGTCAGCTGCACCTGTGGCGCGTCGTTCACGACCCGGAGCACCATCGACGGCGGCACCATCCGCGCCGACGTCTGCTCCGAGTGCCACCCGTTCTACACGGGCAAGCAGAAGATCCTCGACACCGGTGGCCGCGTGGCCCGCTTCGAGGCCCGCTTCGGCAAGGCTGCCGGCTCCGCCAGCAAGTAGCGAGCCACTGCGCCGGTTCTCGGCGCCCTCTTCCCGGGGGCGTCGGAACCGGCGTTTTTTCCGGCCGGGGGTGCGCGGCCCGTATCCCCGCCCGGCCGGCATCACGCCGTCCAGCAGGCACGTTTGAGTGAAGAAACCAGGAGCCCGAAGATGTTCGAGGCGGTCGAGGAACTGATCGGCGAACAGGCCGATCTCGAGAAGAAGCTCGCGGACCCGGCGGTCCACGCCGACCAGGCCAACGCGCGCAGGCTCAACAAGCGCTACGCCGAGCTGACCCCGATCGTCGGCACGTACCGCTCCTGGAAGCAGGCCGGGGACGACATCGAGACGGCCCGTGAACTCGCCGCCGACGACCCCGACTTCGCCGCCGAGGTGAAGGACCTGGAGAAGCAGCGCGAAGAGCTCACCGAGAAGCTCCGCCTCCTCCTGGTCCCGCGCGACCCCAGCGACGACAAGGACGTGCTCCTGGAGATCAAGGCGGGCGCGGGCGGCGACGAGTCCGCCCTGTTCGCCGGTGACCTGCTGCGGATGTACCTGCGCTACGCCGAGCGCGTCGGCTGGAAGACCGAGATCATCGACTCCACCGAGTCGGAGCTCGGCGGCTACAAGGACGTCCAGGTCGCCGTGAAGACCAAGGGCGGCAACGGCGCCACCGAGCCCGGCCAGGGTGTGTGGGCCCGGCTGAAGTACGAGGGCGGGGTGCACCGCGTGCAGCGGGTGCCGTCCACCGAGTCCCAGGGCCGCATCCACACCTCCGCCGCCGGCGTGCTCGTCACGCCCGAGGCCGAGGAGGTCGACGTCGAGATCCACGCCAACGATCTCCGTATCGACGTCTACCGCTCCTCGGGCCCCGGCGGCCAGTCCGTCAACACCACGGACTCGGCGGTCCGCATCACCCACCTGCCGACCGGAGTCGTCGCCTCCTGCCAGAACGAGAAGAGCCAGCTCCAGAACAAGGAGCAGGCCATGCGCATCCTGCGTTCGCGTCTGCTCGCGGCCGCGCAGGAGGCCGCCGAGCAGGAAGCTTCGGACGTACGGCGCAGTCAGGTGCGTACGGTCGACCGTTCCGAGAAGATCCGTACGTACAACTTCCCGGAAAACCGGATCTCGGACCACCGCGTCGGCTTCAAGGCGTACAACTTGGACCAGGTGCTCGACGGCGACCTGGATTCCGTGATCCAGGCCTGTGTCGACGCCGACTCCGCCGCCAAGCTCGCCGCCGCATAAGTGCAAGACCCGCCCCGCCCGTAACCCCGTACGGAGAACCGCGATGAACCTGCTGCTCGCCGAGGTGGCCCAGGCCACCCAGCGGCTGGCCGACGCCGGTGTGCCTTCACCGCGATTCGACGCGGAGGAACTCGCCGCGTTCGTGCACGGCGTCAAGCGGGGCGAACTGCACCGTGTGCCGGACTCGGACTTCGACGCCCGCTACTGGGAGGCCATCGCCCGCCGCGAGGCCCGCGAACCGCTGCAGCACATCACCGGACGCGCCTTCTTCCGCTACCTGGAGCTCCAGGTGGGTCCCGGCGTCTTCGTGCCCCGGCCGGAGACCGAATCGGTCGTCGGCTGGGCGATAGACGCGGTGCGCGCGATGGACGTCGTCGAGCCGGTCGTCGTCGACCTCTGCAGCGGATCGGGCGCCATCGCCCTGGCCATGGCCCAGGAGGTGCCGCGCTCCCGGGTGCACGCCGTGGAGCTCTCCGACGACGCCCTCAGGTGGACCAGGAAGAACGCCGAGGGGTCCAGGGTCACCGTCCACCACGGAGACGCGCTCACGGCCCTTCCCGAGCTCGACGGCCAGGTCGACCTGGTCATCTCCAACCCGCCGTACATCCCGCTCACCGAATGGGAGTACGTGGCACCCGAGGCCCGCGACCACGACCCGGAGATGGCCCTGTTCTCCGGCGAGGACGGCCTCGACACCATCCGCGGCATCGAACGCACCGCGCACCGTCTGCTGCGCCCCGGCGGCCTCGTCGTCATCGAGCACGCCGACACCCAGGGCGGCCAGGTGCCGTGGATCTTCACCGAGGAACGTGGCTGGGCCGACGCGGCCGACCACCCCGACCTGAACAACCGGCCGCGGTTCGCCACGGCCCGCAAGGCCATGCCGTGACCGGCGGCCACCACCCGCACGACCCGTACCCGCCATACCCGTACACGCTTGAGGAGGCCGGCTGATGGCACGGCGATACGACTGCAACGACGCGACCGACCGTACGACGGGTCTGCGTGAGGCCGCGTCGGCCGTCCGCCGCGGCGAACTGGTCGTGCTCCCCACCGACACCGTGTACGGGATCGGCGCGGACGCCTTCAGTTCCGAGGGCGTCGCCGACCTGCTGGAGGCCAAGGGGCGCGGCCGCAACATGCCCACGCCCGTCCTGATCGGCTCCCCGAACACGCTGCACGGGCTGGTCACCGACTTCTCCGAACAGGCCTGGGAGCTCGTCGACGCCTTCTGGCCCGGCGCCCTCACGCTCGTCGCCAAGCACCAGCCGTCGCTGCAGTGGGACCTCGGCGACACCCGCGGCACCGTCGCCATCCGGATGCCGCTGCACCCGGTCGCCATCGAGCTGCTCACCGAGGTCGGCCCGATGGCCGTCTCCAGCGCCAACCTCACCGGACACCCGGCCCCCGAGGACTGCGACGCGGCCCAGGAGATGCTCGGCGACTCCGTCTCCGTCTACCTCGACGGCGGCCCGACGCCCGGCATCGTGCCGTCGTCGATCGTCGACGTGACCGGCAGGATCCCCGTGCTGCTGCGCGCCGGCGCGCTCTCCGTGGAGGAGCTCCGCAAGGTGGTACCCGACCTTGAGGTGGCCAATTGACCGCCCCTGAGGGGCGTGGCATAGCGGGGCAGTCCGACACCTTCCGCATCCTCCACGTCAGCACCGGCAACGTCTGCCGCTCACCGATCACCGAGCGGCTGACCCGGCACGCCCTGGTGGACCGCCTCGGCGATCCGCGTCAGGGCGGGCTGATCGTGGAGAGCGCGGGCACCTGGGGCCACGAAGGCGCCCCCATGGAGGCCAACGCGGAGATCGTCCTCGCCGACTTCGGCGCCGACACCACCGGCTTCGTCGGCCGGGAACTGCTCGACGAACACGTGATCCGCGCCGACCTGGTGCTCACCGCCACCCGCGACCACCGGGCACAGGTGATCTCGATGGGTCACTCGGCCGGGCTGCGGACCTTCACCCTCAAGGAATTCACCCGGCTGGTCCGGGCCATAGACCCGGCCACACTGCCCGACCCGCGCGACGAGGGCGTGGTCGAGCGCGCCCGCGCACTGGTCCGCGCCGCGGCCGCGCTGCGCGGCTGGCTGCTGGCCCCCACCGCCGAGGCCGACGAGGTGTACGACCCGTACGGCGCCCCGATCACGTTCTTCCGCTCCATCGGCGACGAGATCAACCAGGCCCTCGACCCGGTGGTCACGGCCCTGACGGGCATCACGGCCGACCGCTGAGGGCGCGAGGTCGCCGCCCGTCCCGACGGCCGGAGGCCCCTTGGGACCGAGCGGTGCGAGGCGCGCGTCGGGAAAGGTGTTCAACCAGGCCCTCGACCCGGTCGTCACGGCCCTGACCGGGGTGCCGACCCCGCACCGACCGGGGTACCGGCCCGCACTGACGGGCGCGCGCTCGCGCCACTCTGACGGCCGTACACGTCGGCCGGGTACCCCAGGGCCCAACGGGTGTACGACGTCGCCGCACAGCGGGCAGGAGGCCCGTCACGGGCCTACATTGGAGCTGACGCCAGCGCACCCTCTCCAGGCCCGGAGTTCATCGATGCCGGTCACCACTCCCGCCGCACCCCCCTCCGCCGCCGGGGCCGCCCTGCCGCAGGACTTCGGTGCCCTGCTCCGGGAGGACCCGGAGATCGCCGCCGTGCTGCTGAAGGAACTGCACCGGCAGTCCAGCACCCTGCAGCTGATCGCCGCCGAGAACTTCACCTCGCCCGCGGTCCTCGCCGCACTCGGCTCGCCGCTCGCCAACAAATACGCCGAGGGCTACCCCGGCGCCCGCCACCACGGCGGCTGCGACCAGGCCGACGCCGCCGAACGCATCGCCTGCCGAAGGGCCACCGCGCTCTTCGGCGCCGAACACGCCAACGTCCAGGCGCACTCCGGTTCCTCCGCCGTCCTCGCCGCCTACGCGGCCCTGCTGCGCCCCGGCGACACGGTGCTGGCGATGGGACTTCCGTACGGCGGACATCTCACCCATGGCTCGCCCGCCAACTTCTCCGGCCGCTGGTTCGAGTTCATCGGCTACGGCGTGGACTCCGAGAGCGGCCTGATCGACTACGAGCAGGTGCGCACCCTGGCGCGCGCGCACCGCCCGAAGGCGATCGTCAGCGGCTCGATCTCGTACCCCCGCCACCCCGACTACGAGCTGTTCCGGGAGATCGCCGACGAGGTGGGCGCGTACCTGATCGCCGATGCCGCGCACCCGATGGGACTGATCGCCGGGGGAGCGGCGCCGAGCCCCGTCCCGTACGCCGACGTGGTCTGCGCGACCACGCACAAGGTGCTGCGCGGTCCGCGCGGCGGGATGATCCTGTGCGGCGCGGGGCTGGCCGAGCGGATCGACCGTGCGGTGTTCCCCTTCACCCAGGGCGGCGCGCAGATGCACACGGTGGCCGCGAAGGCCGTCGCGTTCGGGGAGGCGGCCACTCCGGCGTTCACGGCGTACGCCCATCGGGTGGTGGCCCATGCCCGGGTGCTGGCCGCCGGCCTGGAGGCCGAGGGCTTCGACGTCACCACGGGCGGCACGGACACCCATCTGATCGTCGCGGACCCGGCCCCGCTGGGCGTCGACGGCCCCGTCGCCCGTGCCCGGCTGATGGCGGCCGGTCTGGTGCTGGACACCTGCGCGCTTCCGTACGGGGACGCCCGGGGGATCAGGCTCGGCACCGCGGCCGTCACCACCCAGGGCATGGGCGACGCCGACATGGCGCGGCTGGCGGTGCTCTTCGGGGCGGCCGTGCGTGAGGAGGGCGACATCCGCGCCGAGGTCCGGGAACTGGCCCGGAAATATCCGCCCTATCCGGGGTAGACGCGTCCCATGCAACCAACGGCCCTCTCGCAGTGTCCTCGACCATGAGTCCGACGTAGTTAAGGTGAGGGCTGAGATGGCCGGCGAATTCTCTGGGGCAGCCCGTGCGTGATTACCTGCTGACGCTCTGTGTCACGGCCGCGGTGACCTATCTGCTGACCGGCCCGGTGCGCAAGTTCGCCATTGCGGTCGGGGCGATGCCCGCGATCCGTGCGCGCGACGTCCACCGAGAACCGACACCGAGGCTCGGTGGCATCGCCATGTTCGGCGGGCTGTGCGCCGGACTGATCGTCGCGGCGCATCTGTACAACCTCGACTGGGTCTTCAAACTCTCCAACGAGCCGCGGGCGCTGCTCTCCGGCGCCGCGCTCATCTGGCTGATCGGTGTTCTGGACGACAAGTTCGAGATCGACGCGCTGATCAAGCTCGGCGGGCAGATGATCGCCGCCGCGGTCATGGTGATCCAGGGTCTGACAATCCTGTGGCTGCCGATCCCCGGCGTCGGCACCGTCGCGCTCACCCAGTGGCAGGGCACGCTGCTCACGGTCGCCCTGGTCGTCATCACCATCAACGCGGTCAACTTCGTCGACGGTCTGGACGGTCTCGCGGCGGGCATGGTCTGCATCGCGTCCGCGGCGTTCTTCCTGTACACGTACCGGCTCTGGTACGGGCACATGATCGAGGCGGCGGCCCCGGCGACGCTCTTCACAGCGATCCTGATGGGCATGTGCCTGGGCTTCCTGCCGCACAACATGCATCCCGCCCGGATCTTCATGGGCGACTCGGGCTCGATGCTGATCGGCCTGGTGCTGGCGGCCGGGGCGATCTCGGTCACCGGGCAGGTCGACCCGGACACGATGAAGCTCTTCGCGGGCAGCGAGCGCGAGGCCACCCACGCGATGCTGCCGGTCTTCATCCCGCTGCTGCTGCCGCTGACCATCATCGCGATCCCGGCCGCCGACCTGCTGCTGGCGATCGTGCGGCGCACCTGGAACGGTCAGTCGCCGTTCGCCGCGGACCGCGGGCACCTGCACCACCGGCTGCTGGAGATCGGCCACTCGCACAGCAGGTCCGTGCTGATCATGTATTTCTGGTCGGCCCTGATCGCCTTCGGCGCGGTCGGCTACTCCGTGCACTCGGCTTCCCTGTGGATCGTGCTGGTGATCATGGGGCTGAGCGCGCTGGGCCTCGTACTGCTGCTGATGCCGCGCTTCACCCCGCACGCGCCGTACTGGGCGGAACGCTTCGTGCCGCCCAGGTATCGTCGTCACCGCGGCCGGGGCGGGATGCCCGAGGCGGCGCGCTCATCGGTGAACGGAGCCCAACAGCGGCCCCTGGACACGCAGATGGGGCAGGAGGAGCACGAGAGGCAGGAGCGCACACCGGTCGTCGTGGGAGTCTCCGGCGTCAACGGGGCGACCGCCATTGGCCCCCGTTCGCGTTTTTCGGACAGAGATAAGGCTGATTCCACGCACTGACTATTCGGTCATCGAGGGGCAATACCAGACAAGATATTGAGTTGTCTTGCTCACACGCGCATGTTCACTCTCACGTGTGACAGCAAGCACACTTTCTTGGTAAAGACCTCATCAAATAGTTTGTGATACCGTTCACGAAGCCCGGTGACGGAGTTGAAGGACCTGAGTGCCACGGTCCATCGGCCCGAGGCATCGACTCGGACCGGGCCTACGCTCGTCCATGACGACACACTGCCCACCCCCAGCAAGCGGAGCTGCCGCCATGCCGTCCAACGACGTCCGGACTCTCCTCCAAGCCGCCGTACCCACCGCTGTCGCCGGCGCTGTTGCTGCCGCCGTCAGCGGTGGTGTCGCAGGCGGCAAGGGAGCCCTGGGCGCAGCCGTTGCGGCGATCGTGGTGATCCTCTTCATGGGGATCGGACTCATGGTCCTGCAGCGGACCGCGCGGTCCCTCCCCCACCTGTTCCAGGCGATGGGGCTGATGCTGTATACGGCTCAGCTTCTCCTGTTGTTCATTTTCGTCGCCGCATTCAAGAACACCACGATGTTCAACCCGAAGGCCTTCGCGATCACGCTGGTCGCGACGACCCTCGTGTGGATCGGCGCGCAGACGCGTGCGCACATGAAGGCCAAGATCCTTTACGTCGAACCCGAATCCGGCAAGGACAAGGGTGAGAAGCCCAAGAACACCGGGTCCGAGACGTGAAGGGTAGGGGCGGAATAAGTGCAAGTCCGGGACCCTGCTATCGTCCGGTTCCAACTGCGGCACTGCGGGCGCGGGCATGTGAGCTGACGCCTGCTCGATCGCGAGGCTCAATGCCTGACTGCCGCTCACACATCCGTAACACCAGTCCAGTGCCGAACCGCGGCTGCGCGCCGCGCCGACACAACGAGGTTGCCGTACCTATGCGCCACGCTGAAGGAGCCCGCGGTGAGTGCTGACCCGACACAGGTGCTCGCCTTCGAGACCGATTGCCACATCTTCTCCGGTTGTGGTTTCCCGGGTCCTGGCTTGCACTCTTTCCTGTTCGAGCCGATCTTCGGTGACGCGGACAGCAACATCTACTTCAACAAGACGATGCTGCTGGCGCTCCTCGGTACGGTCATCATCGTCGGCTTCTTCTGGGCCGCCTTCCGTAAGCCGAAGGTCGTTCCGGGCAAGCTGCAGATGGTCGCCGAGGCCGGATACGACTTCGTCCGCCGGGGCATCGTCTACGAGACGCTCGGCAAGCGCGAGGGCGAGAAGTACGTCCCGCTGATGGTCTCGATCTTCTTCTTCGTGTGGATGATGAACCTCTGGTCGATCATCCCGCTCGCCCAGTTCCCGGTGACGTCGGTCATCGCGTACCCGGCCGGCCTGGCGCTGATCGTCTACGTCCTCTGGATGAGCATCACCTTCAAGCGGCACGGCTTCGTCGGCGGCTTCAAGAACCTGACGGGCTACGACAAGTCGCTCGGCCCGGTCCTGCCGCTGGTCATGGTCATCGAGTTCTTCTCGAACGTCCTGGTCCGCCCCTTCACGCACGCGGTCCGACTCTTCGCGAACATGTTCGCGGGTCACACGCTGCTCCTGCTCTTCACCATCGCCAGCTGGTACCTGCTCAACGGCATCGGTATCGCCTACGCGGGTGTCTCGTTCGTGATGGTCATCGTGATGACGGCCTTCGAGCTCTTCATCCAGGCTGTTCAGGCGTACGTCTTCGTGCTCCTGGCGTGCAGCTTCATCCAGGGCGCTGTCGCCGAGCACCACTGATCGCGCCTCCCCTACCCCCAGTCGTCCGGTGGCCAACCCCCGCCGGTCCGTGAAAGAGAAGGAAGAACTGGCATGTCCCAGACCCTTGCCGCCGTCACCGGTTCCCTCAGCTCCATCGGTTATGGCCTGTCCGCCATCGGCCCGGGCGTCGGCGTCGGCATCATCTTCGGTAACGGCACGCAGGCTCTCGCCCGTCAGCCCGAGGCTGCCGGTCTGATCCGCGCCAACCAGATCCTCGGCTTCGCCTTCTGTGAGGCGCTCGCCCTCATCGGTCTGGTCATGCCGTTCGTCTACAGCTGACGAACCGCGACTAGTCCGTTCCGACGAAAGGCACTGATGTGAACCCCCTGGTTCAGCTCGCGGCCGAAAAAGAGAATCCGCTCTTTCCGCCGATCCCTGAGCTCGTCATCGGTCTGATCGCCTTCGTCATCGTCTTCGGCTTCCTCGCCAAGAAGCTCCTCCCGAACATCAACAAGGTTCTGGAAGAGCGTCGCGAGGCCATCGAAGGCGGTATCGAGAAGGCCGATGCGGCCCAGACCGAAGCCCAGAGCGTTCTTGAGCAGTACAAGGCTCAGCTCGCCGAGGCTCGTCACGAGGCCGCGCGCCTGCGCCAGGAGGCGCAGGAGCAGGGCGCTGTGATCCTGCAGGAGATGCGGGCGGAAGGCCAGCGGCAGCGCGAGGAGATCATCGCTGCCGGCCACGCCCAGATCGAGGCCGACCGCAAGGCCGCCGCCTCCGCGCTGCGTCAGGACGTGGGCAAGCTCGCCACCGACCTGGCCGGCAAGCTCGTCGGCGAGTCCCTGGAGGACCACGCCCGGCAGAGCGGCACCGTCGACCGTTTCCTCGACGAGCTCGAGGCGAAGGCCGAGGCTGTCCGATGAACGGCGCGAGCCGCGAGGCGCTGGCTGCCGCACGTGAGCGTCTCGACGCGCTGACCGACCACACGTCGGTCGACGCGGCGAAGCTCGCCGAGGAGCTGGCCGCCGTAACGGCGCTGCTCCAGCGCGAGGTCTCACTGCGACGGGTCCTGACCGACCCGTCGCAGCCCGGCGAGGCCAAGGCCGAGCTGGCCGGACGACTGCTGCGCGGCCAGGTGGGCGGCGAGACCGTCGACCTGATCTCCGGCATGGTCCGCTCCCGCTGGTCGCAGTCGCGTGACCTGGTCGACTCGGTCGAGGAACTCGCGAACACCGCGGACCTCACCGCCGCCCAGCGCAGCGGAGACCTCGACGACGTCGAGGACGAGCTGTTCCGGTTCGGCCGGATCGTGGCTTCCGACAAGGAGCTGCGCGCCGCGCTCACCAGCCGGTCCGCGTCCTCCGCCGCCAAGGGCCAGCTGCTGCGCAGCCTGCTCGGCGGCAAGGCGCGGCCCGCCACCGAGCGCGTCGTCGTGCGGCTTGTCACCCAGCCGCGTGGACGTAGCCTGGAAGCGGGACTCGAGTCCCTCTCCAAGCTTGCCGCGGAGCGCCGGGACCGGATGGTCGCCGTGGTCACCTCGGCAGTGCCGCTGAGCGATCGGCAGAAGCAGCGTCTCGGCGCCGCACTGGCGAAGATCTACGGCCGTCCGATGCACCTGAATCTCGATGTGGACCCCACGGTCCTCGGCGGGATCGCGGTGCGGGTCGGTGACGAGGTCATCAACGGCACCATCGCGGAGCGCCTCGACGAGGCGACCCGTCGCATGGCCGGCTGACGAGCACAGCGCAGCAACAGAACAGAGCAAGACCAGCGGCCCGGTTGGGCCGTGCAGAAATTGCAGAAGATTCCTGGGGGTCGGCCCCCAGACCCCCTTAAGAAACTTCGGGCCCAACAAGGAGAGCAGGGAACCCAGATGGCGGAGCTCACGATCCGGCCGGAGGAGATCCGGGACGCGCTGGAGAACTTTGTCCAGTCGTACAAGCCGGACGCGGCCTCGCGCGAGGAGGTCGGTACGGTCAGCGTTGCTGGCGACGGCATCGCGAAGGTCGAGGGTCTTCCCTCGGCCATGGCGAACGAGCTGCTGAAGTTCGAGGACGGCACCCTCGGTCTCGCCCTCAACCTTGAGGAGCGCGAGATCGGTGCGATCGTCCTCGGCGAGTTCAGCGGCATCGAAGAGGGCCAGCCGGTGCAGCGCACCGGTGAGGTGCTCTCCGTCGGCGTCGGCGAGGGCTACCTCGGCCGCGTCGTCGACCCGCTCGGCAACCCGATCGACGGTCTCGGCGAGATCGCGACCGACAGCCGCCGCGCCCTCGAGCTGCAGGCCCCTGGCGTCATGGTCCGTAAGTCGGTGCACGAGCCGATGCAGACCGGCTACAAGGCCGTCGACGCCATGGTGCCGATCGGCCGCGGCCAGCGTCAGCTGATCATTGGTGACCGTCAGACGGGTAAGACCGCTCTGGCCGTCGACACGATCATCAACCAGCGCGACAACTGGCGCTCGGGTGACGTGAACAAGCAGGTGCGCTGCATCTACGTCGCCATCGGTCAGAAGGGTTCCACCATCGCCTCCGTGCGTGGTGCCCTGGAAGAGGCCGGCGCGCTCGAGTACACGACCATCGTCGCCGCCCCGGCGTCCGACCCGGCCGGCTTCAAGTACCTGGCGCCGTACACCGGTTCGGCCATCGGTCAGCACTGGATGTACCAGGGCAAGCACGTCCTGATCATCTTCGACGACCTCTCGAAGCAGGCCGACGCCTACCGCGCCGTGTCGCTTCTGCTGCGCCGTCCGCCGGGCCGCGAGGCCTACCCGGGCGACGTCTTCTACCTCCACTCGCGTCTGCTGGAGCGCTGCGCGAAGCTCTCCGACGAGATGGGCGCCGGTTCGATGACGGGTCTCCCGATCGTCGAGACCAAGGCGAACGACGTGTCGGCGTTCATTCCGACCAACGTCATCTCCATCACCGACGGCCAGTGCTTCCTGGAGTCCGACCTGTTCAACGCCGGTCAGCGTCCGGCCCTGAACGTCGGTATCTCGGTCTCCCGTGTCGGTGGCTCCGCCCAGCACAAGGCCATGCGCCAGGTCTCCGGCCGACTCCGTGTCGACCTCGCCCAGTACCGCGAGCTGGAGGCGTTCGCCGCCTTCGGTTCCGACCTGGACGCGGCCTCGAAGGCGTCGCTGGAGCGCGGTAAGCGCATGGTCGAGCTGCTGAAGCAGCCGCAGTACCAGCCGTACCCGGTCGAGGAGCAGGTCGTCTCCATCTGGGCCGGCACCAACGGCAAGATGGACGACGTCCCGGTCGAGGACATCCGTCGCTTCGAGAGCGAGCTGCTGGAGTACCTGCGCCGTGAGCGCAAGGACCTCCTGACCAGCATCGCCGAGGGCGCCAAGATGTCCGACGACACGCTGCAGGCGATTGCCGACGCGGTCGCCGCCTTCAAGCAGCAGTTCGAGACCTCGGACGGCAAGCTCCTGGGCGAGGGCTGATCGATGGGCGCTCAGCTTCGCGTTTACAAGCGCCGCATTCGCTCCGTCACCGCCACGAAGAAGATCACCAAGGCGATGGAGATGATCGCCGCTTCGCGCATCGTCAAGGCGCAGCGCCAGGTGGCGGCGTCGACGCCGTACGCGACCGAGCTCACCCGCGCGGTGACCGCGGTCGCGACCGGCTCCACCACCAAGCACCCGCTGACCACCGAGGCAGACGCTCCGGCGCGGGCCGCGGTCCTGCTCATCACGAGCGACCGCGGTCTGGCCGGCGGTTACTCCTCCAACGCCATCAAGGCCGCGGAGCGACTGACCGAGCGGCTGCGCGGTGAGGGCAAGGAGGTCGTCACGTATGTGATCGGCCGCAAGGGTGTCGCCTACTACGGATTCCGCGAGCGCAAGATCGAGGAATCGTGGACGGGCTTCACCGACAGCCCGACGTACGCGGATGCGAAGCGGGCCGCGGCCCCGCTGATCGAAGCGGTCACCACGGAGACCGCCGAGGGCGGCGTGGACGAGCTGCACATCGTCTTCACGGAGTTCGTGTCGATGATGACGCAGAACCCGGTGGACAACCGGATGCTGCCGCTCAGTCTGGACGCCGCGAAGGAGGAGGACGGCAAGGGCGAGATCCTGCCGCTCTTCGACTTCGAGCCGTCGGCGGAGGACGTCCTCGACGCCCTGCTTCCGCGCTACGTCGAGAGCCGGATCTACAACGCGCTGCTGCAGGCCGCTGCTTCCGAGCACGCCGCCCGCCGCCGTGCGATGAAGTCGGCCACCGACAACGCCGGTGAGCTCATCAAGAGCCTCTCCCGGCTTGCCAATGCGGCCCGCCAGGCCGAAATCACCCAGGAAATCAGCGAGATCGTCGGTGGTGCCAGTGCGCTGGCCGACGCGACCGCGGGGAGTGACAAGTAATGACGACGACAGTTGAGACGGCCGTTGCCACGGGCCGCGTCGCCCGGGTCATCGGCCCGGTCGTCGACGTGGAGTTCCCCGTCGACGCGATGCCGGACATCTACAACGCGCTGACCGTCGAGGTGGCCGACCCGGCCGAGGACGGCAAGCTCAAGACGCTGACGCTCGAGGTCGCCCAGCACCTCGGCGACGGCGTGATCCGCGCGATCTCGATGCAGCCCACCGACGGCCTGGTTCGCCAGGCCCCGGTGACCGACACGGGCACCGGCATCACGGTCCCGGTCGGCGACATCACCAAGGGCAAGGTGTTCAACACCCTTGGTCAGATCCTGAACAAGCCCGAGGCCGAGGCCGAGGTCACCGAGCGCTGGCCGATCCACCGCAAGGCGCCCAACTTCGACCAGCTCGAGTCCAAGACCGAGATGTTCGAGACCGGTGTCAAGGTCATCGACCTGCTCACCCCGTACGTCAAGGGTGGAAAGATCGGTCTGTTCGGTGGTGCCGGTGTCGGCAAGACCGTTCTGATCCAGGAAATGATCTACCGCGTCGCCAACAACCACGACGGTGTGTCGGTGTTCGCGGGCGTCGGTGAGCGTACCCGTGAGGGCAACGACCTCATCGAGGAGATGGCCGACTCCGGCGTCATCGACAAGACCGCGCTCGTCTTCGGTCAGATGGACGAGCCGCCGGGCACGCGTCTTCGTGTGGCGCTGGCCGGTCTGACCATGGCGGAGTACTTCCGCGATGTGCAGAAGCAGGACGTGCTCTTCTTCATCGACAACATCTTCCGGTACACCCAGGCCGGCTCCGAGGTGTCCACCCTGCTCGGCCGTATGCCGTCCGCGGTGGGTTACCAGCCGAACCTGGCCGACGAGATGGGTCTGCTGCAGGAGCGCATCACGTCGACCCGTGGTCACTCGATCACCTCGATGCAGGCGATCTACGTCCCCGCGGACGACCTGACCGACCCGGCTCCGGCCACCACCTTCGCCCACCTCGACGCGACGACGGTTCTCTCCCGTCCGATCTCCGAGAAGGGCATCTACCCGGCCGTGGACCCGCTGGACTCCACGTCCCGGATCCTGGACCCGCGCTACATCGCGCAGGACCACTACGACACCGCCATGCGGGTCAAGGGAATCCTGCAGAAGTACAAGGACCTCCAGGACATCATCGCCATTCTCGGTATGGACGAGCTCGGCGAGGAGGACAAGCTCACGGTCTTCCGCGCCCGTCGCATCGAGCGCTTCCTGTCCCAGAACACCCACGTCGCCAAGCAGTTCACCGGCGTGGACGGTTCGGACGTTCCGCTCGACGAGTCGATCGCCGCGTTCAACGCGATCGCCGACGGTGAGTTCGACCACTTCCCGGAGCAGGCGTTCTTCATGTGCGGTGGCCTGGAGGACCTCAAGGCCAACGCCAAGGAGCTTGGCGTCTCCTGAGCCCGAGGCTCACCGAGGGGGGCGGGTGCGTCCCGTCCCCCTCACCACGCCCCGTAGAATTGACCCAACACCCGGCTCGAACGGCCGGGTGGTGACCCGAGGAGCCACCCTTGGCTGCTGAGCTGCACGTCGAGCTGGTCGCCGCGGACCGCAGTGTCTGGTCCGGCGAGGCCACCCTGGTCGTCGCGCGCACCACGTCCGGCGACATCGGCGTCATGCCCGGTCACCAGCCGCTTCTGGGTGTGCTGGAATCGGGCCCGGTGACGATCCGTACGAGCGACGGCGCGACCGTGGTCGCCGCTGTGCACGGCGGTTTCATCTCGTTCGCGGACGACAAGCTCTCGCTGCTCGCGGAGATCGCGGAGCTGGCGGACGAGATCGATGTCCAGCGCGCCGAGCGTGCGCTGGAGCGTGCGAAGTCGGACACGGACGCCGCTTCCGAGCGGCGCGCCGAAGTGCGACTGCGTGCGGTGGCGGTGCGCTAGCGCTCCGCGACAACGTAGCTTTACCCTCAGCCGCGGCCCGAGCTGGAGACCACTCCAGACCGTGCCGCGGCTGAGGCGATGCAGGTGCAGGTGCGGTTCTGGCGGTATCCGTTACTCGACGACGCGAGGAGGTCGGTGGAGATGTTCCTCGCGCTGTGGGTGGGCGGGCTGGTCGTCGCACTGGTCGCGGTTGGTCTCTTCGTCTTCGGTCTGCGCCGGCGGCTGATTCAGCGCTCCGGCGGGACCTTCGACTGCAGCCTGCGATGGAATGTGCCGGAGGAGCCCGACTACTCGGGCAAGGGCTGGGTGTACGGGGTCGCCCGGTACAGCGGCGACCGGATCAACTGGTTCCGGGTCTTCTCGTACGCCCTCCGCCCGCGCCGGGTCCTGGAGCGTTCCGCGATCGAGGTGATCGCCCGCCGGCTGCCCGAGGGCGAGGAGGAGCTGGCGCTCCTGTCCGACGCCGTGGTGCTCGGCTGTCTCCACCGTGAGACCCGCCTGGAGCTGGCCATGAGCGAGGACGCGCTGACCGGATTCCTCGCCTGGCTGGAGGCGGCTCCGCCCGGCCAGCGGGTCAACGTGGCGTAGCCAGGGGCTCGCCGGAAGTCAGCACCTCACCTCCCGGGCGAGGGCCGGGACGAGGACGAGGTCCGGGGGAAGGCGTAGGCGGCCTGACGGCCCAGTTCGGCGTCGGCCCGCGAGGTCGCGCACGTCAACGCACGAAGAACCGGGGAGACGGGGGGCGGACCCGTCTCCCCGGTCGTTTTCCGGGGTGGTGCGCGCTACCGCGCGGTGGTCACTTCAGACCGTTGTTGATCGCGCTGACGAGTTCACCGTTGGTGGTGTCACCGCTGAACTCCCAGAAGAACGCGCCTCCCAGGCCCTGGCCCTTCGCCCAGGTCATCTTGGACGCGATGGTGGCCGGGGTGTCGTAGCTCCACCAGTTGGTGCCGCAGTGCGCGTACGCCGTGCCGGCGACGGTGCCGGTGGCGGGGCAGCTGGTCTTCAGGACCTTGTAGTCCTCGATGCCCGCCTCGTAGGTACCCGGTGCGGCGCCCGTCGCGGTGCCGCCGGGTGCGTCCTGGGTGACTCCGGTCCAGCCGCGGCCGTAGAAGCCGATGCCGAGCAGCAGCTTGGAGGCGGGGACGCCCTGGGCCTTCAGCTTGGCGATGGCGTCGGCGGAGTTGAAGCCGGCCTGCGGGATGCCGCTGTAGGAGGTGAGCGGGGAGTGCGGGGCGGTCGGGCCCTTCGCGTCCCAGGCGCCGAAGAAGTCGTACGTCATCACGTTGTACCAGTCCAGGGACTGGGCGGCGCCCGCGTAGTCGGTGGCGTCGATCTTGCCGCCGGTGGAGGCGTCGGCGGTGATGGCGGCCGTCACCAGGTTCTTGGTCCCGAACTTCGCGCGCAGGGCCGAGGTGATGCCCTTCAGCGCGGCCGGACCGCTGGTGTCGCAGGTCAGACCGCAGGCGTTGGGGTACTCCCAGTCGATGTCGATGCCGTCGAAGACATCGGCCCAGCGGGGGTCCTCCACCAGGTTGTAGCAGGACTCGGCGAAGGCGGCCGGGTTCTTCGCGGCCTCGCCGAAGCCGCCGGACCAGGTCCAGCCGCCGAACGACCACAGGACCTTGATGTTCGGGTACTTCGCCTTGAGCTTGCGCAGCTGGTTGAAGCTGCCGCGGAGCGGCTGGTCCCAGGTGTCGGCGACGCCGTCGACGGATTTGTCGGCGGTGTACGCCATGTCGTAGTCGGCGTAGGAGTCACCGATCGCGCACTTGCCGCCGGTCACGTTGCCGAAGGCGTAGTTGATGTGCGTGATCTTCGCGGCGGAACCCGAGGTGTCCAGGTTCTTGACGTGGTAGTTCCGGCCGTAGACGCCCCAGTCGGTGAAGTAACCGAGGTTGACCTTGCCGCCGGTGCCGGGGTCGGGGTTGCCGCCGCCACCGGTGGTGTGGACCTTGACCGCGCCGCTGACCGGACCGGTCTGGCCGGCGGTGTCACGGGCCTGCACGGTGTACGAGTAGTCGGTTCCGGCCGTGAGGCCGGAGTCGGTGTACGTCGTACCGGTGACCGTCGAGACGACGGCGCCGTCGCGCAGCACGTCGTAGTTCTTGATGCCGTTGTCGTCGGTCGCGGCGGTCCAGCTGAGCTTCACCGAGGTGTCGGTGACCGCGCTCGCGGTGGGGGTGCCGGGCGCAGAGGGGGCGTTGTCACCGGGGACGCTGCCGCCGTCGCACGAGGCACCGTTCAGCTTGCAGCCGGTGGGGGCGCCGGAGCCGGTGCCGTTGAAGCCGAAGGAGACGCTGGCGCCCGGCGCGACCGAGCCGTTCCAGCCGACGTTCTTGGCCGTCCAGTGGTTTCCGGAGCTGGTGACGGTGGCGTCCCAGGCGGAGCCCACCGCGGTGCCCGAGGGGAAGTCCCACTCGATGGTCCAGGAGGAGAGGGCGGTGGTGCCGGTGTTCTTCACCGTCCACTGTCCCTCGAAGCCATTGCCCCAGTCGGACTTCTTGAGGTACGTGGCGGTTGCCGAGGTGGCGGCTTCGGCGGGGGAGGCCAGGCCGACCATCGCGGCGAGCGGAAGAAGCAGCGCGGTGAGTCCCGCGACCGCTCTGGATCTGGTGGCTCTTCCGGTCCCGAGTTTGAATCGGGTCCGGCGTAGGGGGGTTTCAGTGCTCAACGGTGCTCCTCGGGTGAGGTCCGGACAAACGGGGGTGGTCCGTGGACTGCAAACCCTGCGCCGCCCTGAGCGCGCCTTGTCATGGCGCACTCACCGCAGTGTGCTCGGTGAGATTAGGAAGGTCTGGACCAATCGTCAAGAGGTCCAGACCAAAGATCGTGGTCAGAGGGTGGGCGGTCCGGCCCCGCGACACCGCCTCCGGCGGTGCCGCGCCCCCTCGGACCTCAGATGCCCAACTCCTGGGCCAGTACGGCCGCCTGGACCCGGCTGCGCAGCTCCAGCTTGCCGAGCAATCGGCTGACATGCGTCTTCACCGTCGCCTCGGCCATCGAGAGCCGGACCGCGATCTCGGCATTCGACAGTCCCGCGCCGAGACAGCCGAGCACCTCCCGCTCCCGCCGGGTGAGGGCGTCGAGGACCGCCGGGTCGGGTGCGTTCGCCGCCCGTACGGGGGTGGTCCCGGCGAACTCCGCGATCAGACGGCGTGTCACGGCCGGGGCGATCAGACCCTCGCCGCGCGCCACGGTGCGTACCGCTTCGAGCAGATCGCGCGCTTCGGTGTCCTTCAGCAGGAAGCCCGCCGCCCCCGCCCGCAGCGCCCCGAAGACGTACTCGTCCAGATCGAACGTCGTCAGCACCAGCACGTCCGCGAGTTGCTCGGCCACCACCTGCCCGGTCGCCGCAACCCCGTCCAGGCGCGGCATCGACACATCCATCAGCACCACGTCCGGGCGCAGTTCGCGGGCCAGACGCACCGCCTCCTCGCCGTCCCCGGCCTCGCCGACGACGTCGATGTCCGATGCGCTGCGCAGAATGAGCACCAGCCCGGCCCGGACGGCCGACTGGTCCTCGGCGACCACGACCCGAATCGTCATGTCTTCAGCATCCCTTCCTCCGCGGGCAGTTCGGCTCGCACCCGCCAGGTCTCCGGGCCGCCGCCGGGGCCGGCCGGACCCGCCTCGATGGCGCCGCCCAGCAGCGCCACCCGCTCGCGCATCCCCACCAGGCCGGCCCCCGATCCGGGTGCGCGCGGCCCGGTGCGGTCCCCGAGCACGCTGCTGACCTCCACGGTGAGCAGCGGCCCGTCCCGGCCCAGACGCACCACGACCGGGCCGGGCGCGGCGTGCTTGAGCGCGTTGGTCAAGGACTCCTGGACGATCCGGTACGCGGCCAGCTCGACGGGCGCCGGCAGCGGTCCCCGCTCGCCACGGGTGTCCTCGAAGGTGCAGGTCAGTCCGCTCGACGCGGCGTGCGTACGGGTCTGCTCGACCAGCGCGTCCAGCGAGGCGAGCGTCGGCGAGGCGCTCGGTTCGCCTGCCGCGCCGCCGGCGCGCAGCAGTCCGATCAGCCGGCGCATCTCGGCGAGGCCGTCGACGCTGTTCTCCCGGATCACCCCGAGCGCTTCGCGCGAGGTCTCCGGTTCGTCGATGGAGAGCGCGGCGGTGGAGTGGATGGCGATGGCGGAGAGATGGTTGGCCACCATGTCGTGCAACTCGCGGGCCATCCGGGCGCGTTCGGCGGTCACCGCCTGGGTGCGGTCCATCTCGGCCAGCAGCGCGGTCTGGTCGGCGCGCAGCCGGGCGGCCTCGGCGGCGTCCCGGTGGTTGCGGACGCTGACCCCGGTGATGGCGGGCAGGAACGAGACCATGCCGGTGACGACGCCGATGAGCAGTGCCTGGGGATCGCGGAACCACGCCAGGAAACCGATGGTGACCGCGACCGTGATCAGGATCGTGGTCACCGGAATACGGCGGGCGGCGGACGGTGTCCCGTACAGCACGGCCGCGTACATGAGGTCGGTGAACATCATCACCGTCGCCAGGTTCCCGATCGTGAACTGGTCCGCGACCAATGCGAGCGTACCGACGACCAGTGCCGTCTGCGGAGCGGTCCTGCGTACCAGTTCGAGGCCCGAGACGACGGCGAGCGGCAGCAGGGAGACCCAGGGCGCGACGAAGGCCCGGTCGCCCTGCGTGTGCAGCCCGAGCAGCCACAGGAACAGGCCGCCGAACAGACCGATGGCGGCGATGAGCACGTCGTGGCGGTGCGGGCGGGCGAGGGAGAGCACCCTCCCATCCAACACGGCGGCCCGGCCCCGGACCTCCCCATGGGGGGCGAGGTATGAGTACATCGAAGGATGCAGTCGCGGTTCGTCACTGGTGACGACGATTCCGGGCGTCCCGGCCGGAAGGCTGGAGGGGACGGGAAGGAGAAGTGCCGTGATCGTCACGCTGATCGTGCTCTGTGAAGTCGGCTTCTGGGTGCTGCTGGCCGTGGGGCTCGCGCTGCGGTACCCGGCGAGGAAGCCGCGACTGGGTGCGGCCGTGCTGCTGTGCGAGCCACTGCTGGAGGTCGTGCTGCTGGTGGTGACGGCCATCGACCTGAAGAACGGGGCGGAGCCCGACTGGAAGCACGGGCTCGCCGCGGTCTACATCGGCTTCACGGTGGGGCTCGGCCACTCCACGATCCGCTGGGTCGACGCCCGGGTCGCCCACCGCTTCGCGGGCGGTCCGCCGCCGGTGAAACCGCCGAAGTACGGGATGGAGCGCGCGGCGCACGAGTGGCGGACCGCGGCGCGCTGGACGGTCGCGGCGGTGGTGGCGATGGCGCTGCTGCAGGCGGCGATCTGGTACGTGGGCGGGGACGGTGACGTGTCGTCGCTTCAGGCGTGGCAGCAGAAGATGCTGTTCGTGATCGGGCTCAACGTGGTGATCGCGGGGAGCTACACGTTGTTCCCCAAGCGGGAGGGCGCGCGGCGCTGAACGGCCGGACGGGCTGTGCGGACCAGGCCCGTCCGGCGCCTTCGGCACGCATGGCTACCGCTCGCCGCCCGGTACCCACAGCACGTCGCCGACCTCCTTGTTCGCCGTCCTCGCGAGGATGAACAGCAGGTCGGAGAGCCGGTTGAGGTACGTCGCCGTCAGTGTGTTCATCACCTCGCCGTGCACCTCCAGCGCCGCCCAGGTGGACCGCTCCGCGCGCCGGACCACGGTGCACGCCTGGTGCAACAGCGCCGCCCCCGGCGTACCGCCCGGGAGGATGAAGCTGCGCAGCTTCTCCAGCTCCGCCAGGAAGTGGTCGCAGTCCGCCTCCAGCTTGTCGACGTAACTCTGCTCGACCCGCAGCGGCGGGTGCTGGGGGTTCTCGACGACCGGGGTCGACAGATCGGCGCCCACGTCGAACAGGTCGTTCTGCACACGGACGAGGACCTTCACGACGTCCTCGGGGAGTTGCCCGAGCGCGATCGCCGTGCCGATGACGGCGTTGGCCTCGTTGGTGTCGGCGTACGCCGAGATCCGCAGATCGGTCTTGGCGGTCCGGCTCATGTCGCCGAGGGCGGTGGTGCCCTGATCGCCGGTGCGGGTGTAGATACGTGTCAGGTTGACCATGGGACCAGCCTAGGGTCTCTCGTTCGGATGGGGCCCGGTGCGATCCGAACGAGAGGCCCGGTCACACCCCGGCCCGGCGGAAGACGCGTGTGCCCACTGTGACGGCGAGTGCCGCGAAGCCGAGCGCCACCAGGACGCCGTACAGCATGTGCGCGGTGGCGTACGAGCCCACGTACGCGTCCCGTACCGCGTCCACGAGGTAGCGGAACGGGGTGAGGTGGGAGAGCACGTCCAGCCAGCCGGGGCCCAGCGTCATCGGCAGCATCAGACCGGAGAGCAGCATGGCCGGCATGGTGACCGAGTTGATCACCGGTCCGAACTCCTGCGGCGTGCGGACCTTCATGGCCAGGGCGTAGGACAGGGAGGCCAGCGAGACCGTCAGCAGTCCGACGAACGCGAAGCCGATCAGCACCCCCCAGAACGGGGCGCGCAACCCCATGACCAGGGCGGCGAGGACCAGCAGCACCGCCTGGAACATGAACAGCAGCGCGTCCCGCAGGACCCGGCCCAGCAGCAGAGCGGTCCGGCTGACCGGGGTCACCCGCATCCGCTCCACAACTCCGTTCGAGTTGTCGATGATGACGGCGAACCCGGCGAACGAGGCGCCGAACAGGCCGAGTTGGAGCAGCAGGCCGGGGACCAGGATCTGCCAGGAGTCACCGGCCGGGCCGAGCGGCAGTCCGGTGAGCAGCGGGCCGAAGAAGAGCAGGTACAGCAGCGGCATGAGAATGCCGAAGAGGATCTGGAACCTGGAGCGCAGGGTCTGCCGGGCGTACCGGCCGAAGACGAGCGCGGTGTCGTGGAGAAGCATCGGATTCCTTCGGGACAGGCTCTCAGACGGCGACGGGAGTGGGATCTGCGGGCGCGGCCGAGCGCCCGGTGATCGCGAGGAAGGCGTCCTGGAGCGAGGCGTCGGCCGAGCCCGCGTACCGGGTCTTCAGCGCGGCGGGCGTGCCCTCCGCCGCCACTCGGCCGCCGTCGACCACGACCAGGCGGTCGGCGAGTGCGTCCGCCTCGTCGAGGTAGTGGGTGGTGAGCACGACGGTCGTGCCGGATTCGTCGCGCAGTCGGCGGACCAGCGCCCACAGATCGGCGCGGCTGCCCGGGTCGAGTCCGGTGGTCGGCTCGTCGAGGAAGAGCACGGCGGGGCGGTGGGTGAGCCCCATCGCGATGTCGAGCCGCCGCCGCTGGCCCCCGGAGAGCGTGGCCGTCTTGCGGTCGAGCAGCTCCGTCAGGCCCAGGCCGGCGGCGAGTTCTCCGGCACGGGCCACCGCGGCGGACTTGCCGAGCCGGTACATCCGGCCCTGGGTGACGAGCTCCTCCCGCACGGTGATGTGGGGATCGACGCCGCCGGACTGGGCGACGTAGCCGCACTTCTCCCGTACGCCCGCCGGATCCGTGAGCAGGTCGCAGCCGGCGACGGTGGCCGCGCCGCCGGTGGGGGCGAGCAGCGTGGTGAGCATGCGGAGGGTGGTGGTCTTGCCCGCTCCGTTGGGGCCGAGGAGGCCGACGATCTCGCCGCTCGCGACCTGCAGGTCGATGGAGCGTACGGCCGTCACCGGGCCGTTCCTGGTGTCGAAGGTCCGCGCGAGGCCGGCCGTGCTGATGATTGGCATAGCGACTACAAAAACAGAGTCACTGAAAAAATGCAATGACTCCAAAAATTCATGGACCCCATGCGAGCCCTACGATGGGCCCATGGCTGAGGGACTCAGGGAGCGCAAGAAGCGCCAGACCAGGCAGCACCTCTCGGACGTGGCGACCGGTCTCTTCCTGGAGCGCGGCTTCGACGCGGTCACGATCGCCGAGATCGCCCGGGCCGCCGACGTCTCGGTGAACACGGTCTACAACTACTTCCCGACCAAGGAGGACCTCTTCCTGGACCGCAGCCGCAGCATCGTCGACCGCCTTTCCCGCTACGTCCGGGGCCGCGACAAGGGCGAGTCCGCGGCCGACGCCGTCCTGCGTGAACTGCGCGTCCAGGTGGAGGGCGTGTCGCCCACCGTCGGTCTGATGGAGGGGTACGCACACTTCGCGCGGGTCGTCGAGGGCGCCGACGGTCTCAAGGCCCGCCTGTGGCACGTGCAGCAGGAGGCCCTGCTGCATCTGGAGACGACGCTCCAGGAGGAATCCGGGGCCGAGGCGGACGACCCGGCCCCGATCCTGGTGGCCGGTCAGCTCTCCTGGGTGCAGAGCACGCTCGTGGGGTACATCGGCCGTGAGATGGTCGCGGGCCGCCGAGCCGCCGAGGTGTCCCGGGACGCGCTCGTCCTGCTCGACGAGATCGAGGACCTCCTCGGCGAGAAGGTCCTCAACTACGCCCGGCGCGCCGCCGAATGACCCTTGCCGGTGTGATGTCCGTCATGTGAGACGTGACGCGCATCTCTTCACGGTCACAGGGCCCCTCACGGGTACTAATCTCCGCCGGAGAGCATGCGAAAAACCATCAGGACCGGGCCGTGCAGGGACCAGCTGCAGGGGCGAACAGAAACCAAGGGGTGCACACGTGGCCAGGAAGCTCGCCGTCATCGGAGCCGGACTCATGGGATCCGGCATCGCGCAGGTCTCCGCCCAGGCGGGCTGGGACGTCGTGCTGCGGGACGTCACCGACGAGGCCCTGACCCGTGGTCGTGACGGCATCAAGGCCTCGTACGACAAGTTCGTCTCCAAGGGGAAGCTGGAGGCGGCCGACGCCGACGCCGCGCTGGCCCGCATCACCACCACCACCGACCTCGACGCGGTCGCCGACGCGGATGTCGTCGTCGAGGCCGTCTTCGAGAAGCTGGAGGTGAAGCACGAGATCTTCCGGGCCCTCGACAAGATCGTCCGGGACGACACCGTCCTCGCGTCCAACACCTCCGCCATCCCGATCACGAAGATCGCGGCCGTGACGGAGCGTCCGGAGCGCGTCGTCGGTGTGCACTTCTTCTCGCCGGTCCCGATGATGCAGCTCTGCGAACTGGTCCGCGGCTACAAGACCAGCGACGAAACCCTCGCCACCGCACGGGAGTTCGCCGAGTCCGTCGGCAAGACCTGCATCGTCGTCAACCGGGACGTGGCCGGCTTCGTCACCACCCGGCTGATCTCGGCGCTCGTCGTCGAGGCCGCCAAGCTGTACGAGTCGGGCGTCGCCTCGGCCGAGGACATCGACATCGCGTGCAAGCTGGGCTTCGGTCACGCCATGGGACCCCTCGCCACCGCGGACCTGACCGGCGTCGACATCCTGCTGCACGCCACGAGCAACATCTACACCGAGTCGCAGGACGAGAAGTTCGCCGCTCCGGAGCTGATGCGCCGGATGGTGGATGCAGGTGACATCGGCCGCAAGAGCGGGCAGGGCTTCTACACGTACTGATCGTTTTCGGTCCTCCGGTTGCCCGATCCGCCGTCGGTCGGGCCCGGAGGTCCGGGGGGCGTCTTTCGGATTCGGTGGGCCCGCTCGGGTCCTTGCCGGTCCATGGTCACTCCACGGAGTGAATTCGGTATCGGTTCGCTTACAGACGGCAACCTCCCTGTCTCCATCACAGTCAGTTGTGGGAGAGACAGAACAGACGGACGAACCTTTCTACGGAGTATTCCCGGGGAGCGCATATGCACATCAGGGGCGACCACGCCGAGCTGGTCGTCGGGGGCCGCCTCGACGTCCGAAGCGCGGCGGACGCCCGTACGGCCCTGCACTCGGCCCTCGACGACGGAGTCGGCGACCTGGTGCTCGACCTGACCGAGCTGGACTCCTGGGACGCCACCGGGCTCGGCGTCATCATGGGCGCGCACCGCCGGGCCGGACGGGCCGGACGACGACTGGTGCTCCGCGGGGTGCCGCCGCAGATGCAGCGCCTCCTCGTGGCGACCCGGCTGCACCGCATCCTGGCGATCGAGGGCGGAATCGCCGCGGACTCCCTGCCGCGCGTCTAGCTAGGGCGTGTTTCGAAAGTCCCGCCTGCCAGGCGGCGTCTGGCACGCACGCTCGCTGCGTTGTCGGGCCCGCCCCGATACGACCGGTATCGGGGCGACCCTCCTCCAGTGCTGTGTCCGGAAAGGTCTGCCGGGAAGCTCGCGGCGTCCGGTGATGCGTCGCAAGGCGGAGGATCGCCCTCGTACTGGACGTACTCGGGTGATGCGACAACGCGGCGAGGCGCCGTGCCGGGCGTCGCGAGCCGGTGAACCTTTGCGGACACGGCACTGAGGGACCGCCCGACCCGGTCCGGCGGACCGGTCCCGGCCGTACGGTCGGCCGAAGGTGCACATTTCGCACGAGAACGTGCGCTTCGGGCGGCGTGGCCCCCCGACTGTGCGCGGAGACGGTACGACCGTCTAGGGTTCGGCCGTCCGCCGATTGACGGGAACCCACCGGGCGGACACCGGACCGGAGGCGACAGCGGGGCGTGCGAGGCCGGGAGGGGCAATCGTGCGCGACGCGTCTGGGGGCTTTGGTGATGGACCCGACACATCGGGGGCCGGAAGAGTACGGCCGGGACAACGACGGCTTCGGCGAGGAGGCCGACCGGCGACGACCGTCCGGCGACCCTTCCCCGAGCTCTTCGTTCCGTCCGAGCAGGGGAGGCCCCATGAGTCCGGATTTCGGTCAGCAAACGCCGCAACAGGCGCGGGTCGTCCGGCTCATATCGGGTGCCCACCTCCTCACCGTCAACCCGGTCGACGGCAGCGAGGTCGAGCTGTGCCCGCCGGGGGAGGAGCCCGAGCCCCCGGCCCGGCGCACCGCCGCCCAGCGCGCCGAGCGTGAACGCGCCACCGCACCGCCCGTGCCGCCGGGGCCGCCCGCCCCCCGGCTGCCGCTCCTGGAACGCGCCGAGGAACGCGAACGGCTCGTGCGCCTGCTGTCCCGCGGCCGCTCGGTACGGCTCACCGGACAGGCCGGATCCGGCCGTACGACGCTGCTGAACGCCGTCGCCGACGACTGCGCGGATCTCGCGCCCGACGGAGTCGTACGGCTCTCCGGCTACAAGCGGACCGTCACCGACCTGCTGTACGGGCTCTACGAAGCCGTCCATGACGCACCGCTGCACCGGCCCGACCGCCCCGGTCTCCTCGACGCGGTCCGGAGCGTCGGCGCCGTCGTCGTGCTCGACGACCTGGAGTTCGGCGGAGCCGCCCTGGAGGAGCTGCTCGACGCCACACCGGAGTGCGCGTTCCTGTTCGCGACGGATCCGGATGTCGCCGCCGCCACCGCCGACTCGTACCTCGAAGAGGTCTTCCTCGCGGGCCTGGGCCGCAGCTCCTCGATCGAGCTGCTGGAACGGGTCGTCGAGCGTCCGCTCACCGACGAGGAGGCGAACTGGGCGGGAGACCTCTGGTTCGAGTCCGAGGGGCTGCCGCTGCGCTTCGTCCAGGCCGGCGCCCTGCTGCGCCAGCGCGACATGCTGCGCACCGACCCGGAGGCCTACGAGGGCCTCGACGGCCGGAGCACCGACGTGCCCTTCGGGTACGACGAGGCCGTCGACGGCGTCCACATCCCGCTGCCCAGCCTCGGCGAAGGCGCGGCGCCCGCCGCGCTGCTCGCCTCACGGCTGAGCGGCGCCGCCCGTGACACCCTGCGCTTCGCGGTCGCACTCGGCGGCGAGGTACCGCACCAGGCACATCTGCCGGCGCTCGTGGGGGACACCCACGCCGACGCCGCGCTCGGCGAACTGGCCGGCTGCGGGCTGCTCTCCCCGGCGGGCCCGCGCTACCGGCTGGCCGCCGGAGTCGTCGCCCAGCTGGAGGCCGCCGGATACGGAGAGGACAGCACCGACCGGGCGCGGACGGCGGCCCAGCACTACGCCTGGTGGGCCGGCCACCCCTCGGTCGCCCCCGCTCGGGCGACCGCCGAGGCCGACGCCGTCATCGCGGCCATGACACGGCTCGTGCCCGGCGACGGGGCGGGGCAGACCAGCGTGGCCGTGCTGCTGGCCCGCAGCGCGTCCCCGGCCTTCGCGGCAGGACTGCACTGGGGTGCCTGGGAGAGGGCGCTGAGGATCGGTCAGGAGGCGGCCAGGATCGCCGGTGAGGTCGCCGAAGAGGCGTACTTCCACCACGAGCTGGGTGTCCTGGCGCTCTGCGACGGCAACCCGGACCGGGCCAGGGCGGAGCTGGAGACATCGATCAGCATGCGCGGGGTGCTCGCCGACAAGTCGGGCGCGGTGGCCGGACGACGCGCGCTCGCGCTGGTCGCCGACCTCTCCGGCGGCCCGCTGCCCGGCGGTCGTACCCCGGGCGTCGAGGACACACCGGTCACGCCGTACGAAGCGACCGTGCCGCCCGTCGCCGGTCCCGCGACGGCCGTGACACAGGCGTTGTCACGGCCGTACGAGGACGTCACCGCGGTGATGTCCCGGCAGAGCGCCCCCGCGGCCCCCGGGGGCGTGCGGCGCGGACGGTTCGCGGCGCTGCGCGGGGCCCGGCGCAATCTGGCCGCGGCGGGCGCGGGCGTGCTCCTCGTCGGCGTGCTCGGCACGGTGGTGGCACTGGGGATGACGGGCGACCGTGACACCCCGGGGAATCCCCGTGTCACGACCGAGGAATCGGTGGGCCGGGACGACACCGGGAACGAGGCTCCGGCCGACGGCTCCACGGACGGCCCGGCCCCCGCGGACGCGGCGACCGATGGCGGCGTGGGGACGCCGGGCCCCTCGGACGGTCGGACGACGCCGAGCGGGAGCGCCACGCCGTCCACGGACCCGACGGGGCCGGACAGCACCCCGTCGTCGTCCGCTCCGTCCAGCGGCAGGCCGTCGTCGGGCAAGCCGACCAGGTCGTCCGGCCCGACGAAGTCGCCCACGCCGACGAAGCCGGGCAACCCGAGCCCGAGCCAGTCGGACCCCGACTCCCCCGACCCGACGGAATCGGTCAGCGAGCCCCCGCCGACCTCGCCGGACACCTCCGACTCGGCGAGCGGGCCCGCCGCCTCGTCCCCGGCGGCAAGCACGGACAGCGGTCCGACGGTGGCCTGAACCGCCCCGGAAACGCCGGACGCCGGACGGGCCACGCCCGTCCGGCGTCGACAGGGACCGGAAGGTCAGAACAGGCGCAGCTTGTCGTCCTCGATGCCGCGCAACGCGTCGTAGTCGAGCACCACACAGTCGATCCCGCGGTCCGTCGCCAGCACCCGGGCCTGCGGCTTGATCTCCTGCGCCGCGAAGATGCCCTTCACGGGGGCGAGATGGGGATCGCGGTTGAGCAGTTCCAGATAGCGGGTCAGCTGCTCCACGCCGTCGATGTCGCCGCGCCGCTTCAGTTCCACGGCCACGGTCTGCCCGTCGGCGTCCCGGCACAGGATGTCGACCGGTCCGATGGCGGTGAAGTACTCGCGGCGGATCAGGGTGTAGCCCTCGCCGAGTGTCTCGATCCGGTCAGCGAGGAGTTCCTGCAGATGCGCCTCGACGCCGTCCTTGATCAGGCCCGGGTCGACGCCCAGCTCATGGGACGAGTCGTGGAGGATCTCCTCCATCGTGATGATCAGTTTCTCGCCCGCCTTGTTCACCACGGTCCACACACCGGCGGTGTCGTCCGTGCCCTCCTTGAGCGTGCAGGGCGGTGACATCCAGTTGAGCGGTTTGTACGCCCTGTCGTCGGCGTGGATCGAAACACTCCCGTCCGCCTTCACCAGGATCAGACGGGGAGCGGAGGGCAGGTGGGCCGTGAGCCGGCCGGCGTAGTCCACGGAGCAGCGGGCGATGACGAGACGCATGGTCGGCAACGCTACTCGACGACGGGGGCTCCACGCGATTCTCCCTCCGTCGCCCGCCACCGCCACCGGACTGGGGCGTTCCGGGCTTGCCCCTCTTTGCTCCCCTTCGTTATTGGCCGGTTGTGTTCCCAATCTCCTGGTGCGGCCAGGACTGCGCCCTTACCGTGTAAGCGGGAGGTCGCCGCGCGTGCACGCTGCGTCGCCGTCCTCCTTCCCTGCCCGTAAGGCCCCGGCCCGCAGTCGGGGTCGCGAGAGGAGAACCCATGTCGCTCGACGTCTCACCGGCGCTGTTGGAACAGGCCGAGCGAGGCGAGGTCGACGAAGCCGACTTCGTCGACTGCGTCCGGACCTCCCTGCCCTACGCATGGGAGATGATCAGCTCTCTGGTGGCTCAGCTGAAGGTCGACGGCGGAGAGTTCGCCGACAACCAGACGCCGCCGCCGGACGAGCAGGCACGTGGTCAGCTGCTGCGCGCGCTCGCGAGTGATGCGATACGCGGCGCGCTGCAGCGGCACTTCGGGGTGCGCCTGGCATTCCAGAACTGCCACCGCGTCGCGGTGTTCCCGCTGGACGCCTCGGTCGACGAGCGTCTGGCCCGTTTCACCTCGGTGAGGGGCCAGTTGCTCAACCAGTCGCCCGAACTTCGGGACTGCTGAGGGCTGTTCCGTAACCCCGGCGGGCGCGCGACGACAGCTACGGCACCTCGCCGCGTTGTCGGAACATCCGCATACATCCAGTATGCGGACGCCCCTCCGCCGTGCGATGCACCGCATCCGACGCCGCGCGCTGCTCCACCACGGACTACGGGACAGCCCTTGGGCCGTGCCGGCCTAGGGCGTGTTTCGAAAGTAGCGTCGTCCGCCCGCAGGGCGGGCCAGGCGGCGTCTGGTGCGTGCGATCGCAAGGCGGAGGGTCGCCCCGATACTGGTCGTATCGGGGCGAGCCCGACAACGCGGCGAGCGTGCGTGCCAGACGCCGCCTGGCAGGCGGGACTTTCGAAACACGCCCTGGGGGGCGTTCCCGCGCCTGTCCGGCGGATCAGGGTCGGACAGGGCGCGGCGTCCCGCGCGGTGCATCGCGCGGTGCCGGAACGTCCCGGGCGGACCCACCCCTGCTCGAACGAGGTCGTGAGTTCGGGCAGGTTGCCGTTCGGATGTTCCGGCAAGGCCGCGAGATGCCGTGCAGGGCGTCGCGCCCCCGGCCATGAGCCGCCGGACTCGCGCCGAACGCTGCTGCCGCTGTTCCGGGCCGTTGGAGGTGCGACCGGCTCTTTGGGGCTGCAGTCCCCGTACTCCTGACGAGTTCTCATGTGAGCAACGGCAGTACTTCGGTGCCCAGCCGCGCTACGTTCTCCTCCGTGGCCGCCAGATCTCCCGAACCCTCCGTCAGGAGCGCGAAGCGGGTGATGCCCGTCCGCTCGGCCGTGGCGGCGAGCCGGTCGGCCGCCAGCCGGGGCGGGCCCACCGGATGAAGGCCGCAGAGCAACTCCGTATAGGCGACCGGGTCGCGCATCACCCGGTGCCGGCCGTCGACCGTCACATGGGCGTCCAGGCCCTGCCGCAGCCAGCCGGGCATCGCCTTCACGAGCGTCTCCACGGCGCCCTCGGAACGGTCGGCGATCTGGGCCACCCCCGCGGACACATGTCCGGCCTCGCGGACGCTCTCGGGCGAACGGCCCGCGGCGAGAGCCGAGGAGCGCCACAGAGCGACCATCTCGGCCTTCTCCTCGTCACCGCAGTGCATCCCGAGCAGCATCGGCAGACCGTTCTCCGCGGCGAGCCGTACCGTCTTCGGGGAGGTGCACGCGACGACGACCTCGGGGCCTTTGACGCTTTCGCCGCCGTCCCGGTCGAGCAGTTCGTCGGCCCGGGGGACCACCGCCACCTCGCGGAAGCCGTAGCGCTCGCCGTTGCCCGCGACCCGTGCTTCGCGCAGCCAGTCCAGCAGCAGCCCCAGGGCCTCCGGGAAGCCCTTCTCGTACGCCTCCAGGCCTCCTCCGAACACCTCCAGGTCCACCCAGGGGCCGCCCCGGCCGACGCCGAGCGTGAATCTGCCGCCGCTGGTGAGATGGAGCAGCGCGGCCTGTTCGCCCAGCGCGACCGGGTGCTGGGTCGGCAGTACGCTCACCGCCGTGCCCACCCGGATCCTCCGGGTGCGGCCGAGCAGCAGCGCGGCCAGTGTGACGGCGGACGGACAGACCCCGTACGGCACGAAATGATGTTCTGCCAGCCAGACCGAGTCGAGGCCGGATTCCTCCGCGACCTCGGTGGACCGGATCGCGCGATGCAGCGCTTCTCCCGGTCCCTGCCCCGGAAACTGGGCTGCCAGTACGAACGTTCCCACACGCATGGCCAATTGCCTCCTTACGGCCGACGTGGCTCTCCCCTACTGGCAACAACGTCTGACACGTGCCAAAGGCACGGTCCGGTGGCAGGTTGTTGCGATTTTCCGGTAACCCACTCCCTCCGGGAAGCGGCCCCGGACGGTACGGGACGCCCGCATCGGCCAAATGGCCCTACGCTGGACGGGAACTGCCCAGCCCGCCCCGTGTGAGGTGTCACGTGTCCCCGCGCCGCAACCGCCCCCGAGGCGGCGAGAGTCCCCACGACAGCGCAGGGGAGCCGGGTGCCCGGTACGGGGGAGGCGGGCGGACGGAGGAGTGGCGGGGCGAGGAGTGGTCGGTCCGCCCGGTGAGTGGTGCGAGCGCGGCCGGAAAGCGCTATCGCTGTCCCGGCTGCGACCAGGAGATCCCGTCCGGCGTCCCGCATCTGGTGGCCTGGTCCGAGTACGGCGGGATCGACGACCGCAGGCACTGGCACAAGGCCTGCTGGAACGCGAAGGACCGCCGCACCACACAGGTGCAGCGGTCCAGGAACGCGCCTCGCTACTGAGGTCCGGCGGCCGGGGCCCGGCCGACCGGCGACCGGTCACACGTCGCGCTGGTCCAGCGTCGCGTAGGCGGCGACCATGGCCACGGCCGTCAGCCCGAGCATGATCCACAGCGGGTCCCAGCCGGACGGCCCCGATCCGGTGACCGAAGTGTCGTAGAACGCGCTGAGCTGGCTGGGGATCGAGTACTCGAAGAGTGCCTGGCGCAGATCGGCCAGCGAGTCCGAGAACATGAACATGGCCAGCACGAGCGGCAGCAGCACCACCCCGATCATGATCGTGATCGCGCCCGCGGAATGCCGGATGAGCGCACCGATCGCCAGCGAGAGCAAGCCCAGCAGCGCGATGTAGAGGCCGACACCGACCGTGGCGCGCAGCCAGTCGTCGCCGCTGGGCTCCTTGCCGTCCAGCATGGCCACCTGCACCGCGCCGACCACGGCGGTCACCACGGTCGTGATCGTGAAGGTGAGCAGGAAGAAGACGATCGCCTTGGCGGTGAGCACCCGGCCCCGGCTGGGGCAGGCCGTCAGCGTCGTGCGGATCAGGCCCGTGCTGTACTCCGAGGCGATGGTCAGCACGCCGAGCGTGATCACGCAGATCGATCCCAGGAGCACGCCGAAGAAGCCGAAGCTGAGCTCCGGGACATCGCCGATGACGGCGTCGGTCATGCTCAGCAGGACCGCCGCCATGATGCCGAAACCGAGGAGCAGCACGACCAGGACGCCGAGCGTCCACATCGTCGAGCGCACGGAACGGATCTTGGTCCACTCGGAGGCGAGCGCGTCGCCGAGGGTGGCGGCGCGCACCGGGATCGGGGACGCGTAGAGCCCGTGCGCGTTCTGCTGCGGGGCGGGGGGCTGCTGGTACGGCGCCTGCGGGGTCGGCGGTGTGGTCATCGGGCGTCCTCGCTGGTCTCGCTCTTGGTCAGGTCTGCGGGGGCTGCGGCGGCCTCGGGGGAGGCCGGGGCGGCGGGTGCCGCCGGGGCCCCCGCGTACGGGTTCTGTCCGGGCGGCGGCGGGGCGTACCAGCCCTGCTGCGGCACCTCCGGGACCGGCTGCTGGGCCGGCGCCCCGTAACCGGGCTGCGGTCCGTAGCCGCCGTGCACCGGCTGCTGCAGCCCGGCCTTCTGGTCCTCCGTCGAGCGGTAGTCCACGGCGCCCTGCGTCATCCGCATGTACGCCTCCTCCAGCGAGGCCTGGTGCGGCGAGAGCTCCCACAGCCGGACATCCGACTCGTGGGCCAGGTCGCTGATCCGCGGCAGGGCGAGCCCCGTGATCCGCAGCGCCCCGTCCGGCTCCGGCATGACCCGGCCACCCGCCTCGGTGAGCGAGGCGGTCAGCTTCTCCCGCTGCTCCGGAACGCCGTCCGCGACCCGCACCCGGGCGAAGTCCGCCGAATTGGCGGAAATGAAGTCCTTGACGCTCATGTCGGCGAGCAGCTGTCCGCGGCCGATCACGATCAGATGGTCGGCGGTGAGCGCCATCTCGCTCATCAGATGGCTGGAGACGAAGACCGTACGGCCTTCGGACGCCAGCGTCTTCATCAGGTTGCGGACCCAGAGGATGCCCTCGGGGTCGAGGCCGTTGACGGGCTCGTCGAAGAGCAGCACCTGCGGGTCGCCGAGCAGAGCCGCCGCGATGCCGAGCCGCTGGCCCATGCCGAGCGAGAAGCCCTTGGAGCGCTTCCGCGCGACCTCGTGCAGGCCGACGACACCGAGCACCTCGTCGACCCGGGCGGCCGGGATGCCGGCGAGCTGGGCGAGCGAGAGGAGGTGGTTACGGGCGCTGCGGCCGCCGTGCACCGCCTTCGCGTCCAGCAGCGCACCCACCTGTCGCGGGGCGTTCGGCAGACTGCGGAAGGGGTGGCCACCGATCGTGACATGACCGGCCGTCGGTTGGTCCAGGCCCAGCATCATGCGCATGGTGGTGGACTTGCCCGACCCGTTGGGACCGAGGAATCCGGTGACGGCGCCCGGCCGCACCTGGAAGGAAAGGTTGTACACGGCCGTCTTCGCGCCATAGCGCTTGGTCAGGCCGACTGCCTCGATCATGCTTCAGCCCCATCGACTCTTGTCCGTCGTCGGGGCCGAGGCCGTCCGGCCGCATGCCCCCCGTAAGAGTTAGGAGGATATCCAGGCCTTGACGGTTCCGGCCAAGTCGTTACAGGAGCGCATCGCTCCGCGTCGGAGCGGACGGGACGCTTCCGGCCGGGGCGGACGGGACGCTCACCGGCGGTGCGTCCCGCCCGCCCCCGTCACGCGTCCCGCTTCTTCAGTACGAGGTAGCCGCCGACCAGTGCGGCCGCCACCCAGGCGAGCAGAATGCCGAACCCGCCCCACGGTCCGTACGGGGCCGGATTGCTGTTCATGGCGTCGGGCACCACCTGCATGATCTTGGACCCGGCCTGGTCGGGGAAGTAGCGGGCGACCTTCTTCGCGCCCGGTACCGCCGACAGGATCTGGGAGACCAGGAAGAAGAACGGCATCAGAATGCCGAGCGACAGCGTGGAGCTGCGCAGCATCGTCGCCACGCCCATGGAGAAGATCCCGATCAGGCCCATGTAGAGGCCACCGCCGACGACCGCGCGCAACACGTGCTCCGCACCGATGTCCGTGCGGTGATCGCCGAGGAGCGCCTGCCCGAGAAAGAACGAGACGAAGCTGGTGACGATGCCGACCACCAGGGCCAGCACCCCGGCCACGGCGACCTTGCTGAAGAGGAACGACCCGCGCTGGGGCACGGCCGCCAGCGAGGTACGGATCATGCCCGAGCTGTACTCCGTACCGACCACCAGCACGCCGAAGACGACCATGGCCAGCTGGCCGAGGACCATCCCGGAGGAGCTGATGAGCGTCGGGTCGAAGGTGGCCCGCTCCACCGGAGGAAGGTCCTTGAACTGTGCGTTCATCAGGGCACAGAGCGCCGCGCTCATCGCGACGGTGACGACGAACGCGGAGATCAGGGTCCAGACGGT
Organism: Streptomyces sp. NPDC093149; assembly: GCF_044754145.1. Classification (NCBI taxonomy): domain Bacteria; kingdom Bacillati; phylum Actinomycetota; class Actinomycetes; order Kitasatosporales; family Streptomycetaceae; genus Streptomyces; species Streptomyces sp. NPDC093149. Next base: position 1,322,210 of record NZ_JBIVON010000001.1, read on the forward strand.
CGAGGAGACCGTGCGGATCTTGGTCCATTCGGAGGTGAGGACCGCGGGTACCGATGCCATCGTCGTCACACCCCCTTGCCGGTGCCGGGTGCGCCCGGCGCGACGTGCCCGGCACCTCCGGTGGCCGTCCGCCGGTCGTACTGATCGCCCCATTGCGGGCCCACGGGCGCTGCCTCGCCGAGGTCCGAGTGTGCGTGGTACTCGACGGAACCCGCCGTCATCTGCATGAACGCTTCCTCCAGCGACGCCCGCTGGGAACTCAGTTCGTGGAGCACGATCTGATGCCGGGCGGCGAGCTCGCCCAGCTCCTCGGTGGTGGCGCCGTCGATCTCCAACGTGCCGCCGCCCGCCTCGACCACGACCATGCCCTCCTCGTGCAGCACATCGCGCAGCCGCTCCTGCTGCGGGGAGCGCAGCCGCACGTAACTGCGCGAGTTCCGGTGGATGAAGTCGGCCATCGAGGTGTCGGCGAGCAGCCGTCCCTGGCCGATCACGATCAAGTGGTCCGCGGTGAGTGCCATTTCGCTCATCAGATGCGAGGAGACGAAGATCGTCCGGCCTTCCGCGGCGAGCGCCTTCATCAGGTTGCGGATCCAGTGGATGCCCTCGGGGTCGAGGCCGTTGACGGGTTCGTCGAAGAGCAGCACCTGCGGGTCGCCCAGCAGCGCCGCCGCGATGCCGAGCCGCTGGCCCATGCCGAGCGAGAAGCCCTTGGACTTCTTCCTCGCCACCGCGCTCAGACCCACGGTGTCCAGCACCTCCGCGACCCGGCTCTCCGGGATGCGGTTGCTCTGCGCGAGGCAGAGCAGATTGTTGTACGCGCTGCGCCCGCCGTGCATCGACTTGGCGTCCAGCAGCGCACCGATGTACTTGAGAGGTTCCGTCAGGTCGCGGTAGTGCTTGCCGTCGATGCGCACCGAACCACTGGTCGGGTTGTCGAGATCGAGCATCATCCGCATCGTCGTGGATTTGCCCGCCCCGTTGGGGCCCAGAAAGCCCGTCACCATTCCTGGCCTGACCCGGCACGAGAGCCGGTCGACGGCGACCTTGTTGCCGAAGCGCTTGGTGAGACCATCGAGCTCGATCATGCGTTCACGCTAGAACGGCCGCGCGCCCGGCGCCACCACAAGGGCGGAACCGGGCGCGCAAGGAGTACGAGTGCGGTACTGCGGAGTCGGCCGGACTGCTGAGCGGTCAGCGAGTCCGTGCCGGGAAGCTCAGCGGGTCTGCTGAGCCGGGACGCCGCGGGTGGCCGGCTCGTCGTCGGCCGGGGCGCCGGCGGCGGCCACCGCCGCACCGGTCAGCGTCGCCAGCATCTCGCGGACGTTGGTCAGCTGGGCGTTGATCGAGTCGCGGCGGTTGGTGAGCGCCGCCAGCTCGCGCTCCGATTCGCTGCGGATCCGGTCGGCCTTCGCGTTCGCGTCCGCCACGATGTCCTCGGACTGGCGCTGCGCGGTCTCCACCGTCTGACGGGCCCGGCGCTCGGCGTCCGTACGGAGCTTCTCGGCCTCCAGGCGGAGCTGCTCGGCGCGGTGCTCGATCTCGGCGAGGCGCTTCTCGGCCTTGGCCTGACGGGACGCGAGGTCGCGCTCCGACTGGTCGCGGCGCTTGGCCAGGTTGGTCTCGAAGTCCGCGGCGGCCTGGGCGGCCTTGGCACGGGTCTCCTCGAAGAGGGCGTCCGCCTCCTCGCGCTTCTGCGCGGCGTCCTTCTGGGCCTCCGTACGCAGCGCGCCGGCCTCACCCTTGGCCTTCTCGACGATGCGCACGCCCTCGTCCTCGGCCTTCGCCTTGCGCTCGGCGGCGAACGACTCGGCGTCGTTGCGCACCTGCTGGGCAGCCGACTCGGCGAGCTCACGGTGCTGCTCGGCGGCGCGACGGGCCTCCTCGCGCAGGTCCTTCGCCTCCTCCTCGGCCAGGCGGAGAATCTTCTCCACGCGTGCGCCGAGGCCGGCGTACGACGGCTCCGCGTCGCTCACCTGGGCCTGGGCGTTCTGCGTCTCGAGGTGGAGCTCCTCGATGCGCTTTTCCAGAGACGTGATGCGGGTGAGAGCACTATCACGATCGGCGACGAGCTTGGTAATGCGGTCATCCACCTGACCGCGGTCGTATCCACGTCGCACGAGCTCGAAGCCGAAGGGGGAGGAAGGGTCGCTCATGAGGTTCCTGTCGAATGAGACCGGTGAGGTGTTAGGGGGAATCCTAGGGGCCCGGACGGCGTGTCATCGAGTGGATGCCCGTTTGATCTGGAGAATGACACCCCTTTTGAGTGGCTGACCCCCGCAACTCTTGCCACTCTCGGGGTTGAACGTCCTTGACGAAGCACGGGAGATGACAGGACGACTACCCCTCGGACGACTTGCCACTCGAACGAGTACCGGCCCCGGCTTTGACGCCGCCTGCGGCGCCGCTGCCCGAGCCCTTGCCGCCCGTCGGCGTCTCGAACGACTCCAACGCCTCCAGTACGTCCTGGACTCGGGAGATCTCGGTGTTGATGTCCTGGCGCCGACGCACCAGCAGATCGAGCTCGCGCTTGCCCTCGTCGACCGTGCGCTTCGCCTCCGCCTCGGCGTCGGCCCGCAGCTTCTCGGCCTCGCGGACCAGCGTGGCCTTCTTCTGCTCGGCCTCCTTCAGCAGTGACTCGGCCCGCTTCACCGCCGCGATCCGGACCTTGCTCGCCTCCGAATTGGCGTCCGCCAGCAGCTCCTTGGCCTTGGCCGCCGCCTCGTCGCGCTGCTCGGTCGCCGCCTTCATCAGGTTGTCGACGCGCTCGCCCGCCGTCTTCATCTGCTCGGAGGTCTCCCGCCGGGCCCGGTCGTGCAGCTCCTCGATCTCGCCCTCGATCCGGGTCCTGAGCTCCTCGGCCCGTTCCCGGATGGCCGTGGAGTCCCGGCGCGCGCCGACCAGCAGCTCGTCCGCGTCCGTACGGGCGCGCTCCACCAGGGAGTTGCCCTCGACGGTCGCCTCCGAGGTGATCCGCACGGCCTCCTTGCGGGCCGCGCCGACCATCGTGTCGGCCTGCTCCTCGGCCTCGGTGGCAGCGCGCAGCGCCTCCTCCTGGGCCTTGTTGACGAGCTGGTCGGCCTGCTCGGCGGCATCGGCACGGCGCTTCGCCGCGGCCTCCCGCGCCTCGTCGAGCAGCCGGTCCGCCTCCTGACGGGCCTCGGCCCGCATCTGCTCGGCCGCCGCCTCCGCCTCGGCATGCACCCGTTCCGACTCCTCGCGGGTACGGGCCGCGTGCTCCTGCGCCGAACCGACGGTGGCCGCCGCCTCCGCGCGCATCCGCTCGGCCTCGTCCGCGGCCTCGTCCGCCACCCGGGCCGCCTGCTGCTTCGCCTCCTCGACGAGCTGCTCGGCCTGCTGCGTCGACTCCGTACGGATCCGCTCGGCCTCGCTCGTCGCCTCGCCCACCAGCCGGTCGGCCTGGGCCGCCGCGTCGGAACGCATCCGGTTGGCGTCCTCGCGGGCCTCGGCCCGGCTGCGCGCCGCGTCCTGCTCGGCCGAGGCCAGTGCGTCGGACGCCTCGGTGCGCATCCGCTGGCTGTACTCCGCGGTGTCCGCGCGCAGCCGCTCCGACTCGCTGATCGCGTCGGCGACGGTCCGCTCGGCCATGGCCTTCGCGGCCTCGGACTCCTCCTGCGCCTCCCGGCGGACCCGGGCCGCGTCCTCGCCGGCCCGCTCCCGCTCCGCGTGCGCGTCGCCGCGGACCCGGTCCGCCTCCTCCTGCGCCTCGGACTTCGTCCGCTCCGCGACGTGCTCGGCGGTGGAGCGCAGCCCGGCGATCTCCTCCTCGGCCTGCTCCTGCAGCCCGCTGACCGAATCCCGTACCTGCTGGGCGGTCTGCTCGGCCGTGGAGACCAGCTCCGTCGCCCGGCCGTCCGCCTCCTCGACCAGGCGCTGCGCCTCGGCCTGCGCCTCCTCGACCCGCTTGCGGGCGGAGGCGAGGAGCTCCTCGCTCTGTTCGCGGGCGCGCTCGCGCTCCTGGTTCGCCTCGGTGCGTGCTCCGTCGAGGGTCGCCTCGGCCTCCCGGCGGCGGCGGTTGGCCTCCTCCTGGGCGGCGGCCAATGCCTCGGCGGCCTCCCCGCCCACGCGCTCCGCGGCCGCGGCGGCCTCGGACCGCACCCGGTCGGCGCTCTCCTGCGCCTCGGACTTGAGCCGCTCCGCCTCGGCGGCCGCCTCGCCGCGCAGTCGCACGGCGGTGGACTCGCCCTCCGCCCGCGACTGCGACGCGTCCGCCGCGGCCTCGTCGCGCAGTCGCTCCGCCTCGGTCTCGGCCTGCTCCCGCAACGCCCGCAACCGCTCCGCGGCCTCCGCGCGCAGCCGCTCGGACTCCTCGTTCGTCTCACGCCGGATGCGCTCCGCCTCGGCGCGCGCGTCGGTGAGCGTCTGCTCGGCGGTGGTGACCCGGTTCTCGGCCTCGGAATGCAGCCGGGCCAGCTCCTCGGCCGCCTCCGACTGCCGGGCCGCGACCGCGCGCTCGGTCTCCTCGCGCAGTTCCTCGGCGGCCTGCTCGGCCCCGGCGGTGGTGGACCGGGCCTGCTCCTCGGACTCGCTGCGCAACTGCTCGGCCTCGGCGCGGGCGCGTTCCAGTGCCTCCTCGGCCTGCTTGCGCAGCGCGCCCGCCCGCTCGGCCGCCTCGTTACGGACTCGCTCGCTCTCGGTGGACGCGGCGCCGCGCAGCTCCTCCGCGTCCGTCTTCGCCTTGGACAGCAGCTCCTCGGCGGACTTCGCGCCCTCCTCGATCTGCTGCACGGCCTCGCGACGGGCCTCGCCGCGGATCCGCTCGCCCTCGGCGACGGCCTCGGAGCGCAGCTGCTCGGCCTCGCCGCGCAGCCTGCGCGCCTCCTCCTGCAGCTCGACCGTCTTGGCCCGGTACTCCTTGGTGTCGTCCTTGGCCGCGCCCTTGAGCTGATCGGCCTGCTCGGCGGCCTCGCCGCGCAGGCGGTCCGCCTCGGCCTCCGCCTCACGGCGGATCCGGTCGGCCTCCTCGCTCGCCGCGCCGGTGGTGGACTTCGCGTCCTCGGACGCCTTGGTCAGCACCTCCTCGGCGGCCCTGGCGGCCTTGGCGAGCTGGGCCGCGGCGTCCTCGGCGGCAGCCGTGCGGGCCTTCTCGGCGGCCTCGGACTTCAGCCGGTCCGCCTCGGCGCGGGCATCGGCGAGCGCCTGCTCGGCCTCCGCCTTGAGGTTCTCGGTGTCCTTGGTGGCCTCGCCGACCAGCCGGGCGATCTCCGACTTGGCGGTACGGGTGCGCTGCTCGTTCTGCGACTCGGCGGCGGCCAGCCGCTTGACGGCCGCCTCCTTCGCCTCGGCGGTGACCTTCTCGGCCTCCAGCCGGGCCTCCCGCAGCCGGGTCTCGGCCTCCTGCATGCGCTGCTCGGCGGCCCGGTTCAGCTCGGCGGTCTGCTGCCGGGTCTGCTCGGTCTCGGCCGTCGTCGACGAACGCAGCCGCTCGGCGTGGCTGGTGGCCTCCTGCGCCTGGCTGGAGGCGGCGCTCAGCATCCGCTCGGCGTCCTTGCGGGCGCGCAGCAGGATCGACTCCGCCTCGGCACGGGCGGACTCCGCCTCGGAGCCCAGCCGCTGCCGGGTCTCGTCGGCCAGCCGGCCCGCCTCGGCGCGCGCGGCCGTCAGGGACTGCTCGGCCTCGGCCCTGGACTCCTCCAGCAGCCGGCGTGCCTGGGACTCCGTCCGGGCCCTGAGCTGCTCGGCCCAGGCGACGTTCTCGTTGACATGGGACTCGACGGTCTGGCGGCGCTCGGCCAGCTCCTGGTCGAGCTGCTGGCGCCGCTGCACGGCCTCGTTGTGCAGCTCGGCCTGGAGCCGCGCCTGGTGCTCGGCGTGCTCCTGCAGGATCCGCTGCGTCTGCGCACGGGCGTCGCGGAGCTCCCGCTCGGCGTCGGTCCTCAGCTGCTCGGCCTGGATCTGGGCATTACGGAGCAGCTGTTCGGCCTGGTAGCCGATGTCCGCGCTGTCGTAGGCGGGACGGGTCGCGAGATTGCGCCGAGCCTCGTGCAGCTTGGCGCGCAAGACCTCGACCTGGTAACCGAGGTCCTCGGCGTGCTGGACGGCCTTCTCCCGGTCGGTCTTCAGCCGGTCCATCTCGGCCTCGAACCGCGAGAGATGGTCGTCGTCAGCTCGGTGGCTCTCCTGGCGTTCGTAGCCCCGCACTGCGCGGTCCCATCCTTCCCCGAGCTCTCAACTTCTTCCCCAAACTCTCAACTTCGTTCGAGCAAGGGATGCCCCACTGAGCAGGAGAGACCCCAACCCTGGTCGCAACTCTCCAACGAGTACCGTTCGCCGGCGAACGGTCCCCCGGGGAATGGTGACAGATCAACGGCTGGGGACGCGGCGCGGCCCCGACCCGGCCCCGGCCCGGAACGGCCCACTCTACCGGGCCGGGTATCCGGAGGTCAGTGCTCAGCTGCGGACGTGACCAGTTCGGTCAGGACGCCGTGGCAGTCCTTGGGGTGCAGAAAGGTGATGCGTGACCCCATGGACCCGGTCCTGGGCTCGTCGTAGAGCACCCTGACCCCCTTCTCCCGGATGTCCGCCGCGTCGGCGTCGACGTCGGCGGTGCCGAAGGCGATGTGATGGACGCCCTCCCCGTTCTTCGCCAGCCACTTGCCCACGGCCGAGTCCTCCCGCGTCGGCTCCAGGAGCTGGAGGTAGGAAGCGCCGCCGTCGGACGTATCGTTGATCTTGAGCATGGCCTCCCGCACGCCCTGCTCCTCGTTGATCTCGGAATGGAACACCTCGAACCCGTAGGTCGAGCGGTAGAACTCGACGGTCGCGTCGAGGTCGGAACAGGCGATCCCGATGTGGTCGATTCGCGTCAGCATGCAACCAGTGCAGCGCTCCGCCGATGGTTACGCAACGTGCGCGCGATCACACCCGCTGCCGGATGACGGGTGAGGTACCGCTCAGTACATTCATGTAAACCCTCGTTCACTCCTCATCCCAAGGGGCTGCCCCTCATGTCAGGAACGACAGGTACCACCTCAGTGATCGTCGCGGGCGCGCGTACGCCCATGGGCCGCCTCCTGGGCTCGCTGAAGAGCTTCTCCGGGGCCGACCTCGGCGGTATCGCCATCAAGGCCGCGCTGGACCGGGCCGGTATCGGCGGCGACCAGGTCGAGTACGTGATCATGGGCCAGGTGCTGCAGGCCGGTGCGGGCCAGATCCCGGCCCGTCAGGCCGCGGTCAAGGCGGGCATTCCGATGAACGTCCCCGCGCTCACCGTCAACAAGGTGTGTCTGTCCGGGCTCGACGCGATCGCGCTCGCCGACCAGTTGATCCGTGCGGGTGAGTTCGACGTCGTCGTCGCCGGCGGCCAGGAGTCCATGACGAACGCCCCGCACCTGCTCCCGAAGTCCCGCGAGGGCTACAAGTACGGCGCGATCGAGATGCTCGACTCCATGGCGTACGACGGACTGACCGACGCCTACGAGAACATCCCGATGGGCGAGTCCACCGAGAAGCACAACACCCGTCTGGGTCTGTCCCGCGCCGATCAGGACGAGATCGGCGCCCTCTCCCACCAGCGCGCCGCCGCCGCCCAGAAGAACGGGCTCTTCGAGGCCGAGATCACCCCGGTCGAGATCCCGCAGCGCAAGGGCGACCCGGTCCTCTTCTCCAAGGACGAGGGCATCCGCCCGGAGACGACCGCGGAGTCCCTCGGCAAGCTGCGCCCGGCCTTCACCAAGGACGGCACGATCACCGCGGGCACCTCCTCGCAGATCTCCGACGGAGCCGCCGCGGTCGTCGTGATGAGCAAGGCCAAGGCCGAGGAGCTGGGCCTGGACTGGATCGCCGAGATCGGCGCCCACGGCAATGTGGCGGGCCCGGACAACTCGCTCCAGTCGCAGCCGTCCAACGCCATCAAGCACGCCCTGAAGAAGGACGGCCTGGAGGTGGCGGACCTCGACCTCATCGAGATCAACGAGGCGTTCGCGGCGGTCGCCGTCCAGTCGATGAAGGACCTCGGCGTGACCCCGGACAAGGTGAACGTCAACGGCGGTGCCATCGCACTGGGTCACCCGATCGGCATGTCCGGTGCCCGGGTGGTGCTGCATCTGGCGCTGGAGCTGAAGCGGCGCGGCGGCGGCACCGGTGCGGCGGCGCTGTGCGGTGGCGGCGGGCAGGGCGACGCGCTGATCATCCGCGTCCCCAAGTAGGCAGGAACGGCCGCGGCAGGCCGTACGTAGTACGTAGTGCACGTGGAACACGCAGCGAGCGAACGGAGCGGTGATGGTGGACGTCCCCACCCTGGTCGAGCAGGCCCGTGCGGGCAGGCCGCGGGCGGTGGCCCGGCTCATCTCCCTGGTGGAGGGGGCGTCGCCGCAGCTGCGCGAGGTGATGGCGGCCCTGGCGCCGCTGACGGGCAACGCCTATGTCGTCGGTCTCACCGGTTCACCCGGTGTCGGCAAGTCGACATCGACGTCGGCTCTGGTCTCCGCCTACCGCAGGGAGGGCAAGCGGGTCGGTGTCCTGGCCGTCGACCCGTCCTCCCCGTTCTCCGGCGGGGCGCTCCTCGGTGACCGGGTCCGGATGTCGGAGCACGCCTCCGACCCCGGCGTCTACATCCGCTCGATGGCGACGCGCGGACATCTGGGCGGCCTGGCCTGGTCGGCACCGCAGGCGATCCGGGTACTGGACGCGGCGGGCTGCGAGGTCATCCTGGTGGAGACGGTCGGTGTCGGTCAGTCGGAGGTGGAGATCGCCTCGCAGGCCGACACCTCCGTCGTCCTGCTGGCGCCCGGCATGGGTGACGGCATCCAGGCGGCGAAGGCCGGAATCCTGGAGATCGGCGACGTGTACGTCGTCAACAAGGCCGACCGGGACGGCGCGGACGCCACCGCGCGCGAGCTCAACCACATGCTGGGCCTCGGCGAGTCCCGGGGGCCCGGCGACTGGCGGCCCCCGATCGTGAAGACGGTCGCCGCCCGGGGCGAGGGCATCGACGAGGTCGTCGAGGCCCTGGAGAAGCACCGGGCGTGGATGGAGGAGCACGGGGTGCTCGCCGAGCGGCGCACGGCGCGTGCGGCCCGCGAGGTCGAGACGATCGCCGTCACCCGCCTGCGCGAGCGGATCGGTGATCTGCACGGCGACCGCCACATCGGCGCGCTCGCCGAACGCATCGTGGCGGGGAGCCTCGACCCGTACGCGGCGGCGGACGAACTGGTGGCGGGACTCACCGAGGCCTGACGGCGGCGACCGGGCGGTTTCGGAGGGCGGCGTGCGGGCCGCCTCCCGGGCCGCCCGGACGCGTGCGCCCGGTGCCGCGGAACCGGAGCGCCATTCCTCCCCGCCCTCCGCCACCGACGTATCGGCAGGTGTGGTCCCGGCGTGCGCGTTCCGTTAACGGCCTCCCCCCGCGATAGGGAGCGGGCTCCCGGCGATCCACTCCCTGTCGTGGGGGAGGCCGTAAGGCCGGCGCTGAGGCTCATGACGTGTCCGTGGCAGGATTGCGGCCGGATGCGCGCACGGGGTGTCAGCGTTCCATGCGTACCGACGGGGGGAGTGGCGCATGCTGGGTCCGCTGCGGGAGGACTCGCCCGGACGGATCGGGCCGTACGCGATACGGGCCCGGCTCGGCGCGGGCGGCATGGGGGAGGTCTTCCTCGGCTCCCCGGAGGGCGGCGGCGACCCGGTCGCCGTCAAGACGGTCCGCCGTGACGTGGCCCGGGACCCCGGCTTCCGCGACCGCTTCCGCCGCGAGATCACCGTCGCCCGGTCCGTCGACGGTCCCCATCTGGCCCCGCTGCTCGACGGGGACGCGGACGCCGAGGTGCCCTGGCTCGCCACCGGATACGTGGCCGGACCGACCCTGTCCGCCGCGGTGCGCGGGGCGGGCGCGATGGACGAGGCCGAGGTGCGGATGCTAGGCGCCGGACTCGCCCGCGCGCTGACGGCCGTCCACGCGGCCGGGATCGTCCACCGCGATGTGAAGCCCGGCAACGTGATGCTCGCCGCGGACGGGCCGCGCCTCATCGACTTCGGGATCGCCCGCGACGCCGGTGCCACCCCGCTCACCACCACCGGCCGCATGGTCGGCAGCCCCGCCTTCATGTCCCCGGAACACGTGGCGGGCAGCGGACGCGTCGTCCCCGCGTCCGACGTGTTCTCTCTCGCGTCCGTGCTCTGCTACGCCGTCACCGGACGCGACCCCTTCGGGGACGGCCCGGTCGCGGCCGTGCTCTACCGGGTGAAGTACGTCGAGGCCGATCTGGACGGTGTGCCCGAGGCGCTGCGTGCCGTGCTGGCGGACTGTCTGACCGTCGACCCCGCCGCCCGCCCCACCGCCGCGGAACTCGCCCGGCGGCTCGCCCCCGGAGCGGCCGCGCGCTGGCCGAAGGACGTGGCGCGGCACATCGCCGAGCACGAGCGCGAACTGGACCGGGTCGTCGCGCTGGACGGCCCGCTGCTGCCGGGCTACACACCGACCGAGGTGGCCGCCGGGCGTCACGTCGAACCCCACCAACTGCCCACTCAGGGAACCGATTTCACTCCTGGCCTGCATATCGCCCCCACCCAGGGCCCCGGCCTCGCCCGGTCCCCGCGCCGCTCCCGGCGCACCCTGGGGGCGGCCCTCGCCGCGCTGATCCTGCTCGGGGCGGCCACCGGGGGCATTCTGGCCTGGCGCGACAACCACCGCACTCCCGACGCGGCTTCCCCCCGAGACGGTTCGTCCACGCCTGCCCGGATCGTGGCGGGCGTGGACGAGAACGGCGGCCCGGACGGCTCGGGCACGGTCCCGTACGGCCGGGACGTCCGCCCGACAGGGTGGTCGAAGCCGTGGAAGGGCAGGTTCGGCGGATCCCCGGTCGGCTGCTCCGCGGGTCGCGACGTCCTGGTCTGCCGGAAGACGGACGGCACGTACGAGGCGCTGTCGGCGGCGGACGGTCACCGGCTGTGGACGCTGGACGCGGGGGAGACCACCCGCTCGGCGGGCTGGGGACCCCGGGGCCAGTTCTTCATGCCGGCCGGGGCCACCCGTCCCACCGTGTACGACGACACCGTCCTGCTCGCCGCGGGCGACCGGCTGCAGTCGCTGGACGCCCGTACGGGGACGGTCCGCTGGACGGCCCGGTCCGGCGGGGCGCACGACCTGGACAGTGCGCCACTCGTCGTCGGCGACATGGTCTTCGCCTCCACCACACCGACGCCCGAGGGTGCGGCCCTCGCCGCGTACGACCTGAGGACCGGCGCCGAGAAATGGCGCAAGCCGCTGGCCCCTCAGGCCGTCTCCAACGCCCAGCAGGGCAACTTCTGGCCGGTCGCCACCGATGGCGAGGTGGTGTACGCGGTCGGTGAGGACGCGCCGAAGGCGTTCCGGCCCAAGGACGGCACGCTGCTGGGCACCGCCGGCGGCGAGGCCGTGCAGGAGGCCGTCGAGCGCAACACGGGCTGCGGGGGTCTGCGGGTACGTGACGGTTCCGCCTTCTGCGCGACGTACGTCTCCAGCGGCGACCCTTCGGGCTCCGGCGACGACATGCACCTGCTGCGCTTCTCGGCGGGGACCCTCAAGACGCTGGGCCGGGTCCCGGTGGACCCCGCGCTCGTCGCCGAGGCGACGCTCACCGCGCTCGACGACCGGGTGATCACATTCCGCAGGAGCGGCGAAGGGGTGCCCGACGAACTCGTCGTCGTGAGCCGTGACGGGGGCCGGGCCCTCGGCAGGTTCCCGCTCGGCGGGAAACAGGCCAGCGGCATGAGCAATCCGGTGTCCGACCCGTTGATCGTCGAGAACACGCTGGTCTGGGCCGACAGCACGGCCTTGTACACGGTCCCGATCCGCCGGGACGGCACCCTGGGGTCCCTGGCGCGAACCCGGATTCCGGGCGCCCCGGGCCCGAGCCGGACACCGACGTACGACTCCGTCACCGACGGCGTGTATCTGGACAAGGAACTGCTCGACCCGCAGGTGCTGCCGGTCGGCGGCGTCGTCCATGTCGTCTACGACGACGGCACCGCCGTCTCCGTACCGCTGCCCAAGTGAACCGTCCGACGATCTGCGGAGGAGCCGCGCGGTGATCGAGCCGCTTCCACCCGGCCGGGCCCGGCTGATCGGCCCGTACCAGCTTCTCGGACTGCTGGGCGCGGGCGGCATGGGCGAGGTGTACCTGGCCCGGCCGACCGGTGCGCGCGACCCGCTCGAAGGCCTGGTCGCGCTGAAGACCGTACGCCCGGATCTCGATCTGGACGACGGCTTCCGGATCCGCTTCCGCCGCGAGATCGACGCGGCGGGCGCCGTCCGCAGTCCGCACACCGCCGCCCTCGTCGGCGGCGACGCGAGCGGCCGGCTGCCCTGGCTGGCGACGGAGTACGTCCCGGGCCCCTCGCTCGCCGAGGCGGTGACCCGCGGCGGACCGCTGCCCGAGCAGCTGGTGCGCGAGGTGGGCGCCGGTCTCGCCCGCGCGCTCGCCGACATGCACGCCGTACGCGTCCTGCACCGCGACCTCAAGCCGGGGAACGTGCTGCTGGGCGCCGACGGTCCGAAGGTGATCGACTTCGGAATCGCGCAGGCCTTCGACGCCACCCAGCTGACCCGGACGGGTGTCGTGGTGGGCAGCCCCGGCTACATCTCGCCCGAGCACGTCAACGGCTCGCGCGCGCTCGTACCGGCGTCCGACGTGTTCTGCCTCGGCGCGGTGCTCGCCTTCGCGGCGACCGGCCGGGGGCCCTTCGACGACTCCGACATGGCGGCCGTCATCTTCCGGATCTCCCGAGGAGAATCCGAACTGTCCGGCGTGCCACCGCGGTTGCGAGCGGTGATCGAGGCATGCCTGCGTACGGACGCCGAGGCCAGGCCGACCCCTCGGCAGCTCGTCGGCATGCTGCTGCCGCAGGAGCCGCAGGAGCCGCAGGGGCCGCAGGGGCCGCAGGAGCGGCCGGGCGGCCCGGCGACCGGAGCATTCCCCTGGACGGAAGCGGTACGGGGTCAGCTCGTCGCGCACGCGGCCGGGGCCCGTGCCTGCGCGGAGGCGGCCGCGCCGTCGGCCGCCGCACCGGCGGTGCCGTTCCACTCCCCGGCCCCCGTCGGGCCCGCCCTTGCACCGACGCCCGTCGTGCCCGTGGCGGTGCCGGGTGACGGACGGGGGAACAGGGGGCTGTGGATCGGGCTCGCGGCAGCGGCCACGGCGGTGTGCGCGGTGCTGGGGACGGTACTGCTGCCGGGTCTCTTCGACGGCGGTGGCGGCGACGGCGCGGGCGGAACCGGCGGTGGAGGCGCGCGGCCGACCGTCTCCGCCTCCGAGGCGGCGCGGACCGCGGCGGGGCCCGCTGTCGTTCCCGGCGCGGACACGGGTCACACCGGTGACTTCGGGACAGCCGCCGCCGATGCCTCCACCAGACCCGCGGGCTGGCAGCCCTGGCATGTCAGGATCGCGGCCGGCCGGGTCAGGTGCCTGCTCGCGGACACCTCCCTGGTCTGCGGCGGCCCGGAGCGCATCACGGTGCTGGACGCCGCGAGCGGCAAGCGGCGCTGGCAGACCCGGCCGGGGAGGGCGGACAGCGGGCCCGCCTCGGTGGCCGCGGTGATCGGTACCACCGTGTACGCCTTCGAGGACGGCGCGCTGGCGGCGCTGGACCTTGCCGACGGCGCCGAGAAGTGGCGGGATCCGCAGGCCGACGGCGCACGGGTGGCCGACTCCCTCCAGTCCGGTGGCGTCCTCTACTACGCCACGAGGCCCGCGGGCACCGGTACCGGCCGGATCGTCGCCCATCGGCTCACCGGCAAGCACGCCCGCCTGTGGGAGAAGCCGTGGAACGACCCGGCCGCCGAGGCGGAACTGGCCTTCGCAGACGGCCGGCTGGTCGTGGCCGGCGACGGCATCACCGTCCTGAAGGGCGCGGACGGCGCCGGGCTGGGGGCTGTCGCGGCAGGCGACGTGACCTGCCGCACGCCGGTTCTGAAGGGGGCGCGGCTGCTCTGCTCGGGCCCGGACGGACTGACGGTCGTCGAGGTGACGGCCCCGCACAACCGCCGGACGATCGCCGACGGTCTCGACGTCGCCTACCGGCCCGCCGTCACCCGGGACGGCACGGTCGTGGTGAGCACCCGGCACCGGGTGTACGCGTTCGGGCTCGCCGACGGACGGCAGATCTGGGCGACACCCGATGCGGTCGACCACTCGGGCGCGCCGGTCGTCGTCGGCGACCGCGCCTACCTCGTCACCCCCGACGGCTATCTGGAGTCCTACGACTTGGCCCCCGAGGGGCAGAGCGCCCCGGTCAACACCAAGCGATATGACGGCTGGCCGCCCGCCCCCGAGGCGGATCCCCGGGCCGTCTCCCTTCTGGTGAAGGGAGACGTGGTGTTCGCGGGCCTGGACGAGGGCACCGTCCTCTCCGGGTACGCGCCCTGAGGGTCCCCGTGGAGCGGGGTCAGTCGTCGTGGCCGTCCCGCTCGTCGTCCCCGTGGTCCTCGTCCCGGCCGTGGTCGTCGCCCACCCGGTCCGCCGTCACCTTGCCCGTCCTCGCGTCGACGTCCAGCTCGTGCTGCTTGCCGTCCTCGCCCCGGACGTCGACCTCCCAGTGCAGCGCCCCGTCGCCTTCGTCGTCCCCGCCGTCCAGGTCGACCGACGTCACCGTCCCGGGCGTCGCCTTCAGCGCGGCGTCGACCGCCGCGTTCAGCGAGACGGGGGCCGAACGGGGGGCCCGCCGGTCATGGTCGTCGTCCTTGTCGTCCGAGGCGTGCCGGCCGAGCACCTTGCCGCTGCCCGCGTCCACCGTCACGTCGTGCCAGGCCTTGTCGGAGCCGTACACGTCGAGCTCCCAGACCGGCCCGCCGTCCTCGTCGTCCAGTTCGGCCTCGGTGACCGTGCCCGGGACGGCCCCGACGGCGGCCGCGACCGCGTCCCCGACAGCGACACGGGCGGTATTGCCGCTCGCCGCGCTGCTCCTGGCCCCGCGGTCGTGGCCGTCGTCGTCCGCGAAGGCGACGGCCGTGGCGGCCGTGCCGCCGGCGAGCACGGCGGCGGTGACGGCGGCGATGACGATCTTGCGCTTCATGAGGGTTCCTCCCCGGATCGGGTAGCCGGTTACGACGTGGTCCACACTGCCGGGGTGATGCTGAACGCAGCCTGAAGCCGCCTGAAGCCGTCTTCAGGTTCGGTTTGCGACCCTGTGCGTATGCGCCTGTTGATCGTGGAGGACGAGAAGCGGCTGGCGATGTCCCTGGCCGGGGGGCTCACCGCCGAGGGCTTCGCCGTGGACGTCGTGCACGACGGTCTCGAAGGGCTGCACCGGGCCGCCGAAGGGGTGTACGACCTCGTCGTCCTCGACATCATGCTGCCCGGGATGAACGGCTACCGGGTCTGCGCCGCCCTGCGCGCCGCCGGCCACGAGATGCCGATCCTGATGCTGACGGCGAAGGACGGGGAGTACGACGAGGCGGAGGGCCTGGACACCGGGGCCGACGACTACCTGACCAAGCCCTTCTCGTACGTCGTCCTGGTGGCCAGGATCCGGGCGCTGCTGCGGCGCCGGGGCGGCGGTTCCGCCTCGCCGGTGGTCACCGTCGGCGCCCTGCGCATGGACACCGCCGCCCGCCGCGTCCACCTCGGCACGGCCGAGATCACCCTCACCGCCAAGGAGTTCGCGGTGCTGGAGCAGCTCGCGCTGCGGCCCGGACAGGTGGTCAGCAAGGCGGACATCCTGGAACACGTCTGGGACTTCGCCTACGACGGCGACCCGAACATCGTCGAGGTGTACGTCAGCGCGCTGCGGCGCAAGCTCGGCGCGCCCGCCATCCGCACGGTGCGCGGCGCCGGATACCGGCTGGAGGCGCTGTGAGGTCGGTACGGGCCAGGGCCGCGCTCGGTGCCACCGTGGTCGTCGCCCTCGCGCTGGTCGGCGCCGGGCTCGCCGTACTCCTCGTGCTGCGGGCCAACCTCACCGACCAGGCCGGTCTGCAGGCCGAGGTGGTGGCCCGTGAAGTGGCCGGGCAGTTGGCCCTCGACGTGCCGTACGACCGGCTGGAGATGCGTACGGAGGAGGACCATCCGGTCCAGGTGACCGACGAGGACGGGCGCGTGGTGGCCGTCTCCAAGGACCTGCAGGCGATCTCCGGCACCGGTACGGGACAGGTCACCCCGGCCCCGTCACCGGCCGCGGGGAGCTCCGCCGGTTCCGACGACGACGACGGCGACAACGACGAAAGCGACGACGACGGGCGGCGCAGCACCCCCGGCCGGGGCGAAGTCGACTCCGGAGAACCGGACTTCGGCAACGGCACCGCGACCGTCGACGGCGAGACGGCCGACTACCGCTTCGCGACCGTCCGGGCGACCACCTCCGCCGGGGTGACCCTGACCGTCCACGCGGGCGCCCCGCTGGCCGCCGAGCAGGAGGCGGTGGGCAGCGTGCGCGGCGCGATGCTGATCGGGCTGCCGGTGCTGCTGCTCGTCGTCGCCGGGGTGACCTGGCTGGTGACCCGGCGGGCGCTGCGTCCGGTCGAGGGCATCCGGCGCGAGATGGCCGCGATCACGGCGTCCGAGGACCTGAGCCGGCGGGTGCCGGAGCCCGGTTCCGGTGACGAGATCGCCCGGCTGGCCCGTACCACCAACGAGACCCTGACGGCGCTGGAGGCGTCGGTGGACCGGCAGCGTCGCTTCGTGGCCGATGCCTCGCACGAACTGCGCAGCCCGATCGCCTCGTTGCGTACCCAGTTGGAGGTGGGCGCCGCGCATCCCGAGCTGCTGGACGTACCGGGCGCGGTCGCCGACACCGTACGGCTGCAGGCGCTGGCGGCCGATCTGCTGCTGCTGGCCCGGCTGGACGCGGGGGAGCGGCCGGGACGCACCACGCTGGACCTGGGCGCGCTCGTCCACGAGGAGGTCTCGCAGCGCACCGGCGACCGGATCGGGGCGGCGGTGTCGGTGCCCGAATCCGGTGGGTTCGAAGTGACCGGCTCCCGTGGGCAGTTGGCGCGGGTGATCGGCAATCTGCTGGACAACGCCGAACGTCACGCGGAGCGTGCGGTGTCGATCTCGGTACGCGCGGAACGCGGTGGCGTCGTCGTCGCGGTCACCGACGACGGGGCGGGGGTCCCGCAGGACGAGCGCGAGCGGATCTTCGAGCGTTTCGTGCGACTCGACGACGCCCGCACGCGGGACGAGGGCGGCGCCGGTCTGGGCCTCGCCATCGCCCGCGACGTCGCGTCCCGGCACGGGGGCCGGCTGACGGTGGAGGGCGCGCGGGAGGGCGGTGCACGGTTCGAGCTGTGGCTGCCGAGCGCCGGCTGAACGCCGTCCCGCTCCCGCGGCGGTTCATGTCCCGGGCGGCGCACGGCCGCCGTTTCGCCGCGGGTCACCTTCCGGGCAGCGCGGGGCCGCCTCGTCGCCGTCTCGTTCCGAGCCGTGCGAGACCGCAGCCCCGCCGTGCGTCACACCTTGCCGCGTCGCCCCCGCAGATGATCGGCGATCGGTGCCAGCGCCGCGTGCAGGTTCGCCAGCGACTCCGGCGTCAAGAGGTCCATGAAGTGCTTGCGTACCGACGCCACGTGGTGCGGGGCCACCTTCCGCATCGTCTCGGCGCCGTCCTCGGTGAGGACCGCGTACAGACCGCGCCGGTCGGACTCGCAGTTCTCCCTGCGGACCAGGCCGGCGTTCTCCATACGGGTGATCTGGTGCGAGAGCCTGCTCTTGGACTGCAGCGTCGCGGCGGCGAGGTCGCTCATCCGCATGCGCTGGTCGTCCGACTCCGAGAGGTTGACCAGGATCTCGTAGTCGTTGTTGGTCAGGCCGAACGGCTGGAGGTCCTTCTCCAGCTGGTGCATCAGCAGCCTGCTGACGTCCAGGTGGGTGCGCCAGGCGCACTGCTCCGCGTCGTTCAGCCAGCGGGTGGCCGTCTCGGTCTCCATATATGGATTCTACCTAAGAAGTTGAAAGCCGGACGAAGTGGGGGAGTGTGACGCCCGGCACCCGCTCGGATCCGGGCTCGGGTGCGAGGTGCAGACGTTCGACGTCACACTCCGCAGACTACCGTTCACCAACCGAAGCGACGCTGGAGGTCCCCGAGCTGACCGGCCGGACGGTGCGAGGAGCCGGGTTGACCCGGAAGGCCGGGCACCCCGGCCTGTGCCGGTGTCGTCCCCGTCGGCCGCTCGGGCATCAGTGCCTCGGTCGACTGGAGCAGCACCGTGCCCGCGCCGACGAACTCGAACTGGTGCTCCTCGCCGGAGGTGCCGCCGATCCCCGTCATCGACCGCAGCCCGCCCAGCACGCCCGTCATGTAGCCGTGGTCGTAGTGGTGGCACGGCGAGGGGCAGTCCGCCCAGCCCACCAGGGCCTGCGGGTCGACCCGCAGCGGCGGCTCCATGAAGACCACCGGGCCGTTGGAGGCCGCCACGAACTTCCCGGTGCCGATCAGGGTCAGAAAGCCCGGCACGATCGACTGCTTGAGAGCCAGCGTCGGCTGGTACGCCAGCAGATTGCCGGACCGGATCGTCAGGTTTCCGTCGTCCAGGTCGTACGAGTTCACGTCGAAGGCGCGGTCCGCGAGCAGCATCTTGCCGCTGCCCTCGGCCACCACCCAGTCGCTCGCGTGCAGCGGCGAGTGGAAGCTCGTCCGGAGCAGCCGCTCGAAGCGGCCATGGCCGATGCCGTCGAACTCGATGCGCCCGTAGTAGGCGATCATCTTGCCCTTCTGCAGGAACCATTGGCTCCCCTTGAGCTCCACGCAGAAGGTGTACGCGTTGACGTTGTCGTCCGACGGCAGTGTCATCGGATCGAAGACCACGGGCGTGCTCACAGCTTCTCCTCCGAGGCCTGGACGTACACCGCGCCACTGCCGCTCAGCTCCAGCTGGAACGCCTCGCCGGAGCCGCGCCCCACCATGTCGCGCCAACCGAGCGCGGTGGAGAGCTTGTTGCGCACGTCGCCGTGGTGCGCGACATACGCCTGCGGGTCCACGTGCACCTCGCGGCCCGGGGTGATCGGCAGCTCGATCACCCCGCCGTGTGCCATGACGGCGACCGCGCCATGACCCTGGAGAGTGGTGGTGAACAGCCCCTGCCCGGTCACCTGGCCGCGCACCATGCCCATCACCCCGCCCTGCGAACCCATGAACATCGTGCCCTGCCGGAGCGTCCCGTCGAAGGCGAGCAGCCGGTCGGCCTCCACATAGAGGGTGTCGCCGGACAGGTTGATCACCTGGATGTGGTGGCCGCCGTGGCCGAACATCACCGTGCCGTTGCCCTCGACCGTCATCAGCGGGGTCGCCTCGTTGGCCACCCGACGGCCGATCATCGACATCACGCCGCCCTGGCCGCCCTGGATGTTCGGCGTGAACGAGACCTCGCCGCGACAGGCCAGCATCGCTCCGCGCTGGCTGTACATCTTCTGGCCGGGAAGCACGGTCGCCTCGACCATCTTCGAGTTGATCTCACGGAACGGCATCAGACATCGCCCCCGATGGTGTTCCGCTCGCTCGGCTGGACGTAGACGACGCCCTCGCCCTCGAACCGGATCTGGAAGGACTCCCCGGAGCCCTCGCCGATCAGCGTCCGGAAGTTCACCCCCGACTGGAAGTGCTGCTGGAGGCTGCCCTGGTGGGCGATGTAGGCGCCGGGGTCGACGAACAGCGGGTACTGGGCCGAGACCCGCAGCGCCACCGCCGAGCCGTCCGACATGATCGCCGCCTGCCCGGTGCCCTCGACGGTGGTGGTGAACAGGCCGTTGCCCGTCGCTCCGCCGCGCAGGCCGGTGAAGCTGGTGCCGGTGCGCAGACCGGCCTCGGTGCACAGCAGATTGCTCGCCTCGACGTAGAGCTTGTCGCCGCGCAGCGAGACGAGGCTGATCTCGCTCGCGCGGTCGGCGAAGTAGCAGGTGCCCTGCCCCTTCACCTCCATCACGGACATCTGTTCGCCGGTCAGCCGGCGGGTCACCATGCCGCGCAGGCCGTCACCGCCGCCGGTCATCTTCTTGAACGTCATCCGGCCGTCGTACGCGACCATCGAACCGTTCTTCGCCTTGACGGCGTCGCCGGTCAGGTCGACGGCGAGCGTTCTGCTGCCTTGGAGTCGGAACATTGCCACGGAGCCGACGGTAGCGGCCGGGCACCGGCCGGGACAGGGCCGCAGGGCGGAACCGGCACCCTGAACCGCCCCTGATACGCATCCGGTACGGGACCCGGACGTGATCGGGACGTATCCCGTACGGAGCGACGACGGATCGGGACGCGGCCCGGCGATGCGCGACGGGGAGCGACGGCGGCCCCATGGTCCGGACGCGACGGCGGCCCCCCGTCCGGACGCGGGGGCGGCCCCCCGTCCGGACATGACGGCGGCCCCCCGTCCGGACACGACGGCGGAACGTGACCGGAGACATACGGCCCCCGGCGCCGAGTTCCGCCCGTGTCGATGCCACAATGGGGTGCGCTTGTGCCTCCATTCACAAGCCGTCACGACCCTCCCACCGAAGGTGCCCTCGTGGACATCAAGACCGCTACCGCCCTGCACCGGCTGCGCCTCATCTCGATTCCCGAGGCGCTCTCCTTCCCCGCGCTGATCATCTTCGGCTCGATCCTCAGCCGGGTCTCCGACATCGACTTCCTGATGATGCCGCTCGGCATCCTGCACGGCGTGCTCTTCGTGATCTACGCCGTCCTGCTCCTCGACGTCTGGTCCAAGACCAAGTGGCCGCTGAAGCGCGTCGCGTTCTTCTTCCTCCTCGCACTGCTGCCGTTCGGCGGCCTGTACGGCGACAAGGTGCTCAAGCGCTACGAGGCCGACGGCGTCATCGCCGCCCGCGCCCGCCGGGAAGGCGTGGTCAGCGCATGATCGTCGCGTTCTCGGTCAGCCCGCTGGGCGTAGGTGAGGACGTCGGCGAGTACGTCGCCGACGCCGTCCGGGTCGTGCGGGAGTCCGGGCTGCCCAACCGTACGGACGCCATGTTCACCTCCGTCGAGGGCGAGTGGGACGAGGTCATGGACGTCGTCAAGCGGGCCGTCGCCGCCGTCGAGGCCCGCGCCGGACGCGTCTCCCTCGTCCTGAAGGCCGACATCCGCCCCGGTGTCACCGACGGCCTGACGTCCAAGGTCGAGACAGTCGAGCGGTACCTGGCGGACTGAGCAGCCGTCCGCCCGTTCCACGCCCCGACGAGCCCCCGCGCCCACCCGGCCGGGGGCTCGTCCCGTTCCCGCGCGCGCTGCCCCGGTGCGCGGTGCTCAGGGAGCTCCCGCCGCCATCGCGATGCCCAGCGGTGTGCGTTCGTACAGCACCTGGTGGCCGTACCGCCGCGAGGCGAGCAGGCCCGCGGCACGCAGCACCGACAGATGCTCCGACACCGACGAGGGCGCGAGGGAGAGGCGGTGCGCCAGCGTCGTCGTCCCGGCGGGTTCGTCGAGCGCGCACAGGATGTCGGCCCTGGCCCGTCCGAGCAGCCGGGCCAGCACGTCCGGGGTGTGGTCCGCGGACTCCGTCCACAGCCCGCCGATACCGCGCGCCGGGTAGATCACGGCCGGCTGCCAGGGCGGCTCGTGCCCGCCGACCACCTCCGGCCAGACGAAGACGCTGGGCATCAGGACCAGCCCCTCGCCGCCGAGCACCCGGGAATGATCGCCGCGTGTGCCGGTGACCGTGAGCGTCGAACCGGTCCAGCGCAGCTGCGGACTCAGCTCGCCGAGCAGCCGCTCGAAGCCGAGTTCGGCGAGACGCCGTGAGTGGTAGGCGATGTCGGCCTCCAACAGGGCACGCAGACGCGGCCAGTGCGGCTCGACCATGACCCGCCAGGCCTGTTCCAGCAGATCGGTCAGCTCCCGGACCGTCCGCGCGGGATCGGCCAGCATCCGCCGCGCGGCGGGCGAACCGAGGCCGCCGGGCATGCCGGCGAGGGCCTGCGCCATGTCGTCCCGGGCCACCAGCGGATCGACCGCGCGGACGGCGGCGATCTCCTCCTCGAAGGTGGCCAGGGGGCCGAGCGGGGGCGGGCAGATGAAGTCGGGGTTGTGCCCGCCGTCGGGCATCAGCCGCCACAGCGGCGTGAGGTCCAGTCCGGCGGCGGCCTCGCCGATCCGGCGCAGCCAGGGCAGGTGGTAACCGTGCCGGCTCGGCCGGTCGAGCGTGCGTACGGCCTCCTGCGTCTCCCAGAGCGGGGAGAGCGCGAAGCGGCAGCGGAGCAGGTCGCTCTCGTCGAAGTGGAGATGGAACGGCACAAAGGCTCCGGCAGGATTCGGCGTCAGCCGAAAGTCTACGGATGGGCCGCATCGTTCGGCCAGGCTGCGTCCATGCCGAACGACGACCGTACGCAGGCGGGCACACCCCGCACCGCCCCCGCCCCCGACGCGCCGTTCCCGGTATGCGCCCCGGAGCCCCGCGACCCGCACGACCCGAGCAGCGGGCGGGGACTCCCGGGCGGGGCCGACGGCGACGGCGGGCCTCCCGGCGCGGCCGGAACCGCCGGTACCGACGTCCCCGGCGGCGCGCCCGGCCCCGGTGCCGCGGCCGACGGCGGGGCGGGACCGGGGACCGAGGGCGGCTACCGGGCCGTGTTCCGGGTGCGGGAGTTCCGGGCGGTGTTCGCGGCGCACCTGCTCTCGCTGCTGGGCGTGGTCGTCAGCGAACTCGCCCTCACCGTCCTCGTCTACGACCTCACCGGCTCGCCGCTGCTCTCCGCCCTCACCTTCGCGCTGGGCTTCCTCCCCTACCTCGTCGGCGGCACGCTCTTCGCCGGGGTCGCCGACCGCTATCCCGCACGTCGCGTCCTCGTCGTCTGCGATCTGGTCTGCGCCTGCTGCGTCGCCGTCATGGTGCTGCCGGGCACCCCCGTCGGAGGGCTCCTCGCACTGCGGTGCGCCGTGGCGGCGGTCGCGCCCGTGTTCACCGGGACGCGGACCGCCGCGCTCACCGACATCCTCGGCGAGGGCGACCTCTACGTCCTGGGCCGTTCGCTGCTGCGGATCGTCTCGCAGAGCGCCCTGCTGACCGGCTTCGGTGTCGGCGGTGTGCTGCTTGCCGCGCTGTCCGCGCGCGGAGCGATCACCATCACCGTCGGGACGTTCCTCTGCTCGGCGGCCCTGCTCCGCTTCGGCACCCGTGACCGGCCCGCCAGGACCGGCGGTGACAGCGGCGGCGCGCTGCTCAAGGAATCACTGGCCGGGGCCCGCATCGTCCTCGCCGACCGCAGAATCCGCGCGCTGATGCTGCTGTTCTGGGTACCCGCCCTGTTCGTCGTCGCACCGGAGGCGCTCGCCGCCCCGTACGCGCACGAGATCGGTCTCGGCCCGGCCGCCCTCGGGCTGCTGATGTGCGCGATGCCGGTCGGGCACATCGCGGCCGAGTTGTACGCGGGCGCCGTGCTGACCCCACGCGTCCGCTCCCGGATCGTGCTGCCGGTCGCCGCCGCCGGGCTGCTGCCGTTCCTGCTGTACGGGATCCGCCCCGGCATGGTCCCGACCCTGGTGGCGC
Organism: Streptomyces sp. NPDC093149; assembly: GCF_044754145.1. Taxonomy (NCBI): domain Bacteria; kingdom Bacillati; phylum Actinomycetota; class Actinomycetes; order Kitasatosporales; family Streptomycetaceae; genus Streptomyces; species Streptomyces sp. NPDC093149. Next base: position 1,345,611 of record NZ_JBIVON010000001.1, read on the forward strand.
TTGCGCTGGCCGGGGTGGGGGCGGCGTACATCATCGGCCTCGACCAGTGGTTCGTCGATGCCGTCCCGGAGGAGCTGCGGGGCCGGGCCATGACCCTGCTCACCGCCGGGCTGATGACGGTCCAGGGCATCGGCATGGCGCTGGCCGGGCTGGCCGCCGAATTCGTCCCCGTGCATCTGGTGGTCGCGGGGTCCGGGGCGATCGGTACGGTGTGCACGCTCCTGCTGGTCCGTGAGGTCAGGGCGACAGCGACCGCGAGCGGTCCTCGGACCGAACTTCGAGACAGGGCTGACCGGCATATGACCAGTGGGTAAGGTCGACGGCGTGCCGAAGCCGCTCAGTCTCCCCTTCGATCCCATCGCCCGCGCCGACGAACTCTGGCAGCAGCGCTGGGGCCCGGTGCCCTCGATGGGGGCGATCACCTCGATCATGCGCGCGCAGCAGATCCTGCTCGCGGAGGTCGACGCGGTCGTCAAGCCGTACGGGCTGACCTTCGCGCGGTACGAGGCGCTGGTGCTGCTCACCTTCTCCAAGGCGGGCGAGCTGCCGATGTCCAAGATCGGTGAGCGGCTCATGGTCCACCCCACCTCCGTCACGAACACCGTGGACCGGTTGGTGCGCTCCGGCCTGGTCGCCAAGCGCCCCAACCCGAACGACGGCCGCGGAACCCTCGCCTCCATCACCGACAAGGGCCGCGAGGTCGTCGAGGCCGCCACCAAGGACCTGGTCGACATGGAGTTCGGGCTAGGGGTGTACGACGCCGAGGAGTGCGCGGAGATCTTCGCCATGCTGCGGCCGCTGCGGATCGCGGCCCAGGATTTCGAGGAGCCGTAGGACAACATTTCGAGGCCCGGCCCGCTGCAAGATCGCCCAGGGCGTCCGGTTACGCTCGATTCCATGAAACGCAGTGTGCTGACCCGGTACCGGGTGATGGCCTACGTCACCGCAGTCATGTTGCTGGTGCTCTGCACCTGCATGGTCTTCAAGTACGGCTTCGACACGGGCAAGGATCTGACGCTCGTCGTCTCCCAGATCCATGGCGTGCTCTACATCATCTACCTGATCTTCGCCTTCGATCTGGGCTCCAAGGCGAAGATGCCGGTGGGCAAGCTGCTCTGGGTGCTGATCTCCGGCACCATCCCGACGGCCGCGTTCTTCGTCGAACGCAAGGTCGTCCGCGAGATCGAGCCGCTGGTCGCCGACGCTTCCCCCGTGACCGTCAAGGCCTGAGCGGGCCGGGCTCCCGGCCGCACCGCACACCACCCGAACCGCCCCGTGCGAAGCACCGGGCGGTTTGCCATCGACATTTACTAGGACGTCCTAGTAAATTCGATGGTATGGACGCTGACGCGATCGAGGAGGGCCGCCGCCGCTGGCAGGCCCGTTACGACAAGGCCCGCAAGCGTGACGCGGACTTCACCACGCTCTCCGGAGACCCCGTGGAGCCCGTGTACGGCCCCCGCCCGGGGGACACGTACGAGGGCTTCGAGCGGATCGGCTGGCCCGGCGAGTACCCCTTCACCCGGGGGCTCCACCCGACCGGCTACCGGGGCCGGACCTGGACCATCCGCCAGTTCGCCGGCTTCGGCAACGCCGAGCAGACCAACGAGCGCTACAAGATGATTCTCGCCGCGGGCGGCGGCGGGCTCAGTGTCGCCTTCGACATGCCGACCCTGATGGGCCGCGACTCCGACGACCCCCGCTCGCTCGGCGAGGTCGGGCACTGCGGCGTGGCCATCGACTCCGCCGCCGACATGGAGATCCTCTTCAAGGACATCCCGCTCGGCGACGTCACGACGTCCATGACGATCAGCGGACCCGCCGTCCCCGTCTTCTGCATGTATCTGGTCGCAGCCGAGCGCCAGGGCGTCGACCCGGGCGTCCTCAACGGCACGCTCCAGACGGACATCTTCAAGGAGTACATCGCGCAGAAGGAGTGGCTCTTCCAGCCCGAGCCCCATCTGCGCCTCATCGGCGACCTGATGGAGCACTGCGCCCGCGACATCCCCGCCTACAAGCCGCTCTCCGTCTCCGGCTACCACATCCGGGAGGCCGGGGCGACGGCCGCGCAGGAGCTCGCGTACACCCTCGCCGACGGCTTCGGTTACGTGGAGCTCGGCCTCTCCCGCGGGCTGGACGTCGACACCTTCGCGCCCGGTCTCTCCTTCTTCTTCGACGCGCACCTCGACTTCTTCGAGGAGATCGCCAAGTTCCGCGCGGCCCGCCGGATCTGGGCCCGCTGGATGAAGGAGACGTACGGCGCCAGGACCGACAAGGCGCAGTGGCTCCGCTTCCACACCCAGACCGCCGGTGTCTCGCTCACCGCCCAGCAGCCGTACAACAACGTCGTACGGACGGCGGTCGAGGCACTCTCCGCGGTCCTGGGCGGCACCAACTCGCTGCACACCAACGCCCTCGACGAGACGCTCGCGCTCCCCTCCGAGCAGGCCGCCGAGATCGCGCTGCGCACCCAGCAGGTGCTGATGGAGGAGACCGGCGTCGCCAACGTGGCCGACCCGCTGGGCGGTTCCTGGTACGTGGAGCAGCTCACCGACCGGATCGAGGCCGACGCCGAGAAGATCTTCGATCAGATCAAGGAGCGCGGCACCCGGGCCCACCCGGACGGGCAGCACCCCATCGGGCCCATCACCTCCGGCATCCTGCGCGGCATCGAGGACGGCTGGTTCACCGGCGAGATCGCCGAATCCGCCTTCCGGTACCAGCAGTCGCTGGAGAAGGGCGACAAGCGCGTCGTCGGCGTCAACGTCCATCACGGCTCGGTCACCGGCGACCTGGAGATCCTGCGGGTCAGCCACGAGGTCGAGCGCGAGCAGGTCCGGGTGCTCGGCGGTCGCAAGGACGCCCGCGACGACGCCCGGGTCAAGTCGGCGCTGGACGCGATGCTGGCCGCCGCCCGCGACGGCTCCAACATGATCGCGCCGATGCTCGACGCGGTACGGGCCGAGGCGACGCTCGGTGAGATCTGCGGGGTCCTGCGCGAGGAGTGGGGCACCTACACGGAGCCGCCCGGCTTCTGACGGGCGGGCGGCGGCGATCGGTGTCGCCTCCGAGCGGGCGAGTGCGGTCGCGCCCGGCCGCCGCGGCCCGCCCGGTTCACGCCGAGGCCGCCGCGCCCAGCCCCGCGAGCAGCAGTACGGTGAAGCGCCGGGCCCAGTCCGCGTCGACGGGCTCGGCGCTCACCAGGGTCCGGTGCACGACCGCGCCGGCGATCACATCGAAGATCAGATCGGCGGTCGTCGCCGCCACGGCCTCGTCCGATTCGACGGGCAACTCCCCGCGTTCCTGGGCCCGTTGGCGGCCCTGGAGCACCAGCCGCTTCTGCCGGTCCACGATCGAGTCGCGGATCCGGGTCCGCAGGGCCTCGTCACGGGTCGACTCCGCGACCACCGCCATCAGCGCCGTCCGGGTCTCCGGCCGCTCCAGCAGCGCGGCGAACTGCAGAACCACCGCCTGCACATCGGCCGACAGGCTGCCCAGGTCGGGCAGTTCCAACTCGTCGAAAAGGACTGCGACGGCGTCCACGACCAGCTCGTTCTTGCCCGCCCACCGCCGGTACAGCGTCGTCTTCGCGACCCCGGCCCGCGTCGCCACGTCGCCCATCGTCAGCTTCGACCAGCCGAGGTCGACCAGGGAGGCTCTGGTCGCCTCCAGGATCGCTTCATCGGCCGCGGCGCTGCGCGGACGCCCCGCTCGAACGGGTTTGGGGTGGCCGTGGCTCAGCATGCCGCGACCATACCGGTCAGTAAGTAGAACCGACCGGCCTCGTTCACCGTGAGACAGATCACCGAACACACTTGTGCGCGAGGGGTGCCCGACAGTTACGCTACGGGTCGTAGCGTAAGGACGACGGTCGTGCCGTCGTGACGCCACGACCGAACGACAGCCACAGGCACCGGGTGGGGACCCGGCGCCGGAACGGGCCATTCAGGGGCCCTCGGGCCGTGTCTGTCCGTGCGCCCCGCACTCCGGTGGGGACCCGCGGACGGGTGCGGTTCCCGGATCGCTTTCCGTATCGGTGCGCCGAGGGGGGAGGATGTACGTATGCAGCCTAGGAACATGTCCATGAGCGGCGTCGTCGACCTCGCCGCGGTGAAGGCGGCCGGCGAGGCCAAGGTGAAGGCGGAGCAGGCCCGTGCCGAGGCCGCCCGGCAGGGTGGTGGCGGTGCCGTGTCGCCGTCCGCCCTGGTGATCGACGTCGATGAAGCGGGCTTCGAGAGCGATGTCCTGCAGCGCTCCGCCGAGGTCCCGGTCGTCATCGACTTCTGGGCCGAGTGGTGCGAACCGTGCAAGCAGCTGGGCCCGCTCCTGGAGCGTCTGGCCCGTGAGTACAACGGCCGCTTCGTGCTGGCCAAGGTCGATGTCGACGCCAACCAGATGCTGATGCAGCAGTTCGGCATCCAGGGCATCCCGGCGGTCTTCGCCGTCGTCGCCGGGCAGGCCCTCCCGCTCTTCCAGGGCGCGGCCCCCGAGGCCCAGATCCGGCAGACGCTCGACCAGTTGATCCAGGTCGGCGAGGAGCGGTTCGGTCTCACCGGGATCGTGGTCGACCAGGACGCCGCCGTCGAGGGAGCCGACCGGACTCCGGCCGAGGCGCCCGCGGGACCGTACGACGCCCTGCTCGAAGCGGCCGTACAGGCCCTGGACGCCAATGACTTCGCCGGTGCCATCCAGGCGTACCGGAACATCCTGTCCGACGACCCGGCCAACACGGAGGCCAAGCTCGGTCTCGCCCAGGCCGAACTGCTCGCCCGGGTCAAGGACATGGACCCGCAGCAGGTCCGCAAGGACGCCGCGGACAACCCTGCCGATGTCGCGGCACAGCTCGCGGCCGCCGACCTGGACCTCGTCGGCGGGCACGTCGAGGACGCCTTCGGCCGGCTCGTCGAGACGGTGCGCCGTCACTTCGGTGACGACCGGGACACGGCGCGGCTGCGGCTGCTGGAGCTGTTCGAGGTGATCGGCCCCGACGATCCGCGGGTCGGTGCCGCGCGCACGGCGCTGGCGCGGGTCTTGTTCTGATGTGACAACGCGGCCGTGGCACCCCCCGGGTGTCACGGCCGTTTTCGCGAGCGGGCGATAAGAGACGCCCCTGCTTTACCAAATCTTGATAAAAGTACGATCTGTTACTCGCAGTAAATCACCCCTCGGGATCTGTCCGTATAAGGGATCCGATCCTCCCTTTCGTCCTTCCGCCCGGCGCCACCCTGTGTGGCCGGGCGATGCCACCCGGTCGCGCATCGGTTATCGGGCCGTTACTAGCCAGTAACGAACCCCCTTGTGCCACGGGCGGGAATGCACCACGATCGGCCACGCTCGGTCCAATAACGCCAGCCCGACTGCCAGTCGGCGCGGCGGCCCTGTTGGGTCCCCACCGAGTGGGTCGGCGGCAGTGGAGCCGACTCCGGACAGGGGGGTTCCTGCCGTCCGGCAGGGCCTGTCCGAACAGGTTGCGCGTTCGCGCGGCCAGTGGTTGTCGCTCGGGGGTGATCGCCGGTGATTCGGACGCGGTTCCTGCCTCCGTGCGCGGCGCTCTCTTTCCGAGGACGTAGCACTTCTCCCATCCCAGGACGGGCCGAGGCCCGGACCGGAGATGTACGTCCGAGAAGGAGGAAAATTTATGAGTTCCCAGGTTCGTGGCGGCACCAGATGGAAGCGTTTCGCTCTGGTCATGGTGCCGAGCGTCGTCGCGACCGCCGCAGTGGGTGTCGGTCTCGCGCAGGGCGCGCTCGCGGCGTCGTTCAGCGTGTCCGGCCAGAGCTTCAAGGTGCACGCCGACAAGCTGGTCGGCCACAACTTCGTGCAGTACGGCAGCGTGGCCACCGGCACGGACCCCGAAGGCAAGAACGGGGCGCACGCCGTGGCCGTGTCCGGCTTCAGTGACGCCACGATCACCAACATGTGCCAGTCGGTGGTCACTCCGAACCTTCCGTTCGGCCTCGGCACCGTCACGCTGCAGCTGAACGCGGGTACGAACCCGAAGAAGCCGGTCAAGGCGACCAACCTGTACCTGGACGTCGCCGAGCTCGACGCCGATGCGTACTTCGAGAACATCGACATCGGTGTGGCGGCCGGTTCCGTCGGCAAGCCTGGCATCCAGTCCGGTACCGAGAAGGCCGTCAACCCGAACGGCTTCGCGCAGCGCGCCCAGACGGCCGTGCTGAAGGACGTGAAGCAGGAGGCGTGGGCGACCACCGCAGGCACCTTCAAGCTCAGCAACCTGAGCTTGCGGCTGAAGTCCGGCAACCAGCCTTGCTACTAGGGCACTTGCCCAGGGCGGCCGGTGCGCCCGCCACGGACCTCCGGCCGCCCGCCCTTTCTCTTCTCACAGCAGTACCGGTTCCAGGGAGCTGTTTTCCATGAGCCCCGAGTCCACAGGGCAGAACGAGCACTACCTCCGCGTCTTCCGGCGGAGATTCCGCACCTGGCGGGGTAACCGGCCGTTCTGGGCGGGCCTGTTCACCATGGTGGGTGGTCTACCCATCGCGTACTTCCCGTACGCCAACATGCACCTCGGCAACATCACGCTGGCGATGTCCACGACCGCCGGTGCCGGATCGCTGATCATCGGGGTCCTGCTGATCACGCTGGGCCTCACGATGTGGTTCCACCACATCGTGAGGGTGTTCGCCGGAGTCGCCGCGATCCTGCTGGCGCTGATCTCCATACCGGTCGCCAACATCGGCGGGTTCCTGGTCGGCTTCCTGTTCGCCATGCTCGGTGGAGCACTCTCCGTCTCCTGGGTCCCGGGCGAACCGAAGCCCGACCCCATGGACGCCGGTACCCAGGGGCCGACAGCCGAGGACGCCGGTCCCGGGACGCGGGAGCCCGAACCCGAGTTCCACAGCACGGCGGCGGTGCCCCAGCAGCCGGAGCAGCACGACACGACAGTTGAGGTCGACGGCGGGAGGCATCGTGCGGGGTGACGAGACGCAGCTGAACTCGACCGGGGAGGACCTCCGGACGAGAAGCGGGCCGCGCCACGCGGCCCCCCGGAAGTCGTTGCTGACGAAGCTGCACATACCCGCGGGCAAGGCGTTCGCGCTCGCCGCGATGCCGACGGCCGTCTTCGTGGGCATGGGGCTCACCCCCAAGCTCGCGCTGGCCGACGACAGTTCGGACATTCCCTTCGCGCCCGGCCCCTGCGTGACCCGCTCCGACGAGCCGAGCGAGTCCCCGTCCCCGTCCGCGTCGGAGACGAAGTCGCCGTCCCCGTCCCCGTCCGCCACCGATTCCGTCGGCAAGGGCGACACGGCGACGCCGAAGCCCTCGGACACCCCGTCGGCGAGCGACGCGACGAAGCCGGAGGCGAAGGCCGCCGAGGCGCCCGCCGCCGCTGCGCCGAGCGCCTCGCCCACCGCCACGAAGTCGACCAACCCGCTCGACCCGCTGGGCGTCGGCGACGCGCTGAAGGACCTCTTCGACGGGCCGGACAAGGCCACGGCGAGCCCGTCCCCGAGCGCGAGCACCGCGTCCCCGAAGCCGTCGCAGAGCGACACCGCCGAGCCGGTGGAGAAGGCGACGGAGAAGGCCACGGCTGCCGCGAAGGAGACCGCCGACAAGACCGCCGCAGCCATCCGCGAAGCCGCCGGCAAGGCCGGTCAGACGGTCAAGGAGCTCGACGACAGCGTCAAGGGGCTCGACGCCAAGAAGGACGAGGACATCCCGGACGGCGCCAAGGAGCGCTTCCCGTGTCCGACGCCCGACCCCGAGGCGCTGGCCGCGGCCGATCTGGAGACCGGTGTCCCGCTGCTCCCGACCGACCCGTGGATCCTGGACAGCTCGCTGCTCACCCTCAACGGGCTCGACTACAAGGGCATCGTCGAGGTGAAGACGCAGGACGGCACCATCAAGAAGGTGCTGAAGTTCACCGCGAGTTCCGTCGACATCAAGGACCTCCACCAGCTGACGGTCGGCCCGAACGGGACCACGGCCCATGTCCAGGCGCGGAAGGGCTCCACGTCCACCATCCGCAACGGCACGGTGACGATGTACACCGAGGAGCTGAAGGGCAATCTCTTCGGCCTCATCCCGGTGACGTTCAGCCCGAAGACACCGCCGCCGCTGAACGTTCCCTTCGCCTTCTTCACCAAGGTCAAGGTGACCCAGGCAGGGCAGTTCGGCGGCTCGCTCACGGTGCCCGGGCTGCACAACTACTTCACCGGCGGCAACAGCTAGCCCGCGCAGACCTGTTCGGGAGCCGCACAGCACTGTGGGCCGTGCCCCTCACCAGAGGGGCACGGCCCACAGTCGTGTCGTAGGGATGTGTCAGGCACCGCACCGCTACGGCGGACCGCAGGGGCGCTGCCCGGACACGGGCTACGTGTCCACGAGGTGCTCGATGTCGCTCACGACGTACTCCCCGTACCGGAACACCCTCCCCAGCGCTGCCAGCCGCGCATACTGCTCCTTCGACAGACGCAGGTAGTGCGGAGACAGTGAGTCGCTCTTCACGCACAGGGCGCGCAGCAGCAGACGGAAGGCGAGATCCGGGGTGCAGCGACGGACGCACTCCGCGAGTGCCTGGGCCGTCTCCTGGTCGAGCACGCCGCTGAACTCGTCCACGGCGGAAAGAACCTGACCGGTCAGTTCCCGCCCCTCGTACTGGTCCGTTTCGGACAGCGTCACGGTGTCCGGACGGCGGGCGAGCCATGCGTCGCACACCTCGAGCACCTGCCGCATCCACGCGGCGCCGTCTGCGATGCGACCACGGTGGAAGAAGTACTCCCCACCCTCCACGCACGCCTCCCACAGCACGGTGAGCCGGTCGGGGGAGAGCCCGTCGTGGAGGAGCCGGGCGTCGCGGCGCACCAGGAGCACCGCTGCCGGCTCCAGCTCCTCCACGAACTGATCGGCCACGGCCTCCGCTTCCGTGGAGGCGTCCAGCGTCCAGTCCTGGTGGAAGAAGCTCATGACCCACGGGATGCCGAACGTGAACTCCGTAGACCGATCCATCGATCGTTCCCTCCTCTACACCGGGTACCCGGTGTAGACGTAGTATCCGCCCGGCTTGTGCCCGGGCGCACGCTTCAGGATGATGACGAACTGGTTGCCGGTGCGGGTGACCGTGGTGCCGTCCGGGTGGGCCACGAAACCGAGTGAGTCGTCCTTGCCCCCGAGCGATCCCCTCAGCGTCTTCTGCTGCTGGCTGCCGCGGAGCCACTTGCTGATCTCGGCGGCTTTGGCCGCCAGCACGTTGTCCACGACCCGCTGTGCCGTCGCCAGGTCGTTGAAGACACTGATCTTCTCGTTGTCCAGCTTGGCTCGCGCGAGCGCCGTGGCCTCGGACGTCACGTGCTTTTCGAGGATGTGGGCCTGCCCGGGGAACTTCGCCGCGTCGGCGACGAGGTTGCTGCAATTGTGGACCAGGACGGGAGAGCTGCCCGCCAGGACGTAGAAGGTGTGTGCGTTGTCCACGGTCAGGTCGTAGACCCGCTGGTCCGTCAGACCTCGCCGGTCATGGAGCGCGGTCACGGCCCGGACCTGGCCGTCCTGAGTCCGCAGCCGGTCGCCCACCCGGAGGTCGGACACCATGGTCCAGCTGCGGTCGACGACGTAGAAGCGGTGCCCCACCGTGCTGGAGATCCGGCCGCCTTCGGCCAGAGCGATGTCCACCAAGCGGTCGGTATCGTGCCGGAAGGTGCTGAGCACCGGCTCGGGGCGCAGCTCACCGGTGACGGGGTCGGTGGCCAGCACCTGGTCCGTCCGGCGTACCTCGCTGATCGCCCTGCGGGTACCGTCGGCCATCAGTACCCGGGTGTCCCCGGGGAAGCTGTTGACCGTGCAGGCGGTGCGCAGGTCCTCGTACGCGTTCACCGTCCGCTGGATGTCGGCGAGGGTCGTCGGGTCCACGTCCAGGGCCTTGAGGGCCTTGAACGCGTCCGCGACGCCGACGCCCGTGTGCATGGCGGCGTCCAGGGCCCGGATCCCGTCGACGACCTTCTCGATCGCCTTGCCCGGGACGAAGTTGGACGCGGCCCACGCGCACCCGCTGACACTGCCGTGCCAGCAGTCGACGAAGTCACCGATCAGGACTTCCTTCAGGATCTGGTACACGACCGTCTGCTGGATGATGTCCAGCTTGCTGAAGTACCTGGTGACCTCCTTCGTCTGGTCCGGGAAGGTCTTGGTGCTCAGGAAGACCGTTTCCTCCTGGGGGCACCCGGACCGAGTGGCGGGGACGTCGGGGTCGGTGCACACGTAGAAGTCGAGCGTGGCGTCGAAGTGGACGACGAACGTCACCTCACAGCCCTCGAACCCGACCTTGATCTCGCACGGGTTCTGCTGGTCGGCCTTGGTCACCTTGATGCCGTCGACGACGTAGAACGTCGCGCCGATTCCCGTGCCGGCTCCCGTCGAGACCTGCTGGTTGGCTTCTTTCCGCTCGGCCGACGCCGCGGCTTCCTGCGCGGACTCGGCGTACGTCTGGGCGTCCTTCGCGGCTTCTTCGGCAGCGGTGGCCGCCGTGTCGGCACGCTCGGCAGCTGCTCGCGCGTCCGTGGCTGCCTGCTCCGCCGCGGCGGCGGCGTCGCGTGCCGCCTGGGCGTCGAGGGCCGCCTGGTCGGCGGAATCGCGTGCCTGCACGGCGTAGCTCTCGGCCCGTCCGGCGGCCTTGTCCGCAGCGGCGGCGTCCTCGGTGGCCTGACGGTCGTACTCGATCGTCCGTGCCAGGGACGCCGCAGCCTTTGAGGCGGCGGTGGCGGCGTCGGCCGCGTAGCCGAGTGCCTCCTTGGCGTATCCGCGGGCGTTCGCCGCGTGTTGGGCGGCGTTGGCTGCGTGCTGGTACGCCTCTTTCGCATCGCCCGTTGCGGCGTCGGCGATGGCCTTGGCGGCTGCGGCCTCCTCGGCGGCGTTCTTGGCATGTGCGTCCGCGACGGACTTCTGCTGCTCGGCGATCGTCTTCGACGCCTGGCCGGTCAGGACCACCAGTCCCGCGGCCGAGTCCTTGGTGGCGTAGGCCGAGCCGAGCTGGATGGCGTCGTTCGCGGGTTCGGCGACCTGGGCGGCGGCGTTGCCGGCGTCCACGGCGGCCAGGGCGGTGGTGTGCGCGTAGCCCGCAGCCTTCACCGATGCCGCCACGGCCTTGGCCGCTTCCCTCCGCGCCTCGTCCGCATGGGACTTGGCGGTCTTGGCCTGGGCCTCCGCCTCGTCGGCCAGCGCGACCGCGGTCTTCGCCTCCGAAGCGGCGTGCTGGGAGGCCGCGATCGCGTCGGCCGCCGCGCTGGTTGCGGTCTTCACCGCGGCGTCGGCCTTCAGCTTCGCGGCCTGGGCGGCGTCCGCGTCGGAGCGGGCCCGCTTGGCGGCTGCCTCAGCACGGGTGGCCGCGGCGTCCGCGTCCGCAGCCGCCCGGGTCGCGGCGTCGGCTTCGGAGCGGGCCTTCCCGGCGGCTGCTTCGGCGTCGTCGGCGTGCCCGGCCGCCGCGTCCGCCGCCGCCCTGGCCTCCACGGCGTTGCTGTCGGACTCGTGGGCCTGGGCGTACGCCTCCTTCGCGTTCGCCTTGGCGCGTGCCGCGTCCGCCTTCTGCTCGGCGTCCCACGCGTCGTCCCGCAGGTTCCGGGCGTTGTCGCGGGCCGTTTCCGCAGCCTTCTGCTTCGCGACGGCGGTGCTCTCGGCCGATTCGGCCTTCTCCTTCGCCGTCTTGGCCTTCGTTGCCTCGGTCTCGGCGTTCTGCTTGTGCTGGGCCGCCTCGGCCTGCTTGGCCGCCGCGGTCTCCTTCTCCTTCTTCGCCGTCAGCTCTTCCGCTTCGGCCGAGAGCCGCTTGGCATGGGCCTCGGCGGCGGCCGCCTTGGCGTCCGCCTCCGCCTTGGTGGCCTCGACGAGCTTGGCCTCCGCGGTCTCCTTGTCCTTCTTGGCGTTGTCCCGGTGCACCTTGGCCGCGTCCGCCGCCGCCTTCGCCTGCAACTCGGCGGTATTGGCCGCCTGCTTGCGGAACTCGGCCTTCGACTGAGCCGCCTGGGCCAACGCCCGCTGCGTGATTGTCGCGCTGTCGCCGGCTGCGGCCCGGGTGGCCGCCTCAGCGGTCTCGCCCGCCTTCACCATGGCGGTGAGAGCGGCGGCCGCGCCCTGGGTGACCTGGGCCTTCTGCTGACCGACCAGCAGGCCACGGCCGCGCGGCGCGCCGTTCGCGTCGGCGACGGCGTAGGCGGCCTGCTCGGCGGTGGCGCTGGTCGTGGCGGCCTTCGTTGCTGCCGCGGCCTGCGTCTTGAGGACGGCGAGCTGCGCCTTCGCGGAGGCCTGTGCGTCGGCGATGCCCTTCTTGGCCTTGTCGAACTGGGCCGTCGGCGGAAGAGTGCCGTTGTGGGCGGACACCTTGATGGTGAACTTCTGCGCGCTGGTGCTGTTGCACGTGTACGTCAGCGCGTCCTGACCGTTGGTGAACGAGGGCAGGTTCAGGCACTTGCCCGTGCCGACGCTCTTCAGGGCCGTGGTGGCCCGCACGTTGTACTCCCAGGTCTGCGCAGGAGAGCTGTTGCACGTCCAGAGCTGGATCTTCGTGTTGTTCGCCGCGTTGTTGGAGGACACGTCGAGGCACTTCAGAGAGTTCACGTTGCGCAGGTGCAACCCGAGGTCGTCGCCGTAGACCTCCCACTGCTGCGCCGCGCTGTTGTTGCACGTGTACATCTGGACGACCGTGCCGTTGGTCTTTCCACCACCCGCGGCATCCAGGCACATGCCTGCCGCCCCCGGAACCTGGATCACCGTCGGTGAGCTGCCGATCCAGCCGATGCCACCGGAGGACCAGTAGTCCTGCCAGCGGGTGAGGTGGTCGGCGACCCACGAGTGGCCCAGCATCTGGCCCAGCGCCTCGGCACCGGCGGTGAGGGCCTTGGTGGCGTCCTTGTCGGCGTTCAGGATCTGATCGCGCTGCGTGGCCTGGGAGGCGATCTCCTGCTGCCACTCCGCGGCGGCGGTGGCGGAGATGTCGCCCAGCACCTTGTTCGGGTCGATCGGGTCACGCCACGCGCACGCGGCGAACCGGGACTTCATGTCCTCGACCGCGATGCGGTGCTCGGGTGTACCCGGATCGGGAGCGGTGCGGGCGAATCCTCCCGAGGCGAGGAAGAGGCGGGAGTTGTCCGCGCCGGTGGGCTCCAGGGACCAGTCCGTCAGATACTCGAAGGCGTCCCGCTCGGCGAGCGCACGGTTCCATTCGTCCGAGGGGAGACCGGGGTCCGGATCGTGCCCGTACAGCGGGGTGCCCAGGTCCTTGACGGCTTTGACGGTCCGGTCGTCCGCCCGGGGGGTGGGGTCCTCGTAGAAGTCGCTCTCGTCCTTCCAGAACTGATCGGCGACCCACGTGGTCAGGCCGGTCTGCGTGTGGAAGTCCTTCTGGCCGTCGTTGCTGGTGCCCGGCGGCCAGTGGAAGGCAGCGCCGGTGAAGCCGGCCGGAGTCTCGAGACCGGAGACCGGAGCCTTCCAGCCCTCATGGAGGGCGTCGATGGCGGCCAGTTTACTTTCTGCGGTGCTGCGGTCCTTGTCGTAGGACACCGCGAGGGGGGTGTCCTCCCAGTGGTCCCGGTTCGCCAGCACATGGAGTTGTTCGGGCGTCTTGCCGAGGCCGTCCTGCGCGGTCTGGGCCATGGACGGCCCACCGAGCCGCAGGACGTCGCTCATCAGGCACTGGTCCTGTCGCAACTGTTCGGCGGCGGTGTCCTCGTACCAGTCGTAGGAGCCACCGACCGGTTCGGTGGCCGGGCCGGCGAACCGGTCGAGCACGTCCGGGCGGACTCCGAGAGCCGCCATGAGTGAGACGACGAGCAGGGGCGGGACGATGCGGGCTGACCGCCGGAACCGTCGGGGCACGGGTCTTGGCGACCCTGGTGATGTGGAACGCAAGTGCGCAACCTCTTCGTGAAGGGCGGACACGACCGTAAGGAGGCCGACGGCCGGATCAGGGGTGCCGTGGACCGACCGTCCGGCCCGCCGACGCGGCGTCAGGAAAGACGGCGTCCGGCCGGCACGAGATGCGCGGAATACGAATGCTGCGGCATGGCGACATGCCTCCCCCTCGGCGTCACTGCTCCCCCGGTCGCTCAAAAGACGTGCACGATCGCGGAAAGGAGAAGGATCCGGTCAGGTGCTGCGTCACTTTAAGGAGAAGTCGATACTTCAGGGCGGCGAATAGAGTTCCCTGGAACGCGGGTTGGCGTGAACTGTTCCATAGCTCCCGGCTCGCGCCGTGGTCCCGGCTGGCGCGTGTGGCCGCCGGGCACCAAGGGTTCGCTTTGTGTGCGAGTTGTGTGCGAGCTGTGAAGGCCGTGTGGTTGGTGTGGCATCAAAGTGGCCGATTATTGCCGGTGGCTTCTGCCGGGCGGGAGTGTTGTCGGTCAGCTGTTCTGTCGGCGCCCCGTACGGCCGTGGCCCGGGCCCCGGCGTGATCCGAACGAGAGGTCCTGGCCGGTGTCGGCCCGTGCGGAAAGGCCTGTGGGCCGCACTCCTTCCGGAGCGCGGCCCACAGGCCTTTCCGCAGGGGTACGGGTCGCGTCAGTCGCGCGCCCCGCCTCCCACGTGGTGCACCCGCACCATGTTCGTCGTGCCCGGGATGCCGGGGGGCGAGCCGGCCGTGATGACCATCGTGTCGCCCTCGTTGTAGCGGTCCAGCTTGAGGAGTTCCGCGTCGACCAGGTCGACCATCGCGTCCGTGTTGTCCACGTGCGGGACGACGTGGGCCTCGACGCCCCAGCTCAGGGCGAGCTGGTTGCGGGTGGACTCGTCCGTGGTGAAGGCGAGGATGGGCTGCGCGGCGCGGTAGCGGCAGAGACGGCGGGCCGTGTCGCCGGACTTGGTGAAGGCGACCAGCGCCTTGCCGTTCAGGAAGTCCGCGATCTCGCAGGCCGCGCGGGCCACCGAACCGCCCTGGGTGCGGGGCTTCTTGCCCGGCACCAGCGGCTGGAGGCCCTTGGACAGCAGCTCCTGCTCGGCGGCGACGACGATCTTCGACATCGTCTTGACCGTCTCGATCGGGTACGCGCCCACGCTGGACTCGGCCGACAGCATGACCGCGTCCGCGCCGTCCAGGATCGCGTTGGCGACGTCGGACGCCTCGGCGCGGGTCGGCCGCGAGTTGGTGATCATCGACTCCATCATCTGGGTCGCCACGATCACCGGCTTGGCGTTCCGCCGGCAGAGCTCCACCAGGCGCTTCTGCACCATCGGGACCTTCTCCAGCGGGTACTCGACGGCCAGGTCGCCGCGGGCGACCATCACACCGTCGAACGCCATGACGACGCCCTCCATGTGCTCGACGGCCTGCGGTTTCTCGACCTTGGCGATGACGGGGACCCGGCGGCCCTCCTCGTCCATCACCTTGTGGACGTCCTTGACGTCGTTGGCGTCCCGTACGAAGGAGAGCGCCACCAGGTCGCAGCCCATCCGCAGGGCGAACCGCAGGTCCTCGACGTCCTTCTCGGACAGGGCCGGGACATTGACCGCCGCGCCGGGCAGGTTGATGCCCTTGTGGTCGGAGACGACGCCGCCCTCGATGACGATGGTCCTGACCCGGGGGCCGTCGACCGCGACGACCTTCAGCTCGACGTTGCCGTCGTTGATCAGGATCGGGTCGCCCTTGGCGACGTCGCCGGGCAGACCCTTGTAGGTCGTGCCGCAGATCGACTTGTCGCCGGGGACGTCCTCCGAGGTGATGGTGAACTCGTCCCCGCGGACCAGCTCGACGGGGCCCTCGGCGAACTTCGCCAGGCGGATCTTCGGACCCTGGAGGTCGGCCAGGACACCGACCGCACGGCCGGTCTCGGCGGCGGCCTTACGGACCCGGTCGTAACGACCCTGGTGCTCCTCGTGGCTGCCGTGACTGAAGTTGAAGCGTGCCACGCTCATGCCGGCCTCGATCAGAGCGACGAGCTGCTCATGGGAGTCGACGGCGGGACCGAGTGTGCAGACGATTTTGGAACGGCGCATGAGGCGGATCCTATCGGTTTGTTTCGCTGCGGAATATTCCGTCTGGTGGAAGGTACAAAGGGGCGCGGGGGTGCTCAGTTGTGGTCCTGTCCGACGAGCGCGAAGGTCTGGACGGCGATCTCCAGCTCCTCGTCCGTCGGTACCACGGCGACCGCGACCCGTGCGTGGTCCGGCGAGATCAGCCGCGATGCGCCGGACCGTACGGCGTTCAGATCCGCGTCCACCGCCAGACCGAGCTCCTCGAGACCGGCGATCGCAGCCTCCCGTACCGGTGCCGAGTTCTCCCCGACCCCCGCCGTGAACACCACGGCATCCACCCGCCCGAGGACCGCCGAATAGGCGCCGATGTACTTCTTCAGCCGGTGCACGTAGATGTCGAACGCCAGCGCCGCGCGCTCGTCACCCGCGTCGACCCGGCGCCGGATCTCCCGCATGTCGTTGTCGCCGCAGAGCCCGAGCAGGCCGCTCCTCTTGTTGAGCAGTTCGTCGATCTCGTCCGTCGACATCCCCGCCACCCGCTTGAGATGGAAGGTGACGGCCGGATCGATGTCGCCGGAACGCGTCCCCATCACCAGCCCCTCCAGCGGGGTCAGCCCCATCGAGGTCTCCACGCAACGGCCGCCCGCCACCGCTGAGGCCGAGGCGCCGTTGCCCAGGTGCAGCACGATGACATTGACCTCCTCGGGGGTGCGTCCCAGCAGCTCGGCGGCCTTGCGGGAGACGTACGCGTGCGAGGTGCCGTGGAATCCGTAGCGCCGGATGCGGTGCGCGTCGGCGGTCTCGGTGTCGATCGCGTACCGCGCCGCGTACTCCGGCATCGTGGTGTGGAACGCCGTGTCGAAGACCGCCACCTGTGGAAGGTCCGGGCGCAGGGCCCGCGCGGTACGAATGCCGACGATGTTCGCCGGATTGTGCAGCGGGGCCACCGGGACCAGGCGCTCGATCTCCTTCAGCACCTCGTCGTCGACGACCACCGGCTCGGTGAAGCGCAGCCCGCCGTGCACCACCCGGTGCCCGATCGCCGCCAGTGCGGGGGAGTCCAGGCCCAGCCCGTCGGCGGCCAGTTCCTCGGCCGCCGCCTTCAGCGCGGACTCGTGGTCGGCGATCGGGCCGATCCGCTCACGCGGCTCGGCGCCCTTGACGGCCAGCGGGGTGTGCACCAGCCGGGAGGTCTCCTCGCCGATCCGCTCGACCAGTCCGGCCGCGAGGCGGGAGTGGTCGCTCATGTCCAGGAGCTGGTACTTCACCGACGACGAACCGGAGTTGAGAACGAGGACGCGATGCGCGGGCGCGATGGAAGGGGCGTCTGCGGTCGGGGTGGTCATGCGGTTCGCTCCTCGCTCTGCGCCTGGATCGCCGTGATGGCCACGGTGTTGACGATGTCCTGGACCAGGGCGCCCCGGGACAGATCGTTGACGGGCTTGCGGAGGCCCTGGAGCACCGGGCCCACGGCCACCGCGCCCGCCGAGCGCTGTACGGCCTTGTAGGTGTTGTTGCCGGTGTTCAGGTCCGGGAAGATCAGCACCGTCGCCTGGCCCGCCACCTCGGAGCCCGGCAGCTTCGTCGCGGCCACGCTCGGCTCCACCGCGGCGTCGTACTGGATGGGGCCCTCGATCCTGAGGTCCGGCCGGCTCTCGCGGACCCGGTTCGTCGCCTCGCGCACCTTGTCGACGTCGGCGCCCGATCCCGAGGTGCCCGTCGAGTACGAAAGCATCGCGATCCGCGGTTGCACACCGAAGCGGGCGGCGGTGGCGGCCGACTGGATCGCGATGTCCGCGAGCTGTGCCGCGTCCGGGTCGGGGTTGACCGCGCAGTCGCCGTACACCAGGACCTTGTCGGCGAGGCACATGAAGAAGACGGACGAGACGATCGAGGCGTCCGCCGGGGCCTGCCCGTCTCCCGCCGCCCCGCCCGACGCGCTCCGCGCGGCCCCCTTGGTCCTGATGATCTCGAAAGCGGGGCGGATCGTCGCCGCGGTGGAGTGCACGGCCCCGGAGACCATGCCGTCCGCGAGCCCCTCCTGGACCATCAGCGTGCCGAAGTAGTTGACGTCCGCGACGACGTCGTACGCCAGCTCCAGGGTGACCCCGCGATGCGCGCGCAGTTGTGCGTACCGCTCGGCGAACGCCTGGCGCAGTTCGGAGGAGTGCGGGTCGATGAGCTGGGTGGCGGCGAGGTCGATGCCGAGGTCGGCGGCCTTCTTGCGGATGACGTCGGGGTCGCCGAGGAGCGTGAGGTCGCAGACGTCGCGGCGCATCAGCACGTCGGCGGCGCGCAGCACCCGTTCCTCGGTGCCTTCGGGCAGGACGACCCGGCGCCGGTCGGCGCGGGCCTGTTCCAGCAGTTCGTGCTCGAACATCATCGGGGTGACACGGCCGCTGCGGGCCACCGAGATCCGGTCCAGCAGGGCGCCGGTGTCCACATGGCGCTCGAAGAGCCCGAGTGCGGTTTCCGCCTTTCGGGGCGTCGCCGCGTTCAACTTGCCTTCCATCGCGAAGAGTTGCCCCGCGGTGGGGAAGGAGCCGCCGGCCACCGAGACGACCGGGGTGCCCGGTGCGAGTCGCGCGGCCAGCTTGAGTATCTCCTCGCCGGGACGCTCGTCCAGGGTCAGCAGCACACCCGCGATCGGCGGGGTCCCGGCGCTGTGCGCGGCCAGCGAGCCGATCACCAGGTCCGCCCGGTCCCCGGGCGTGACCACCAGACAGCCCGGGGTCAGCGCGTTCAGCATGTTCGGCAGCATCGCGCCGCCGAACACGAAGTCCAGCGCGTCCCTGGCCAGCCCGGAGTCGTCGCCGAGCAGCACCGTGCCGCCGAGCGCCGCGGTGATCTGGGCGACGGTCGGCGCGGAGAGCGCGGCATCGTCCGGCAGCACGGAACACAGGACGGGAAGCTGGGCCGCCAGCCGCTCGGCGATGGCATCGCGGTCCTTGGCCGCCACCCGGTTCACGACCACCGCGAGGACGTCGCAGCCCAGACCGGCGTACGCCCGGTAGGCGTTGCGGGCCTCGGCCCGTACGGACTCCGCGGTCTGGTCCTTCCCGCCGACCACCGTGATCACGGAGGCGCCGAATTCATTGGCGAGACGGGCGTTGAGCGCCAGTTCGTCGGGCAGCTGGGTGGCGGCGAAGTCCGTGCCGAGGACCAGTACCACCTCGTACTTCTGGGCCACCTGGTGGAAGCGTTCGACGAGCTGGGAGACCAGCTCGTCCGTACCCTGTTCCGCCTGGAGCGCGGATGCCTCGTGATAGTCGAGACCGTAGGCCGAAGCGGGGTCCTGGGGGAGCCGGTAGCGGGCCCGCAGCAGTTCGAACAGCCGGTCGGGGCCGTCGTGGACGAGCGGCCGGAACACCCCGACCCGGTCCACCTGACGCGTCAGGAGCTCCATGACTCCCAGATCGACGACCTGGCGGCCGTCTCCCCGGTCGATACCGGTCACGTACACGCTGCGCGTCACGCGTGCTCTCCCGTCCAATTCTGTGGTTTGGGATGGTATTGCCATGTTGACGATACCTGTGGGGGCCAAGGCGCCGCCCGCCGGGCGAGAGGCCGTGTGCGCAGGGGCGCGGGACCCCTCCGCTCGTCCGGTCTGACCGCCGCCGGATCCACTGCCATGTCCGGCGGGGCACCCCTGCGGTCACCCCGCGTCGGCCGGGAGCGCGAGGTCCAGACCTGACGTGGGACAATCGTGGTGGCTCACGGTACGGGGGATTCTGTAGTCGCCCCCGGAATGCACGACACTAGCGAGCAGGAGATACAGCACGATGCGCATCGGAGTTCTCACCGCAGGCGGCGACTGCCCAGGCCTGAACGCAGTGATCCGGTCGGTCGTGCACCGAGCCGTGGTGGGTCACGGCGATGAAGTCATCGGTTTCGAGGACGGGTTCAAGGGACTCCTCGACGGTCACTTCCGCCCCCTCGACCTCAACGCGGTCAGCGGCATCCTGGCCCGTGGCGGGACCATCCTCGGTTCGGCCCGGCTGGAGCGCGACCGGCTGCGCGAGGCCGCCGAGAACTGCGCCGAGCTGAGCCGCCGTTACGGCATGGACGCGCTGATCCCGATCGGCGGCGAAGGCACTCTGACCGCCGCGCGGATGCTGTCGGACGCCGGAATGCCTGTCGTCGGTGTTCCCAAGACCATCGACAACGACATCTCCGCCACCGACCGCACGTTCGGCTTCGACACGGCGGTGGGCGTCGCCACGGACGCCATAGACCGCCTCAAGACCACCGCCGAATCGCACCAGCGGGTCATGGTCGTCGAGGTGATGGGTCGGCACGCCGGCTGGATCGCGCTGGAGTCCGGAATGGCGGGCGGCGCGCACGGCATCTGCCTCCCCGAGCGCCGCTTCCAGGTCGAGGACCTGGTCAAGATGGTCGAGGAGCGCTTCGCGCGCGGCAAGAAGTTCGCGGTCATCTGCGTCGCCGAGGGCGCGCACCCGGCTGAGGGCTCCATGCCGTACGCCAAGGGCGAGATCGACCAGTACGGTCACGAGCGCTTCCAGGGCATCGGCAACCGCCTGGCCATCGAGCTGGAGACCCGGCTCGGCAAGGAGGCCCGGCCCGTCATTCTCGGCCATGTGCAGCGCGGCGGCACGCCGACCGCGTACGACCGGGTGCTCGCCACCCGCTTCGGCTGGCACGCGGTGGAGGCCGCGCACCGGGGCGACTTCGGCCGGATGACGGCCCTGCGCGGCAACGACATCGAGATGGTTCCGCTCGCCGACGCCATCACCCGGCTCAAGACGGTGCCGGCGGACCGGATGGACGAGGCCGAATCGGTCTTCTGACCCCGGGCGCGCGCGGCAGCGTCACCAGCAGTGGCCGACGGCCCCGACTGTCCTCCCGTGGACGGTCGGGGCCGCTCGCCGGCCCGCGGCCCGCGGCCACCGGGGCGGTGCGGATGGGCTGCGCCCCGGTGGCCGCGCACGCGGCCGAAGGCTGAGAACGGCACGGTCACCGCGAGCCGCACGGCTCAGAGCCTGTCGGGTGGCCTCCGACCGGGCGGGCGCGCCCCGGCACGCACGCTTCCCGCGTTGTCGCCGACATTCCTTCCCCGAGCTCTCAGCCGCGTTCGAGCAGGGGAGACCCCATCCGACTCCCTCCTCCGCCTCGCAATCGCACGCACCGGACCGCGTCCGTCATCCGATCCGAGGCCACCCGACAGGCTCTCAGTGGCTCGCCCCCTCCACCCCCGCCGTCCGCCAGAACCGTTCCACGATCCCCGCCAGGAACTCCCGCCCCGCGTCGCCCGTCGCCCCGGCGTGTTCCGTGCCGGTGCTGCTCCAGCTGAGCGTCGACACCATCAGCGCCTGGTAGTCGGTATGCAGCTGTTCCATCACGTCCTGCAGAAATCCGCGCTCCAGCGGAACCAGCCTGGCCACCGACCGGACATGCGCCTGCCAGCGCGTCGTCACCGCGCCGCGCAACAGGTCCGCCAGATCCTCCTCCCGGCCGGACACGGCCACGAACCCGGCGGCCGTCAGCCCCAGCACCTCGCTGAGCACCGCGGACTGGCGTTCGTTGCCGCGCCAGCGGCCCGACTCCTCCATCCGCAGATACGCGGAGGTGCTCAGCCCCAGCAGACGCGCCAGTTCCTCCGCGGCCAGCTCCCGGGCCACCCGGTGCTCCCGCAGCGTGCGCGCG
Organism: Streptomyces sp. NPDC093149; assembly: GCF_044754145.1. NCBI lineage: Bacteria > Bacillati > Actinomycetota > Actinomycetes > Kitasatosporales > Streptomycetaceae > Streptomyces > Streptomyces sp. NPDC093149. Next base: position 1,367,187 of record NZ_JBIVON010000001.1, read on the forward strand.
GCGGTGAGCAGCTCGCCCGGCGAGCACCACAGCACCCCTGCCAGTGCCGTGAGTTCGTACTCGCTCGGGACGGTGAGCCCGCGCTCCCAGGCGACCACCGTCTCCGTGCTGACCCGGAGTCCGTACTGGGCCCCGAGGCCGTACGCGACATGTCCGGGAAGCATCCCCAGGGCCTCGCGGAGTCGGCGCGCGGCGGGAGCGTTGAAGGGCGGGGAGGGGTGCACGGCCCCACCGTAGGAGTCAACAGGTGGCCTGACTACGGTGTGTTCCACCGATATCACGGCTCGTAGGAACGTCCTAGGATGTGTTTCGAAAGTCTCGTCTGCCAGGCGGGCGGACGACGCTGCTTTCGATGCACGCCCCAGTACCGCAACCGCGTGCTGCCCGTCGTCGACCGGGGCCGGACCGAGGCGTGCCCTGTCATTTCCCGGACCGCTCCCGACAGGAGGTGCGGCTTCCGGCGCGGTACGCCCCTCGCAGGGGAGGAGCTTCCGGTGGCCGGTGCCGACAACTGGGAGTACCCCGACAGTGGCTAAGGGCTGTCCGACGCCCGCCCTCACCGGGGCGGGACGTCGGATCCCGTGGTGAGCCGGGGACGCTCACTGCTCCCGCATGCCCCAGGGAGAGCCGTACGCGCTGAGCAGGTCCAGGAAGGGGCGGGCGGGGAAGGCCTCCGGGCCGAGGACTCCCGAGCCGGTCCACGCGCCCGTGGCCAGGAGTTCGAGGGCGACGACCGGGTTGACGGCCGTCTGCCACACCACGGCCTGGGAGCCGTACTCGGCCATCGACCACTGGTTGTCGACCACGTGGTAGAGGTAGACCTCGCGCGGCGCGCCGTCCTTGGTGCCGCGCACCCAGGTGCCCGCGCAGGTCTTGCCGTGCATGCGCTCGCCCAGCGTCGCCGGGTCCGGCAGGCAGGCGGCCACGACGTCGCGGGGCGACACTCCCACCGGACCCGCGGCGCTCGGCACGGTCACCGGGTCGGTGCGGTCCAGGCCCAGGAGGTGCAGCGTCCTGAGGGTCTGGATGAACTCCTCGCCCAGGCCGTACTTGAAGGTCACGCGGCGTGCGTCGATCCAGCGGGGAACAAGCAGCACCTCCTCGTGCTCCACGTTCACGCACTCGACCGGGCCGATGCCCTCGGGGAAGTCGAACACCTCCGGCTCGCTGAAGGGCGCCGTGGTGAACCAGCCGCGGTCCGCCTCGTAGACGACCGGCGGATTCAGGCACTCCTCGATGGTGGTCCAGATGCTGAAGGAGGGGGCGAACTCGTAGCCGTCGACGGTGAGGTTCGCACCGTCGCGGATGCCGATCTCCTCGATCTCGTCGAAGAGTTCGTCGGCCGCGTACCGCGCGAAGACATCCGACAGCCCCGGCTCCACACCCATGCCGACGAGGGCCAGCGCGCCCGCCTTCTCCCAGTCGGCGGCCTGCGCGAACTGCGCATCGCCGAGCATGACGCCGCACTCCTCGTACGGCCGCTCGGGGTGCGGGCGCGACAGGGACATCGCCATGTCGAGGTAGGTTGCGCCGACAGCGAGCGCTGCCCGGAAGAGCGGCATCACGAACCGGGGGTCGGTGGCGTTGAGCAGGACGTCGCACCCGTGCCGCGTCAGCAGTTCCGTCACCGCCGCCTGATCGGACGCGTCGACGTGCTCGGCGCGGAAGCGGCCCGCGGCGCCCGCGAGGGCGGCGACCGCCGCCTCGGCCCGGCTCAGGTCGTAGTCGGCCACGACCATCTCGTCGAAGAACGAGCGCCTGGCCGCGATCCGGGTGATCGCGGTGCCCACACCGCCGGCTCCCACAAGCAGAACACGCATGACACGGACTTCCTCTCTCCGAAGACGGGGCATGTCCGCGCGGACCGGAGATGCGGCGCCCCTGCCGGGAGATCCAACGCCGGGTGCCCAGGTAAGGTCAATGGCGTTGGCATAAGGGTGAGCGAGGAGGCGACGGTGGCAAAAGCCGTGGTGCCCGAGGAGAAACGGCGGCGCCGCCGCCCCACCAGGAGCGGGACCGTGCTGTCCGAGCAACTGATCGTCGAGACCGCCCTGCGGATGCTGCGTGAGCACGGCAGCGCGGGACTCACCGCCCGCCGTCTCGGCCTGGCCCTGGACGCCGACCCCAGCACCCTCTACCGGTACTTCCGCGGCATGGACGATCTGACGCTCGCCATCGGCGATGCCCTCATCGGGCAGGCCCTGCAGGGCTGGCGACCCACGGGAGAGTGGCGGTCGGATCTGCGCGGCCTCGGGCTGCGCATCCACGCCGTGTACCTGGAGCATCCGCACGCGGCACTGCTGACCGCGAACCGGGTCACCGGCCGGGCCCACGAGCTGGCGGCCGACGAGGCCATCCTTGACGTACTTCGCACGGCGGGGTTCCCGCTGCCGGACACGGTACGGATCTACCAGGCCTTCATCGACCAGACCCTGGCCTTCGCCGCGCTCGACGCCGCCTCGCTGGCCCTGCCGCGCGAAAGCCTCAGCTCCGACGAGAACATGTGGCGCTCGACGTACGCCCGCCTGCCGCGCACCACGCACCCCCGGATAGCCGAGGCGGCGCCCCTTCTGGCGACCCGTATGGTCGACAGCGCCTACCCCACGGCCCTGGAGCTGCTGCTGGAGGGCGCCGCGGCGCAGTGGGAGACACTACGGGCCCGGCGATAGAGGACCGTCCGGGGCCGTCGCGGGGCGAACCCGTCCGCCGAGGCGCCGGACGTTCGGGACGATGCCGCCGACGCAGGGGCCGGCGTCGACGAAGAAGGGCACCGTGCCGATGACGTCGACGCGGCGTCGGCGGGACCGAGGTCAGCGCCCCTGGGCCACCCACCGGTAGTACAGCTCCGGACGCCCGATCTGGCCGTACTGCGGACTGCGCACCGCGCGTCCCACCGTCACCAGGTGCTCCAGATATCGGCGCGCGGTGATCCGCGAGATGCCCAGCTCCGCCCCGGCCGCACCGGAGGTCACGCCGTCCGGTGCGGCCCGCAGCACACGGGTGACGGCCTCCAGCGTCGGGCCGCTCAGCCCCTTCGGCAGCCGGGACGGCTGCGGGGCGCGCAGTGCGCCGAGCGCCCGGTCCACCTCGTCCTGGCCGCTCGCCTCACCGGCCGCCGCGCGGAACTCGGCGTAGCGCACCAACCGGTCGCGCAGGGTCGCGAAGGTGAACGGCTTCAGCACGTACTGGACGACACCGAGCGACACCCCTTCCCGCACCACCGCGAGATCGCGTGCCGACGTCACCGCGATGACATCGGCCGAGTGCCCGGCCGCGCGCAGCGAGCGCAGCAACTGCAGACCGTGTCCGTCGGGCAGATAGAGATCCAGCAGCAGCAGATCGACCGGCACGCGGTCCAGCGCCCGCACCGCCTCGGCGCGCGAGTGCGCGACCGCGGCCACCGTGAACCCGGGGACCCGGCCCACGTACAGCCGATGGGCGTCCGCCGCGACGGGATCGTCCTCGACGACCAGCACCTGGATCATGCGGTGGCCTCCTTCGTGGTGTGCGTCGTGCGGTCGCCGACGGCCAGCGGCAATCGCACCGTGAACTCCGCGCCGCCGTCCGGGCCGCGGTCCAGCGTCACCGTCCCGCCGTTGCGGTGCACCGCCTGCCGGACGAGGGCCAGGCCGATGCCCCGGCCCGCGCCGCGCGTCGACCAGCCCCGGTCGAACACCTCGGCGGCGTCGTCCGGATCGATCCCCGCCCCGGAGTCGGCGACCCGCAGCAGCAGCTCGCCCTCGTCCGCGAGCGCGGTGACGGTGACCCGCGCGCGGGCGGCCCGGCCGTGCCCGGCCGCCCGCGGGGCGGGCACGGATTCCGTACCGGGCGCTCCGGCCACCGCCTCCGACGCCGCGTCCACCGCGTTGTCGATCAGATTGCCGAGGACCGTCACCAGATCCCGGTGCGGCAGCGTCGTGGGCAGGGCGCCGTCGTCGATCAGACTGTCGTCCGCCAGCACCAGCTCCACCCCCCGCTCGTTCGCCTGCGCCGCCTTGCCGAGCAGCAGCGCCGCCAGCACCGGCTCGGCGACCGCGTCCACCACCCGGTCGGTGAGGGCCTGGGCCAGCTCCAGTTCCGCGGTGGCGAAACCCACCGCCTCCTCGGCCCGCCCCAGTTCGATCAGCGAGACGACGGTGTGCAGCCGGTTCGCCGCCTCGTGCGCCTGCGAGCGCAGCGCCTGGGTGAACCCTCGCTCGGAGTCCAACTCGCCGGACAGCGCCTGGAGTTCCGTGTGATCGCGCAGCGTCACCACCGTGCCGCGCTGCTCCCCGCCGACCACCGGGCGGGTGTTGACCACGATCACCCGGTCCGCCGTCAGATGCAGCTCGTCGACCCGCTTCTCGGAGGCGAGCAGCGCACCGGTCAGCCGGGCCGGCAGATTCAGCTCGGTGATCCTGCGCCCGACCGCCTCCGGTTCGAGTCCGAGCAGTTCCCGGCCCGCGTCGTTGATCAACGCGATCCGGCGCCGCCCGTCGAGCATCAGCAGCCCCTCGCGCACCGCGTGCAGCGTGGCCTGGTGGTAGTCGTGCATCCGGCTCAGCTCGGCCGCGTTCATGCCGTGCGTGTGCCGCCGGAGCCGGGCGTTGATCACATACGTCCCGAGGCCGCCGAGCGCCAGCGCCCCGCCCGCCGCCATCCCCAGCGCCCCGAGCTGCGCCCGCACCTGCGAGGAGACCCGGTCGACCGTGATGCCCGCGCTGACCAGACCGACGATCCGGCCGCCGTCCCGGATCGGGGTGACGACCCGGATCGAGGGGCCGAGCGTGCCGGTGTACGTCTCCGAGAACGTCTCGCCGCGCAGCGCCTGCGCGGTGTGTCCGAGGAACCTCTCCCCGATCCGGTCCGCGTCCGGATGCGTCCAGCGGACCCGGTCCGGGGACATGATCGTGACGAAGGCGATCCCGGTGTCCGCGCGCACCTTCTCCGCGTACGGCTGCAGCACGGCGGACGGGTCCGGGGTGCGGATGGCCTCCCGTACGGACGGCGAGTCGGCGATCGCCAGCGCGGCGGTCCTGACCTGCCGGGTCGCGGTCTGCTTCGCCTGCTCACGGCCGGAGACATAGGTGAAGAACGCACACCCGACCACCACCGCCGTGAGCAGCACCACCTGCATGGCGAAGAGCTGACCGGCCAGACTGCGCGGGCGGGTACGGGGACGGGGGAAGCGCATGGCCACAGTGTGCCTGGCCGAAAACATATGAACGAAATGTACGTAACAGTGACCGGCGTCACAGCGGGGCGGGATAGTCGCCAAGCCCCCCAGGGACGGGGGAGCGACCCTGACGAGCCGAGGAGAACCCCGTGGGAGTGGCAGCCGCCAAGCGGGACCGTACGCATTATCTGTATCTGGCCGTGATCGCGGCTGTGGGCCTCGGCATCCTCGTGGGCTTCGTGGCCCCGGACGTCGCCGTCGAACTCAAGCCGATCGGCACCGGCTTCGTGAACCTGATCAAGATGATGATCTCGCCCATCATCTTCTGCACGATCGTGCTGGGCGTCGGTTCGGTGCGCAAGGCCGCCAAGGTCGGCGCGGTCGGCGGCCTCGCCCTGGGCTACTTCCTGGTGATGTCGACCGTCGCACTCGCCATCGGCCTGCTCGTCGGCAACCTCCTGGAGCCCGGCCAGGGCCTCCACCTCACCGAAGCGGTACGCGCCGCCGGTGAGAAGCAGGCGGCGGGCGCGAGCGAGTCCACCGTCGACTTCCTGCTCGGCATCATCCCGACGACGATGGTCTCCGCCTTCACCGGGGGCGAGGTGCTGCAGACCCTGCTCATCGCCCTCCTCGCGGGCTTCGCGCTCCAGGCCATGGGGTCGGCGGGCGAGCCGGTCCTGCGCGGCATCGGCCACATCCAGCGCCTGGTGTTCCGGATCCTCGCCATGATCATGTGGGTGGCCCCGGTCGGCGCGTTCGGCGCGATGGCGGCGGTGGTCGGCGAGACCGGGGTCGACGCGCTGAAGTCCCTCGCGATCATCATGGTCGGCTTCTACCTCACCTGCGCGATCTTCGTCTTCGTGGTGCTCGGCGCCATCCTGCGACTGGTCGCCGGGATCAACCTGCTGTCCCTGCTGAAGTATCTGGGCCGCGAATTCCTGCTGATCCTCTCGACCTCGTCGTCGGAGTCCGCCCTGCCCCGGCTCATCGCGAAGATGGAGCACCTGGGTGTCAGCAGGCCCGTCGTCGGCATCACCGTGCCGACCGGCTACTCCTTCAACCTCGACGGCACCGCGATCTACCTGACGATGTCCTCGCTCTTCATCGCGAACGCGATGGGCGACCCGCTCAGCGGCGGTGAGCAGGTCTCGCTGCTGCTCTTCATGATCGTCGCCTCGAAGGGTGCGGCCGGCGTCACCGGCGCGGGCCTCGCCACCCTCGCGGGCGGCCTCCAGTCGCACCGCCCCGGACTGGTCGACGGCGTCGGGCTGATCGTCGGCATCGACCGCTTCATGAGCGAGGCCCGCGCCATGACGAACTTCGCGGGCAACGCGGTGGCCACCGTCCTCGTCGGCACCTGGACCAAGGAGATCGACAAGGAGCGGATGGACCGGGTCCTCTCCGGCGCGCTCCCGTGGAACGACGAGATGCTCAACCAGGACGCCGGGCACGGCGACGGCACGGACAGCGTTCCGGAGCCGCGCGACGGCGACCGGGAGCCGGCAGCGGCGAAGGGCTAGTGTCTCCCGACCCCACCACACGGCCCAGGGCCGTCGCGGAACCCTCCGCGACGGCCCTGGGCCGTCTTCTGCCGCGCTTCCTCCTTGCCTTGACGTCGGCGTCAAGGTCTACGGTCGAGGGCATGCGAATCGGGGAGCTGGCCGAACGGGCCGGGACGACGACGCGGACCCTGCGGTACTACGAGTCACGTGGACTGCTGCCCGCGCGGCGGGCCGACAACGGGTACCGCGCGTACGACGAGGACGATCTGCGCCTCGTCCAGCAGATCCGGACCCTGCAGGACTTCGGGTTCGAACTGGAGGAGACCCGGCCGTTCGTCGAGTGCCTGCGCGCCGGCCACCCGGCCGGTGACGCCTGCCCCGCCTCGCTCGCCGTCTACCGGCGCAAGCTCGGCGAGCTCGACTCGCTCATCGAGCAGCTCCGGGCGGTACGCGCCCAGGTGGGCGCAGAGCTCGCGAGAGCCGAGATGGAGGCCGCGGCAGAACTTCCGGGCGGCCCGGAACCACGTTGTGAACTGGGAGGATGACAGATGATTCATGCGGCAGAGGGTGTGGCCGAGGTCACCGACACGACCTTCGACGCGGAGGTGCTCGGGGCCGACCTCCCCGTCCTGGTCCAATTCACCGCCGACTGGTGCGGCCCGTGCCGTCAGCTCGCCCCCGTCCTCGGCGCCGTCGCCGCCGAGGAGGCCGGACGCATCAAGATCGTCCAGATCGACGTCGACACCAGCCCCGGGATCGCGAGCAGGTACGCGGTGCTGGCGACGCCGACCCTGATGGTGTTCCGCTCAGGCGAACCCGTGAAGTCGATGGTGGGCGCCCGGCCCAAGCGCAAGCTGCTCCAGGAGTTGGAGGACGTGTTCGCGCCGGCGTGAGACGGGGCGTACGGCCGAACCCTTCCACGCGGGCCCTGTCGGGAACGGCGGACCTCGACCGGGGATCAGAGCAGCGCTCGGCACCAGTCGGCGGTGCCCAGCCTGCGGGTCTTCAGCGTGTCGAGGCGCCATTCGCCATGCTTCTTGACTGCGGTGTAGAGCCGCTCGGAACGAAACGGGTGGCCGAGTGGATCACGAACGAGGAGTTCGCATCTGTTGGGCTTGGGACAGTGGACGGAGTGGAGAGTCTCGCGTTCATCCACTTCTGTCGGTGTCCCGATGCTGTGCGGGCGGTAGGTGCGCGGGCGGACGCTGAGACAGGCCGACGCGAGTACGTCTCGCTCCGCACACAGCACGTTGAGGTCCCGGGTCCGATCGGCGAGGGCGGCCTGTTCCCACTTCGCCATCCGGAGGATGTAGCCGCGTACGACTGCGACAGGGTCGTCGTAGTCCACTCGGGCGGGGTCCACAGAAGGCCAGGAGAGAGCGGGCGGCTCTGCGACGGGTGGCGGGAGAACGGCGCCGGCTTCGATGAGCAGCCGATGAACATGGGCTGCCCCATCGGTGCTGTTCGATTCACAGTTCAGGGAGAGCGCATTCTGGCCGGAGCTGTCCGTGATGGCGACACACGCGGCGTGCTCAAGCAGGATGCGCACGGCGTCCGCGTGGCCCTGTTGGGACGCGAGCATGAGGGGAGTGCGAGCGAAGTCGCCATTGGCGCTGTCGACATCGGCACCGTGCGCAAGGAGCACCCGCACAAGATGCGTGTTCCCTTGTCCTGCGGCCCAGCCCAACGGCGTGAATCCGACGGCGGTGTCACGTGCCTCGATATCTGCGGACGCTGACAAGAGGACAGCGACCGTATCGAGGTGACCGCTTATGACCGCCTCAAGAAGGGGAGTTCTCCCCGTTCCCCGGGCACGCACGTCCACGTCGGACCGGGTCCGAACGAGCTTCCGCACGGATTCGGTGTCGCCGCTGCTGCTCGCGCGCAGAAGTGTCATTGTCGTGATCCTTGATCGAGAAGTTCTCCGCGATGCTGGGCATCGTAGGCCGATGCCCAGGCTCAGGCGCGTGTCAGGGGCGTTTGAGCATGCCCCGGAGTTCGGCGACGAGGCCGTGGACGTCCTCTTCCGCGTGGGCTCCCACGGGCTGCTTGCCCGTGGTGTCCGGGTCGGGTGTGCGGCAGGGGCGGCAGAGACCTTCGACGTATCCGGCGATGTAGCGCTCCCGCTCGGACAGCAGCATGAAGTCGTCGGCGCGCGGCGGGCGTTGGTCCGGTGCCGACCGCTTGCCGTAGCCGGGGCCGGCCTTCGCGTACGGGTGTGAGGGTGCGGGCGTACACAGGGCGGGGCTAGTGCCGCATCAGGCAACGTTCGCCCTGTCGGAGGCCCTGCCCGTCGACGGCTTCGGCCGCTGGCGATAATCGACCGATGAGTGCCATCGAACGCCCCTTGCCGCCCTTGAACGTCGACGAGCGCACCGTGCTCGAAAGCTGGCTTGACTTTCACCGCGCCACCCTCGCCATGAAGTGCGAGGGCCTGGACGACGGGCAGGCCGCCGTCGCGTCCGTGCCACCGTCCGGCTTCACCTTGACCGGCCTCGTCCAGCACATGGCAGAGGTGGAGCGGAACTGGTTCCGCCGAGTGTTCGCCGGAGAACAGGCCCCACCCATCTACGACCCGCAGGCCGACCCGTCTGCCCCCGACGGCGGCTTCGAACTGGCCGAGGGCGCCACACTGCACGACGCCCTCGCCACCTGGCAGGCAGAGATCGCCCGCGCCCGCGAGCTCTGCGCCGACCGTGCTCTGACCGACGCAGGCCGCTTCATGGAGCAGGACGTCAACCTCCGCTGGATCTACGTCCACATGATCGAGGAGTACGCCCGCCACAACGGCCACGCCGACCTGGTCCGGGAGCGCATCGACGGCACCACTGGCGTATGACGCCAGATCAGGTCGCGCCCGCCCTACTGTGAGTGACGTGCCGCCGGGTTCCGTGCCGGGCGGCGCGTCGTGCCAGGGTGCCCAGGTGGCTGAACGTGTGCGCGTGCGCGAGATCGATGACGACGAGGGGCAGCGGCTGCTGCGGATCATCCGCAGAGGCACCGGGTCGGTGGTGACCTGCGCCGGGCCCAGATGGTGCTGCTGTCCGCGCAGCGCATGGACGTGGTGAAGATCGCCGAGGTCACGTTCACCAGCGCCGACCGGGTCCGCGACGTGATCCACAACTTCAACGCCGATGGCTTCGCCTCGCTGTACCCGAAGTACAAGGGCGGCCGTCCAAAGACCTTCACCCTCCCGGAACGCCGCGAGATCAAGAAGACCGCCAAGTCCAAGCCGGCTGAGCACGGCCTGTCGTTCTCGACCTGGAGCCTGGCCAAGCTGGCCGACTTCCTGGTCGCCGAGGGGGTGGTCGACGACATCAGCCACGAGGGCCTTCGGGTCCTGCTCCGCGAGGAGGGCGTGTCCTTTCAACGCATAGAGACCTGGAAGACCTCCCTACATCCTCTGGCGAAACCGCCACAACACCCACGAACGCCTACGCCAAGTCATCGACAGGGCGAACGTTGCCTGATGCGGCACTAGAGTTCTCGGTAGCCACGAGATCGCTCGATTCGATCGTGGGGTGAGACCCCGGCCCGGTGCTGCTAACACCGTGTCGGGGTCGTTTCGTCGGGGGCAACGTAAGCAGCCGCGATCACGCGCCGCAAGCCGGTCAGGACCAGTCGTACTTGCTGGCCGTGACGGGCCCGGGAGGGCGGGGAGGTTTCCCCGAACCCCTTCTTTCACCTACCGGTTGACCAAAGAAGCTCGAATCCCGGAGCCCGGATCCCGACGCCCGGATCCCGAAGCTCAAGCGCCGGGCCCGGCTCCCTCTTCGTACCCACGAAAGAGTGAACCAGCCGGTCCCGGAGCTCGAACCCCGACCCTCGAAGCCCAGGTCTCGGATTCGCTCGGCCTTCATCACCGCGCGCAAGCCCCGAGTACCGAGCCTCGATCGCCCTGGCCTGGATGCTTTCCTTTTGGTGGGTATCTGAGAAATAAGTGGGCTCTTGGCGGGTGCGTCCACCGCGATGATCATGACGCGTATGACTACGCATACGAACCCCGCCACCGTCACCGTCATCGGCCTCGGCGCCATGGGCCGGGCCCTCGCCGGCGCGTTCCTGGACGCCGGCCACCGCACCACCGTCTGGAACCGGTCCCCGGGCAAGGGCGAAGAGCTCGTCACCCGGGGCGCGGTCCGGGCCGCTTCGGCCGAAGAGGCCGTACGGGCAAGTGAATTGGTGGTCGTCTGTGTCGTCGACCACGAGGCCTCGCGGCAGATCCTCGCCCCGTTGACGGACGCCCTCGCCGGGCGCGCCCTGGTCGACCTCACCTCCGACACCCCGGACCGGGTCCGCGCCTCCGCGGCCTGGGCCGAGGCGCATGCGCTCGACTACCTGGCGGGCGCGATCATGGTGCCGATCGAGGTGGTCGGCGGGCCGGAGGCGCTGATCTTCTTCTCGGGTTCGCGGTCCGCGTACGACCGGCACGAGGCCGTGCTCAAGGCGCTCGGCGCCAACGTCCCGTTCCTGGGGCCCGAGCACGCACTCGCCGCGGCCTACGACATGGCGATGCTGGACTTCTTCTACGGGAGCATGGCGGGGCTGGTCCACGCCTTCGCCATGGCCGGGGCGGAGAGCATTCCCGCTGCGGCCATCGCGCCGTATCTGCGGACCATCGTGGACATCCTGCCGCCCATCGTGGCCGGGACGGCGGTCGACATCGATGCGAAGCGGTACGACGGGGCGGGAGCCAATCTCGCCATGATGACCGCCGGTGTCGATCACGTGCTGCACGCGGCCGCCGGCAGGGGCCTGGACACGTCCCAGCTGGAGGCGATCAAGGCCGTCTCCGACCGTGCCATCGCCAAGGGGCACGGCGCCGACTCCTGGGCGAGCACGGTCGAGGCGCTCCGGGGCTGAGCGCGCGGACGCGGCGGGGGCGCGCGGCCGCAGGACGGTCGCGCGCCCCTCCCCGTTCGGTTCACACCGGCTTGAACCAGACCGTCGCCAGCGGTGGCAGCGTCAGCAGAATGCTGCCGGGGCGGCCGTGCCAGGTGACCGGTTCGGACTTCAGCGGTCCGCGATGGCGCACGTCGCTGCCGCCGTACCGCGCGGCGTCCGTGTTGAGAACCTCCGCCCATGCGACCTGGTCACCGAGGACGTCCGGGACGCCGATGCGGTACTCGTGCCGCACCACGGGGGAGAAATTGCTGACGGCGAGCAGCGGCGAACCGTGCTTGTCGTAGCGCAGGAAGGCGAAGGTGTTGTCCTCGGCCGCACCGCCGTCCACCCAGTCGAAGCCCCCCGGGTCGGTGTCGCGCTGCCAGAGGGCCGGGGTCGCGCCGTACACCGCGTTCAGGTCACCGACCAGGGTGCGTACGCCCCGGTGGTCGCCCTCCGCCTCGTACGAGGGGTCGAGCAGCCACCAGTCCGGGCCGTGCCCCTCCGACCACTCCCCGCCCTGGGCGAACTCCTGGCCCATGAACAGGAGTTGCTTGCCCGGGTGGGCCCACATGAAGCCGAGGTACGCCCGGTGGTTGGCGCGCCGCTGCCACCAGTCGCCCGGCATTTTGCTGACCAGGGCCTGCTTCCCGTGCACCACCTCGTCGTGCGAGATCGGCAGGACGTAGTTCTCGCTGTACGCGTACACCATCGAGAAGGTCATCTCGTCGTGGTGGTACTTGCGGTGCACCGGCTCCTTCGACACGTACTGCAGGGAGTCGTGCATCCAGCCCATGTTCCACTTCAGCCCGAAGCCGAGCCCGCCGAAACCGTCGGGGCCGACGACATGGGTGGCGCGTGTGACGCCGTTCCAGGCGGTGGACTCCTCGGCGATCGTGACGACGCCCGGATTGCGCCGGTAGACGGTGGCGTTCATCTCCTGGAGGAAGGCGACGGCGTCCAGGTTCTCCCGGCCACCACGCTCGTTCGGCGACCACTCCCCGCTCTCGCGCGAGTAGTCGAGATAGAGCATCGAGGCGACGGCGTCGACCCGCAGGCCGTCGACGTGGAACTCCTCGCACCAGTAAGTGGCGTTGGCCACCAGGAAGTTGCGCACTTCCGTGCGCCCGTAGTCGAACTCCAGCGTGCCCCAGTCAGGGTGTGCCGCACGCGACGGGTCGGAGTGCTCGTACAGCGGGCGGCCGTCGAACTCCGCGAGCGCCCAGTCGTCGCGCGGGAAGTGCGCCGGCACCCAGTCGACGATGACACCGATTCCGGCCCGGTGCAGCGCGTCGACGAGGAAGCGGAAGTCGTCCGGTGTGCCCATGCGCGAGGTCGGTGCGTAGAAGCCGGTGACCTGATAGCCCCAGGAGCCGCCGAAGGGATGCTCGGAGACCGGCATCAGCTCCACATGTGTGAACCCCAGGTCCTTGACGTACGAGGGGAGCTGCTCGGCCAGTCGACGATACGTCAGGCCGGGTCTCCAGGAGGGCAGATGCACCTCGTACACGGAGAACGGCGCCTCGTGCACCGGTACGTCCCTGCGGTGCGCCATCCACTCCTGGTCCCGCCACTCGTGGTGCGAGGCCGTCACGATCGAGGCGGTGGCGGGCGGCACCTCGGCACGGCGGGCCATCGGGTCGGCGCGTTTGGTGTGCGAACCGTCCGGGCGGCAGATGTCGAACTTGTAGAGCGTGCCCTCCCCGATCCCGGGCAGGAACAGCTCCCACACCCCCGAGGAGCCGAGCGAACGCATCGGGAAGCCGGTGCCGTCCCAGTAGTTGAAGTCCCCGATGACCCGCACACCGCGGGCGTTGGGGGCCCAGACGGTGAACCGGGTGCCGACGACGCCCTGATGTTCCATGGGCTGCGCGCCGAGGGCCGTCCACAGCTCCTCGTGCCGTCCCTCGCCGATCAGATGCAGATCGAGGTCGCCGAGGGCGGGCAGGAAGCGGTACGGGTCCTGCACCTCGGTCTCGTCGTCCTCGTAGACGACCAGGAGCCGGTACTCGGGAACGGAGGTCATCGGCAGCAGGCCCGAGAAGAGACCGTCGCCGTCGTCGTGCAGCCGGGCCCGCAACCCCTTGGCCAGGACGGTCACGGATCGTGCGCACGGGCGCAGCACCCGGAAAGTCACACCGCCGCGCACGGGATGGGCGCCGAGCAGGTCGTGCGGGGCGTGGTGCTCGCCAAAGAGCAGCCTGCCCCGGTCGGCGGCGTCGAGGGGGCGTGCCCGGCGCACTCCCTGGCTGCCGGCGGCTTCCCGGGGGCGCGACGGCGCGGCACCGGTGGCCCGCTCGGCCGCCGGCTGCGTCCGCTCGGCACGGTCGCCGGACGCGGCCGGAGCGGCAGGGACGGCGGCGGCGGATGCGTCGGAGGCGGCCGGGGACGCCGTCCTCGCCGTTGTCGGCGGCCGGACTTGGCGGACCTCGGGTTCGGTGGGGGCGGGCGTCGTGCGGGACGGCTTGCGGGCGGTCACGGGGACAGCCTCCTCGGAGGTGTTGTCGGGGCGGAACGGGGCGGCGTGGGCACGGGGCCGTGCGGGGGAGCGGGGCGGCGACGGCGGGACCGCGAACGGGCGGGCGGCACCCGGGCCGTCAGTCGGCGACGGCGGCCAGGCGGTGGATCGCCGCCATCGGGACCGGAAGCCAGTCGGGCCGGTGCCGTGCCTCGTACAGCACCTCGTAGACCGCCTTGTCGGTCTCGTGGGCGCGCAGCAGCTCCGGTTCGCTGCGCGGGTCGACCCCCGCGGCCCCGGCGTACCCGTCGCAGTAGGCGGTCCGGCAGCGCGCCGCCCACTCGGCGTTCCACGGGCGGTGCGAGCGGGCCGCGTAGTCGAAGGAGCGGAGCATGCCGGCGATGTCGCGCACCGGGGGCTGCGGCCGGCGGCGCTCGGACAGCGGTCGGGCCGGTTCGCCCTCGAAGTCGATCAGTGACCAGAAGCCGTCGGCCGCGCGCAGGGTCTGGCCGAGGTGGAGATCTCCGTGGACCCGCTGTGCCGCCCAGCCGTGGCCCCGGTGTCCCAGCGCGGCCACCGCGTCGAAGGCGGTGCGCAGTCCGGGGACGTACGGCGCGAGTGCCGGTACCGCCTGCGCGGCGGCCTCCAGCCTGTGGACCATCGCGGCGGCGAGATGCTCGGTCTGGGCGCGGCGCAGGGCGGGCGTCGGCAGGGCGGCGGCGAGCGCGGTGTGCACCTCGGCGGTGGCCCGGCCCAGTGCGTGGGCCTCGCCGGTGAAGTCGCGGCCCGCGGCCAGGGCGCGCAGGGCGAGCTGCCAGCCGTCCTCCGCGCCGCGCAGGAACGGCTGCAGCACACCGAGGGTGAGCGGTTTCGGTGCGCTGGCCTCGAACCAGGCGACGGGGGCGGGCACCCGTCCGCAGCCCTCGCGGGCGAGCGCGAGCGGCAGTTCCAGATCCGGGTTGGTGCCCGGGAAGATCCGGCGGAAGATCTTGAGGATGTAGGCATCGCCGAAGACGAGCGAGGTGTTGGACTGCTCGGTGTCGAGCATGCGCGGTGCGAGCGGTGCGGTGATGGGGGCGCCGCCCCGGTCGAAGTGCAGGACGCCGAGGGTGCCCGGGGTGCGGAAGCGCTCCAGCAGGAGTGCGGCGAGACGCGGGTCGTGCAGGCCCTCGTAGACGGTGCGGCCCGCGAGAGGCCCGTCCGTCACATGGCCGATGAGCGCGGGCGCCAGCCGGGCCGGCAACGCGGCCCTTACGCCGAGCAGCAGTTGGTAGCAGTCGTCCGGTGACTGGGCGGGCATGGACGGCTGGTGGGCCCGGACCAGCAGATGCAACAGCCCGGCCCCGGACCGGACGCCCGCGGAATCGGTGTCCACCGGCAGTATTTCGGTCGCCGACACCAGCGAGAACGCGGTGATCGGCTGCCCCTTGCCCGCGAACCACCGCTGCCTGGGCAGCCATTCGTGCAGCAGGGGAGCGAGAGACGGGAGCAGGGCTGTGCTGGCGGCAGCCAGGGCGACCCGAGTGGAGGCAGCCTCCGACATGGCATCGCGTCCTTTCCCCGGGCACACCACAGGATGCGAAGAGTGTCCCGGATTGCGGCAATAGCTGTCCGGCTGTGCGGGACGTGTCGGGTCAGGATGGTCCGTACGGACTCGACTCGAAGGGATCGAAACGCCGGAGGGGGCCCGGAAGAGACCGGAAGCGCTCGATACGGGGGAGAGGGTGCCCCGTGCGGGGCGGCGGAAACCGCCCCGCGGTGGGTGGTGCGCGGTGGCGCAGGGTCAGCTCGGCGGCGCGTCCTTGCGCAGTCGGAACCAGTAGAAACCGTGTCCCGCGAGAGTCAGCAGGTAGGGCCACTGCCCGATGGCCGGGAACCGCACCCCGCCGATCAGCTCCACCGGATGACGCCCGTCGTACGACCGCAGATCGAGCTCCGTGGGCTGCGCGAACCGCGAGAAGTTGTGCACGCACAGCACGAGATCGTCCCCGTGCTCCCGGGTGAAGGCGAGCACGGCCGGGTTCGACGAGGGCAGTTCGTTGAACGAGCCGAGCCCGAAGGCATGGTTCTGCTTGCGGATCTCGATCATCCGTCGCGTCCAGTGCAGCAGCGACGACGGCGAGGCCATCGACGCCTCGACATTGGTGACTTGGTAGCCGTAGACCGGATCCATGATGGTGGGCAGGTAGAGCCGCCCGGGATCACTGGAGGAGAATCCGGCGTTGCGGTCGGGCGTCCACTGCATCGGCGTGCGCACGGCGTCCCGGTCGCCCAGCCAGATGTTGTCGCCCATCCCGATCTCGTCCCCGTAGTAGAGGATCGGGGAACCGGGCAGGGACAGCAGCAGCGCGGTGAACAGCTCGATCTGGTTGCGGTCGTTGTCGAGCAGGGGGGCCAGCCGCCGCCGGATACCGATGTTGGCCCGCATCCGCGGATCCTTGGCGTACTCCGCGTACATGTAGTCGCGCTCTTCGTCCGTGACCATTTCGAGGGTGAGCTCGTCGTGGTTGCGCAGGAAGATGCCCCACTGGCAGTTCTTCGGGATCGCCGGGGTCTTCGCCAGGATTTCGGAGACCGGGTAGCGGCTCTCGCGCCTGACGGCCATGAAGATCCGGGGCATCACGGGGAAGTGGAACGCCATGTGGCACTCGTCGCCGCCGGCCTGGAACTCGCCGAAGTAGTCGACGACGTCCTCCGGCCACTGGTTGGCCTCGGCGAGCAGCACGGTGTCCGGGTAGTGCGCGTCGATCTCCTTGCGGACCCGCTTGAGGAAGTCGTGCGTCTCCGGGAGGTTCTCGCAGTTGGTGCCCTCGCGCTGGTACAGGTACGGCACGGCGTCCACGCGGAATCCGTCGATGCCGAGGTCCAGCCAGAAGCGCAGCGCGGAGATGATCTCCTCCTGCACCGCCGGGTTCTCGTAGTTGAGGTCGGGCTGGTGGGAGAAGAACCGGTGCCAGTAGTACTGCTTGCGGACCGGGTCGAAGGTCCAGTTGGACGTCTCAGTGTCGACGAAGATGATCCGGGCGTCCGGGAACTGCTTGTCGTCGTCGGCCCAGACGTAGTAGTCGCCGTACGGCCCCTCCGGGTCGGACCGGGACTGCTGGAACCAGTCGTGCTGATCGCTCGTGTGGTTCATGACGAAGTCGATGATCACGCGCATCCCGCGCTGGTGCGCGGCGTCGACGAACTCCACGAAGTCGGCCAGATCGCCGAACTCCGGCAGCACGGCGGTGTAGTCGGAGACGTCGTAGCCGCCGTCGCGCAGCGGCGACTTGAAGAACGGCGGCAGCCAGAGGCAGTCGACACCGAGCCACTGCAGGTAGTCCAGCTTGGCGGTGATGCCCTTGAGGTCGCCGATGCCGTCGCCGTTGGAGTCCTGGAAGGACCGGACGAGGACCTCGTAGAACACGGCGCGCTTGAACCAGTCGGGATCGCGGTCCTTGGCCGGGGTGTCCTCGAACGTGTCGTGGACGGGCTCATTGACGATCATGGTGTGGGTGACCCTCCGGTCGGCGGGGACGGTCGCAGGACGACGATGTGTGCGGGCGTGACGCCCGGCTCCAGGCGCACATAGAAGGTCCTGCCCCAGTGATAGGTGTCGCCGGTGAGCTCGTCGCGCACCGGCACGCTCTCGTGCCGGTCGAGGCCGAGTCGCGGCATGTCCAACGAGACCGTGGCCTCCTGGGTGTGGTGCGGGTCGAGGTTGACGACCACCAGAACGGTGTTCGAACCCGCGCGCTTGCTGTACGCGATCAGCGCGTCGTTGTCGACGGAGTGGAAGTGCACGTCGCGCAGTTGCTGCAGCGCCGGGTGACGGCGCCTGATGCGGTTGAGCCGGGTGATGAGCGGAGCCAGCGAGCGGCCCTCGCGCTCCGCCGACTCCCAGTCCCTGACCCGGATCTCGTACTTCTCCGAGTCGAGGTACTCCTCGCTGCCGGGACGGACCGGAGTGTTCTCGCACAGTTCGTAGCCCGCGTACACACCCCAGGCCGGGGAGAGCGTCGCGGCGAGAACGGCTCGTGCCTCGAAGGCCGGACGGCCCCCGTCCTGGAGATGACCGGGCAGGATGTCCGGGGTGTTCACGAAGAAGTTGGGCCGCATGTAGGAGGCGGTCGCGCCCGACAGTTCCGTGACGTAATCGGTGATCTCCTGTTTGCTGTTGCGCCAGGTGAAATACGTGTACGACTGCTGGAAGCCGATGGCGGCGAGCGCATGCATCATCGCGGGCCGGGTGAATGCCTCGGCCAGGAAGATCACATCAGGGTCGGTCCGGTTGATTTCAGCGATCACCTTCTCCCAGAAGACCACCGGTTTGGTGTGCGGATTGTCCACGCGGAAGACACGCACCCCGTGATCCATCCAGAAGCGCAGAATGCGAACGCTCTCCTCGACCAGTCCATCCAGATCCTTGTCGAAGGCGATCGGATAGATGTCCTGGTATTTCTTCGGCGGATTCTCGGCGTAGGCGATCGTGCCGTCCGCACGATGGTGGAACCATTCGGGATGCTTCTCCACCCAGGGATGGTCGGGAGAACACTGGAGCGCGAAATCCAACGCGATCTCCATGCGCAGGGTGCGGGCGGTGGCGACGAAATGATCGAAGTCGTCGAGGGTGCCGAGATCGGGATGGACGGCGTCGTGGCCACCCTCGGCCGAGCCGATCGCCCAAGGCACGCCCACGTCATGGGGGGCGGGGAAGAGCGAGTTGTTGGGGCCCTTGCGATGGGTGGTTCCGATGGGATGGATGGGTGGCAGATAGACGACGTCGAAACCCATGGCGGCGACCGCGGGCAGCCGCTCGGCGGCTGTGCGGAAGGTGCCGCTGACGATCCTCTCCGGGCGGGCGGCCGCCGCCTTTCCCGCCCTGCCCTTCCCGGCCGCTGCGGCCCGCCCGGCCGGTTCGACCCTGGCCCCCTCCGAGCGGGGGAACAGCTCGTACCAGGAACCGAACAGGGCCCGTCGGCGCTCGACCACCAGAGGGAGCGGGGGAGCGGCGGTGACCAGTTCGCGCAGGGGGTGACGGGTGAGGGCGGCCCGCGCCTCGGGGGCGAGCGCCGCGGCCAACCGGGCGGCGGCCGGGCGGGACTCGTCGCGCAGCGCGTCGGCGGCGGCCAGCACCGCCTCGCGCCCGTCCCGCTTGGGTACGCCCTTGGCGGCCCGTTCGTACAGTGCGGCGCCCTCCGCCAGGACGAGCCCGGTGTCGCTCCCCGCCGGGATCTTGATCTCGGCGTGCTGCCGCCAGGTGGCGAGCGGATCGCTCCAGGCCTCGACCGTATACGTCCAGTGCCCCTCGGAGTCCGGGGTGACGTCGGCGCCCCAGCGGTCGGTGCCGGGCGCGAGTTCGCGCATCGGCGTCCAGGGGCCGGGCCGCCCGGCCGGATCCAGCAGCACCACATTGGCGGCGACGGCGTCATGGCCCTCGCGGAAGACGGTCGCGGTGACCTGGAAGGTCTCACCGGCAACGGCCTTGGCGGGCCTTCTGCCGCAGTCGACGAGGGGACGGACGTCGAGTACGGGAATGCGACCGATCATGGAATCACCTGGGGACTGGGGTTCGGGCTGAACGGGGCGCGACACGGCCGCGGTGCGCGGAATTCGCGCACCGCGAACGATGGGGTCCGTCCTTTCTAGCTGCTCCGTTGACGGCTGACGGGGTGTGGGCATGGCCGCTCCTGTCCGCATTCACTCGAATGGCACTCGAATGGCTGGGTGCGGATGTGTTTCGCGGAGGTAAACCGGATGGGCGCCGGTCCCGCAGGTGCTTCGCATTCATGCTGCATTCGGGCGGCATTCGCGTGCTGTCGGGATGTGCTCGGAGTGTGTACCGAAGAAGCCTTCCCACAGTTCTCGGGGGGCCAATCCGGTGGTGTGTCAACTACTCGCGCGTATCCGCGACGACCTGAATGCGCCGAGGACCGCCCCGCGTGCGCGGGCTCACCGGTGCTCTTCCGGACGCCACTGGGCAGCTTTCTCCTTGGTGTGAAGTGCCACAAGACCGAACGAGGGAAGGGAATCGGCCATTACCTGTGTGACCGGTGTGCCTCGACGGGGCGAGAGGGGCCCCAGGGTGCGAATGAGGCGGGGTGGGTGGGGCACGGGGCGGGCAGCGCGGAGATCGCCCCGGAGCAGAGGCCGTGCGGGCGCCCCGTCCGGCGGCACACGCCGTGAGCCGTTCGCGCGCCGTGGCTGCGGAGTGCGGCCCACCGTTAACGTCGGGGGTGACGGAGAGACGCACCCCGTGGTGCGTCCCGTCGGATTCGTACGTCCCCTGTAAAGGTGGAATGCGTGAAGGCCATTCGTCGATTCACCGTGCGTCCCGTTCTCCCCGATCCCCTTCGACCGCTCAGCGACCTCGCCCGCAATCTGCGCTGGTCCTGGCACACCGAGACCCGTGAGCTCTTCCGGGCCGTCGACCCCCAGGTGCGGCGGACGGCGGAGTGCGACCCCGTCCGGCTGCTCGGTGCCGTGTCCGCCGGACGGCTCGCCGAGCTGGCCCGGGACGAGCAGTTCCTGCACCGGCTGACCGAGGTCTTCGCCGACCTCCGGGACTATCTGGACGGGCCCAGGTGGTACCAGGAACAGCTGGCCCGAGGGGCCGGGCTCCCGGCCGCCGTCGCGTACTTCTCACCCGAGTTCGGCGTGACCGCCGCGCTGCCCCAGTACTCCGGCGGCCTCGGCATCCTCGCCGGCGACCATCTGAAGGCCGCCAGCGATCTGGGCGTGCCTCTCATCGGGGTCGGCCTGCTCTACCGGCACGGCTACTTCCGCCAGAGTCTGTCCCGCGACGGCTGGCAGCAGGAGCACTATCCCGTACTCGATCCGAACGAGCTCCCGCTCACCTTGATGCGCGAGGCCGACGGCACCCCCGGCCGGGTGGTGCTCACGCTTCCCGGCGGCCGTTCGCTGCACGCCCACATCTGGCAGGCCCAGGTGGGGCGCGTACCACTGCTGATGCTCGACTCCGATGTGGAGGAGAACGCGCCGGGCGAGCGCGAGGTGACCGACCGGCTGTACGGCGGTGGCAGCGAGCACCGGCTGCTCCAGGAGATGCTCCTCGGCATCGGCGGCGTACGGGCCGTGCGGACGTACTGCCGCCTCACGGGACATCCCGCGCCGGAGGTGTTCCACACCAACGAGGGGCACGCCGGCTTCCTCGGACTCGAACGCATCCGTGAACTCTCCGCCAGTGGACTGGACTTCGACTCCGCGGTGGAGTCGGTGCGGGCCGGCACGGTCTTCACCACCCACACACCCGTGCCCGCCGGGATCGACCGGTTCGACCGCGAGCTGGTCGCCCGGCACTTCGGGGACGACGGCGAGCTCCTGGGCGTGAGTGCCGAACGCATCCTGCAACTGGGCATGGAGACCTACCCGGGCGGCGAACCACGGCTCTTCAACATGGCGGTGATGGGGCTGCGGCTCGCCCAGCGGGCCAACGGGGTCTCGACCCTCCACGGCTCGGTCAGCCGGGAGATGTTCGCCGGGCTGTGGCCGGGCTTCGACGCGGCGGAGGTGCCGATCACCTCGGTGACCAACGGCGTCCACGCACCCACGTGGGTCGCACCCGAGGTTCTCCGGCTGCGCAACCGGTACGGCGGCACCCCGGGGCGCTGGGACTCCGCCGCCGACATCCCGGACCGGGAGATCTGGGACCTGCGGCGGCACCTGCGCGGACAGCTGGTCGCCGAGGTGCGCGAGCGGCTCCACGCCTCCTGGCGCACCCGGGGTGCGGAACCGGCCGAACTCGGCTGGATCGACGGCGTCCTGGACCCGGACGTGCTGACGATCGGCTTCGCCCGGCGGGTGCCCTCGTACAAGCGGCTGACGCTGATGCTGCGCGACCGCGACCGGCTGCGGGCACTGCTGCTCCACCCGGACCGCCCGGTCCAGATCGTCGTCGCAGGCAAGGCCCACCCCGCCGACGACAGCGGAAAGCGGCTGGTCCAGGAGCTGGTGCGGTTCTCCGACGATCCCCGGGTGCGCCATCGCATCGTGTTCCTGCCGGACTACGGGATGGCCATGGCGCAGAAGCTCTACCCGGGCTGCGACGTCTGGCTCAACAACCCGCTGCGGCCTCTGGAGGCCTGTGGTACGAGCGGCATGAAGGCCGCGCTCAACGGCTGCCTCAACCTCTCGGTCCTGGACGGCTGGTGGGACGAGTGGTTCGAGCCGGACTTCGGATGGGCGATCCCCACGGCCGACGCTCTGGCCCTGGACGAGGACCGCCGTGACGACCTGGAGGCGGGCGCCCTCTACGAACTCATCGAGGACCGGGTCGCTCCGCGCTTCTACGACCGGGGCGGCGACGGGCTCCCCGAGCGCTGGATCGAGATGGTCCGCCGCACGGTGGGCACCCTCGGGCCCAAGGTTCTGGCGGGGCGCATGGTGTCCGAGTACGTGGAGCGGCTGTACGCGCCCGCCGCACGCGCCCAGCGGGCACTGGATCCCGGCACCGCGCGGCAGCTCGCCGGCTGGAAGGCCAGGGTCCGCGCCGCGTGGCCGCGGGTCGCCGTCGACCATGTGGAGGCCGTGGCGCCCGACGCCGCGGGCGGCTCGGCCGAGCTGGGCTCGGCGCTGGTGGTGCGGGTCAGGATCGCCCTCGGGGTACTGGAGCCGGACGACGTGGAGGTGCAGGCGGTGGCCGGCCGGGTGGACGCGGCCGACGGGATCTCGGACGCGCAGACGTTTCCGCTGAAGCCTGTCGGAGGCCAGGACCTGGAGGGACGCTGGCTGTACGAGGGACCGCTGGCCCTCGACCGCACCGGGCCGTACGGCTACACGGTGCGGGTGCTCCCCACGCATCCGCTCCTGGCCACCGGTGCGGAACTCGGCCTGGTGGCACTGCCCGCGGAGACGATGGGGGACGGCGCGGGCCTGGTGATGCGCTGACGCGCCTGATTCCGGACCCGGCACCCCCGTGGTGCCGGGGGGCATCGCCATGACCAACACCCAGGCACTCACCGAGCAGCAGCGGCCCGCCGGGTCCAACAACCTGCTCGTCGCCCGGGAGACCCTGACCCACGCGGACAACCCCGAGTGACTGTTGCCCGCCGCGCACAGGGAAACGCCCGGGAGGAGCGAGAGCTCCTCCCGGGCGGTCGTTGCCGGATCAGGCCCGGCTCCGGGTTCAGAAGGTCAGCTTGAAGCTGTTGATCTTGCCGGTGTCGCCCGTGTAGACGTCCTGGACCTTGAGGCTCCAGGTGCCGTTCGCCGCCACGGCCGAGGCGTTGACCGTGTAGGTGGTCTGGACGTTGGCGGCCGAGTCGGAGATCGAGGAGTTCTTCAGCCGGTAAGTCGTCCCGTTCGGGGCGACGAGGTCGATGACCAGGTCACCGCGCCAGCTGTGGGTGATGTCCACGCCGACCTTGAGGGTGCTGGGGGCGTTGCCGGTGATACCGGTGACGTTGACCGAGCTGGTGACGGCCGCACCGCGGTCCGGGATGGCGATCGGGGTGGTGTTCTCGAAGACCTTGCCGCCCGGGTCCGGGTTGCCGCCGCCGTCACGGGTGCCGACGTTGATGCCGGCCCAGGCGTCGCCGACGGCCTTGTACTCGGCGCTGGTCGTGCCGTACAGCTCACCGGCCGCGGCGAGGGTGCCGGTGCGGGCCGCCGCGTAGTTCGTGGTGGAGGTGAACTTGGTGGTGAGCGCCTTGAACCAGATCTGCGCGGCCTTGTCGCGGCCGATGCCGGTCACCGGCAGGCCGTCGGAGGTCGGCGAGTCGTAGTTGACGCCGTTGATGGTCTTGGCGCCGCTGCCCTCGGAGAGCAGGTAGAAGAAGTGGTTCGCCGGACCCGAGGAGTAGTGGACGTCGACGTTGCCGATGCCCGAGTACCACGCGTCCTTGGACGCGCCGTCCTTGCTCGGCTTGTCCATGTAGCGCAGCGGGGTGCCGTCGCCGTTGATGTCGATCTTCTCGCCGATGAGGTAGTCGCCCTTGTCGCTGGCGTTGTTGGCGTAGAACTCGACCGCGGTGGCCATGATGTCGCTGGTCGCCTCGTTGAGACCACCGGACTCACCGCTGTACACCAGGGCCGCGGTGGCGGCGGTGACGCCGTGCGTCATCTCGTGCGCGGCCACGTCGAGGGCGGTCAGCGGGTTCGCGTTGCCGCTGCCGTCGCCGTACGTCATGCAGAAGCAGCTGTCCTGCCAGAAGGCGTTGACGTAGTTGTTGCCGTAGTGGACGCGGGAGTACGCGCCGACGCCGTCGCCCCGGATGCCGGTGCGTCCGTGGACGTTCTTGTAGTAGTCCCAGGTCTCCGCCGCGCCGTAGTGCGCGTCGGCGGCGGCCGTCTCGGCGTTCGACGGGGAGCCGTTGCCCCAGACGTCGGTGGAGTTGGTGAACAGCGTCCCGGTTCCGGAGGAGCCGTGGTTCAGGTTGTACGTCTTGTGGTTGCCGCGGCCGGTGTCGGTCAGCGTGTACGACGGCGCGGTGCCGAGGGTGACCTGGCCGCTGTACTCGGTGTTGCCGACGCCGTTCTCGACCGCCTGCCACTCGTACAGCTTCGCGCCGGAGGTCGCGTCCGTGATGACGTGCAGCTCGTTGGGGGTGCCGTCCTTCTGGAGGCCGCCGACGACGGTCTCGTAGGCGAGCTGCGGCTTGCCCTGGGCCATCCAGACCACCTTGCGGGGCGCCCGGTCGGCCTCGGTCTTCTTGGAGCCGTCGGCCCTGGCGAGGCCGAGCGCCTGCTTCTCGGCCGCGGCGGGGGCGACGTCGGCCTTCGTGTCCACGGCCTTCAGCGTGTTGCTGCTGACGGTGGACGCCTTGGTGACGCTCTCGGTCGCGCCGGCCTTGGACGCCTCGACGACCAGGTCGCCTCCGAGCACCGGGAGTCCGGCGAGGGTGCGCTCGTAACGCGTGTGCGTGGTGCCGTCGTTGTCCTGGACGACGTCCCGGACGACGAGCTTCTCCTGCGAGCCGAGACCGAGCTCCTTGGCCGTGGCCGCCTTGGTCGCGTCGGCCTCACGGATCAGCTCGGCACGCTGGGACGGGGTCAGCTGCTTGGCCATTGCACCGTGCTTGGCGCCGGCGGTCGCCGCCGCTGCCGCGGTGGTGCCGGGGGTGGCGGTGGCCGTACCGGTCTGGACGCCGACGGCGAGGAGGGCTGCTGCGGCTATCAGAGCGCCGGTCGCGGTGGCACGACGGCTGGGCGTGGATCTCACGCGGACTCCTTCTGCGAGGGGGGTACCGGCGGCAGGGCGTGCCGTCCGGGGTGAGCGAGAAGTGCGCAGAACGGGGTGAAGAGTGTCAGCCGGAGGACGGTCCTGTCAGGACCGCGTCAACAAGTTGGCCGGAAGTCGTTCGTTGCCGTAAAGGTCATGTTCGTTAAGCGGACGTTTCACCGATCATCACCGCGATGCCGTCCAGCGTGCGTCGCAGCCCGAATTCGAAGAGTGAGTCCAGGTCGAGCTCGAACTCATCGTGTTCGAACAGCGAGTTGAGGAACGGGTAGTCGCCGCTGGCCGAGATGGCATCGAACTGTGGCTCATTTCTTACCATCCATTGCGCGGCGGACAGCCCGGTGTCCTGCCGTGCCTGTGTCTCCATGTCGCCGGCCATGGCCAGTCCCTGGACGTGGGCGAAAAGGGTGAGATGGATGTGCAGCTTCGTGTACGCCGGCAGCCCGGTGCCCGCGAGGGCGCGCAGCACCCACTCCGTGTACCGCATCGCGTGCGGGGACGCGGTGGGCCGGGTGAAGGAAGCCACGGCCTGTGCCATCCACGGATGGCGCCCGTACACCGACCGCAGCCACCGGGCGGCGAGTTCCAGCCCCGGCCGCCAGTCACGGGGCGCGGCGCCCAGCGGTCGTTCCCCGAAGACCTCGTCGGACATCAGCCGGACCAGCTCGGTCTTGCCCGGCACATGGCGGTACAGCGCCATGGTGGAGGTGGACAGAGTGGTCGCGACCCGGCGCATGGACACTGCGGGAAGCCCCTCGGCGTCGGCCAGTTCGATGGCGGTGCGCACGATCCGCTCACGGCTCAGGGCGGGGCCGGACCCCGCGCCGACGACCCCCGGAGCGGGACGCTCGGCGACGACCGTGCCGACCCCCGGCACCGCCCGTACGAGGCCCTCGTGGCGCAGCACCGACAGCGCCTTGGTGGCGGTCGCCATGGCGACACCCCGCTCCCGGACGATCGCACGGGTGGACGGCAGCCTGTCGCCCGGGGCGAGTTCGCCGGAGACGATCCGGCGACGGAGCTCACCGGCGATCCTGAGGTAGGGCGGTTCGGTCTGCACGGGTGCACTGTACTAGTGCACCAGAACCGGCGTACGCCCCGTCAACTCCAGCTATCCGATGGGAAGTGCGCGAGCGACGGGAGGTGTACTACGGCGGTGTTTGCGGTGTACGCGGTGAGGCTGCTGTGCTCCCCGCATGACCTCAGGACCAGACAGCCCGGCCGTACCCGTATCCGCCCCGGCCACCGATGCGCCCGAGC
The DNA here is from genome assembly GCF_044754145.1 of Streptomyces sp. NPDC093149. Taxonomy (NCBI): domain Bacteria; kingdom Bacillati; phylum Actinomycetota; class Actinomycetes; order Kitasatosporales; family Streptomycetaceae; genus Streptomyces; species Streptomyces sp. NPDC093149. The sequence continues at coordinate 1,393,625 of NZ_JBIVON010000001.1, forward strand.
CCGCGGCCCCGCGCGCCGGACGCCGTGAATGGACCGCGCTCGGCGTGCTGATGCTGCCGCTGCTCTTCGTGTCGATGGACGTCTCCATCCTCTTCTACGCCCTGCCGGCCATCGGCGCGGACCTCGAACCCGGCTCCACCCAGCAACTGTGGATGCTCGACATGTACGGTTTCGTCCTCGCCGGGCTCCTCATCACCATGGGCGCACTCGGGGACCGCATCGGCCGCCGGACCGTACTGATCAGCGGCACGGTGCTCTTCGCCGCGGCCTCGGTCGCCGCCGCCTACGCCCAGTCCCCGGGGCAGCTGATCGCCGCGCGGGCGCTCCTCGGTGTGGGCGGCGCCTGTCTGATGCCGTCCACCCTCGCCCTCGTCCGCAACCTCTTCCACGACCAGCGACAGCGCTCCGGGGCGGTCGCCCTGTGGACGACCGTGATGGCCACCGGTGTCTCCTTCGGACCGGTCGTCAGCGGCGCGCTCCTCGAACACTTCTGGTGGGGGGCCGTCTTCCTCGTCAACCTGCCCGCGATGGCACTGCTGCTCGTCCTCGCACCGCTGCTGCTGCCGGAGTCCAAGGCGCCCACCCGGGGCAGGTTCGACATCCTGGGCGCGGTGCTCTCGCTCGCCGCGCTGCTGCCGCTGATCCACGGCATCAAGGAGCTGGCCAAGCACGGATACCGACCCCTGCCGGCCCTCGGCGTCACCGTCGGCCTCGCCCTGGGCCTCGTCTTCCTCCGCCGGCAGGCCCGCCTCGCCCACCCCATGGTCGACCTCGCGCTCCTGCGCCGACGCGCCTTCGGGGGATCGGTCCTCGTCAACCTGCTGGCCATGGGGGCGACCGTCGGATTCGCCGCGTTCTTCTCCCAGTACGTGCAGTCCGTCCTGGGCAAGAGCCCCTTCGAGGCGGCGATGTGGAGCCTCGTGCCCTCCCTCGGCGTCGTGGTGGCCGCCCCGGTGGGCGGGGCGCTCGCCCGGCGCTTCGACCGCGGGTACGTCATGAGCGGCGGGTTCCTCGTCTCCGCCGCGGGCTTCCTCTCGCTCACCGGGATCGGGACGGACTCACCGCTGTGGATGACACTCGCCGGGTCGGCCGTCTACGCGGGCGGGCTGGTCTCCGCGATGACGCTCGCCAATGAACTCGCCCTCGGTGCCGCGCCGCCCGAGCAGGCGGGCTCCGCCGCCGCCGTCCTCGAATCGGGTCAGGAACTCGGCGGCGCCCTGGGGATGGCGCTGCTCGGTTCGGTCGGCGCCGCCGTGTACGGCCGGGACATGCGCGGCACCGAGACCTCCGTGCCCGAGGCCGCGCGCGAGACGCTGTCCGGCGCGGTCGCGGTGGCCCGGCAGCTTCCGCACCAGCTCCGGGACACGGTCCTGCCCACCGCGTACCGGGCCTTCACCCACAGCATGAACACGGCCGCGGCGGGAGCCGCCCTCGCGATGGCCGGTGCCGCCGTGCTCTCCATCGCCCTGCTCAGGGGCACGGGGTCCGCACCGGCCGGTGAAGCGGGCGGCGGCACACCTGCCGAGGAGCAGCACCGGCGGCGGTGAAGCGGCGTCGCCCCGGGGGCGGGGCCGGGCGTGTCAGCGGGTGGTGAGCACCATCCGGAAACGGGCGGCGCCGGACATCATCTTCCGGTACGCCTCGTCGACCGCGTCCAGCGGCACGGTCTCGGTCATCGGGCGGATTCCGTGCAGGGCGCTGAACGCCAGGGTGTCCTGCACGTCCTGCGCGGTGCCCGACGCGTGGCCCCGGACGACCTTGCCGCTCATGATCAGCTGGGCCGGGCTGATGGCCAGCGGTTCAGGGTCCACGCCGATGACCACCAGCTCCCCACGCGGGGAGAGTCCGTCCACCGTCGCCGAGATCGCCTCGGAGTTGGCCGCGGTGGCGAGGACCGCCTTGGCGCCGCCGAGGGCCTGCAGCGCGTCCGCGACGGGGGTGTCCGCCGTGCTGTCGACGTAGTGGTGCGCGCCGAGCTCCTTGGCGAAGTCGGCCTTGGCGGCTCCGCGGGCGATGGCCACGGTCTCGAAGCCCATCGCGGCCGCGTACTGCACCCCCAGATGTCCGAGGCCGCCGATGCCGAGCACGGCGACCAGGTCACCCGGCCGGGCGGAGCTGCGCCGCAGCCCGTTGTACGTGGTCACCCCCGCGCAGGCCATGGGTGCCGCATCCGCCGCCGCCAGTGCGTCGGGGATCCGGGCCAGGGAGTCCACCGGCGCGACCACCGTTTCGGCATAACCCCCGTCGTACGCCCACCCGGGCACCTTCAGATACCGGCACACCACGAAGTCGCCCTGCCTGCAGGGCGTGCAGTGGCCGCAGCTGCCGCCGAACCAGCCCACCGCCACCCGGTCGCCCACCTGCCAGGCGTTCTCCGCTCCCGCGCCGAGCTCCTCGATCCGCCCGGCGATCTCATGCCCGGGGACCACCGGAAACCGCACGCCCGGGAGCCCGCCGTTCACGAAGAGGGAGTCGCTGTGACAGACACCGCAGGCCTCCACGGCCACCCGTACGTGGCCGGGTCCGGGCTGCGGCACCTCGCGTTCGACGATCTCGAACGGACCACCGGCGGTGGCGACCTGCGCGGTTCGATAGACGCTCATCTGGATCTCTCCGGGTCATGGGCGGACGCCCCCCCCGGATCCAGCAGACCAGCTCCGCCCCGGTCACGCGCGGCGGACGGGGCGGACGAGGGGCCGAACGGGGCGCACGGCGGACGGACCCGCGACGTGTGCACCGGGCCCGCGGGGTGCGCACCGGGCGCGCGTCCGGACGTGTCAGCCGGCGAAGCCCGGCACCACCAGACCGGACTCGTACGCGATCACCACCGCGTGGGTCCGGTTCTGCGCGCCGAGCTTGGTCAGCACGTTCCCGACGTGCGTCTTCACCGTCTCCAGGCTCACCGTGAGGGACTCGGCGATCTCCGGGTTGGACAGGCCGGTGGCCATCAGCCGCAGCACCTCCTCCTCCCGCCCCGTCAGCGCCGCCCGCGGCAACGCCTCGGCGGAGCCCAGCGGGCGGGCGGCGACCATCCGGCGCAGTGCCGCCGGGAAGAGGATCGCCTCCCCCGCCGCCACCACCCGCACCGCTTCCGCGATCTGCCGGACCGGGAGCCGCTTGAGCACGAACCCACTGGCCCCCGCGCCGAGCGCGGCGGTGACGTAGCCGTCGTTCTCGAAGGTGGTGATCACCACGACCTTCGGCGGTTCGGCCGACTCGGCAAGGAGCTGCCGGGTGGCCTCGATGCCGTTGCGACGCGGCATCCGCACATCCATCAGGACCACGTCCGGCCGCAGCCGCCGCGCCTGCTCGACCGCCTCGACCCCGTCGACGGCCTCCCCGACCACCGTGATTCCCGGCTGTACCGCGAGCAGGGTGCGCAGACCGCTGCGGGTCACCTCGTCGTCGTCCGCGATCAGGAGCGTGACGGGAGTGCCGGCAGGGATCGTGGTGCTGGTGCTGGTGCTGGTGCTGGTGCTGGTGCTGGTGCTGGTGGCGGTGCTCGTGCTGGTGCCGGTCAGGACGGCTGAGCTCTCGGGGCCGGTCGTGACGGCTTCTCCCGCGTCGGAGCCGATCATGCCGACAACCGTACCGGCAGCCGGACCGCCAGCCGCCAGTGCTCCGGGCCGTCCGGGCCGGCCTCGATCTCACCGTGCAGCAGCCGCACGCGCTCGGCCAGTCCGGGCAGACCGTGCCCGGACGTCGGGAAGGCACCCGGGCCCGTAGCTCTGTCCGTGCCCGTCCCTGCCCCGATCAGGTTGACCACACTGAGCTCCAGTCCGTGAGGCGCGGCCGCCACCCGGACCTCGATCGGGCCGCCCGCCCCGTGCCGCAACGCGTTCGTCAACCCCTCCTGCAGTATCCGGTACGCCGCCCGGGAGAGCGTCCCCTGGACCTGTGCCGGCTCGCCCGAGAACTCCGGCTCCACCACCGCGCCCGCGTGCCGCAACCGGTCCAGCAGCTCGGGCAGGTCGGCCAAGGTCCGAGTCGGCGCTGTCTCCGCCTTCTCCTCGCGCAGCACGCCCAGCACGTAGTCCAGGTCCTCCAGCGCGGCCCGAGCCGACTCCTCGATGCTGCGCAGGGCGGCACGCGCCGCCACCGGGTCGGCGGAGAGGATCTCGCCCGCCACCGCCGCCTGGATCGTGGCCGCCGTCAGCGTGTGCCCGATCGAGTCGTGCAACTCGTGGGCCAGTCGGTTGCGTTCGGCCAGCCGCAGCTCCCGTTCGGCCGCCAGCGCGAGCCGCTCGGCCGACGACGGCCCCAACAGCCTCGGCGCCAGCCACCGCAGCGTGTGCGTGATCACCACGCACACAACCGCCGCCAGCAGCAGGCAGCCGAGCGCCGCCACCCATCCGCTCCAGCCATCCGTCACCCGCACCGTCCGGCCGAACAGACTCAGCCCCGCCTCGGCGCGGAACCAACCCACCGGGAGGGTCAGGCCCGCGAGGACGAGCACACCGCTCACCACCGTCCCCGCCCATCCCAGTGCCACGTGCAGCAGCAGCCAGGCCGGAGTCCGCCAACGGTCGGTTCCGGACGGTACGGCGGGGGCCGGCCCGGTGCCGGGTGAGCCCGCGGGCCGACGTACGGCCACCGGATCCGGCAACGGCACCCTCAGCAGCCGACGTGCGCCGGCGATCAGGACCCGCCGCGTGGTGCGGGCCAGGCCGGCCACGCCGATCAGTACCGCCCAGACCAGCAGGGCCAGAGCAACCTGCACTCCCTCCGGGGCGGATTCCCACGCAAGGGCCGGCAGCAGCGCGACAGGCAGCAGTGGAATGCTCGCCAAAGCGCCGCAAGAGGCGAACAGTGCACCCGCGTATGTGGAGCCGCGCAACAGCGGCCGAATTCCCCTGGTCACGACAGACCAGTATGACCGGATGGTTCATCGGTGGCCTCCCCCGATCGAGGGAGCGTTTTCTCCCGCCTTTCCGCGATGTGCATTCGAGATCCCGCAGGCCAGGATCGTGTCCTGCCCAGTTGACGGGAGGACGGATACGGATGACGAACATGCACGGGACAGAGACATCGCCGCATCACACGGCGCCGGATGAGGCCGTGTCGACTCGGACGACGGCAACACCGGCTCGGGCGGCCCCGAGTCGGACGGCATCGACTCGGGGCGCCGGGGCAGACCCGTCTTCCCCCTGCCCCCAGGGGCCCGGCCACGGGATGCGGCCTGCGACAGGCGGGAACGGCGTGGCCGTGGGCGCCATGGTGCTCGGCATCATCAGCCTGATGACCTCGATCGTCTTCATCGGCGGCCCGCTCGGCGTCATCGGCCTGATCCTCGGCATCGTCGCCCTGAAGAAGGCCGGGCGGACCGGCGTCGGCCGGGGCAAGTCCGTCACCGGTGTGGTGACGTCCTTCATCGCGATCGTGGTGTCCATCCTGGTCGCAGTCCTCATGGCCTGGTACGCCAACAACACGCAGAAGTGCTACCGGCCCGACAGCTTCCAGCAATACAAGCAGTGCGTCCACCAACAGCTCGCCGGGAACTGACCGGCGGCCGATGGCCTGGCGATGAAATCGCCGAACTTCCTTACGTAAAAGGGCGGAAGGGGCGGACGCCTCTCCCCAGCAAGGACGAGCGCAATTATGCAGAACGAGCGAACAGCATCTTTTCTGGCCGTCGGTGTCGCGGCGATTTTTGTTGCGGCCCTTGCACCCGCAATGACCTTGGCCGCACCCCAGTCCTCTGCGGCCAAGGCCCCTCTGCGGCAGTACACGCAGCAGAATCCCCGATGGCAGCGTTGTGACGCCGGGAGCCCCGCCGCCTATCAGTGCGCGACTCTCAAGGTGCCGCTGGACTACAGCGATCCCGGCGGCAAGAAGATCGATATCGCGGTGTCCCGGCTGAAGGCAGGCAGTGCAAAGGAACGTCGCGGCGTTCTGCTGCTCAACCCCGGCGGACCCGGCGGGCCGGGCCTGAGCATGCCTGTCGACCCGGAATTGAACCTTCCCGAGGAGGTGAAGAGGCAGTACGACCTCATCGGGTTCGACCCGAGGGGCATCGGGCAGAGCGCTCCCGTCAGCTGCGGTCTGACCGACGACGAGAAGAACGACGAGCGCGCGTACAAGGCCGGGACATTCGCGAAGGATGTGGAGTGGGCACGCACGGTGGCCGACAAGTGCCGGGCCAAGGCGGGTGACACGCTGCGGCACCTCACCACTCGCAACACCGCTCGCGACATGGACATCATCCGCGCCGTGCTGGGGGAGAGGAAGATCTCCTACCTGGGGTACTCCTACGGCACCTACCTCGGCGCCGTGTACACGCAGATGTTCCCCGAGCGAGCCGACCGGTTCGTGCTGGACAGTGCGACCGACCCCGGGCGGGTCTGGCGGGGCATGTTCCAGGGGATGGCGGAGGGGGCCGAGCCTGCCTTCACGAGGTGGAGCGAATGGACTGCCGAGCGACACACGACGTACCACCTGGGTGATACCCCGGCCGAGGTCCGCGAGACCTTCCGCAAGCTGATCGCCCGCGCCGATCGCACGCCCATCGACTCCGGCGAGGTATCCCTCACCGGTGACGACATCCGCTCCGAGCTGCGCGCCATGTTCTTCCACGTACGGAGAGCCGCCGAAAGGGTCGCCGAGCTGAAGAAGGCGGCAGAGGGCGAGGGGTCCGCCCCGTCCGGCACGCCGGCGCGGGCCACGGGCTCCCTTCCACCGGCGTTCGCCCGTGACGTCCCCTCGGACAACGACGCCGCGAGCGCTTGGGCCGTGCTGTGCGCCGACACCCGTCCGTGGCCGCGCGACCCCGAGCAGTACCGCCGCGACGCGATCCGCGACAAGGCCCGGTATCCGCTGTACGGCGACTTCGCGTCCAACATCAAGCCGTGTGCCTTCTGGAAGCGGGGCAGCGAGCCCGCGACAACGGTCGACAACGAGGTCGAAGCACTGATCCTGCAGAACCAGTGGGACCCCCAAACCCCCCTGGCCGGCGCTCAGGGCATGCACCGGGCACTGCACGGCTCCCGGATGATCACTGTCGCCGGAGGGGAGGGGCATGGGATCTACGGCACCGACTCCTGTGCGGACAAAAGCGCCACGGCCTACCTGACCACGGGAAGGCTGCCGGCCGAGGATCTGACCTGCCGGGCGCCGGCCGGGCAGAAGGAGACTCCCTCCTCCGCCCCGTGATCCCCGGCACCGGGCCCAGCCCGAGCCGGGCGGAGGACCCTGACGGATTCGGGGGATCCTGGAGCCCTCCCGTCACACCAGGCTCTCCCGCCACGCGCGGTGCAGGCCCGCGAACCTGCCCGTTCCGCCGATGAGTTCGGCCGGGGCGCCGTCCTCCACGATGCGCCCGTGTTCCATCACCAGGACCCGGTCCGCGATCTCCACCGTCGACAGGCGGTGGGCGATCACCACTGCGGTCCGGCCGTGCAGCACCGTGTCCATGGCCCGCTGCACCGCGCGTTCGCCGGGGATGTCCAGGGAACTCGTCGCCTCGTCGAGGATGAGCACCGACGGGTTCGCCAGCAGGGCCCTGGCGAACGCGACCAGTTGGCGCTGACCGGCCGAGATCCGGCCACCCCGCTTGCGTACGTCCGTGTCGTATCCCTCGGGCAGACCGGCGATGAAGTCGTGCGCGCCGATCGCCTTGGCGGCCTGCTCGATCTCCTCGCGCGTCGCGTCCGGGCTGCCGAGCGCGATGTTCTCGGCGACCGTCCCGGAGAACAGGAACGCCTCCTGGGTCACCATGACCACACCCCGGCGCAACTCGGGCACGGCCAGGTCCCGCAGGTCGGTGCCGTCCAGCAGCACCCGGCCGTCGGTCGGGTCGTAGAAGCGGGCCAGCAGCTTGGCGAGCGTCGACTTGCCCGCGCCCGTCGAACCGACCACGGCCACGGTCTGGCCGGCCGGCACCGTCAGGTCGAAGCGCGGCAGCACCTCGCCGCCCGTGCGGTAGGCGAAACGCACCGAGTCGAAGACGACCTCGCGGCCGGGGTGCTCACCCGTGAGCGCGGGCAGCTCCCGCGGCTTCGACGGCTCGGGGACGGAAGGGGACTGCGCCAGCAGACCCGCGATCTTCTCCAGCGAGGCCGCCGCCGACTGGTAGGAGTTGAGGAACATGCCGAGCCGGTCGATCGGGTCGTACAGCCGGCGCAGATAGAGCACGGCCGCGGCCAGCACACCGAGCGCCAGGGTGTCCGACGCCACGCGGTACGCACCCCAGAGCACGATCCCGGCGACCGCCGTGTTCGCGACCAGCCGGGAGCCGACGACATAGCGCGCCATCTCCAGCAGCGCGCCGCCGTTCGTCCACGCGTGTGTGCTGTTGAGGTCCTCGAAGTGCCGGTCGTTGATCCGCTCGCGGCGGAAGGCCTGGACGGGACGGATGCCGTTCATCGACTCGGCGAACTTCACGATGACCGCGGCGATCGCCGTCGACCGCGCCGCGTAGAGCACTCCGGCCCGCCGCTGGTAGAGCCGTACCAGCAGATACAGCGGAACGAAGGAGAGCACCGCGACCGCGCCCAGCCCGAAGTCCAGCCAGAGCAGCATCAGCGAGATGGAGACGAACGACAGGATGACACCGATCAGTTCCTGCAGACCTTCGCTGAGCAGTTCCCGCAGCGACTCCACATCCGTGGTGGAACGGGAGATCAGCCGGCCCGAGGTGTAGCGCTCGTGGAAGTCCACGCTCAGCGCCTGTGCGTGGCGGAAGATCCGCCCGCGCAGATCGAGCAGCACGTCCTGGTTGATCCGGGCGGAGGCCAGGATGAACGCGTACTGCATGGCGCCCGCGGCCACCGAGCACAGTGCGTATCCCACGGCCACCGCGATCAGCGGCCCGTAGTCCTTGTCCCGGAAGGCGGGCACACCGCTGTCGATGGCGTACGCGACGAGCAGCGGGCCCGCCTGTACCGCCGCCTGCTGGACCAGCAGCAACAGGGCGGACACCAGCACCCGGCCCCGGTGCGGCCGGAGCAACGACATCAGCAGTGCGCGGGTCGCACCACGGGGCGTGGGCAGATCGTCCCGGTCGAACCGGTCCCCGGCGCCGTCGGCGGGGGACGGGCCCTCGGGCGCCTCGCGCGCCTCGCGCCGGTCGGCGGGCCCGGTCGTCGTCGTACTGGTCATCGGGTGCGGCCCTTCTCGGCGGGGACGTCCGGCACGAGGCGGTCCTCGGCGGACGGGTCGGGGAAGGCGTCCTCGGCGAGGGCACCCTCCTGTGCGCTTGTGGCGCCCGCCATCAGCCAGGCGTACTCCGCACTGTCGCGCATCAGCTCCTGATGGGTGCCGACAGCGGTGATCCGGCCCTCCGACAGCAGCGCCACCCGGTCCGCCAGCATCACGGTGGACGGGCGGTGCGCGACGACGATGGCCGTCGTCTCCTCCAGCACCTGGCGCAGGGCGGCCTCCACCAGCGCCTCCGTGTGCACGTCCAGGGCGGAGAGCGGATCGTCGAGCACCAGGAAGCGCGGCCGGCCGACCACGGCGCGGGCCAGCGCGAGCCGCTGGCGCTGACCGCCGGAGAGACTGAGCCCCTGCTCGCCGACCTGGGTGCCGGTACCCTCGGGCAGGTCGTGGACGAAGTCGGCCTGCGCGACCGAGAGCGCGCGCCGCAGCTCTTCCTCCCCGGCGCCCTCGGCGCCCATCAGCACGTTCTCCCCGACGGTCGCCGAGAAGAGCGTCGGCTCCTCGAACGCCACGGACACCAGCTCGCGCAACTCCTCCCGGGGCATGGTGGTGATGTCCCTGCCGTCCAGCGTGATCCGTCCCGCCGTGGCCTCGTGCAGCCGGGGCACGAGGGCGGTGAGCGTCGTCTTCCCGGAACCCGTGGCCCCGACCAGGGCCATGGTCTCGCCGGGGCGGATACGCAGATCGATCCTGGACAGGACGGGTTCGGAACCGGCCTGCGCGTCGGGGTAGCGGAACTCCACGCCCTCGAAGGCCATCTCGCCGCGGACCGGCGTGTCCTTCGGAGCCGGGCCGTCGGCGGTGGCCGCGTCGTCCTCCTCGGCCACGTCCATCACCTCGAAGAACCGTTCGGTCGCCGTCGCCGACTCCTGGCTCATCGCCAGCAGGAAGCCGATCGACTCGATCGGCCACCGCAGCGCGAGTGCCGTGGAGAGGAAGGCGACCAGGGTGCCCGCCGAGAGCCCGCCGTCCGCGACCTGGACCGTGCCGAGGACCAGTGCCGCCCCGATGGCCAGCTCCGGGATCGTGGTGATGGCGGCCCAGATGCCCGCCAGGAGACGCGCCTTGTCCAGCTCCGTGCTCCGCAGCCGCTGCGAGAGGGCCCGGAACGCGAGGGCCTGACTGCGGTGCCGTCCGAAGCCCTTGATGATGCGGATGCCGAGCACGCTCTCCTCGACGACCGTCGTCAGATCGCCCACCTGGTCCTGCGCCTTGCGCGCCACGAGCGAGTACTTCGTCTCGAAGACCGCGCAGATGACCACCATCGGTACCACCGGGGCGAGCAGCACCAGCCCCAGCGTCCACTGCTGCATCAGCAGAATGATGAAACCGACCAGGATCGTCGTGCCGTTGACCAGCAGGAACGTCAGCGGAAAGGCCAGGAACATGCGCAGCAGCATCAGGTCCGTGGTCCCGCGTGACAGCAACTGCCCCGACGGCCAGCGATCGTGGAACGCCACCGGCAGCCGCTGCAGATGCCGGTACAGGTCGGCCCGCATCGCCGCTTCGACCCCCGCCAGCGGCCGGGCCACCAGCCACCGCCGTATCCCGAAGAGCAGGGCCTCGGCGATGCCCAGCAGCAACAGGTACAGCGCGCCCAGCCAGACACCCCCCGGATCACGGTCCGCGACCGGGCCGTCGACGATCCACTTCAGTACGAGAGGGATCACCAGGCCGATACACGAGGCGACTATCGCGACCAGCGCGGCGCCGAACATGCGGTTGCGCACCGGCTTCACATAGGGCCACAGCCGCAACAGTGAGCGTACGGTGGACCGTTCCTTGGGCTCTGCATCTTTTTCGGGCATCACAGGCGAGCCTACGGTTCACCACTGACATCGCTCATGTGGTTTTTCGGACGCCCGGTGGGCCGGAGCCCCGGACCGGATCCCGTGGGACCCGCAGGTCGTACCCGTATCAACCGATCGGCCGATGTCTCTTCGAGCGCGATGGACGATGGTGCGCCGGTGCCCGCGACGCGATGCTCCTGGGCATGGCAATCATCGAAGTGGACGGGGTGCGCAAGGCCTACGCCGGGCGCCCCGTGGTGGACGGAGTGAGCTTCGCCGTCGACGAGGGGGAGATCTTCGGGATCCTCGGACCCAACGGCGCGGGCAAGACCACCACCGTCGAGTGCGTCGAGGGGCTGCGGGTGCCCGACGCCGGAACGGTCCGCGTCGCCGGTCTCGACCCGGTCGCCGACCACGACCGGGTGACCCGGCTGCTCGGCGCACAACTCCAGGAGAGCGAACTCCAGCCCAAGATCACCGTGGCCGAGGCCCTGGAGCTGCACAGCGCCTTCTACCCGGAGCCCGCCGACTGGCGCGCGCTGGCCGAACGGCTCGGTCTGCACACCAAGTACGACACCAGGTTCGCCAAACTGTCCGGCGGCCAGAAGCAGCGGCTGTCCATCGCGCTCGCCCTGGTCGGCAACCCGAAGGTCGTGGTCCTCGACGAGCTGACCACGGGTCTGGACCCGCGGGCCCGCCGGGACACCTGGAAGCTGATCGAAGACGTACGCGACAGCGGCGTGACGGTCCTTCTGGTCACCCACTTCATGGAAGAGGCCAGCCGGCTCTGCGACCGTGTCGCCGTGATCGACAAGGGAAAGGTCGTCGCCCTCGACACCCCGTCCGGCCTGGTCAGCAGGGCCGGCAGCGCCACGGTCATCTCCTTCACGCCTTCACAGCCGCTCGACGACACCGAGCTGGGCCTGCTGCCCGGGGCGGTCTCCCTCGAACGGAACGACGGCCGGATCGTCATCAACGGCACCGACGAGACGGTCAACGCGGTGATCTCGCTGCTGGCCCGCCACCGCATCACCGCACACCAGCTCCGCGTCACCGAGGCAACGCTCGACGACGCCTTCCTCGACCTCACAGAACAGGCGGCCTGAGATGACCACGGCGAACCCGGCCACGGCGACGGACACGCCGACCCCATGGGCAGCGGTGCTCAGGACCGAGACGCGGCTCTTCCTGCGCGAGCCCGCCGGCCTGTTCTGGATCCTCGTCTTCCCCACCGCGCTGCTGACGATCCTCGGCCTGATCCCGTCCTTCCGGGACCCCGACGACGCGCTCGGTGGCCGCCGCGTCATCGATCTGTACGTACCGGTCGCGGTGCTGCTCGCCATGATCATGGCCGGGATCGGGGCCATGCCGCCCCTCCTCACCGGCTACCGCGAGCGCGGGATCCTGCGCCGGATGTCGACCACTCCGGTACCGCCGTCCGCCCTGCTCACCGCGCAGATCGCCCTGCACGGCGCCGCGGCCCTCGGCTCCGCCGCGCTGGTGATGACCGTCGGCCGCACCGTCTTCGGTGTGAGGCTGCCCGGACAGCCCTTCGGCTACGTCCTGGCGCTGCTCCTGGCGACCGCGAGCGTCCTCGGCCTCGGCGCGCTGCTGTGCGCGCTCTCCCGCACCACCAAGGCATCCTCCGCCATCGGCACGGTCGCCAACTTCGTGATGATGTTCACCGCCGGGGTCTGGATCCCGGTGCAGACCATGCCCGACACCCTCCGACGCATCGTCGAGGTCACCCCGTTCGGTGCGGCCTCCCAGGCACTGGACCGGGCGGCGTCCGGCGGCTGGCCCGGCTGGGTACAGCTGGGCATCATGGCGCTGTGGGCGGCCGTGGTGACCGGGCTGGCGACCCGGCTGTTCCGTTGGGAGTGACGGTTCCGGGGGAGAATCCCCCCATGAACGCGGGGGACACGGCAGAGGCGGGCACGACCGGAGCGACGACGGCCGCGCAGTGGTGGGAACGGTTCTTCCGGTACGGGCCGTACGGTCTGCTCGGCCTGAGCAGCATGGTCTCGGCCGTGACCGCCGGCCTCATGATGTCCCGCTCGGACGTGTACGTCACCGCGGTGCTGGTCCCGGTGGCGCTCGTCCTCCAGCTCTGGTGGGGGCGGGTCCGTCCGAGTGTTCCCGCGCAGTCGCGGGCGGCGCAGTTCTACTTCGTCGCCCGGACGTTGCTCGCCGCGGTGCTGACCTCGTGCAACCCGTTCTTCTCCATGTTCGCGGTTCTCGGCTACTTCGACGTCGGACGGCTGCTTCCGCAACGGGCCGTGCGCGCCGGGCTGCTGGTCACCGCCGTCATCATGGCGGGCTCGCAGTCCGGCAGCGGCCTCCCGCCGGCCGACCTCATGAACTGGATCGCCTTCGGCGTCCTCTTCGCCCTGCACGCCACCCTCACCATGGTCTTCGCCCAGATCGGCGACCGGGAGGCCGAGCAGACCCGTGCCCAGGTCGACACCATCGCCGAACTGGAGTCCGCCAACGCCCGCCTCGAACAGGCCATGGCGGAGAACGCGGGCCTGCACGCCCAACTTCTCGTCCAGGCCCGCGAGGCGGGCGTCGCCGACGAGCGGCGCCGACTGGCCGCCGAGATCCATGACACGCTCGCACAGGGACTGACCGGCATCATCGCCCAGCTCCAGGTGGTGACCTCGGTCGCCGACACCGACCCGGCACTGGCCCGGCAGCACCTCGACCGTGCGGCCGCCCTCGCCCGGCACAGCCTGGGGGAGGCGCGCCGCTCGGTCCACGATCTGGTCCCCGCCGCCCTGGAGCACGACGACCTCCCCGGCGCGCTGAAGAAAACGGTCGCCGGCTGGGGGGAACGCCACGGGGTCCGGGCCGAGTTCACCGTCACCGGTACCGTCGAGCCGCTCCACGACGAGATAGCGGCCACCCTGCTCCGTATCGCCGAGGAAGCCCTCGCCAACGCCGGCCGCCATGCCGGGGCCTCACGGGTCGGCATCACGCTGTCCTTCATGGGCGACGAACTCACGCTGGACGTGAGGGACGACGGCTGCGGCTTCGATCCTGCCGCCCTGCCGCCGTACGGCGGCGCGGGCGGTTTCGGGCTCGGCGGCATGCGGGCCCGCGCCGAACGCGTCGCAGGCACCGTGGAGGTGGAGACGGAGCCCGGCCGCGGCACGGCGGTCTGTGCCCGGGTGCCACTGGTTCAGCACAGCCGATGACCAGTACGGTTGGCCTGCCATGGCTGAGGAACCCGCACGCGTCATCACGCTCGTCGTCGTCGACGACCACCCCGTCGTACGGGACGGTCTGCGCGGCATGTTCGACTCGGACCCGGGGTTCCGGGTCCTCGGGGAGGCGTCGAACGGGGTGGAGGGTGTCGATCTCGTGGCCCGGCTCGACCCCGATGTCGTCCTGATGGATCTGCGGATGCCGGGCGGCGGCGGAGTCGCCGCCATCGCCGAACTGACCGGGCGCGGCGCCCGGTCCAAGGTGCTCGTGCTGACCACGTACGACACCGACTCCGACACCCTCCCCGCGATCGAGGCCGGCGCGACCGGCTATCTGCTCAAGGACGCGCCCCGCGACGAGCTGTTCAACGCCGTCCGCGCCGCCGCCGACGGCCGCCCCGTCCTGTCGCCCGCCGTCGCCTCCCGCCTGATCTCACGGGTGCGCACCCCGGCGGCGCAGGGCAGCGAGTCGCTGTCGGGCCGGGAGCGCGAGGTGCTCGAACTCGTGGCGAAGGGCACCTCGAACCGGGCGATAGCCGCCGAGCTGTTCATCAGCGAGGCCACGGTGAAGACCCACCTCACCCACATCTTCGCCAAGCTGGGCGCCAAGGACCGGGCCGCCGCCGTCGCGATCGGCTACGACCGCGGCATCCTCGGCTGACGCCCGCGTCCGGCCGTTCACTCCCGGACCCGCAGCAGCAGCACGGACCTCTCCGGTACGGTCAGCGCCCCGCCGCCGGGATGGACGGTGCCGGGGGCCGCCTCCTGGTCCTCCCGCGAGGTGTCCAGGACGAGTTCGTAGCTCTGCGCCCAGGGCGGCCCGGGGAGCACGAAGCGGCTCGGCCGGTGGTCCGCGTGCAGGATCGCCAGAAAGCTGTCGTCCGTGACCGGTTCGCCGCGGGCGTCCCGGCCGGGGATGTCGCGCCCGGAGAGATAGAGCCCGAGCGTGGCCGCCGGGGCGTACCAGTCCTCCTCCGTCATCTCCGCGCCCTGCCGGGTGAACCACGCCAGGTCCCGCAGCCCGTCCGCCGCCTGCGCCCGCCCGGAGAAGAAGGCGCGGCGGCGCAGCACCGGGTGGCTGTGGCGCAGGGCGAACACCCGTGAGGTCAGCTCGGTCAGCGCCCGCCACTCGGGCCGGCCGAGCAGCGACCAGTCCACCCAGCCGATCTCGTTGTCCTGGCAGTAGGCGTTGTTGTTGCCGCCCTGCGTACGGCCCATCTCGTCGCCCGCGACCAGCATCGGCACCCCGGTGGACAGCAGCAGAGTGGTGAGCAGATTGCGCAACTGGCGGCGGCGCAGCGCGTTGACGCCGGGGTCGTCGCTCTCGCCCTCGGCCCCGCAGTTCCAGGACCGGTTGTCCGAGGTGCCGTCCCGGTTGCCCTCGCCGTTGGCCTCGTTGTGCTTCTGCTCGTAGCTGACCAGATCGCGCAGGGTGAAGCCGTCGTGCGCGGTGATGAAGTTGACCGAGGCGTACGGGCGCCGGCCGCCCCAGGCGTACAGATCGCTGGATCCGGTCAGCCGGTAGCCGAGATCACGTACGTCGGGCAGGGCGCCGCGCCAGAAGTCCCGTACGGCGTCGCGGTAGTGGTCGTTCCACTCGGTCCACAGCGGGGGGAAGGCGCCCACCTGGTAGCCGCCGTTGCCGACGTCCCACGGCTCGGCGATCAGCTTCACCCGGCGCAGCACCGGGTCCTGGGCGATCACGGCGAGGAACGGGGAGAGCATGTCCACGTCGTGCATCGAACGGGCCAGCGCCGCCGCCAGATCGAAGCGGAATCCGTCGACGCCCATCTCCGTGACCCAGTAGCGCAGCGAGTCGGTGATCAGCCGCAGGACGTGCGGCTGGACCACGTGCAGGGTGTTGCCGCAACCGGTGTAGTCCGCGTACCTGCGGGCGTCGGGCTGGAGGCGGTAGTAGCCGCGGTTGTCGATGCCGCGCAGTGACAGCATCGGGCCCAGTTCGCTCGCCTCCGCGGTGTGGTTGTAGACCACGTCGAGGATCACCTCGATCCCGGCGTCGTGCAGGGCCCGAACCATCCGCTTGAACTCGCCGACCTGCTGGCCGGCGGTCCCGCTGGCCGAGTAGTCGGCGTGCGGGGCGAAATAGCCGATGGAGTTGTAGCCCCAGTAGTTGTGCAGGCCGCGCCTGAGCAGATGGTCCTCGTGGGCGAACTGATGCACCGGCAGCAGTTCCACCGCCGTCACACCGAGCCTGAGCAGATGGTCGAGCGCGGCCGGATGGGCGAGACCGGCGTACGTGCCCCGCAGTTCCTCCGGGATCCCGGGGTGCAGCCTGGTGAAGCCGCGCACATGGAGCTCGTAGATGACGGAGTCCGCCCACGGGGTCTTGGGGCGGCGGTCCTCGGCCCAGTCGTCGTCGTCGTGGACGACGACGCCCTTCGGTACGTACGGGGCGGAGTCCCGTTCGTCGCGCACGGTGTCCGCGACCTGCTGGTGCGGCCAGTCCCTCACATGCCCGTACACCTCGGCCGGGAGGGTGAACGAGCCGTCCACGGCGCGGGCGTACGGATCGAGGAGCAGTTTCGCCGCGTTCCACCGGGCACCGGTCCAGGGGTCCCAGCGGCCGTGCACCCGGTAGCCGTAGCGTCGGCCCGGCCGTACGCCCGGCACGAATCCGTGCCGGATCTCATGGGTCAGCTCGGGCAGCGCAAGACGGGTCTCGTTTCCCTCCTCGTCGAAGAGACAGAGCTCGACGGCCTCCGCGCCGCCCGCCCAGAGCGCGAAATTGGTGCCCGCCACGCCGTCGGGGCCGACCCGGAAGCGGGCTCCGAGCGGTGTCGGCGCGCCGGGCCACACGGTGGGCGGACGCCCCGTCACGGCCCGTCGCCCGCGCTCCCGCACGGGCGCCGTCTCCGTCTCCTGCGCTGCTTCCTGCTCGGCTGCGCTCGACACCTGCTCGCCTCCCGCGGCTCGTGGGGATCCGCACCGAAGAGGAGCGCACGGCGTCCCGGCCGCGGCTCCCCGAGTGTGGTCCTCCCCCTTGTTCTGCCCACCCGCGCGCCCGCACTCACGTTTCCCCCGACCGGCCCCCGTCGTCGGGGGACGTGAACCACGTAGCGAAGAGGGCGGTGGCGAACGCGGCCACCGCGCCGATCTGGGCAGGACTGCTCGTCGTGCCGGCTCTGCCGACCGGCCGCACCGGCAGTGGAGGCCGGAATCCGAGCCTGGCCCGGTGGAGGGCGGGCTCCGCCCTGCGCTGAGGCGCCGTCGGAGCGGCCGGGGCCCGTCCGGCGGACGAGGACGGACCCCCGGCCGGCCCCGTGGTACGCCGTACCCCCGTGCCACCCGGTGAAGTCCTGGAGAACTTGGGACTGAACGGTGACATCCGCGGGGTCAACTCCGCCGGTTCGGTGTGATTATCTTTCGCTGAGCGTGCATGTGCAGCGCGCGGGGGCGGGAACCCGAGGGGTTCCCAGGGCCTTGGCGGGGCCGGGCCGTGTGAGGGGAGACGAGCACATTGAACGGGCAGCCGATATCGGGGGCATCGGCCGGGGCGCACAGCGGGCGGCGCGAGCGGCGAGCCACCGGAACGCTGGCTCTGGTACTGGGTGCGGCGCTGTTCCTGGTGACCGCGTGCGGCGGGGGAGACGCCGGTGACACGGGCAAGGGCGGCAGGACCGAGGACACCACGGCCTCGCAGGCCGTGGTGACCGTCGCACCGAAGGACGGGGCGGACTCCGTCGCCACCAGCGGGGCACTGAAGATCTCGGCCGCGCAGGGGAAGCTGACCACGGTCAAGGTCGCCGACCCCAAGGGCGCCGAGGTCGAGGGGAAGATCGCGGCGGACGGCGCGAGCTGGACGCCGGACCAGCATCTGGCCGCCGCGACCAAGTACAGCGTCCACGCGGTGGCCAAGGACGCGAAGGGCCGTGAGTCGGCGAAGGACACCAGCTTCACGACGCTGGTCCCGCAGAACACCTTCATCGGGCAGTACACCCCGGAGGACGGCTCCACGGTCGGTGTGGGCATGCCCGTCTCCATCCACTTCACCCGGGGCATCACCGACCCGGCCGCGGTCGAGAAGGCCATCAAGGTGACGGCCGAGCCGTCCATACCGATCGAGGGCCACTGGTTCGGCAACGACCGGCTCGACTTCCGCCCCGAGGAGTACTGGGCCGCCGGTACCAAGGTGACCGTGAAGCTCAACCTCGACGGCGTCGAGGGACGCCCCGGTGTCTACGGCAAGCAGGCCAAGACGATCTCCTTCACCATCGGCCGCAGCCAGGTCAGCAGCGTCGACGCGAGCACGCATCGGATGAAGGTCGTCCGCGACGGCAAGCAGATCAAGGACATCCCGATCTCGGCGGGCGCCCCCGCGACCACCACGTACAACGGTCAGATGGTCATCAGCGAGAAGCTCAAGGTGACCCGGATGAACGGTGACACGGTGGGCTTCGGCGGCGAGTACGACATCAAGGACGTGCCCCACGCGATGCGCCTGTCCACCTCGGGGACCTTCATCCACGGCAACTACTGGGGCGGATCCGGTGTCTTCGGCTCGGCCAACACCAGCCACGGCTGTGTCGGTCTGCAGGACGTGCGCGGCGCGTGGAGCAAGACGACCCCGGCGGCCTGGTTCTTCGACAACTCGCTCATCGGCGACGTCGTGGTCGTGAAGAACTCCAAGGACCGGACGATCCAGCCGGACAACGGCCTCAACGGCTGGAACATGTCCTGGGCGGAGTGGACCAAGTAGCTCTCGTCGTACGGAACACGAGCGGGCCCGGTGCTGTCGGTCACAGCACCGGGCCCGTTCGCTGTCGTGCACCAGGCCGTAACCTGCCTCTCATGACCGTAACCCTCGAAGTACGCGACGGCGTCGGCACGATCCTGCTGGACCGCCCGCCCATGAACGCCCTGGACGTCGCCACCCAGGACCGGCTGCGTGAACTCGCCGAGGAGGCCACCCGGCGCGACGACGTCCGCGCCGTGGTCCTCTACGGCGGCGAGAAGGTGTTCGCGGCGGGCGCGGACATCAAGGAGATGCAGGCGATGGACCACACGGCGATGGTCGTACGGTCCAAGGCGCTGCAGGACTCCTTCACCGCGGTGGCCCGGATCCCCAAGCCCGTCGTCGCCGCAGTCACCGGCTACGCGCTGGGCGGCGGCTGCGAGCTGGCGCTCTGCGCCGACTTCAGGATCGCCGCCGACAACGCCCGGCTGGGCCAGCCGGAGATCCTGCTCGGACTGATCCCCGGCGCGGGCGGCACCCAGCGGCTCGCCCGGCTGATCGGTCCCTCCCGGGCCAAGGACCTGATCTTCACCGGTCGCCATGTGAAGGCCGAGGAGGCCCTGTCGATCGGCCTGGTGGACCGCGTGGTGCCCGCCGCCGAGGTGTACGAGCAGGCGCACGCCTGGGCCGCCGCGCTGGCGAAGGGGCCGGCCCTTGCGCTGCGCGCCGCCAAGGAATCCGTCGACGCGGGGCTGGAGACGGACATCGACACCGGGCTCACGATCGAGCGGAACTGGTTCGCGGGCCTGTTCGCCACCGAGGACCGGGAGCGCGGAATGCGCAGCTTTGTGGAAGAGGGGCCGGGCAAGGCCAAATTCCTCTGAGCGAACGCCAGTTGGGCTCAGGTTGACGCGGGTTCATCCGTGCGGGCGGATTGGCCGGACCTCAAGGGGACCTTGATGTCCGGCTGTCCGTAGAGGCCGGCAAAGTCGCCCGGACGAGGTATCTATGCAGGTCAGCAGGGGTGCGAGGGGCGACATTCTGCCACTGGCATATGCCGATCGACCTCTGCGGAATGATGTATTCCGGGGTGCGGATTCCCTCGGAACGGCCCCGGAGCGCCCGCCTTGCGGCCATGATGGTGTGCATGGCGGGTCTGGAGGGTGTGGAGCAGCCGCGACCGCGCAGCGGCGCGACAGCGGCGCGGTGGATGCCGACCATCGAGGACGAACAGGCGTTCAAGGCGCTGGAGTTGTTCGGGAATCCGGCGGAGGGAGAGGTCCGGCTGCCGTCCCGCCCGGAGTCCGCGGCCACCGCCCGGAGGCTCACCTCGTGCGTGGTGCTGCGTCAGTGGGCGCTCTCCGCGCAGACCGCCGAGTACGCCGTGCTGCTCGTCTCGGAGCTCGTCGGCAACGCCGTGCGGCATACCGGCGCCCGGGTCTTCGGGCTGCGGATGCTGCGGCGTCGCGGCTGGATCAGGATCGAGGTGCGCGACCCCTCGCGCGGGCTGCCCTGCCTGATGCCCGTCCAGGCGATGGATGTCAGTGGGCGCGGGCTGTTCCTCGTCGACAAGCTCTCCGACCGGTGGGGAGTGGATCTGCTGCCGCGCGGCAAGACCACGTGGTTCGAGATGCGGATCTCCGACCGCTGACCCGGGCGGCCCCCGTTCCGGATGCACAGAAGCCCCCGGTCCGCCGTGGTGGGGCGCTTCGGGGGCTGCTGTGTGGGGGGCCGTGAAATGGGGGGTGTGTTCACGGCCGCTTGTGACGACCGGGCTCGGGTCGGTGCGGTCGTGTGACCGACTATGGCAGATGGGCGACCTAGCCGCCAAAGGTGCAAAAAGGGCATTCATGGATATTGTGGGGTATTTTTCATGTGAATCATAGGTGTGATGGGTCACTTGCCTGGAAAAGCATGAATATTTATGGGATTCGGCGAATGATTCATTCGCTTCACCTGTAAGTCCGCAATAATTTCTTCTGACCGTTTCGTGCCTACTGTTCTGCACATGAACGCCTCCGACCGACCGGTGCACCGCCGCAGCGCCCTGCGCGCCGGAGCGGGGGCCGCCCTCGCCGGTGTCCTCGCTGCCGGATGCGCGGACCACGGCGACTCCACCGTGTCGGCCGGGAACGCCTCGACCGCCGCGAGCGCGCAGCGCTCCATCACCACGCCCACGGGGCATCCCGCCCCGCACCCCGCGCCCACCCCGCGCCGCTTCCCCGGACAGCCGGCCCAGATCGACCACGGCCCCCGCGACCGCGCCCGCGTCGCCCTCACCTTCCACGGCCAGGGCGACCCCGCCATCGCCCGGACCGTGCTCGCCGAGGTCGAACGGGCCCACGCCCGGATCACCGTCCTCGCCGTCGGCAGCTGGCTCGACGAGCACCCCGAGATGGCCCGTCGCATCCTCGACGGCGGGCACGACCTCGGCAACCACACCCAGCACCATGTCGACATCTCCTCGATGGGCGAGAGCGAGGCGTACGCGGAGATCACCGGCTGCGCCCAGCGGCTGCGCCGGCTCACCGGCTCCATCGGCACCTGGTTCCGGCCCTCGCGCGCCAGGTACGCCACCCCGCTCGTCCAGCGGCTCGCCGCCGCCGCGGGCTACCCGCACGTCCTCTCCTACGACGTGGACTCCCTCGACTTCACCTCTCCCGGCGCCGCGGCCGTCACCCGCAAGGTGGCCGGGGAGATCCGCAACGGATCGGT
This sequence comes from Streptomyces sp. NPDC093149, assembly GCF_044754145.1. Taxonomy (NCBI): domain Bacteria; kingdom Bacillati; phylum Actinomycetota; class Actinomycetes; order Kitasatosporales; family Streptomycetaceae; genus Streptomyces; species Streptomyces sp. NPDC093149. The sequence goes on from NZ_JBIVON010000001.1 coordinate 1,415,185, forward strand.
GGTGAGCCTGCACTTCGGCTACGCGGACACGGTCGCCGCCCTGCCTCTTCTCCTCACCGAAATCGACCGCCGCCGACTGCGCGCGGTGACGACCACGGAGCTGCTGACCTGATGTCTACCTCCACCAAGCACACCGCGGCCCTGCTCGGGGGCGTCCTCCTCGCGGTACTCACCGGTTGTGGCTCCCCCGCCGAGAAGGGGAACGTCGAGGCCGTCGGCAGCGAGGCCGCCGCACCGCCCGTCAAGTCGGAGAAACTCACCCCGCCCGCACCGCCGGGGCTGCCCGGCATGCCGCCGGTTCTCGACGCCAAGGACATCTACGCGGCCGACCGGCCGGGGAAGCTCTCCCCGGCGGTCAAGGGCTTCCCCTCCCGGGTGTACGTCCCCAACACCAACTCCGACACGGTGTCGGTGATCGACCCCGCGACGTACAAGGTCATCCAGACCATCAAGGTCGGCCGCCAGCCGCAGCACGTCGTCCCGTCCTGGGACCTGAAGACCCTCTGGGTCAACAACGATCTCGGTGACAGCCTCACGGCCATCGATCCCGCCACCGGGAAGAAGGGCCGCACGGTACCCGTCTCCGACCCGTACAACCTCTACTTCACCCCCGACGGCAAGTACGCCGTGGTGATGGCCTCGATGGATCGCCAACTGGTCTTCCGTGACGCCCACACCATGAAGACCGCCAAGGCCGTTCCGGTCACATGCGCGGGAGTCAACCACGCCGACTTCTCGACGGACGGCCGCTACTTCATCGTCTCCTGCGAGTTCTCCGGCGAACTCCTCAAGGTCGACACGGCGAAGATGAAGGTCGTCGCCCAGCAGAAGCTGCCGTTCGGCGGTGCGATGCCGCAGGACGTGAAGCTGTCGCCCGACGGCGGTACGTTCTACATCGCGGACATGGTCGCGAACGGGGTGTGGGTCCTGGACGGGAAGAAGTTCACCACCCCGAAGCTGCTGCCCACCGGCAAGGGCGCCCACGGCCTCTACGTCAGCCGCGACTCCAAGGAGATGTACATCTCCAACCGGGGCGAGGGCACCATCTCCGTCTTCGACTTCGCCCAGCGCAAGCTGGTGAAGAAGTGGCACCTGCCGCACGGCGGCAGCCCGGACATGGGCGGGGTCTCGACGGACGGCAAGGTCCTCTGGCTGAGCGGCCGTTACAACTCCGAGGTGTACGCGATCGACACCTCCACCGGCAAGCAGCTCGCCCGGATCCCGGTGGGCAGCGGCCCGCACGGACTCGCCGTCTACCCGCAGCCGGGCCGGTACTCGCTGGGTCATACCGGCGTCTTCCGCTGACGGCCCGACGTCAATACTCCGCCTGACACGCTCGCCTTCGGGTGATGCTCCACGGCCCGGCACCGCACTGCCGAGACAGTGACCGTCATGATGATCACTTCTCGTCTGCGGCGTCGGGCCGCGGTCGCCGTTGTCGCACTTTCCGCCGTACTCGTCCCGGCCGCCGCCACCGAGGCCGCCCCCGCCCCCGCCGCCGCTCCCGCGGCCGTCGCGTTCAAGCCCGGCGGCTGCCCGGTCGTCGCCGACCACCTCTTCGCTGCCGCCGACCCGGTGGACATCCGCCGCATCACCCCGCGCCCCTCCTGGCGGGACAACTGCCGCCAGCTCTACCGGGCGGACGGCCGGGGCCCGCAGGCCATCTTCGACGAGGGCTTCCATGCCAGGGACATCGACTACGGCCAGTACGACCTGGAGAAGTACGTCCTGGTCAACCAGCCCTCGCCGTTCGTCTCCACCACGTACGACCACGACCTGTACAAGCGCTGGAAGAGCGAGTTCAACTACTACATCGACGCTCCCGGCGGCATCGACGTGAACAAGACGATCGGTGACACCCACAAGTACGCCGACCAGGTGGAGGTCGCCTTCCCCGGCGGCGTCGACCGCACGTTCATCGTCGGGGCATGCCCCATCGACCGGGCGACCAAGACCGAGATCATGAACAAGTGCGTCGACAACCCGCACTACAAGCCGTGGCGCAGCTGATCCGCTGGATCCTCACCCCGCGACCCACAGGGCCTCCGAGCCCACCGGCCGATAGCCCGCCGCCTGGAACGTCCGCACACTGCGGGCGTTCCCCGGCGACTGCTGGGCCCACACCGCCGAGTCCGGCACCAGATGCCTTGCCGCGCACGCCAGTTGCTCGCCCAGGCCTCGGCCGCGCGCCTCCTCGGCCACCTCGATCGCCGTCTCCCAGCGTCCCGCGACGCCCCGGCCGAGGATCACCACACCGCCTTCGGCGGACCAGACCCGCACCTCGTCGCGGTACTTCATCGCCCGTGCCACCCGCGGATGCTCCGGGTCCGCGATCTCCCGCAGCGCGATCTCCGGCTCGCCCGGCAGCGCGTCCGCGACCGTGAGCAGATCGATGGTGTTCATGTGCCGGCCGGTCCGCGCCAGCAGCGCGTTCAGGAAGTACGGATTCATCGTCGCGGCGAGCTCGTCGCCGGGGGTGGCGGCCAGGACGTCCCGCACCCACTCGGGATCCTCGTCGGTGAACACCACCGAGTGCGCGGTGAACGCCAGCACGCCCGCGTCCCGTGCGTCGGGCTGCCCCACCACCGTCGTGGACCCGTCCGGAGGCGGAAACCGTCCGTGCGCCGCATCGTTCATGATCCGTACCAGTGTGTCGTCCATCAGAGTCCCGCTCCCCGGCCGTGTCGTGTCCCGCCGGGCGGCGGGACACCCACCCATGATCGACGACCGGCCGCCGCGACCGCCATCCGCGAGGCCCGTTAATCTGACCCCCGTCAGTCAGACACTGGCCGGACCCCGGCCAGGCATGGGTGAGGCATCACGAAGGGCGGAACTGTGGCGGACATCGAGTCGGCGCGCAAGGCATTCGAGCGGTTCGATCTGAACGGCGACGGGCTCATATCGGCGGCCGAGTACAAGAGCGTGATGGCTCAGCTCGGCGACCCGTACGTCACCGAGCCGGTGGCCCAGGCCGTCATCAACTCGCACGACGCCAACGGCGACGGGCTGCTCACGTTCGACGAGTTCTGGGCGGCGCAGAACAAGGGCTGACGGCCGGAGGACCCCGGCCCGCGGGCCGGGGCCGTCGACCCGTCGCCTCCGGTCACGGCGGAACGGCCGGTCTCAGGCGTTCCCGCGGTACGGTGCCCGGCCGCGCGGTTCGTCGTCGCGCGGGGCGTGCACCACGGCGGGGGGTCCCGGGCCGGGTGCCCCGAGGCATCGGCGCGGGCGTCGGCCATCCGGTTCAACGGGACGCGCCGCAGCAGATCGGTGGCCGTCACGGGGGCGACCGGATCCGGCTGCGTCCGGGTGCGCCGGACTCCGGCCTCCCTCGTGCCATGGCCCGCCGGTACCCGTCAGGCGGCGAAGAACCGTGACAGCGACTCCCGTCGGTCGACCTCCACCAGATCGGGGCGGGTGTAGCGCTCCGCGCGGGCGTGGTAGTCGAAGTCGCCCCTGACCAGCCCGCGGTAGTCCTGCACGCACCGCTCCAGCGCGGCCCGCGTCGGGCCGTGGATCCCGGCCGCCTCTATTTCCGCGATCAGTTCCTGCTCGGCACGCCGGACCCGTTCCGCTGTCTCCGCGAGCTGCGTCCCGGCCTCGTCGACCGCCTGTTGGAGAGTCAATCCGTGGTCGCGCTGAATGAGGCGTACCGCATTGTGCTCGTACCCGAACAGTGCCTCCTTCTCGAAGGAGCAGATATCGTTGCAGAGCCCCGAATGGTCGGTCACGGCGTTGCGCAGGGCGATATACGCGGGAAGGCTGCGGGCAGATTCCGGTAGGTCGATTCCGGCGGTGATCTCATGCAGGTCCAGGAAGGGCTGCATGGCCACCGAATCCCGGCGGTGCTTCACGAATTCGGCCCTGGTCGGCACCTGTCCGGCGGCCCGTTGCACGGCCTCGGCGTAGTAGGTCCACAACCAGGCGACCGTGTCCCGCCGGAACTGCCGGATCCAGCGCGTCGAGCGGTCCGGGTACGTCCGGGCCCGCAGCCCCGCGAGTGCGTGCTCCATGGCGCCGCGCGGCGGTGTGCCGTCCAGCACGGCCACCAGTCGGTCGATCGCCGCCTCGCACATGCGCGGATCCCGTCCGGCGGGTCCGTCGTCGAACTCGTCATCGACGAGGAAGGCCCAGAAGAGCCACTGGCAGAAGAGATCGAGATGCTGCTGCGAAGCGGTCGGGAACATGAGGGATATCCAGAGTTCGGGCCTTGTCCGGATCATCTTCTTGCGGGCCACCGGAGAGAGTGTGAGCCCATTGGTTTCGGCCCATTCCCATGCGGCCTTCCTGGTCTCCTCGATCCCTGGATTGCACCCGGCGCTCAGGAACGGCATATGAAACTCTGGCAGCACGATCTGGCTCATTGATGCCCCTCGTCGAAACGATGCGGATGAACGATGCGAACGTCGAGCTGATCGAATTCACGCGTCGAAGCCATGACGCACGGGGAGACGGACCGCCCGTTCCCGGCCGAAGGGTCACCGTACGGGTCGAGGCGGTCATCCCTGCTCACTCTCCTCCGCCGGGGTCGGGGCATCGGGGCCGGGCCCGCGGGCCCGCGATGGCAAACGCCCTCGGCTCAGGACGGTGGCATCACCATGCGTGACTCCCAGTCAACCCCGAGTGGGCGAGGGAGGGAAGCCATGGGTGACCGAAATTGCATGGTCGTCAGGGAGGCATGAACATCTCCGAGCGGTCGGCGACCACGTGAGACGATCACCGCGCCGACCGCGCCGACGGCCGCGAGAATCGTCGATTCCGCGCCGCTCCGGTGCGCTCCCCGAAGTACCCCGGCAGGTCGGCGATCCTCCTGCCCGGGGCCGCTTCACAGCAGGCTCAGGCGCCCTTCAGATGCCGCATCAGCCGCTCGAAGTCCTGCCACCCCGACAGGTCCGACGGGTCGCCCGGCAGCGGGTAGTACAGCGACGGACGGGAACTCGGGCCGAGCTGGACCGGCGGCTCGGACAGCGGAGTGCGCCGGGCACGGTCGCCGGGCATCTCGCGGACCTCCTCCGCGCCGAGCACGAACGCCAGCGGGACACCGGGCCCCTCGAAGCGCGGCGGAACGGCCAGGTCGCGGCGGGCCTTGCGGAGCTGGATGAGCATGGACTGCAGGTGATGACGGGTGGCGAGGATCTCCGCGGTCCGGGGCAGCGCGTCGAGCGGCGGCTCCTCGTCGGGTCCGTAGCCGAACGCCAGCGTGACGTCCTCCTCCACACCGGCCTTCGTACGGCTGATGCGGACCGTCGCCAGGCCCGGCCGGTCCGGGGAGCCGACCACCACGAGCCAGGTCGGCTCGGGCGCCCGCTCGTGGGCGACATCGGTCAGTCGGCGCAGCGACCAGGGCAGGTTGGCGGGTTCCGCGGTGCCCCAGCCGGCCGGAGCCTCGCCGGTCAGCTCGCGCCACACCGACTCCAGGGCCCCGCCGAGCACCAGCCGATCGTCGGCGGGGTGGACCGTGCGGAACGAGACGGCCAGCTGACGCTCGCCGGTGTTCGCGACCTCCCGGTAGGCGGCGGCCACCGGAGTACGCGGGTCCCCGGGCACCGGGTCGGCCGCCTCGACGGGTGAGAACAGACCGTTCTGCCACCGCAGTACCGCACCGGACAGTCCGTCGTAGTAGCCGTCCTTCTCGTCCTGCACCACCCAGCGCGACGGCCAGCCGCTCAGACTGTTGCGTACGGCGGGCGAGAGCGTGACCCCCGGCGAGGTGACGATCTGGAGGCCCAGTTCGGCGTCGGCGGCGGCCCGGAACGCGTCCGAGAGCCAGGCCGTCATGGCGATCACCGGACGGTCCTGGATGACGACGGCCACCTTGTCGGTGAGGGCGTCCACGGCGGGCTGCGCGGCGGCGGGCGTGGGCGCCACACTCACACCGTCGGTCTTCACCACGGCGAGGGAACGCGCCGCCTCCGGCGGCCAGGCGGAACCCCCGGCCAGCGTGGCGATCCGGGCCGCGAAGGTCCCCGCGAGCAGCTCGGCCTCCTCGACACCGGTGGTGGCACGGGCCTCCGTCCACCAGAACGGGACCGGGGGAGCGGTGGCCCCGAGCAGCCGCTCGGCCTCGCCCGCGACCTGCACCAGCAGCGGTGCCTCGACGGAGACGAGCGGCCGGCCCTGCTCGTCGCAGAGCTGCACGACGGCATCCTCGCCCGCCGTCCCCACCAGCTTGTCGGGGCCGCCCGAGAGCAGACCCGCGAGCACGGTCAACGGGTCGGGCATGCGCGTGGTGAGGGCGATGACGTCCTTGGTCATGTGGTCGGCCGTTCCTTCTTCGTCCGGGGTGCGGATGCGCTGCGGGGCGCGCCCCGCGGGTACGGGACGGCTCCCCGGTGCGTCACTCGGCGGTGTACACGGTCTGGATCAGGCGGTGGGGCCGGCCCCTCTGGATGAACACCCCGCGGCCCGGCGGCTGCTGCGTGGCGTACACACCGGGGAACAGCTGCCCCTCGCTCCGGTCGCCCGCCATCAGCAGCGCCGAGGAGCCCGACTCGCGCAGCCCCAGCACCAGCGGGTCGTACATGCCGCGCGACGCGCCCGCGACCCGGCGCGTCAGGACGAAGTGGAGCCCGATGTCGACCGCGGACGGGATGTACGGCAGGAACGGATCGAGCGGCGCCTGGCCCGCGGTGGTCAGCACGTCGTAGTCGTCGACGAGGATCACGATCCGCGGACCGCTGCCCCAACTGCCCGGCTCCAGGTCCTCGGTGTCCGCCCGGTCGTCGGGCAGCCGCTTCTCCAGCTCGGTGGCGATACCGGCGGCGAGGCCGGCACACATCTTGGGGTTGTACGCGTAACCGCCCCGGAACTCCTCCGGAATCGCGCCGCGCAGGCCGCGCCGCGGGTCCATGACGGCGAAGACCAGCTCCTCCTCGCCGTAGCGCTCGATGAGTCCACCGGCGATGGTCTTCAGCAGGTTCGTCTTGCCGCACTCGCTGTCGCCCATGATCAGCAGATGCTGGTCGTGCTGGAACAGGTCGAGCACGGCGGGCGCCAGCGCCGTCTGGTCCAGCCCGATCGGCACCCGCCGGGGCTCGGCGACGGGGCCCGGCAGCAGATGCGGCTCCAGCACGTGCGGCAGGATCCGTACCGGCTGGGCGACCTCGCCGCTCCAGGTGGCACGGACCGTACGGGCCGTGTGCTCCAGGACGGCGCCCAGGTCCGAGGTGTCGGCCAGCCCGTCCGTGCGCGCCAGCGCGACCTGCGCGAAGAGCTTGCCGTCGGTGAGGATGCGGCCCGGCTCGTCCGGCGACAGGGTCTGGGCGAGCTTGCGGTCGATGCTGGACTCGCTGGGGTCGTTCAGCCGCAGCTCGACCCGGGTGCCGAAGTTCGACTGGGTGGCGATGCGCACGTCGTTCCAGCGGAGCATGCCCGCGACGACATGGATGCCGTAGCCGCCACCGCGCTTGAGTATGTCGACCACGGCGTCGTCCAGCTCGTCGAAGTCGTCGCGCAGCGCGCCGAACCCGTCGATGATCAGCACGATCTCGGCCGACGCCAGCTGCGGCAGCCGGCCCGCGGCGTGCAGGGAACGCAACTGCTCCACGGAGTCGATGCTGTGCTCGCGGAACAGCTCCTCACGGATCGCGAGCATGCCCCGTACCTCCTCGACGGTACGGGCCGCGCGTTCCCGGTCCGCCCGGCCGGCCACCCCGCCCACGTGCGGCAGGCCCGACACGGCCTGGAGACCGCCACCGACCAGATCGAGGCCGTAGACGCCGACCTCCTGAGGGGTGTGGGTCAGCGAGATCGAGAGGGCGAGCGTGCGCAGGAGCGTGGTCTTGCCGGACTGCGGGCCGCCGATGATCGCGGCGTGACCGCCCGCCACCGTCAGGTCCAGGTACCACTGGCCCTGCCACTGCTTGGTCGGGTCGTCCAGCAGCCCGAGCGGCACCTGGAGCGGACCCCGCCGCTCGGCGAGCTGCATTCCGCGCGAGCCCACCTCCAGCGGACCCGCGACCTTGTCCAGGGCGATGGCATCGGGCAGCGGAGACAGCCAGATACGGCGCACCGGACCGGCCGCGTCACGCAGCTGATCGACGATGACGCCCATCTCGGTCGGCCCGGTCTCCCGGCGCCGCACCTTGGGCTCCTCGGCCGTACTCTCCGGTTCGGCCAAGGTGTTGTAGGCCTCGTACTCAAGGGCGAGCGGACCCGAGCCGGCCTCCTCCGTACGCTCCACCGGACCCCGGTAGGCGCCCGAGACATAGCTCGCCTTGAAGCGCTCGTAGTGGCTGGTGTCGACCTTCAGATAGCCGAATCCGGGCAGCGGCGGCAGATGGAAGGCGTCCGTGGTGTCCAGGACCGTACGGGACTCGTCGGCGGAGAAGGTGCGCAGACCGAGCCGGTACGAGAGATAGGTGTCCAGGCCCTTGAGCTTGCCGCCCTCGATGCGCTGGCTGGACAGCAGCAGATGCACCCCGATGGAGCGGCCGATGCGCCCGATCGACAGGAACAGGTCGATGAAGTCCGGCTTGGCGGTGAGGAGTTCACCGAACTCGTCGATGACGACGAACAGATGCGGCAGCGGGTCCAGATCGGGCCGCCGGTCCGCGCGCAGCGCCGCGTAGTCCCCGATGTCGGCGACATTGCCCGCGTCCTTCAGGACCTGCTGGCGGCGCTTGACCTCACCGGCGAGCGAGGCGTGCACCCGCTCGACGAGGCCCGCCTGGTTCTCCAGGTTGGTGATGACACCGGCCACGTGCGGCAGGTCGGCGAACGGCGCGAAGGTCGCACCGCCCTTGTAGTCGACGAGGACCAGGGCGAGATCCTCCGGCGGGTGCGTGGCCACCAGGGCCAGGACGAGGGTGCGCAGCAGCTCCGACTTGCCGGAACCCGTGGCGCCGACGCACAGCCCGTGCGGGCCCATGCCCAGCTCGGAGGACTCCTTCAGGTCGAGGAGCACCGGCTGGTGGGAGTCGCTGATGCCGATCGGCACGCGCAGGAAGGCCCGTTCGCCGCGCGGCGCCCACAGACGTGACAGATCGAGCTGTGCCACGTCGTCGATGCCGAGCAGGTCCGCGAAGTCGACGGGCCCCGACAGCGGGGCGTCGACGAGGGACTCGGCGGACAGCCGCATCGGCGCCAGCATCCGGGCCAGCCCCTCGGCGAACGGGACGCCTACCTCGTCCACGGTGCCGTGGGCACTGATCGGTTCCTGCTCCCGCAGATCCTCGATCACCACCGCGTCGCCGTCGACGGTGATCCGGACGCTGACGTGTCCCGGCTCCTGCACCCGGTGTTCGAGCAGATGCAGCACGCTGACGCTCATCTCGCGCAGGCCGACGGCGTCGTCCGGGCGCGGCAGGTCGACGGCGTCCTCGCCGTGCCCGTCGGTGACGACGAGCAGCCGGGACGTCATGGACAGCGCGTCCTTGCCGGACAGACCGCGCCGCACCTCGGCCGCGTACGAGGCGCGGCGGCGCAGCTCCGGGCCGATCTGACGGGCGAGCTGGGGCGCCGAGGGGGCGATCCGGCGCGCGGCGACAGGGCCGTCGAACTGCTCCGGGTCGAGCAGGTGCGGCATCCACTTGGCCCACTCCCAGTCGGCCAGCCGGTCGCCGGGCACGGCGAGGGCCATCGCCACGTCGTCCGGGGCGTGGGTGGCGGCGGTCTGGACGAGCAGGGCGCGCGCGACGCGCAGGCAGTCCTCGCGCGGGCCGATGACGCTGATGTTGCCGACCCGGTCGAGCGGGACGGTGAGCGGCAGTTCGGTGCCGGTACGGAAGCGGTCCATCAGCGCCGACGCCTCGTTGAGCATGAACGTGTCGGGCGGGGAGAGGACCGACGAGCCCTGCTGGGCGACCTTCAGATCGCGTACCGGCATCTCACCGGTACCGACGCGCACCCGCAGGAAGTCGCCGTCGAGACGGCGGCGCTCCCACACCCGCGCCGGGTCGCGCACTATGTCGTACAGCGCGTGCGGCGGGGGGTTGAGGACATCGGCCCGTTCCGCCCGTTCACGTTCCTCGACGGACAGCTCCTCGCGCAGGTCCTCCAGATAGGCGAGGTAGGCCTCGCGCTGGGTGCGGCGGGTGCGCTGGGCCTTGCCGCGCTGCGAGAAGACGAGCGCGACGGACCCGATGACGGTGACGACGAGGATGATCGCGCCGAGCCCGGCGAACTGACTGTTGCGCACGACCGTCATCATCACGACGGAGGACATCACACCGGCGACGGGCAACAGCGACATCGCGATGTTGCCCGACTTGCCCTCGGGCAGGTTCGGCGGGGCCTCGATGGTGCGTGCCTCGGAGGCGGCCGGCGGCCGGGTGGTCCTGGCCGGGCGGTGGATCAGTCGGGTACTCATCGTCGTCCGTCACTCGGGGTCGGGCTCGGCATCGGGGATCAGTGGGCGACCGGGGACCGGCGGTGCCGCCGACCCTCGTCGGTGGTGCCCCCGGTCGTGGTCGGTGGTGCTGCCGGTCGTGGTCAGTGGTGCTGCTGAGAGAGCCGGAACACGTCCGCGGCGAGACGGGTGGCGGCCTCCCGGGTCGCGTGCGCCAGGAGTTCGGTACGGATCGCGCCGCCGGCCGCCAGATGCCGGTCGTACGGCAGGACCTGGACGCCCGCTCCGGTGGCCTTGAGCTTCTCGGCGGCCTCGGCGAGGTCGAGTCCGGGATGGGGCACGAGTTCGCTGAGCACGACGACCGTGCCGGCGATCACCTGCCGGGGCAGCGACTGCATCCACTGCAGCACCGCGTACGTACTGGTGATGCCCTCCAGCGTGGCGGGGGCGGCCAGCACGCGGGCCTGCGCGGCCGAGAGCGCGACCCGGGCGACCTCGGCGGGCAGCGTCTCGCAGTCGACGACGGTGACGCCGAAGTACCGGCGCAGCGAGACCATGACCCGCTCGTACGCCCTGCTGTCCAGCATCGCGCCGATCTGGCCCTGGCTGCCGGGCAGCAGCCAGGCATTGCCGGGCAGTTGCACGAGATAGCCGGTGATGTCCATCAGCGACATCTGCGGCTCGATGATGCCCGCCAGGTCGCCGGTGGTCCAGCGCAGCGTCTCGGCGCCGAGCCGCAGCGGCAGCGAACCGAGCGCCGGGTCGGCCTCGACGAAGAGCACCGGGTCCTGGCGGTAGTGCGCGTACGCGGTGCCGAGCAGCGCGGCGACGGTCGACTTGCCCGCGCCGCCGCGGATCGAGGTGACGGCGATCTGCCGGCCGGTCGTCACGGGTTGCTGGAGCATCTCGGCGGTGGCGGTGGTCCGGGCGACCTCGCGGGCGGCCGACGAGGACACGCTCACGCGCAGGGCGCGCGCCGCCCGAGCGGCGAAGGGCTCGCCATGGCGCGCCTTGCGGCCGACGGCGGCGAGGCCCTTGTCCACCACGGGCCGGGAGTCGGGGGTGCGGTGGGGGCGGGTGCCGGGGGTGTACGCGGCCTGGGCCTGCTGCGGCTGCGGCTGACCGACGGGGTGGGGCGCCGCCTGCTGCGGTTCGGCGGGGCCGGGGCGCTGGGGCGGTTGTTGCCGGTGCTGTTCGGGGTGGCCGGGATACGGGGCTGCCTGCTGGGCGTACTGCTGTTCCTGCGGTCCGGGGTACGGGGCGGCTGCCTGCTGCTGTTGCCGGTGGCCGACCTGCTGCTGGTGCGTCCCGTGAGCGGGGGCGCCCTGTGCGGGAAGGCCGGGGTTCGGCGCGGGGGCGGCGTACGGCTGACCGCCCTGCCCCTGCGCGGGGGCACCGTGCCCCTGCCCGCCGGGGCCCTGCGCGCTCTCCTGGGCGGCACCGCCCCTCATGGCGCGCAGTACGTCGCCCTGCCAGTTGTCTTCGTTCGGCATGTCTGCCCTTCTTTTTCGCCCTGCTGCCCCGCCCGGAGCACCTGCGCGTCGAGTCAGAACTTGTTGAGCAGCTGTCCGTACACGCCGAACACACCGACGGCGAGAGGGAAGAGCCCCACCACGCCGATGGATTCGACCAGATCGGCCATGCGCCGCAGCCGGACCTGCACATGCTCGGGCGGCTGCACCGCCAGGACGAGCAGCGGCAGCACCGCGGCCACGCACAGCAGGGCGAGCGGCCCGGCACCCCCGGCGTGCTGCGTCCACAGCAGGACGAGGCGCACGACCAGGATCGCGGCGGCGGCGAAGAGCGCCACGACCTCGGCGACCAACGGGAAGGCCCGCGCCCGGGAGAGCAGCACGAGAGCGACGAGCGAGGGGAGCGCCACGGTCCACACGGACGGTTTGTCCGCCAGGGTGAGCAGCCAGCCGCCGGCCGCCGCGGAGACCGCGGTGACCACCGTCGCGAGGGCCAGGCCGCGGTGAGTGGCCGCGAGCGCGTTGCCCACCTGGTGGCGGCTGACGGAAGTGCCGCCGGACCGGCGGTCGTCGAGGGCGGTGAGCCCGGACGCCGCCAGTGCGAGCCGGGGAAGCAGCCCGAGCAGCACCACGGAGAAGACGGCCATGACGGCCCCGAGCCGGGCCGGATCGTCCTGGACGGCGGCAACGGCCTCCCACACCACGGCGATCGCGGTGGTCGCGGCGGCGCCGATGAGTCCGCCGCGGCCGAGCGGCGAGAAGTAGCCGAGCAGGACCAGCATCAGCACGATCGCGCCCGCGACGGCCGCGAGCCGTGCCGTTCCCGACCAGTCGTAGGCATCGGCCGCGGTCCACGCGGTGACGATGCCGAGGCTGCCGGAGGCGAGCAGGAGCGCGGTCGCCAGGCCCCGGTTGCCCTGCCCGATCCTCGAGAAGAGCGCACCGGCCGCCAGCAGGACGACCGTCGTGGCCACGAGGGCGCCGGTCAGCGTGTCGAGCGCGAACTCACGACGGGCGAGCAGCGCGGCGACCACCGCGAAGGCCACCGACGCCACACCCGCACTGGTCCGCCGCGCGGCGGGACGCCAGCGCCAGGCCTGCAGATCGAGGTCGTCGGCCACCAGATCGGTGACGTCGTGCACGACCGGGGCGGGGGGCGCGGAGTGGGCCCGGACGAGGCGCAGCACGGCACCGTCCGCGATCCCGGCCGAGGACAGTGTGCTGTCGTGCGGCAGCGCGGAGCCGTCCGACGTGATCAACTGCCGTGTCATCGGACGCGCTGCGGCCCGGTCGTCCAGCAACTGCAGAATGTCCGGCAGCAGTTGCCCGATCGGCGTATCGGACGGCAGGACGATATCGGCCCGGCGTCGTTCGCCGACCAGGGTCACCCGGCTGAGCTGCGCTCGGGAAGTCGTTGCTGTGCTCACCACTTTACGGGAACCTATCATCGCGACGTTTGAGGAGTCGGGCAGCTTGGCGTGCCCATGCTACTAGCGCCTTCTCCGGCCCCTTTGTGGAGAACTCCTTCCGAATGGGCCGGAGTCATCGAGCTATTGGGGATTCTTCGTCGATTCCCCATTTTTCTCCGGTTGTGGTGATTTCGCGGGCTGCTGGTACTGCTGTTCCTGGCGCTGCTGCTTCTGCTGCTCGGCCTTCTGCTTCTCCAGCATGTTCTGGACAAAGGACCACCCGATACATCCCGCACACAGCACGGCGGCGATGGCGATCCCCGCGAACACCTTCCCGAGCCGCTCGTCCGCCGTACGCCGCGCCCGCTGCGCGCCGAACAACAGCGCGTCCCGCATCCTGCGTCGGCGTACCGCCACCGACTCCAGAAGCTGGCTGTCGTAATCCCGTGCCATTCGTCTCGTCGTCCGTTGCCTCAGTCGTACGTGGTGTCGGTCGTGGTCGTTACGTCAGCGGCCGTCGGCGCGAGGAACGGCGGCCGGGACCGGGTCTCTTCCATGAGTTCCGGGGAGCGGCACATTCCGCATCATTCGCCGGGCACCCTACGGGAAACCACTAATTCACTCCTGCAACATAGGGCATGGGCGAGCAGGCAGTACAGCCCAGGTTGCGGCACGAGCGAGCACGGCCAATGCGCATTCCGCATGCGTCAGGGATCGTCCCGCCCACCGTCGGCCACGCCCTCGTACCAAGCGCACAACGACTCGGCCACGGCGTCGAGAAGACCGCTCTCCACCGCCTCGGCGATCGTCCCGTCGGAGAACCGTTCCCCGCGCACCACGGCCGTGGCCGCGCGCACCGCGTCCGCCGGACCCAGCCGCCCGTCGGCGGGTTGTCCTGCCACAGGTACGCGGGCGTCACCGCGCCGACGGCGGACAGCGCGTGCACCAGGCGTTGGAGCCGCTCGCTGTGGAGCGGATAGCTCATCCGCCGGGCGCCGTCGGGCCGCTGCCCGCCCCCGGACCACCGCACGGCGCGGTCCTCGTCCGTGAGCGCGGCGAGCGCTCCCCCCAGCTCGTGCCACGAGTCGGCGTTCTCGCGGTCGAGCTGAGCCAGCAGACGCCGGTCGTCGGCCTCGGTGACGACGCGGGCAAGCTCCTTGAGCGCGGCCAGGGTCGGAGCCGTGGTCAGGGAGTCCGGGACGACATGGCTGACGCGCCTCGGGTCCGAGTCACGGGCCAGCTCGGCGAGCGCCGCCGTGGGAAGGAGCCCGCGCGCCTTGGCCGTGTTGAGCCTTGCGGACCATTCGAGCCCCTCGCCGAACCCGGCCCGGTCACCGGCGGGCCGCAGGCACCAACCGGCGGCGTCGTCCTCGTCGTTGGCCCACAGGTAGCCCATTGCCTCGCCGCGGGCATCGGCGACGGTGAGGTGATGAACCGGCTTGTCGGTCTCGGCGCGGTAGCGCGGTGCCTCGGATGCGTACGTCATGGTCAGCTCGCGGCGGCGAGACTCCTGACCACATCGACGTTCGGCGCCTCGGTCAGGGAGCCGGGCACGACATGGCTGCTCTTCGAAGGGTCCGATTCCTCGATCATCTCCGCCAGGGCGGCCGTCGGGGCGACACCCCGGGCCTTCGCGTCGTGGAGCTTCCGGGCCCACCTCGCACCCTTGTTGAACGCCTCGTCGCCGCCCGCCTTGCGGACCAGCCAACCGGCGGCGTCGTCCTCGTCGTTCGCCCATACGTAGCCGATCGCCTCGCCGTCCCTGTCCGCCACCGTCAGGTACTGGACGGGCTTGTCGGACCGGGAGCCGTAGCGCGGCGGCCCGCCGGGCGCCTCGTCGAACAACAGATCCTCGTTCAGCCGCGGATTGGGCCGCTGCTCGCTGCTCATTCGTGTACCACTCCCTTGTTCGGCGGCAGGACTTCCCCGTAGACCTGGACCTGGCCATTCTCCATAAAGACGCGGGTCACCTTGAACTCGGAACCGCGGGCCAGGAGCAGCTCCCGCTCCGACGCGTCGAACTTGGAGACCTTCTCCAGCCACAGGGCGGGCGTCCCCTTCGGCACGCGGAGGTGCAGGATCGCCTCCTTGCCGGCGAAGCCGGACACCGGGTGGTTGCCGAGGGACGTGGAGGTGTAGCCCTTGTCCGGATACGTCTTGCCCAGCATGTCGAGCGGGGAGTCCAGCTTGAGGTGGCCCAGCCCCGTACCCCGGACGACCATGATGTCGTCGGGCACGGGACGCGTCGACATGACCCTGTCCATTTCGGCGATGTCGTGCAGCACCTCCGGCTTCGGACCGAATCCCGGAGTGCCGCGCAGATGACCGTTCATGTCGTGGTACGACGGGAACGTCTCACCGGTGTAGTCCCAGAGAGCCTGCTTCGCGGACGGGTCCAGATTGTCCACGTAGTCGTTCCAGTAGTCCTGGCCGTACTTGATCGCCGCCGTGTCGTCGGCGAACGGGACCGTGCCCTCGGTGAGTTCGGCCGCGGCGACCCGGTGCTTCTCGGCCGTCGTGAGGTCGTCGAAGTCGTCGGCGGAGATGTGCGGGGTGTACTTGAAACCGTCACCCGGACCGCCGTTCCCCACCCCGTCCCCACCGTGGTGGCCGACGTTCGTCGCGTCGTCGGCGCCGTGCGTGAGGTCGTCGGCCGCGCTGTGCGGGTCGCCGTGGCCGCCGTGGTCACCGGCGTGCGCCGCGTCGTCGGCGTGCGCGGCCACGTCGTCCGCGTGCCCGCCGTGCGAGGTGTCGTGGCCGCCACCGTGCGAACCGTCGTGCCCGTGCGTTCCCGGGCCGTCGTGGCCCGGGGTGTGCGGGGCGTCCGGGGTGTGCGCGGTGCCGTGGGGCAGGCCGTGGCCCGGCCCGTGCGGCCCGGTGGGCGGCAGATCGTGCCCCGGAGCCGTGTGACCGGGGATGTCGTGCCCGGCGCCGGTGGGGAAATGGTCGACGGGAACGTGACTGCCGATGCCGCCCGGTACGTGGCTGGGTGCGTGGCTTGCCGGGTCGAAGGCTGCCGGTGCGGGACCGAACGTTCCGTGCGGTACGTGGCTGGGTGCGTGGCTTGCCGGGTCGAAGGCTGCCGGTGCGGGACCGAACGTTCCGTGCGGTACGTGGCTGGGTGCGTGGCTTGCCG
>NZ_JBIVON010000002.1:0-563584 GCF_044754145.1 Streptomyces sp. NPDC093149
GTACTGCAGGGGGGACCCTGTGGGAGAGTAGGACGCCGCCGAACTCCTTTTACGGGAAGCCCCGTGTCCTTGTGGCACGGGGCTTTTCCGCGTTTCAGGGTTCATCGGGCGGGCTTCCTCCCCGATGAATGGATTCCGTTGATGTGGGGGTCCGGGTCAAAGGCGACCTGCCCCCTTGAGGGCCAGGTAGGCGTCGGCGAGAGCCGGGGCGAGGTTGTCCGGGGTGGTATCGACAACCACCGCGCCGTGACGTCGGAGTTGCTCTGCCGTGCGAAGCCGTCTCGCTCGGGCTTGTGCGCCGGCGGCGGCCTGGTAAACGGCATCCACGCTTCCCCTGGCCTCGGCCATCTTTTCGATGTGCGGGTCAGCCACCGAAGCCACCAGCACGGTGTGGCGCTGAGTCAGTCGGGGGAGAACGGGCAGCAAGCCCTCCTCCACGGGGGCTGCATCCAGGCCTGTGAGGAGCACGATCAGAGAGCGACGAGGGGCGCCGGCCAGCACGGCAGCGCTCAATCCCCGCGCATCTGTTTCCACGAGTGCCGGTTCGATCGGCGCCAAGGCATTCACCATGGCCGACAGGACCTCCCCGGCTGACCGGCCCTGGACGTGGGCACGGATACGGCGGTCGTAGGCGAGCAGATCGACGCGGTCGCCCGCCCGAGTGGCAAGTGCGGTGAGAAGCAGTGCCGCATCCAGAGAGGCGTCGAGACGGGGCGCGTCGCCCACACGACCCGCCGATGTACGGCCGGTGTCCAGGACAACGAGAATGTGGCGGTCCCGCTCGGGCCGCCACGTCCGGACTGCGACGGCGGATTGACGTGCCGTGGCTCGCCAGTCGATGGAGCGCGTGTCGTCACCAGGCACGTAGGCGCGGAGACTGTCGAACTCCGTGCCGTCTCCACGTGTCAGGACACTGGTGCGGCCGTCGAGATCGCGGAGCCTGGCGAGGCGGGACGGCAAATGCTTACGGCTGGCGAAAGGCGGCAGGACACGTACCGTCCAGGGCACCTCGTGATTTCCCTGGCGAGCCGCAAGCCCCAGAGGGCCGAAAGAGCGGACGGTGACACGTTCGGCCCGACGGTCACCCCGCCGTGTCGGTCGCAGGGTGGTGTTCAGCCGTCGGCGTTCTCCCGCCGGAACCGTCAGCGCATGACGTGACGATGCCTGCTCGGCCCCGGCGGGCCAACTGCTGGGGGGCCAGGCATCGCGGAGGTGTGCGCGCAGACGACGACCAGAAGTGTTGGTTACGGTGAGTTGTACTTCCGCGGTCTCGCCCAGTCGAACAGTTGTATCACCGGATCGAGTGAACTTA
This sequence comes from Streptomyces sp. NPDC093149, assembly GCF_044754145.1. NCBI lineage: Bacteria > Bacillati > Actinomycetota > Actinomycetes > Kitasatosporales > Streptomycetaceae > Streptomyces > Streptomyces sp. NPDC093149. The sequence goes on from NZ_JBIVON010000002.1 coordinate 1,313, forward strand.
AGCGTTCGCACTGGTGCGGCCAGGGCGTAGTCGCACAGAATTGCCAGAGAGAGCGGTGCGTTGACCGCGAGCATGCCTGTCCAACTGGGGGCCAGGATGCCTACGGGGAGTGACCCCAGGGCGGCCAGCAAGGCGGTACGTCCGGTGAGAGCCACTTTCACCGCCTCATCGGGGTACGGGTACGTGGGCGAGGACTGCGGTGATGACGGAGTCGGGGGTGACGCCCTCCATCTCCGCCTCGGGCCGCAGCTGGATGCGGTGGCGGAGTGTGGGGAGCGCCAGGGCCTTCACATCATCCGGAATGACATAGTCGCGGCCAGTGAGCCAGGCCCAGGCCCGGGAGGTCGAGAGCAGAGCGGTTGCGCCTCGGGGAGAGACTCCGAGGGAGAGCGAGGGGGATTCACGCGTGGCACGACAGATATCGACGACGTAGCCGGCGATCTCGGGGGAGACCTTGGTCCGGGCGACTGCATCGCGGGCGGCTTCCAGGTCTGCCGCACCGGCGACGGGGCGTATGCCCGCTGATTCGAGGTCGCGCGGGTTGAAGCCCGTGGAATGCCGCGTGAGGACGCTGATCTCTTCGTCGCGGGACGGCAGGGGCATCGTCAGTTTGAGGAGGAACCGGTCCAGCTGGGCCTCTGGGAGCGGGTAGGTGCCCTCGAATTCGACGGGATTCTGCGTGGCGGCGACGAGGAACGGGTCGGGCAGGGCGCGGGGGGTTCCGTCGACCGTGACCTGGCGTTCTTCCATCGCTTCCAGGAGGGAGGACTGCGTTTTGGGAGGCGTGCGGTTGATCTCGTCGGCAAGAAGCAGATTGGTGAAGACGGGGCCGGGCTGGAAGGAGAACTCTGCTGTGCGGGCGTCGTAGACGAGTGAGCCCGTGACGTCGCTCGGCATCAGGTCGGGGGTGAACTGGACACGCTTGGTGTCGAGTTCGAGTGAGGCCGCGAGAGCCCGTACCAGGAGGGTCTTGGCCACGCCGGGGACGCCTTCGAGAAGGACGTGGCCTCGGCAGAGCAGAGCGACGACGAGTCCGGTGACTGCAGGGTCCTGGCCGACCACGGCCTTGGCGATCTCGGAGCGCAGCGCTTCCAGGGATGCGCGGGCTGTGTCGCCGTTCCCGAGAGTCTCGGTGGTGCCGGCGGGCACAGAAGGCGGGGCGCTCATGACGTGCGTACCTCTCTTTCGAGGGTTTCGAGTTGGTCTGCCAGATGTACAAGTGCGTCATCGTCGGACGGAACAGGACCGAAGAGCAGGGCTCGGAGGTCGCTGTGGGTGGCGCCGACCCGGGCGGAAGCAGCAGGGATGAGCGTTGCGGGGGAATGGGCATCGCGCGGGGACACGCCGATGAGTGGGGCTATGCGAGTGCGCGTGGCGGAACGCAGTGCATCTGCGGCCCGATCGCGGGCGTTCGCCCTTCGGTAGAGGCGGGCTCGACCCTCGGTGGATTCGGAGGCCCGTATGGCCACGGGCAGCCGCTCGGTGACCAGGGGACCCAGACGGCGGGCCCGCCAGACGGCGGCGAGCACAGCGGCGAGTGCGAGTTGCAGGGTGCCCCACAGCCAGCCTCGGGGGATCAGGTCGGCGAAGCTGCGGCTGCCCTGGGCGCCGTCGGCATTGTCACCGCCGTTGTCGGCGGCAGCGGAGATATCAGCGAGCGAGGGGAGGTACCAGACCAGATGCGGGCGGGAACCAAGAAGTTGAAGGGCCAGGGAGGCGTTGCCCTGGTTGCCGAGTCGGTCGTTGTAGAGAAGGTCGGGGGAACCGAGGAGAACGGTGTCGCCCGCGCTGTGTTCGACCAGGAGCAGGGTGGGGAGGCCCTCGCTCGGGAAGCAGCCGAGGGTGTCGAGGCTGTCCGAGGCGTAGCGGAAGCCTCCTGTTTCGACATGGCCGGCGTTGCGGGCGGCAGGCAGGGAGCACTGAGGGGAGAGGGGCGCCACCGGTCGCCGGGAGTCCGCACGGACGCCGGGAAGCAGGGTGCCCACGGACGGCGGGCCCGCCGCGAGCAGAACGGTTCGACCGGCCGAGCGTGCGGTTGTGGCGCGCAGTTCTCTCTGCTGGCTCGGTGTCAGCAGATCGGGGGAGGTGACGAGCAACGTGGTGTCGGCGCCGACCTGGGCCGTGGCGTCGTCGAGTGTGGTGGCCACGTGGACGGAGACGCCGTGATCCTTGAGGAGCTCGGCGACGGCCCGACTGCCGTAGCGGTCGGCGGAACGGGGGTCGAGGCGGCCGTGCTGGTCACCGGAGCGCATGCTTGCCAGAGTGATTCCGGCTGCGAGGAGCACGAGCAGGGCGAGCAGCAGGCCGCGGGTGCGGGACCAGATCTGGCGTGGGGTGCGGGAGGCCGAGGTGGTGGGGACGGCGGTGACCTCGGTCATTCGACTGCTCCCTGGACCACGGATGCCAGGAGAGGCTTCGCGGTTTCGAGATCGAGGTCAAGAGCTCGCAGGTCCAGATACGCCTGCTGGTCCGCGGCGCGGTCGCCGTATGTGACATCGTCGAACGCTCTGGCGGCCGCGCGGAGTCGCTTGGCGTGTGCGGGCAGTGGATGGCCCGCTTCGGCGGCGGCCTCATCGGCGGTACGTCCGGGGCGGGGGTCGAGCAGGGCTCGTTCTTCCAGAGCACGGACGATGGCTCGCATGCGTTCCTGGACCGCCGCATTCCAGCGAAGTGCAGCGGCGTGGGCCTCGGCGGCCGTCCGGTGTTCGGCCGCACTGCGGGGGCTGTCGTCGAAGAGGGCGTCAGAGGAACGCACAGTGCGGTGGGGGGTGCCCAGCCGCCACCAGAGTGCGGCGACCAGGCCGATGACGACCAGTACGAGTACGACAAGGCCGAGCGAGCCGCCCGGCGCGACGCCGGAGGCCGTGCTCAGGAGATCGCCGATCCAGCCCCAGAGACGGTCGATGCCGCGTTGGAGGAGGTTGGGATCGTTCTCGTGGTACATCGGTTTGGACAACTCATGCTTTGCCGCCTCGCGGGCGGGGACACGCGGAGTGTCCACAGGTACGCCGCCGCTCGTGCGGATCAGTAGCCGTGCCGTTGTCGCGCCCCCCGCCCCCGACATGGCATCAGCTCCTGGTGTCGTATCCGGGCAGGCCGGCCGCCCGGGCGAGTTCGAGGTCGAGAGCCTCGCGACGGATGCGCTGATCGACGTAGAGCAGGGCCATCACACCGGCGGAGAGCGGGTAGGTGATCGCCGCGGTGATCACTTGGCCGATGCCGGAGACGATCAGGAACGGCCAGCCGAAATCCATGGAGCCGTCGGTGAGGAAGCGGTCCATACCGCCGCCGTCCACGGTCATCGCGATGATGCTGAACGGGATGGCGATGATCACGGACACGACGAATGTGAGCAGGCAGGTGAGAGCCAGGATGCCGAAGGCCCGCCACCACGCCCCCTTGACCAGCTTGTCGGAGCGGCGCATGGAGGCCGTGATCGATTGCCGCTCCAGCATCAGGGCCGGCGAGGCGAGGCAGAAACGGACCATCAGCCAGATGACGACGACGAACGCGGCCAGGAGCCCGATGACGACGAGCCCGGCGCCTGCGGTGGAGCCGATCAGCATGCCTGGCAACAGGCCGACCGTCATGATGGCGGCGCTGATCAGGGTCAGCAGCAGCGTGAGCCCGAGCAATTGGGGAAGGCGGGGACGGGCCTCGCGCCATGCGTCGGCGAGAGTCACGGGGCGGCCCAGCACCGAGCGGCTGATCACCACGGTCAGTACGGATGTCGTGATCAGTGTGGCGATCATGGTGATGAGCAGGGACGGCACATTGCTGATGAGTGCCGACTGCGCCGAGTCGGCGCTTTGCCGGAGTGCTTCCGAGCCGGTGGCGTTCGGGTCGATCGCCGCGGGTTCGGGCAGCAGATAGCGCTGCACAAGGGTGATCGCGACCTGGGCGATCACGGACACCGTCAACGTGATGCCGAGGACCGTGCGCCAGTGGGCGCGCATCGTGGAGACCGCGCCGTCGAGGATCTCGCCGACGCCGAGTGGCCGGAGCGGGATGACACCGGGCTTGGCCGCCACAGGCGGTTGCCCCCAGCCGTGCCCCTGAGGCCCGGTTCCCCAGCCGTGGCCCTGAGGCCCTCCGCCCCAGCCGGGGGCCGGGGGAGGCGCGCCGGGGCCTGTGCCGGGAGCGCTTGGTGGGGACCACTGCCCTGCGGGCGGCTGCGTGGGGGACCAGTTCGCCGCCGGGCCGCTGCCGTCGATGGGGTCGGAAGGCCGGGGGACGCCTGCCCCCTGACCCTCGGAGGGGGCAGATCCGGGCGAGGCCCAGCCCGGAGTGTCGTTCATTCTCGCTCCTTCATGGTCCTGTCCGCGCATCGGGACGGCAGGTTGGCAGCCATCGTGCCACGCGTTGCTCCGGTACGGGTCTGGCGTCGTATCTCGTTCGTACCTTCATTTGTGGGCGGCTCAGCGGGCAGACTGGGCGGATGGCTGATCAGGACGCGCAATCGCGTATGGGCATCGAGCCTCATGCCGTACTTCGCTGGGACGACCTTCCGGACGGTCCCGCACTGGCGCTTCTCGACCAGACGCGACTGCCTGCCGAGGAGGTCGAGCTGGTGTGCACCGATGTGCCGGCGCTGGTGCGGGCGATCCAGGTGCTGGCGGTACGCGGAGCGCCGTTGCTGGGCATCGCGGGGGCCTATGGGGTGGCTCTCGCAGCGGTGCGAGGCGATGACGTGGTGGAGGCCGCAGGACTGCTGGAGCGGTCGAGGCCCACCGCGGTGAATCTTGGATACGGGGTGCGGCGGGCAGTAGGGGCGTACCGGGCGGCTGTCGGGAAGGGGGCCGGTCCGGAGCGGGCCGCCGAGACGGCGCTGGCCGAGGCCCGGGCACTGCACCGGGAAGATGCGGAGGCCAGTGGGCGTATGGCGCGATACGGGCTCGCTCTCCTGGACGAACTGCTGCCGGGCCCCGGCCATCAACTGCTGACCCACTGCAATACGGGGGCGCTCGTCTCGGGCGGTCGGGGCACTGCTTTCGCGGTGGCGCTCGGAGCGCACCGGGAGGGGCGGCTGCGTCGGCTGTGGGTGGATGAGACCCGCCCGCTGCTGCAGGGGGCGCGTCTGACGGCATACGAGGCCGCGCGCAATGGCATGCCGTACAGCCTGCTCACGGACAACGCCGCGGGCTCGCTGTTCGCCGCGGGGGAGGTGGACGCCGTGATCATCGGAGCCGACCGCATCGCCGCGGACGGATCGGTGGCGAACAAGGTGGGCAGCTACCCGTTGGCGGTGCTCGCGAAGTACCACCACGTACCGTTCATCGTCGTGGCGCCGACCACGACCGTCGATCCGGACACCGTGGACGGGGCGTCGATCACCGTCGAGCAGCGCCCCGGGAGTGAAGTGACGGAGTTCACATCCTTGCGGGCAGGGGATGCAGGCGGGCTGTTGGGGGCGCCCGTGGGAGCCCCGGCGTACAACCCCGCGTTCGACATCACACCGCCGGAGCTGGTCACGGCGATCGTCACGGAGGGGGGCGTGGTTTCCCCGGTCACGGGGGTCGGACTGGCAGAGCTGTGTGCCAGGTCATCGCAGGTAACGATTAGCTAATGGGATGATGTCGATTATGAAGGGACGCGTCCTTGTCGTCGACGACGACACCGCACTGGCCGAGATGCTCGGGATTGTGCTGCGTGGTGAAGGGTTCGAGCCGTCGTTCGTAGCGGACGGCGACAAGGCACTTGCCGCATTTCGAGAGGCCAAGCCGGACCTGGTCCTGCTGGATCTGATGCTGCCCGGTAGGGACGGCATCGAGGTCTGCAGGTTGATCAGGGCCGAGTCGGGTGTGCCGATCGTCATGCTCACTGCCAAGAGCGACACGGTTGATGTGGTGGTGGGTCTGGAGTCCGGGGCCGACGACTACATCGTGAAGCCGTTCAAACCTAAGGAGTTGGTCGCCCGGATCAGGGCACGTCTGCGGAGGTCCGAGGAACCGGCGCCCGAGCAGCTGACCATCGGGGATCTGGTCATCGATGTGGCCGGTCACTCGGTGAAGAGGGAGGGGCAGTCGATCGCGCTCACCCCGCTGGAGTTCGATCTGCTCGTCGCGCTCGCCCGCAAGCCGTGGCAGGTCTTCACCCGTGAGGTGCTGCTGGAGCAGGTGTGGGGGTACCGTCACGCCGCCGACACCCGGCTGGTGAATGTGCATGTCCAGCGACTGCGCTCGAAGGTCGAGAAGGACCCGGAGCGGCCTGAGATCGTGGTGACCGTCCGAGGGGTCGGTTACAAGGCCGGACCGAGCTGACATGCCCCTGGGTAGCGCTGCTCCGCAGCCCGGGGAGCCGGGAGCCCGTGCGGAGCGGGCTGCTGCTCCAGGACACAAGGCGTCCCCGGTGGGGCGTCTTCTGCAGGGCGGCCGGTTGATCCGGGACCGGGCGCTCGGCGGTCCTGTGCCGCGATTGCTGATGCGTTGGGTGCGGCGTCCGCTGCTGCCGGCCGTGCGGCTGTGGCGGCGGAATCTGCAGCTGAGGGTCGTGGCGGGCACGCTGCTCATGTCGCTCGGTGTGGTGCTGCTGCTCGGCATCGTCGTGATCGGGCAGGTACGCAACGGCCTTCTCGAGGCGAAGGGCAAGGCTGCCCAGACCCAGGCCGCCGGCGGTTTCGCCGCAGCCCAGGAGAAGGCCAACGCTCCGCTCGTCCCTGGTGGGCAGGGCGGTGACACGACGGACGGCACCACGGCCAACAACTCCTGGCGGACCGAACTCGTCGACCAGCTCGCCAGCGGCGGCAAGAACGCCTTCAACGTGGTGGCGCTCAGTGCCGACGAGGGCACCCGTGCGCCGCGCGGCTCGGGCAGTGTGGAGGCGGTGAGCATTCCGCAGAGCCTGCGGGACTCCGTGAACAAGGGCCCCGGGGCGTTCCAGACATACTCCCGGATCCAGTACGCGAACGGGCAGCCGTCGCAGCCCGGACTCGTCGTGGGCAAACGGCTGTACGACATCGACCACAACCCGTACCAGCTGTACTACCTCTTCCCGCTGACGCAGGAGGAGAAGTCATTGACGCTGGTCAGGGGAACGCTGGCAACAGCGGGGCTGTTCGTCGTCGTGCTGCTCGGGGCCATCGCGTGGTTCGTGGTGCGGCAGGTCGTCACACCCGTGCGGATGGCGGCGGGCATCGCCGAGCGGCTCTCCGCCGGCAGGCTCCAGGAACGGATGAAGGTCACGGGCGAGGACGACATCGCGCGGCTCGGTGAGGCCTTCAACAAGATGGCGCAGAATCTGCAGCTGAAGATCCAGCAGCTGGAGGAGCTGTCGCGGATGCAGCGGCGCTTCGTCTCCGATGTCTCCCACGAGCTGCGGACACCGCTGACGACCGTGCGGATGGCCGCGGATGTCATCCACGAGGCCCGCAGCGACTTCGATCCCGTGACGGCCCGCTCCGCGGAGCTGCTCGGGGATCAACTCGACCGGTTCGAGTCGCTGCTCTCCGATCTGCTGGAGATCAGCCGGTTCGACGCGGGCGCAGCGGCGCTGGAGGCCGAGCCGATAGATCTGCGGCAGGTCGTGCGACGGGTGATCGGCGGGGCCGAGCCGCTGGCCGAGCGCAAGGGCACCCGGATCCGGGTGGTCGGTGACGAGCAGCCGGTGATCGCGGAGGCTGATGCACGGCGGGTCGAACGCATCCTGCGCAACCTGGTGGTCAACGCCGTTGAGCACGGCGAGGGCCGGGACGTCGTGGTGCGGATGGGAGTGGCCGGAGGCGCGGTCGCCGTGGCCGTCCGGGACTACGGTGTGGGACTCAAGCCGGGCGAGGCGACGAGGGTGTTCAATCGCTTCTGGCGGGCCGACCCGGCCCGCGCGCGGACGACCGGCGGCACCGGACTCGGACTGTCCATCGCCGTGGAGGACGCGAGGCTGCACGGCGGCTGGCTGCAGGCATGGGGTGAGCCGGGAGGCGGCTCACAGTTCCGGCTCACTCTGCCGCGCACGGCGGACGAACCGCTGCGCGGATCGCCGATACCGCTGGAACCCGAGGATTCCCGGCGCAACCGGGATAACCGGGAGCGAGCCGCGACCGCTCCCACGACCGGGAGTGAGCACCGGCTGACGGCAGTGCCGGCCCAGCCCGGAGGCAACGACCGCGCCGCACTGCCCGTACCCTCGCATGCTCCCGTGGCTTCCCGGACGGCGCCGGTCTCGGTGCATCCTGCGGCCCTGCCGGGGAGTGGCGCACGCGTGGTCGCGCGCCCCGCCGAGGAACGGCCGGGTGGAGATTTCGACTCTGCAGGGCAGGACCCGGACCGGGGGGACGCGAACCATGGGCACTGACCGTCACAGGGGCGGCCATGAGCGTGTGCCCGGGCTGGTCGCACTGCTCGGATGCGGTGTCCTGCTGCTGTCCGCGTGCAGCTCGATGCCTGTCACCGGGGACGTCAAGGCTGTGGACGCATCGCAGCCGGGTGACTCCCAGGTACAGGTGTACGCCGTGGCGCCGCGCGACAACGCCACCCCCGAGGAGGTCGTCGACGGCTTCCTGGAGTCCATGACCAGCGATGACCCGGGCTTCAGGACGACCCGCATGTACCTGACGAAGAAGGCGGCGAGCAAGTGGAGGCCGAGCGCGTTCACGACGGTGCTCACCAAGGCGCCGAACCGGAGCGACCGTCCGTTCCGCGACAGAGACCCCGGCGTCTCGGACGTCACCTACAGCCTGACCGGTGAGAAGGTGGCAACGGTCGACGCCCAGAGCGCCTACCAGCCACTTGCGCCCACGGACTACGACCAGACCCTGCGCCTGGTGAGAGAGAACGGGCCGGAGGGCAAGGAGTGGCGCATCGATGGCGTGCCGGACGGCCTTCTGCTCGGGCAGTCGGACTTCAGACGTCTCTACCGTTCCGTCGACAAGTACTACTTCGCCGGGGGGCGGACGGAGGCGCAGTCGACCTTGGTCGCCGACCCCGTCTACCTCCGCAGCCGGACGGACCCCGCCACCAAGATGGACACCGTGACGCAGGCCGTCCGAAGCCTGCTGGCGGGACCGACCAGTTGGCTGCGCCCGGTGGTCCGCTCCAGCTTCCCCGCGGGTACGACGCTGCAGAAGGGCGTCACTTCCCTGACCCCCGACGACCGCAATGTTCTGAAGGTCCCGCTCAGCAAGAAGGCGGACGGCGTCGGACAGCGTTCCTGCCGCATGATGGCCTCTCAGATCCTCTACACGTTGCGGGACCTGACGTCCGCACGGGTCGAGCAGGTCGAGCTGCAACGCTCCGACGGCTCCCCTTTGTGCGTTCTGGGGACGGATCAGGCGGAGGAGTTCGCCCCTGACGGCTCGTCGAGCGGCCCGGACAGCCAGTACTTCATCGATGGCAAGGGGCATGTGGAGCGTATTCCCGGGAGCACCAAGGGCAGCGGCACCCCGGAGGCGGTGACCGGCCCGCTCGGCCATGGACCGGTGCAGATGGGCACGGTCGGTGTGGCGAGGGACGAGCAGTCGGCGGCGGCGGTCTCGCGGGACAAGGCGTCCCTCTATGTGTCGTCCATCGTCTCGGACGGCGAGCTTCCGGCTGCCTCGGTGACCAGCAAGGCCGCGGACGAGAACGACCGTCTGTCGGTGCCGAGCTGGGACGGCCGGGGCGACCTCTGGGTGGCCGACCGGGATCCCGGCAACCGCAGGCTGCTGCGGCTGGCCGGTGGGGGCGGCAGACCGGAGGTGGTCGCCGTGCCGGGCCTGGACGGCCGGATCGAGGCGTTGCGGATGTCCGCGGACGGAGTGCGGATCGCGCTCCTGGTGACCCAGGACGGCCACACCACGTTGAAGATCGGCCGGATCGAGCGGCACGGGCCGGAGACGGATCAGCGGGTGTCGGTGGTGGAGTTGCGCCAGGCCGCCCCCCAGCTGACGGACGTGACCGCGATGTCGTGGTCGGGCCGGAGCCGTCTCGTGGTGGTCGGCAAGGAGCAGGGCGGCGTCCAGCAGGTGCGCTATGCGCAGGCGGACGGTTCGACGCCCGCGTCCGGTGTTCTGCCCGGCGTGAACCAGGTGTCGTCGGTCGCGGCGGCGGACGACGAGCAGTTGCCGCTGATGGCGGCCACGTTGAGTGACGGGATAGTGAAGCTGTCGCCGGGTGACAACTGGCAGACGGTGGTCAAGGGAGGCCATTCGCTGGTCTACCCGGGCTGAGACCCGCGCGTCCGGGCCGGGAACCGCGCGTCCGGCGCCGCGTTTTCCACAGGGGTGGCCGGGTGCCTGCCGGAGGGGCACAGTGGAGTCATGCGGGGGTGGTGGCGGGAGATCTCAGGGCTGGTCCTTCCGGTGTCCTGTGGTGGCTGCGGCAGGCCGCGTACGGAGCTGTGCGAGGAGTGCCGAGCGGACCTGTGCGGCCAGGCGCCGCGCCGGGTGAGGCCGGCGCCGGAGCCCAGAGGCCTGCCGGTGGTGCATGCGGCGGCAGGCTACGAGAACGCGGTACGGGCGGTGCTCCTGGCCCATAAGGAGCGGGGTGCTCTGGGGCTTGCCGGGCCGCTCGGCAAGGCGCTGGCGGGGGCCGTACAGGCCGGGGCGAGGTATGCGGGCGACGTCGGCCCGCTGCTGCTCGTCCCCGTGCCGTCGGCGCGGCGGGCCGTGGCGGCGCGGGGCCACGATCCGACGCGGCGGATCGCTCTGGCCGCCGCAGGTGAGCTACGGCGCCGCGGTACCGGGGCCCGGGTGGTCGCGGTGCTCCGGCAGCGGCGCCCGGTGGCCGATCAGGTGGGGCTCGGGGCCCGGCAGCGGCAGGAGAATCTCGCGGGGGCCCTGGAGGTCGTGGCCGGGGGTGAACGGCTGCTTGCGGCCGGACGGGTGGTGCTGGTGGACGACCTTCTGACGACCGGTGCCTCGCTGGCCGAGGCGGCTCGGGCGATCGCGACAGCGGGCGGGCGCGAGGGCATCGCACACGGCAGTGGGCAGGCGGCCGTTGTCGCAGTTTCTCCGTCGGCCTTCGAAACAAACCGGAACTGTCAGTGAACTTGCATCGTTGCAGGTAGTGAGTGAGTAAAAAGACCTGAACGGAGGTACGTGCGAGTAGCGGGTGCCGACATCAGGCCGGGCAGGCTATGTTCGGTTGTGAGGAATGGTGAATGCCGGACCTCGACGAATGCACCGCCAGGTTTCGGGCAGGCAACTCACCAGTAGTCCGGAAGCAGGGAATTCGGTGGGGTGGAGACCCTGCCGATGGGGGAGGAGGAGGTGGAAGTCACCGAGTCCGCGGCTCCGGTCATCACCGGGGCCTGGTGCAAAAGGGAGACGCTCCGCCGCTGAGCGGAGCGATCCGGGAACGGAGTTCTGCGTGGACATCGTCGTCAAGGGCCGCAAGACCGAGGTGCCGGAGCGGTTCCGCAAGCACGTGGCCGAGAAGCTGAAGCTGGACAAGATCCAGAAGTTCGACGGCAAGGTGATCAGCCTCGACGTCGAGGTGTCCAAGGAGCCGAACCCCCGTCAGGCCGATCGTTCCGACCGGGTGGAGATCACGCTCCGTTCGCGTGGGCCGGTCATTCGGGCGGAAGCGGCCGCAGGCGACCCGTACGCAGCGCTGGACCTGGCCACCGGCAAGTTGGAGGCGCGGCTGCGCAAGCAGCACGACAAGCGCTACAGCCGCCGTGGCAACGGCCGGATTCCCGCTGCGGAAGTCGCCGAGACCGTGCCGGGCGCGGCGTCGTTCAACGGCGAGGGGGATCTGGTGGGCAGCGAGACGGGCCAGACCGTGCCCACCACCAGGTTCGGCTCGCTGGAGGTACAGGGCGAGGGTCCGCTGGTGATGCGCGAGAAGACGCATGTCGCCGCACCCATGTCGCTCGATCAAGCGCTCTACGAGATGGAGCTGGTCGGGCACGACTTCTATCTGTTCGTCGACTCCGAGACGAAGGAACCCAGTGTCGTCTACCGGCGGCATGCTTATGACTACGGTGTCATTCACCTGAGGACCGATCCGTTGGCCGCCGATGAGGCGGGCGGCGCGGGCGGTGCGCTCGGCGGCTGACGCCACGCTCCCACGGTGCCCCTGGAGCGTCTGTGCGCCCCCAGGGGCACCCGTGTGCGGCCACGGGATCACCGCTCCGACGTCCAGGCATGAAATCATGTCGTCCCAAGCCAACCGGCGCTCTGTGAACTGCCGTTGGCGGACAGTTTGTGAACTTCAGGCCATGGCCTTCAGGGGGAGGAACGATGGCGGACACCTTCGGGCCCGTGCGCGATGCGAATGACGCCGGTGGCGCTGCCGGTACCGGCAGCGGCGCGGAAAGTGGTTCCCACAAGGAGCCGATCCGGGTCCTCGTGGTGGACGACCACGCTCTCTTCCGCAGAGGGCTGGAGATCGTCCTCGCCCAGGAGGAGGACATTCAGGTCGTCGGTGAGGCGGGTGACGGGGCGGAGGCGGTCGACAAGGCTGCCGATCTGCTGCCCGACATCGTGCTGATGGATGTACGGATGCCCAGGCGCGGGGGTATCGAGGCCTGTACGTCGATCAAGGAGGTGGCCCCCAGCGCGAAGATCATCATGCTGACGATCAGCGATGAGGAGGCCGACCTCTACGATGCGATCAAGGCGGGTGCCACCGGCTATCTCCTCAAGGAGATCTCGACGGACGAGGTGGCCACGGCGATTCGCGCGGTCGCCGACGGGCAGTCCCAGATCAGCCCCTCCATGGCGTCCAAACTGCTCACCGAGTTCAAGTCGATGATCCAGCGGACCGACGAGCGCCGGCTGGTGCCCGCGCCGCGGCTCACCGACCGTGAGCTCGAAGTCCTGAAACTCGTTGCAACGGGCATGAACAATCGCGATATCGCGAAGGAGCTGTTCATTTCCGAGAACACGGTGAAGAACCACGTCCGCAACATTCTGGAGAAGCTGCAGCTGCACTCCAGGATGGAGGCCGTGGTCTATGCCATGCGGGAGAAGATCCTGGAGATCAGGTGACCGCTGCGACGACGGGACCGAACGGATCGAACGGGCCGGCTCCGGGTAAAGGGAAGGGAATGCGCGCTCACGCCAGAGCGCGGGCGATTTCCTGAGCGAGCGGCCCGCGCAGTTCCGGTGCGTCGACCCGCTCCAGCCGGACGTCCGTGCAGCCGACCCAGGACGCGGCCTCCACCAGAGCCTCGGCCATCGGTACCACGGCCTTCCCGCTCTCCAGGGACACCTGACGGGCCACCAGTGTGCTGCCCTCGCGCGCCGGGTCGACGCGGCCCTGCAGCCTTCCGCCCGCCAGCAGCGGCATCGCGAAGTAGCCATGTATCCGCTTGGGCTTGGGGACATAGGCCTCCAGGCGGTGCGTGAAACCGAAGATCCGCTCGGTGCGCGCCCGCTCCCAGACCAGGGAGTCGAACGGCGACAACAGGGTCGTGCGATGCCTCCCGCGCGGCTCCGAGGCCAGCGCCGCCGGGTCCGCCCAGGCCGGCTTCGCCCAGCCACGCACCGTCACCGGCACCAGACCGGAGTCGGCCACGACGGCGTCGAACTGCTCCCCCTTGAGCCGGTGGTAGTCCGCGATGTCCGCGCGGGTGCCGATGCCCAGGGACTGCCCCGCGAGCGCGACCAGCCGGCGCAGACACTCCGCGTCGTCCAGATCGTCGTGCAGCACGGCGTCGGGCAGGGCCCGCTCGGCGAGGTCGTACACCCGCTTCCAGCTGCGCCGCTCGGTGCACACCACCTCCCCGTACATCAGGGCGCGCTCGACGGCGACCTTCGACTCCGACCAGTCCCACCACTCCCCGCCGTTCTTCGCGCCGCCCAGCTCCGTCGCCGTCAGCGGGCCCTCGGCGCGCAGCTGCTTGATCACTGTTTCGTACGCGCCGTCCGGCAGGGCGTGGTGCCAGTGGGGGCGCGAGCGGTAGGCGCGGCGGCGGAACGCGAAGTGCGGCCACTCCTCGACCGGCAGGATGCACGCCGCGTGCGACCAGTACTCGAAGGTACGGCCGCCCGACCAGTACGCCTCCTCGACCGCGTGCCGGCCGATCGCGCCGAGGCGCGCGTACGGAATCAGTTCGTGCGAACGCGCGAGCACCGAGATCGTGTCGAGCTGCACGGCACCGAGATGCCGCAGCACACCCGGAACCCCGGCCCGGCGGTCCGGAGCACCCAGGAAGCCCTGGGCACGCAGGGCGATCCTGCGCGCCTGGTCGGCGGAGAGTTCGGCGGCGGGGGGCGGCACAGACGTCATGTCCCGCACCCTAGAGGGAGGCACTGACATCCAGGTCTGGAGTTCACCGACCGGGGTCAGCCGGCTGCGGGCAGATAGGTTTCGGTGCCCGGCAGGCCGAGATCGGACGGGATCAGCGCACCGATCCAGGCGTCGCGCCGTACCCCCTTGTTGAGCAGTCCCGATCGCTGCTCGCCCTCCATCCGGAATCCCGTTCTCAGCGCCACGGCACGCGAGGGGCCGTTGCCGACCTCGGCCCGCCACTCCAGCCGGTCGCCGCCGAGCGAGGTGAAGGTCCAGCGGGCGGCGGCCAGGACCGCCTCCGACGTGTAGCCGCGACCCCGGTGCTCCCTGGCGGTCCAGAAACCCACCTCGTACGTGCCGGGCAGATTGCGGCGGATGATGCCGACCGCGCCCACCAGCGCCCCGCTGCCGCGCAGGACCACCGCGAAGTCGTACGCGGAGTCGTCGTGCCAGCTGCCGGGGGACTGCTTCTCGGCGAAGAACTCCGCGTCGGCATGGCTGTACGGGGAGGGCACGACCGTCCAGCGCTGGATGTCCGGGTCCTGACAGGCGGCATGGATCTCGTCCGCGTCGCCACCGGCGAAGGGGCGCAGCAGCAGACGCTCCGTGGTGAGGGTGATCGGCTCCATGTACGGATTCTGCTGGGGAGCCGACCGGGAAGCGAACACTTTTCGGACTTCCCGGCACCTTCGGCGCCCCCCGGCCGTTGACTGGGAGGGGACGGTGGAGCCGACGCGGCGGCAGCCCTCCCGGCGCGACGGGGTCCTCGCTTACGATGGCCGTTGCGGTGGGGCCCACCTGCCGTGCCCGCGCCAGAGTCCATTCCACGACCCAGTGCCAGGCCCGACCGGCAAGGAGACCAGCCTCAGTGTCCGTCTTCAACAAGCTCATGCGTGCAGGCGAAGGCAAGATCCTGCGCAAACTGCACCGCATCGCGGACCAGGTCAGCTCCATCGAAGAGGACTTCGTCAACCTCTCCGACGCCGAGCTGCGGGCGCTCACCGACGAGTACAAGGAACGGTACGCGGACGGCGAGAGCCTGGACGACCTGCTCCCCGAGGCATTCGCGACCGTCCGTGAGGCCGCCAAGCGGGTCCTCGGACAGCGCCACTACGACGTTCAGATGATGGGCGGCGCAGCCCTGCACCTCGGCTATGTGGCCGAGATGAAGACCGGCGAGGGCAAGACCCTGGTCGGTACCCTGCCGGCGTATCTCAACGCGCTCTCCGGCAAGGGCGTGCACCTGATCACGGTCAACGACTACCTCGCCGAGCGCGACTCCGAGCTGATGGGCCGGGTCCACAAGTTCCTCGGCCTGACCGTCGGCTGCATCATCGCCAACATGACGCCGGCCCAGCGCCGTGAGCAGTACGCCTGCGACATCACGTACGGCACGAACAACGAGTTCGGCTTCGACTACCTCCGCGACAACATGGCGTGGTCCGCGGACGAGCTGGTCCAGCGCGGCCACAACTTCGCCGTGGTCGACGAGGTCGACTCGATCCTCGTCGACGAGGCCCGTACGCCGCTGATCATCTCCGGCCCGGCCGACCAGGCCACCAAGTGGTACGGCGACTTCGCCAAGCTGGTCACGCGCCTGACCAAGGGCGAGGCGGGCAACCCGCTCAAGGGCATCGAGGAGACCGGCGACTACGAGGTCGACGAGAAGAAGCGGACCGTCGCCATCCATGAGTCCGGTGTCTCGAAGGTCGAGGACTGGCTCGGCATCGAGAACCTCTACGAGTCCGTGAACACCCCTCTCGTCGGGTACCTCAACAACGCCATCAAGGCGAAGGAACTCTTCAAGAAGGACAAGGACTACGTCGTCATCGACGGCGAGGTCATGATCGTCGACGAGCACACCGGCCGTATCCTCGCCGGCCGCCGCTACAACGAGGGCATGCACCAGGCGATCGAGGCGAAGGAAGGGGTGGACATCAAGGACGAGAACCAGACGCTCGCCACGATCACCCTGCAGAACTTCTTCCGCCTCTACAGCAAGCTCTCCGGCATGACCGGTACGGCGATGACCGAGGCCGCCGAGTTCCACCAGATCTACAAGCTCGGTGTGGTGCCGATCCCGACGAACCGGCCGATGGTCCGTGCCGACCAGTCGGACCTGATCTACCGCACCGAGGTCGCGAAGTTCGCGGCGGTCGTCGACGACATCGCCGAGAAGCACGAGAAGGGCCAGCCGATCCTGGTCGGCACCACCTCGGTCGAGAAGTCCGAGTACCTCTCGCAGCAGCTCTCCAAGCGCGGTGTCCAGCACGAGGTGCTCAACGCCAAGCAGCACGACCGCGAGGCGACGATCGTCGCCCAGGCCGGCCGCAAGGGCGCGGTCACGGTCGCGACGAACATGGCCGGACGAGGCACCGACATCAAGCTCGGCGGCAACCCCGATGATCTTGCCGAGGCGGAGCTGCGCCAGCGCGGCCTCGACCCCGTCGAGCATGTCGAGGAGTGGGCGGCCGCGCTGCCCGCGGCGCTGGAGAAGGCCGAGCAGGCCGTGAAGGCGGAGTTCGAAGAGGTCAGGGAGCTCGGCGGGCTCTACGTCCTGGGCACCGAGCGGCACGAGTCGCGGCGTATCGACAACCAGCTGCGCGGTCGTTCCGGCCGTCAGGGCGACCCCGGCGAGTCCCGCTTCTACCTGTCGCTCGGCGACGACCTGATGCGGCTGTTCAAGGCGCAGATGGTCGAGCGCGTCATGTCGATGGCCAATGTGCCGGACGACGTGCCGATCGAGAACAAGATGGTGACGAGGGCGATCGCCTCGGCGCAGTCGCAGGTCGAGCAGCAGAACTTCGAGACACGTAAGAACGTCCTGAAGTACGACGAGGTGCTCAACCGGCAGCGCGAGGTCATCTACGGCGAGCGTCGCCGGGTCCTGGAGGGCGAGGATCTGCAGGACCAGATCCGCCACTTCATGGACGACACGATCGACGACTACATCCGTCAGGAGACCGCCGAGGGCTTCGCCGAGGAGTGGGACCTGGACCGGCTGTGGGGTGCGTTCAAGCAGCTCTACCCGGTGAAGGTCACCGTCGAGGAACTGGAGGAGGCGGCCGGCGACCTGGCCGGGATCACCGCCGAGTTCATCGGTGAGTCCATCAAGGACGACATCCACGAGCAGTACGGCGAGCGCGAGAAGCAGCTCGGCTCGGACATCATGCGTGAGCTGGAGCGGCGTGTCGTGCTGTCCGTCCTGGACCGCAAGTGGCGTGAGCACCTCTACGAGATGGACTACCTCCAGGAGGGCATCGGCCTCCGTGCCATGGCGCAGAAGGACCCGCTGGTCGAGTACCAGCGCGAGGGCTTCGACATGTTCAACGCCATGATGGAGGGCATCAAGGAGGAGTCCGTCGGCTACCTGTTCAACCTGGAGGTCCAGGTCGAGCAGCAGGTCGAGGAGGTTCCGGTGCAGGACGAGGCCGAGCAGACCTCGCTCGCCAAGGAGGACCTCGTACCGGCGGCGCGTCCGGAGATCCGGGCCAAGGGGCTCGACGCCCCGCAGCGTCCCGACCGGCTGCACTTCTCCGCTCCCACGGTGGACGGGGAGGGCGGGGTCGTCGAGGGCGACTTCTCCAACGGTGACGGCGGGGCCGGGTCCGAGTCGGACGGGTTGACCCGGGCGGAGCGCCGCAAGGCCCAGAAGAACGGTGGCGGTGGGCGGCGCCGCAAGAAGTAGCGGTCGCGGTGACGTCGGCGCTGTTGGCGCCGATCGGCTTCTGACCGGGGCCGGGCACCTTGTTCGGGTGCTCGGCCCCGGTTTGTTTTCCCACGGCCCCGGCCTCGGTCCGGGCTCCGGCCCCGGTTCGGGCCCCGGCTTCGGTTCGGGTTCCGGCTTCGGTCCGGGACCCGGCCCCGCTCCGGCGCCCGGCCCCGGTTCGGTTCGGGCGCCGGACCCTCTGGGTGCCGGGAGGGCCGCGGGAAGGTCCCTGGTCGGGCCTCTACCGGGCTGTCGCCACCCGCAGGTGTTCGTCGCCCAGCTCCACCGCGGCGCAGCGCCAGCGGAGGTCCGGTCCCTGTTCGAGGCGAAAGGCCATCGCCCTCACCTGTTCGCCCGCGGCGATGCTCGCGCAGGCCTCCACCACACCCGGGGCCGGCTGGGCGCCGTGGCACATGCGGATCACGGGGCGGGCGCCGCGGGCCCTCAGCGGGGTGCGGGGAGCCAGTTCGGCCAGTTGGTCGTAGGCCTCCCCGATGGTGTGTCCGAGCATCCAGTGCACCGGGCGCTGGCCGCTGAGAACCGCCAGGAGGCGCTCGGCGAACCAGTGGTGGGGGCGCAGGCGCCGGGGAGTCCTTGTGCGCTGCGGTGGTACGGCCTCGGGCCTGCGTCGGTCGTGTCGTCCGGTGGGCCGGGTCCTGTTCGTGCTCATTGCTCATCGCCCCCGTGCTTCAGAGGCCCGGCCGAATACCGGGCGGTAACTTCTGCTGTGGACCTTCTACGGCGACGGCGGAGGCGGCCGCAAGCGCCGAAGAGGTGTCGGACGCGATCGGGTGGAATCACCTATCCGGGTGATGTGCCGGGTGTCGTGCGGGGCGCGAGGCGGGCGGGGGGAGGGTGAGAGACGGTTGCCGGGTGGACGGGGCGGCGGCGGTGCACGTAACCCCAAAGAGGGACGTCGCACGTATCCTGAGGGCGTTTCCGACTACGAAAGCGGCCAGCCATGCGCGTGTACGTCCCCCTGACGCTCCCCGGACTCGCAGCGGCGTACAAGGCGGGCGAGATCGGTCCCGGTCCGCTGACCGCTTACGCGGTGACTCCCGGTCTGCGCGAGTGGTACGTCTCCGACGACATCGAGGAGCTGGAGTACGCGGCGCTCAACCGGGCCGCCTCCGCCTCGCTGCGCCTGATCGCCGGGAACCCCGACGTGGTCCGCCGGCGGGTCGTCGTGGCCGTCGACGTGCCGGACGGTTCGGCCGTCGCCGACCCGGACCACAGCCTCGACTCGTCGTCGATCGGTGAGGTGCGGATCGCGTCCCCCGTCGCGCTGACGGAGGCCGCCGCGGTGCACGTCGACGCCGACGACGCGGAGAAGGACGTCACGGCCGCCGCGGCGGCTCTGGGCGCCGCGGACCTCGGTGACGACGACGCGCAGTTCATCGTGGACGGCGCCGAGGACCACGAGCTGCTGTGGTTCGGCATCCAGGAGATCCCGAATCTGATCGGCTGAGAGCGGGCGGAACAGGGGCCCCCGCGCCGTCGGACCGGCCCTCGGGCCGGCCCCCGGACGGGATCGGGCCGCTCCCGGGCCGGCGATCGGGGCGGCCCCCGGACCGGGTCCGGGCCGGCTCCCGGGGTCGGCTGTCGGACCCTGCGGGTACTTTCTGACGCATGGGGACGCATGGGAAGCACCGCACGCATCTGGTCTGGGACTGGAACGGCACACTGCTCGACGACAACGCCGCGGTCGTCGGCGCGACGAACGCCGCGTTCGGCGAGGTCGGTCTGGAACCGATCACGCTGGAGCAGTACCGGGAGATGTACTGCATCCCGATCCCCCGCTTCTACGAGCGGCTGATGGGCCGGTTGCCCACGGAGGCCGAGTGGGAGCGGATGGACGGGATATTCCACAGGTACTACACCGAACAGCGGGCCGCCTGCGGGCTCACCGAGGGCGCCGAGGAACTCCTCGCGGGGTGGCGGCTGGGCGGGGGCAGCCAGTCCCTCCTGAGCATGTACGGACATGACCAGCTCGTCCCCGTGGTCCGCGGGTACGGCATCGAGCGGCACTTCGTACGCGTCGACGGGCGCACCGGGCCGTCCGGCGGCAGCAAGGCGCTCCACATGGAGCGGCACCTCGCCGCGCTGGACGGGATATCCCCGGAGCGCACGGTGGTCATCGGCGATGCGGTGGACGACGCCGTGGCCGCCGCCCACGTCGGTGCGAAGGCCGTCCTGTACACCGGCGGATCGCACAGCAGGGCCAGCCTGGAGGCGGCCGGGGTGCCCGTGGTCGACAGCCTGGCCGAAGCCGCCGAGCTGGCCGAGGAAATGGCCGGATAGGAGCTGAAGGGCGCGGGCGCGGTCCCTGGAAGGCGCCGTCAGGCGGTGACCGGGGCCTTCGTGCGGAGCACTTTCAGGAACTCGCGCATCCACGCCGAGTGGTCCGGCCACGCGCGGGACGAGATCAGCGTGCCGTCGACCACCGCCTCGTGGTCCTCGAAGGTGGCGCCCGCCGCCTGCATGTCGAGCTCCAGGGCGGGGTACGCGGTGACGTGCCGGCCGGCCAGTGCGCCGACGGCCGCCGTCATCAGCGGGCCGTGGCAGATCTGGGCCACCGGACGGTCCGAGTCGAAGAAGGCCTTGAGGATCTTGCGCAGCTCGGCGTCGTTGCGCAGATACTCGGGGGCCCGGCCGCCCGGGACGACCAGGGCCACGTAGTCCCCGGCGTCGACCTCGGAGAAGGCCAGGTCCGCGGGCCAGGTGTAGCCGGGCTTCTCGGTGTACGTGTCGAAGCCGGGCTCGAAGTCGTGGACCACGAAGCGGAGCGTCTTGCGGGCGGGGGCCGCGATGTGGACGTCGTACCCCTCCTCGCGCAGCCGCTGGTACGGGTAGAGGACTTCCAGGGACTCGGCGGCATCGCCGGTGACGATCAGGATCTTCGGTGCCATGGCGGGGCTCCCACGGGTTCGTCGGCCTGTTCCGTCTACCAGAGTGCGGCAATACCGGCCGCCGCGCTGTCCAGAGTGTCAAACTTCGGGACCTTCTTTTGTACACATACGGGTCGTGACGGTTACGGGGGCGGGCGAGATAGCCTGGACCCCGTGATCAGCGCGATACGCCTCGGGGGCAGCGAAGCCCCCGGCCTGCGCCCGGAGTGCCACAGCACCCGGGCCATCACTGATCCTCACAGCCCGGCCCGACTGTCAAAATTGGCCAATATGGGCCCGGGTATCTCTCATAGCGGCATAGCGTCGACTCAGACCGGAAACCCCGTGTCGTGGCGGTACGTCGCCTTTTACACCTACGTCACGCAACGGCGCGCGACAGGAGCCAGAGGACATGCAGACCAAGCTGGACGAAGCCAAGGCCGAGCTGCTCGCACGGGCCGCCAAGGTAGCTGACAACAGCCCGGGCGGTGGTGTCGGTGGCCCGGGCGGTACCCCCCGGGTGAGTGCCGCGGCCACCGGGGCCGGGCAGGAGCGTCCCGGGCAGGACGTACTCCTCTCCTACCTCCAGCGCTACTACCTGCACACCGCTCCGGAGGACATCGCCGGCCGCGACCCCGTCGACGTCTTCGGTGCGGCCTCCTCCCACTACCGGCTCGCCGAGAACCGTCCGCAGGGCACGGCGAACGTCCGCGTGCACACTCCGACCGTCGAGGAGAACGGCTGGACGTGCAGCCACTCCGTGGTCGAGGTCGTCACCGACGACATGCCGTTCCTGGTCGACTCCGTCACCAATGAGCTGTCCCGGCAGGGGCGCGGCATCCATGTCGTGATCCACCCGCAGGTCGTCGTGCGCCGCGACGTCACCGGCAAGCTCATCGAGGTCCTCGCCCAGGGCAACGGTCACGCCACGCGCCCGCAGGACCGCACGAACGCCAAGGGTGCCAAGGCAGCCGGGACCGAGCTGCCGCACGACGCGCTCGTCGAGTCCTGGATCCACGTCGAGATCGACCGTGAGACCGACCGCTCCGACCTCCAGCAGATCGCCGCCGATCTGCTGCGCGTGCTGTCCGACGTGCGGGAGACCGTCGAGGACTGGGAGAAGATGCGCGAGGCCGCGCTGCGCATCGCCGACGACCTGCCCGGCGAGCCGCTCGACGACCTCGCCGACGAAGAGGTGAACGAGGCCGGGGAGCTGCTGCGCTGGCTCGCCGCCGACCACTTCACCTTCCTCGGCTACCGCGAGTACGAGCTGAAGGACACCGACTCGCTGGCCGCCGTCCCCGGTACCGGCCTCGGCATCCTGCGCTCCGACCCGCACCACAGCGTCGACGAGGCGCACCCCGTCAGCCCGTCCTTCGACCGGCTGCCCGCCGACGCACGGGCCAAGGCCCGCGAGCGCAAGCTCCTCGTCCTCACCAAGGCCAACAGCCGGTCGACCGTCCACCGCCCCAGCTACCTCGACTACGTCGGCGTGAAGAAGTTCGACGCCGACGGCAACGTCATCGGTGAGCGCCGCTTCCTCGGACTGTTCTCGTCCGCCGCGTACACCGAGTCCGTGCGCCGGGTGCCCGTCATCCGCCGCAAGGTCGCCGAGGTGCTGGAGGGCGCGGGCTTCTCGCCCAACAGCCACGACGGCCGTGACCTGCTCCAGATCCTGGAGACGTACCCGCGCGACGAGCTCTTCCAGACGCCCGTCGACCAGCTGCGTTCCGTCGTCACATCCGTCCTGTACCTCCAGGAGCGCCGCCGGCTGCGGCTCTACCTGCGCCAGGACGAGTACGGGCGCTACTACTCCGCGATCGTCTACCTGCCGCGCGACCGCTACACCACCGGTGTGCGGCTGCGTCTGATCGACATCCTCAAGGAGGAACTGGGCGGCACCAGCGTCGACTTCACCGCCTGGAACACCGAGTCGATCCTCTCCCGGCTGCACTTCGTCGTCCGGGTCGCCCCCGGCACCGAGCTGCCCGACCTCACCGACGCCGAGGCCGACCGTATCGAGGCCCGGCTCGTCGAAGCCGCCCGCTCCTGGGCCGACGGATTCCAGGAGGCGCTCGGCGCCGAGTGCGGTGAGGAGCGTGCCGCCGAGCTGCTGCGCCAGTACGGCCACTCGTTCCCCGAGGGCTACAAGGCGGACCACACGCCGCGCGCCGCCGTCTCCGACCTGGTCCATCTCGAAGCGCTCAAGAAGGGCGAGAGGGACTTCGCCCTCAGCCTCTACGAGCCCGTCGGCGCGGGCCCCGGCGAGCGCCGCTTCAAGATCTACCGGACCGGCGAGCAGGTCTCCCTGTCCGCCGTCCTCCCGGCTCTCCAGCGGCTCGGCGTCGAGGTCGTCGACGAGCGTCCGTACGAGCTGCGCTGCACCGACGGCACCCACGCCTGGATCTACGACTTCGGCCTGCGGATGCCGCAGACCAACGGCAACGGCAACTACCTCGCCGACGACGCCCGCGACCGGTTCCAGGACGCCTTCGCCGCCGTGTGGACGGGTGAGGCGGAGAACGACGGCTTCAACTCGCTCGTGCTGGGCGCCGGTCTGAACTGGCGGCAGGCGATGGTGCTGCGCGCCTACGCGAAGTACCTGCGCCAGGCCGGATCGACCTTCAGCCAGGACTACATGGAGAGCACTCTCCGCAACAACGTCCACACCACCCGGCTGCTGGTCTCGCTCTTCGAGGCGCGGATGTCGCCCGAGCGCCAGCGGGCCGGTACGGAGCTGACCGACGGGCTCCTCGAGGAGCTGGACGGGGCCCTGGACCAGGTCGCCTCCCTCGACGAGGACCGGATCCTGCGGTCCTTCCTCACCGTCATCAAGGCCACCCTGCGCACCAACTTCTTCCAGATGTCGGACGACGGCAAGCCGCACGGTTACGTCTCGATGAAGTTCGACCCGCAGTCCATCCCGGATCTGCCCGCGCCCCGCCCGGCGTTCGAGATCTGGGTCTACTCGCCGCGCGTCGAGGGTGTGCACCTGCGCTTCGGCAAGGTCGCGCGAGGCGGTCTGCGCTGGTCGGACCGGCGCGAGGACTTCCGGACGGAGATCCTCGGACTGGTCAAGGCACAGATGGTCAAGAACACCGTCATCGTGCCCGTCGGCGCCAAGGGCGGCTTCGTCGCCAAGCGGCTCCCGGACCCGGCCGTCGACCGTGACGCCTGGATGGCCGAGGGCATCGCCTCGTACCGCACCTTCATCTCGGCGCTGCTCGACATCACCGACAACATGGTGGCCGGCGAGGTCGTGCCACCCAAGGACGTCGTCCGTCACGACGAGGACGACACCTACCTGGTCGTCGCCGCCGACAAGGGCACCGCGAAGTTCTCCGACATCGCCAACGAGGTTGCCGTCTCGTACGGCTTCTGGCTCGGCGACGCGTTCGCCTCCGGCGGTTCCGCCGGGTACGACCACAAGGGCATGGGCATCACCGCCCGCGGCGCCTGGGAGTCCGTCAAGCGGCACTTCCGCGAGCTCGGCCACGACACCCAGACCGAGGACTTCACCGTCGTCGGCGTCGGTGACATGTCGGGTGACGTGTTCGGCAACGGCATGCTGCTCTCCGAGCACATCCGGCTCGTCGCCGCCTTCGACCACCGGCACATCTTCATCGACCCCACCCCGGATGCCGCCACCTCGTACGCCGAGCGGCGCCGCCTCTTCGACCTGCCGCGCAGCTCCTGGGCCGACTACAACAAGGACCTGCTCTCCGCGGGCGGCGGCATCCACCCGCGCAGCGCCAAGTCCATCCCGATCAACGCGCACATCCGGGAGGCGCTCGGCATCGAGCCGGGGGTCACCAAGCTGACGCCCGCCGAGCTGATGCAGACCATCCTCAAGGCCCGTGTCGACCTGCTGTGGAACGGCGGCATCGGCACGTACATCAAGTCCTCCGCCGAGTCGAACGCGGACGTCGGGGACAAGGCCAACGACGCGATCCGTGTCAACGGCCAGGACCTGCGGGCCAAGGTCGTCGGCGAGGGCGGCAACCTCGGCGCCACCCAGCTCGGCCGGATCGAGTTCGCCCGCAACGGCGGCCGGATCAACACCGACGCGATCGACAACAGTGCCGGTGTGGACACCTCGGACCACGAGGTGAACATCAAGATCCTGCTCAACGGTCTGGTGCGGGACGGCGACATGACCGTCAAGCAGCGCAACAAGCTGCTCGCCGAGATGACCGACGAGATCGGCCGTCTGGTGCTGCGCAACAACTACGCGCAGAACGTGGCGCTCACCAACGCCACGGCGCAGTCGCCCTCCCTGCTCCACGCCCACCAGCGCTTCATGCGCCGCCTGGTCCGCGACGGGGACCTCGACCGCGGCCTGGAGTTCCTGCCCAGCGACCGGCAGATCCGTGAACTGCTGAACGCCGGAAAGGGGCTCAGCCAGCCCGAGCTGGCCGTGCTGCTCGCGTACACGAAGATCACGGTGGCCCGGGAGCTGATCCGGACCAGCCTGCCGGACGACCCGCACCTGCAGAAGCTGCTGCACGCCTACTTCCCGGAGCAACTGCGCGAGCAGTTCCCCGAGGCGGTCGACGGGCACGCGCTGCGTCGCGAGATCATCACCACGGTCCTGGTCAACGACACCGTGAACAGCGGCGGTTCGACCTTCCTGCACCGTCTGCGGGAGGAGACCGGAGCCTCGATCGAGGAGATCGTGCGGGCGCAGTTCGTGGCCCGCGAGATCTTCGGCCTCGGCCAGGTGTGGGACGCCGTCGAGGCGCTCGACAACAAGGTCGCCTCCGATGTGCAGACCCGGATCAGGCTGCACTCGCGTCGGCTCGTCGAGCGCGGTTCGCGCTGGCTGCTCGGCAACCGGCCGCAGCCGCTGGAGATCGCCGGGACGATCGACTTCTTCAAGGCCGGTGTCGAGCAGGTCTGGGCCGAGCTGCCCAAGATGCTGATGGGCGCCGACCTGGAGTGGTACCAGTCGATCCTGGAGGAGCTCACCGAGGCGGGTGTCCCGGGCGAGCTGGCCCAGCGCGTCGCCGGGTTCTCGTCCGCCTTCCCGGCGCTGGACGTCGTGGCGATCGCGGAGCGCACCGGCAAGGACCCGCTCGCCGTCGCGGAGGTGTACTACGACCTCGCGGACCGGCTGGGCATCACGCAGCTGATGGACCGGATCATCGAACTGCCGCGGGCCGACCGCTGGCAGTCCATGGCACGGGCCTCCATCCGCGAGGACCTGTACGCCGCGCACGCCGCGCTCACCGCGGATGTGCTGTCCGTGGGCAACGGGACCTCCACGCCGGAGGAGCGGTTCCAGGCGTGGGAGGAGAAGAACGCGGCGATCCTCACGCGGTCGCGCTCCACGCTTGAGGAGATCCAGGGCTCGGACTCGTTCGACCTGGCGAACCTCTCGGTGGCCATGCGGACGATGCGGACGCTGCTGCGCACGCACGCGTAGCGGGTTCTGGGGCGGGGCGGTCGTCGGGAGTGCCCGGCGACCGCCCCGCCCCTTGTCGTCCGACGGACGTGACCGCGGGCCGGGGCCCGTCTCGGCCCGGGGCTGTCGGGAAGCGGGTGCTGCTGCGGCGGCGGGGCTTCTACCGCTGCCACAGGGTGAGTTCGGTGAAGTAGTCCGGCAGATCGTTGGTGGTGCGCCGCTCCACCTTGGTGATCTTCAGCATGGCGAGATTGCCGTCGGACGTCACCGTGCACAAGCGGGTGCCCACCGGGAGGGTCTGGCCGCGCTGGAGTTCCTTCTCCCTGATCTCGGACGGCAGCACGTCGGACTGCGAGCCCTGAAGGCACTGTTCGGGGGTGGCTCCGGCGCTCTTGCCCATGGGCGTACGGAAGGTCCAGCTGCCGCCCGACACCTCGCTCAGCTCCAGCTCGTCGTCGCTGTCGGTGAATTCGCTGGGGCCAGAGATCCGTGGTTCGTCGAGATCGACTCCGATGACACTCGGCTCGGCGGGTGCCCGCAGCGCGAACGGCCGGTCCTTGAAGATCACCTTGTAGCTGCTCTGCTGCGTGGGCGATCCGGACGAGGGGGAGCCCGACGGCTTCGGATCGGATTCCGGACCGGAATCCGGGGCCGAGGGCCGGTCGCTGTGCTTGACGCCGGCGTTCGTGCTGTCGCCGCCCTTGTCATTGCTGCGGGTGGCGATCACCCAGGTCCCCGCGACCAGCAGCACCGCGACCCCTGCGGCCGCCGCGATCCGCAGCGGCTTCCGGGACTTCGGGGCGGGCGCGGTCCCCGGGGCCGGGGCGGGCACCGGCGGCGGCACGGTGGGGTAAGCGGGCTGCGGCGGGGTGTGTGGCGTGGGCGGCTGGTGCGGCAGGGTCGTCGCGAATCCGGTCTGCGCACCCGGCGGCACCGGGGCGGCGGGGGCGGTGGCGCCGGTCGGTGACGGGCCGGTGCCCGGCGGGTAGGTGGGGACCGCCGCCGGGTCCGTCGCCGACTGCGCCGGTCGCCCCGGTGGCGGGGGCAGTTGCGCTGCCTGCTCGCGGCGGGCGATCTCGGCGGCGAGCGGCTCCGGCAGCCAGTCGGCCGATTCGCTCAGCGGTCGTCCGGCCGACTGCTCGCACAGGGCGGCGAGTTCGGCGGGGGTGATGCGCACCCGCGGGTCGGCGGCGAGGGAGCGTTCCAGCAGTGGGCGCAGCTCCTGCGGATAGCCGTCGAGCCGCGGCGGCCGGTGCTCGGTGTTGGCGATCTGGGCGGCGACGGTCATCGCCCCGCCCGTACCGTACGGATGGCGGCCGGTCGCCGCGAGCGCCGCGATCAGACCGAGCGAGAAGACGTCGGTGGCCGGTCCGACCGGTTCGCCGAGGGCGTGCTCGGGTGACATGAACTGCGGGGTTCCGATGAGCCCGCCGCTGCGGGTGAGCTGGGTGGCGTCGGCGGCGCGGGCGATCCCGAAGTCGATGACGTACGGACCGCTCGCCCCGAGCAGGATGTTGCCGGGCTTCAGATCGCGGTGGACGACCCCCGCCGCGTGGATGGCGGTGAGCGCCAGGGCCGTACAGCCGATGAGCCGGAAGACCGTGGGCAGCGGCAGCGGCCCGTGGTCCGCGAGCGCCGAATGCAGCGACATGCCGGGCACGAACGCCGAGGCGAGCCAGGGCTGTCGGCCGGAGGTGTCGTGGTCGACCACCGACACCAGGTGATAGCCCTGTACCCGGCGGGCGGCCTGCACCTCCTGCTCGAACCGGCGGCGGAACTCGGGATCGTCGCCGAACTCGCGGCGGATCAGCTTCAGTGCGACAGCCTGGCCGCCGCGGGTGTGCGAGAGATAGACGGTCCCCATGCCGCCCTCGCCGATGCGGGCGAGCAGCCGGTAGCCGGCGGTCTCGCGCGGATCGTCCGGTCCCAGAGGTGTGAGTATGTCGCCCGTGCCGGTACTGATGGGAGCCTCCCCCGCTCGCGTGGCCGAAATCCGACCGGATGGAGCCTACGACAGGTGGCGGGCCGTCAATTCACCACTGCGGGCCGGAGCTTCGGCGGATCCGGCGGGGCCGGCCGGCGGCCAGTGGATCACGCACGGTCGGCACATAGGTGGGGGTGTACGAGGACGGGCGGGGCCGCGTCGCCGTCTCGATCCGCGCCACGGCCGACGCCACCGGGTCCGGCAGCCAGCAGGTGAACTCCCCCTGCCCCGTGCCGCCGTCCCCGCCGAGCGCCTCCCGGCACATCCCGGCGACCTCGCGGGCGGCGGGGCGCTCCTCGGGCCGGGCGGCCAGACAGCTTTCGAGCAACTGCCGCAGCGGCCGCGGGTGATGGTCCAGGCGCGGGGGTTCGCGGTCGGTGCCCGCGATCCGGGCGGCGACGGCGAGACCGTGGCCCCGGCCGTACGGATGCTGCCCGGTGGCGGCCTCGGCGGCCAGCAGCCCGAGCGCGAACACATCGGATGCGGGGGTGAGGTCCCGGCCCAGCGCGTGCTCGGGCGACATGTACTTCGCGCTGCCGATCAGCCGCCCCGCCGTGGTGAGGGTCGGGGCACCGGCGGCCCGCGCGATCCCGAAGTCCAGCAGCCAGGGGCCGCTCGCGGCGAGCAGCAGATTGCCGGGCTTGATGTCCCGGTGGATGACCCCGGCGGCGTGGACGGCGTCCACCGCGCGGGCGAGGGCGCCGGTCAGCCGGAGCACCGCGTCCGTCGGCAGCGGCCCGTGCGCGCCGAGCATGGCGTCCAGCGGCAGCCCGGGGACGTAGTGGGTGGCGAGCCAGGGCCGCGGCCCCTCGACGTCATGGTCGACGACGGGCACCAGGTGGTATCCGGAGACCCGGCGGGCCGCGGCCACCTCCCGGGCGAAGCGCATCCGGAACTCCGCGTCCCGCGCGTGCTCCCCGCGGATCACCTTCAGGGCGACGGGCTGGCCGCCCCGGGTGTGCGAGAGATAGACGGTGCCCATTCCGCCCTCGCCCACCCGGGCCCGCAGGGCGTAGCCGGAGATCTCCCGCGGGTCGTCCGCCCGCAGCGGTCCCGGTACGCCGTCCTGCATGTGTCCCCCTGGGCCGTGTCCGCGAAGTCCCGCCTGCCCCGAGGCGGCTTTGGCGCAACCCCGTTGTGCGGCAGGGGAGTTTATCGCCCCCGCCGCGACGGCCTACTTCTTGCCGGTGAACCTTTCGTACGCGGCCACGACCTCGTCCGCCGGACCGTCCATCCGCAGCGTCCCGGCCTCCAGCCAGATCGCCCGGTCGCAGGTCTCGGTGATCGACTTGTTGCTGTGGCTGACCAGGAAGACCGTGCCCGCCTCCTTGCGCAGTTCGACGATCCGTTCCTTGCTGCGTCGCTGGAACCTGGCGTCGCCGGTGGACAGCGCCTCGTCGATCAGGAGGACGTCATGGCTCTTGGCGGCCGCGATCGAGAACCGCAGCCGGGCGCCCATGCCGGAGGAGTACGTCCGCATCGGCAGGGTGATGAAGTCGCCCTTCTCGTTGATGCCGGAGAAGTCGACGATGCCCTGGTAGCGCTCGCGGATCTCGGTCCGCGTCATGCCCATCGCGAGGCCGCCGAGGACGACATTGCGTTCGCCGGTCAGATCGCTCATCAACGCCGCGTTCACCCCGAGCAGCGAGGGCTGGCCCTGGGTGTGCACCCGGCCCTTCGTCGCGGGCAGCAGGCCGGCGATCGCCTTCAGCAGCGTCGACTTGCCCGAGCCGTTGGAACCGATCAGACCGATGGCCTCGCCCTTGTACGCGGCGAAGCTCACCCCCTTCACGGCGTGCACCTCGCGTACTCCCGGGGCCTGCCGGCGCGAGACGATCCGGCTGAGTGCCGAGGTGGCGCTGCCCTTTCCGGTGCGGGCGCCGTTGACCTTGTACGTGATGTGGACGTCGTCCACGACGACGGTCGGTACCCGTTCGTTGGTGTCGGTCACGTTGTCAGCCACGTCCGTACCGCTCCTCGGCCTGCCAGAAGTACACGAATCCGCCCACCCCGCACACGAGCGCCCAGCCCGCGGCGATCGCCCACACATGCGGCGGCAGATGGGACGCGCCGAAACTGTCGATGAGCGCGAACCGCATCAGGTCGATGAAGACGGCGGCGGGATTGCACTCCAGCATCACCACCACGTAGTGCGGAACCCGGTCTCCCGCGAGCATCCTGTCCACGCTCCACATGACGCCCGAGGCGTACATCCAGGTGCGCAGGATGAACGGCATCAGCTGGGCGACGTCCGGCGTCCGGGCGGCCAGCCGCGCCACCACCATGGAGACGCCGGTGTTGAACACGGCCTGCAGGAACAGCGCCGGAACCGCCAGCAGCCACGACGGCCTGGGGAACTGCCCGAACCCCACCAGGATCAGCACCAGCGCGCCCAGCGAGAACAGCAGCTGCTGGAGCTGCTGGAGGGCGAGTGCGATCGGCAGCGAGGCGCGCGGGAAGTGCAGGGCCCGTACGAGGCCCAGGTTGCCGCTGATCGCGCGGGTGCCCGCGGTGATCGAGCTGCTGGTGAAGGTCCAGATGAACACGCCCGTGACGAGGAACGGAACGAAGTCCTCGATGTCGCGCTTCGTGTTCATCAGGACGCCGAAGATGAAGTAGTAGACCGTCGCGTTCAGCAGCGGGGTCATGATCTGCCAGATCTGGCCGAGCTTCGCCTGGCTGTACTGGGCGGTGAGTTTGGCGGTGGCGAACGCCGTGATGAAGTGCCGCCGTCCCCACAGCTGCCGGACGTACGCGCCCAGGGAGGGCCGGGCCCCGCTCATGGTCAGTCCGTGCCGGGCGGCGAGCGCGGCGAGCTCGCCCGGGGCGTAGACCGGGAGGAGAGCACCGGCGGGGGTGTCGGCCGGGGCCGCTGGGGTTGTTGTCTGGCTCACCACGATCGCTTTCGACGGGAGGGCGGGAACGCGACGATCGACGGGACGGAACCGTATCGTCGCAACGCCGAGGGTAGGACGCATGTGCGTCGCAACGCAACCGTTTCGTCGTTACGGACTATGATTCGGCCATGACCACCGACCCGGGAACCCGCCGCCGTGTCCCCGCCGGAGCCGCCGTGCTGCGCGAGGACGTCACCGATGCGATTCGCAGCGCCGTCTTCGAGGAGCTGGCCGCGGTGGGCTTCGCCCGGATGTCGATCGAGGGCATCGCCCGGCGCGCGGGCGTCGGCAAGACCGCCGTCTACCGCCGCTGGAAGTCCAAGCTGGCCCTGGTTCTCGACCTGGTCTCCGCCGTCGCCGTCCAGGGCATGCCGGCCCCGGCCACCGGTTCGCTGTACGGGGACGTCCGCGCCGTACTGGAGCTCGCCTCCTACGCCCTGCGCCACCCCGTCGCCTCGCAGGTCATCCCGGACCTGCTGGTCGAGGCGGCCCGCAGCCCGGAGATCTCCGACACGATCAAGGCCGCCCTGCTGGACCCGCAGCAGGGCATCGCCGCCGTCGTCGTGCGGGACGCCGTGGCGCGCGGCGAACTGCCCGAGGACAGCGACCCGGACCGCGCCCTGGACCTGATCGTCGGCCCGCTCTACTGGCGGCTCGCCGTCGTCCGTTCCCCGCTGCCCAAGGGCTACCTCGACGACCTGGCGGCATCCGCGGTCGCCGCGCTCAAGAACCGGTCCGGCTGAGAGCCTGTCGGGTGACCTCCGACCGGGCGGGCCGTTGTCGTCGGCCGCCGACGCTCCTTCCCCGAGCTCTCAGCCGCGTTCGAGCAGGAAAGTCCCCGTCCGACTCCCTCCTCCGCCTCGGAACCGCACGCACCGGACCGCGCCCGCCGTCCGATCCGAGGCCACCCGACAGGCCCCGAGGGATCACGGGACAGCCCTCGGGAAGCCCGTCCGGGAACCCGGGCCGGCCGGGCCCTACCCCTCGGCGAGCAGCCGGTCCGCCACCCGCGCCGCCGCTCCGCCGTCGTCCAGGTCGCAGAAGTCCCGGCGGAAGCTCTCGTACGCCTCCGCGTGCCGCGCCGCGGACGCGGCCAGCGTGCCCGGGTCGCGCAGCGTCGCGGCGATCTCGTCCGTGCCGACGAGCAGGGGACCCGGCGCCCGCGTCTCGAAGTCCAGGCAGAATCCGCGCACCGTGTCGCGGTAGTGCTCCAGGTCGTAGGTGTGGAAGAGCATCGGGCGGCCCGTGTGCGCGTAGTCGAACATCAGCCCGGTGTAGTCCGTGACCAGCACATCGGCGATCAGCAGCAGTTCCGCGGCGGCCGGGTGTGCCGACACGTCCCGGATGCCGTGCCCCTCGGGCACGCTCCCGGTCACCCTCGGGTGGCGCCGCACCAGCAGGGTGTGGCCGTCGGCGAGCGACCGTGCCAGGGCGGCCAGGTCGAGCACCGGATCCCAGCGGTAGCGGGGCCGCTCGCCTCCGGTGCCCGGCGGGAGCGCCAGCTGGTCACGGTAGGTCGGCGCGTACAGCACGACCTGGCGGCCGTCCGGGATGCCGAGCCTGCGCCGTACCCGCTCGGCGGTCTTGGCCCGGTCGGCCGAGAAGAGCAGATCGTTGGCCGGGGAGCCCGCCTCCAGGACCTCGCCCCCGTAGGCCAGCGCGCGGCGCAGCAACGGGGTGGAGCGGCGGCTGGGGGAGACCAGGACGGACCACTGGGCCGCCCGGTGCGGCAGCGAGGCGAGGTGGTGGTGGTCGGCGTACAGGGTGCCGCCCAGGTCCGTGCCGAAGCGGCCGAGCGGGGTGCCGTGCCAGGTCTGCACGACGGTCTGGCCGGGCCGTCGCTCGAACCATTCGGGCAACTGGTCGGCGGTGACGATCCGGCGCGACCGCGCGAGCGCCTCGTACCAGCCGGCGCTGTGCTCGATGACCGGGACGGCGGTGGCCGGGGTGTGCCCGTGCAGCCCGTCGGTGACCCAGAGGTGCTCCGCCTCCACTCCCCGGCGCACGAGTTCGGCGTGGACGGCGCGCGGCGAGTCGCCGCCCGTGTAGAGCACGGCGTCCCGCAGCGGCAGCGCACGCCGGGCCGGATAGTACGTCCCGCGCAGTTCGGCCCCGCGGTACGCGCCCCGCTCGGGGACCGCGAGCACCGGCCCGGCCTGCACGGTCAGCCGGTCGCCGAATCTGCGGTCCAGGGCGAACTCCCGGCGGGGCGCGGGGGCCGTGCCGTCCGCGCCGGTGCGGTGGAGCGGCAGCCGGGTGCCGAGCGCGGTCAGCACCCGGACCGGCCGGCCGCCCAGATACGCGTCCCAGCGGCCCTCGTGCAGCCCCGCGGCCACCGAGGGCGCGAGGAACGCGGTGAAGCGGCGCCCCTCGCAGGCAGCCGCGCAGGCCCCCTCGCCAGGCCCTTCGGGCGCCTCTTCGAACGTCCCGTCGGACGCTCCGGCGCCGACCGTGCCGTACGCGCCGGCGCGCGGCTCCTCGTGCGTGACGGGGACCGTCACCGTCACGCGCAGCGCCTCGTGCCGCAGTACGAGCCGGTCGTCCGGGCCGCCGTCCTGCCGCACTCCCGCCCCGGCCCCGGTCACCCCCTCCATCCGCAGCGCCCCCTCCGCCGTCCACGCGGCCCCGTCCACGAACGGCTGCCCGCTCAGGTCCAGCACCAGCTCGCCCGCCGCGTCGGCCACGACCGGCGGCGCCGCCTCCGGGGCCGCGGCCAGCGGTACCCGCGACCCGTCCGCCAGCACCAGCCGGGCCCGCCACCGCCCGCCCGGCTCCGGCTCGACCTCGCGCGGCGCCCGGTGCGGTGCCGGTGAGGCGGCCGCCATCCCCGCGAGGTCGGCGAGCGGAATCCGTACCGTGAAACGACCGTCCGCCCGGCACTCGACCGGGTGGCCGAACTCCTGGTCCCGCACCCCTTCGCAGGTCAGCACCAGGGCCTTCGGCGGGGCGCTCCCGTACAGCCGGCCGGTCAGCTCCAGGTCCTCGCCGATACGGCGGTCCTCGCACCGGGCCGGCAGCTGGGCCAGCGTCAACCGGAGCCGACCGCCCAGGTAGTCGAGCACGGCCCGCCGGCCGTCACCCAGGTCATGGACCATCGGCTGGACGGCCCCCGCCTCCACGGCGCGCACGGCCACCCGGCGGACCGTGCCCTGAGCGGCCACCATCATCCCCACCAGCCAGCCGCCGGGCCGCAGCCGGCGCGGGTCGAGTGTGAGCTCGAAGCCGGAGTGGTCGTAACTGTGCAGCTGCTGACCGGAGTCGATGGTCGCCTCGGGCGAGGGGACGTTCCGTACCGGCACCGTCCGCAGCTGCTGGCCATGGGTCGAGCGGACCATGCCCACCTTCAGCGACTGACGCGACGACGCGGCCGGCAGATTGCGGATGTACGCGTAACCCCGCAGCCGCAGCTTTCCGTCGTCGTCCCACCGCGCCTCCAGCAGCCGGGCCACGGCGGGGAGATCGGTACGGGCCGGCCGGGTGCTGACAGGGACGCCGGGGAAACCGGCCTGCCGCCGCCCCGGCACGCCGCCGACCAGGAACGTTCCGGTGCCGTTGGCCCGTTCGAAGGCGAGCACGGAGAGCAGCTCCGCGAGCCTGCGCTCCTTCACCAGCCGCCACTTGATCCGCAGCTCCGCCGGCAGCTCGTGCGCCACGGCCCAGCCCGATCTGGCCGGCCCGTCCATCCGTTCCATCCGGTCCAGGAACGCCCCCGCGCCCGCCATGAACGCGTCCCGGTACTCGGGCCCGCCCATCGTGAGCCCCTCCAGGAAGTACACGAAGTCGTCGCGCAGGCACGAGAGGTCGTAGCGGCGCCGCGCGGCGCCGTTGGCCATCCCGCCCCGGCCCGCCAGGAACGCGCTGACCTGTTCGCACGCCGAGATCCGGTCCCGTACGCCCCGGACATCCGTGCGCCGCCGGGTGATCGACCCCTCCCGCACCCGCCAGTAGTAGACGTGCTCGTGCAGCACGTCGACCGAGCCCGCCAGGAAGTGCGCCGGGATCATCACCGGGGTGTCCTCGTAGAGCTTCCCCTCCGGGAAGGCGAAGGCGTGCCGGTCCCAGAAGGAGCGCCGGAACACCTTGTTCCAGGCGACCCGGTCGGCGAGCAGCCGAGGATCACGGCTGATGTGGGTGCGTGTCCGGGTGGCGGTCAGCCAGCGGTACTGCCAGGCCTGCTGCCGCCCCCGCTCGTCCAGCCGCCACACATTGCCGGTCGCGAGGTCGGAGCCGGTGGACTCCAGGGAGGCCAGCATCCGCTCGTAGGCGTCGTGGACGACGATGTCGTCGCTGTCGACGAACGCCAGGTACGGCACGTCCGCCGTGGTGTGCCGTACGCCCGTGTTACGGGCCGCGCTCAGACCGCCGTTGGGCCGGCGGACATAACGGAAGCGGCGGTCGCGGGCGGCGAAGGCCTGGGCGACGGCGGTGCTGCCGTCCGTCGAACCGTCGTCGACGAGGACCACCTCGATGTCGGTGACCGACTGTCCGGCCACCGACCGCAGGCAGTCCTCCAGACAGTCCTCGACGTTGTGGACGGGGACGACGACACTGAGGCGCGGCTTCATGTCCGGTCAACCGGGGCGGACGCCCCCGGTCACCGGCACTGCCCCGAACGGGTGAACAGGCGATTCGGCGCGCGGTGAGTGCGCGATTACGCTCGGCTGCCATGCTCCTCAGTGTCGTCGTGCCCGTCCACCGCGCTCAGGGATATCTCCGGGCCACCCTGGAGTCCGTGCTCGGCCGGGCCGGCGGCGGACCGGAACTGCTCGTCGTCGACGACGGGTCCCGGGACGGCAGTGCCCGCATCGCCGCCGAGTTCGCGGCGCGCGACCCGAGGGTCAGGGTGCTCACCCTCCCCGGGCACCACGGCGCGGGCCCGGCACGCAACGCCGGGGCGGCCGAGGCGCGCGGCCGGTACCTGCTCTTCCTCGACGACGACGACCTGCTGCGACCGGGCGCCCTGGAAGCGATCGACGCACTCCCGGCCGGGAGCGAACCGGACGTGCTCCTCCTCGGGCACGACCGCGTCGACTGGTGGGGCGACGTCACGTCCCCGGAGCCGGTGCCCGACGCCTTCTCCACCACCACCCCGCGCCTCTTCCGCCGCGCCTTCTGGGCCGCGCACGGCCTCCGCTTCACCGACGGTCCGTACGAGGACGTCCTCCCCGTCCTGCGCGCCACCCTCCTCGCCTCCGACGCCGGCACGCTCGCCACCCTCGACCGGATCTGTGTCCGCCACCGCGTCCGCCGCACCGGCACCTTCGCCACCACCCCGGGGCGCCGGCACTTCGCGATCCTCGACGCGTACGAACGGCTGCTCGCCGAGACCGGCCACGACCCGCGCGTCCGGACGGCCCGCACCCGCCATCTGCGTGCCGTCCTCGCCGACCCCGGCCGGATCGCCCCCGAGGACCGCGCCGCCTTCCACCGCGCCGCCGGCCTCCCCGGCAGCTACGCGGTCGAGCGGGCCCGGGAGGCCGCCCGCACCGGCCGCACCCGCACCCGGGCCGCGCTGCTCCGCCGCAGGAAGACGCTCCGCGCCCGCGTCATGCGCGCCGCGTACCGCATGGACCTGCACCGTCCGCTGGACCCCCGTCTCGCGGTGTACGGGGCCTACTGGAACCGGGGCGTCGCCTGCAACCCGGCCGCGATCCACGCCAAGGCCCTCGAACTGGCCCCGCACATCCGGGGCGTGTGGGCCGTCTCGTCCCGTCACCGCGACCGCGTACCGCCCGGCATCCCGTACGTCATCGAGGGCTCGCGCGCCTACTGGCGGGCCATGGCCACCGCCACGTATCTGATCAACAACTCCAGCTTCCCCGGCGGGTTCACCAAACGCCCCGGTCAGCGCTACCTCCAGACCCACCACGGCACCCCGCTGAAGACCATGGGCCTGGACCAGCGCCCCTACCCGGCCCTCACCCACGGCATCAGCTTCGAGAGGATCGTCGCCCACGCCGACCAGTGGGACTTCTCCCTCTCGGCCAATCCGCACACCACCGAGATCTGGGACCGGGTCTATCCCTCCGGCTACGAGCACCTGAACCTCGGCTACCCGCGCAACGACATCTTCTTCACCGCCACCGCGGAGCAGACCGCCGCGATCCGCCGGCGCCTCGCCCTCCCCCCGGACCGGACCGTGCTGCTGTACGCGCCCACCCACCGCGACTACCGCAAGGGCTTCGTCCCCCACCTCGACCTGGACCGGCTGGCCCGCGAACTCGGGCCGCAGTACGTGGTGCTGGTCCGCGCGCACTACTTCTACGGCCGCTCGGCGGGGCTGGGGAGCGCCCGGGTGATGGATGTGACCGGACATCCGTCCGTCGAGGAACTCTGCCTGGTCTCCGACGCGTTGATCACCGACTACTCGTCGCTGATGTTCGACTACGCCTGCCTGGACCGCCCGATCATCAGCCATGTCCCGGACTGGGCCGCCTACCGGGCCTCGCGCGGCACCTACTTCGATCTGCTCTCGGGCCGCCCCGGCGACACCCCGGGCGCGGTCGCCACCACCGAGGACGAACTCCTGGACCTGTTCGGAACGGGCGAGTGGTGCTCGCCGCGGACGACGGAGCTGCGGGCCGCGTTCCGGCGGCGCTTCTGCCCGTACGACGACGGGCACGCGGCCGAGCGCGTGGTGCGGCGGCTGTTCCTGGGCGACGCGAGGTAGACCCGACCGGCAACGCGGCGCGAGCGATGTCACCCGTTCGGGAGAGACCGCAACCGGTGACCCCCGGCCGTCCCCGGGGTTGAGCCGTACGGACAACCAGGCCCCGATGAACGGACGTGCCCAACATGCCGCCACGGCTCAGTGTCGTCGTACCCGTCCACAACGTCGAGCTCTATCTGACGGACTGTCTGAAGTCCCTCGCGGAGCAGACCATGGCCGACCTCGAAGTGGTGATGGTCGACGACGGGTCCACCGACAACAGCGCGGCCCTGGCAGCCGCGTTCGCCGCGCAGGACGGCCGGTTCCGGCTGGTGAGCCAGGAGAACGGCGGACTGGGGCACGCCCGCAACACCGGGGTCCGCAACTGTGATCCGGGTGCCCGTCATCTCGCCTTCGTCGACAGCGACGACGTGCTCCCGCCGCGCGCGTACGAACTCCTCATCGGCGCCCTGGACGAGACGGGTTCGGACTTCGCGTCCGGCAACGTGCTGCGGCTGCGGGCCTCCGGCAGGCTCCAGCAGTCGCCCAACTTCCGCAAACCGATGGCGACGACGCGGCTGCGCACCCACATCTCGCGCGACTGGGACCTCGCGGCCGACCGGATCGCCTGCAACAAGGTGTTCCGCCGCTCCTTCTGGGACGAGCACGCCTTCGCCTTCCCGGTCGGCGCCCTGTACGAGGACATCCCGGTCGTCCTG
The DNA here is from genome assembly GCF_044754145.1 of Streptomyces sp. NPDC093149. Classification (NCBI taxonomy): domain Bacteria; kingdom Bacillati; phylum Actinomycetota; class Actinomycetes; order Kitasatosporales; family Streptomycetaceae; genus Streptomyces; species Streptomyces sp. NPDC093149. The sequence continues at coordinate 39,713 of NZ_JBIVON010000002.1, forward strand.
CCGGCCCACTTCCTGGCCCGCTCCGTCGACGTGCTGAAGGACGCCGTGTACCACTGGCGCGACCGGGAGGGCTCGATCACCGCCCGCCGCGCCGTCGTCCGGGGCGTCCAGGACCGGGCCTCGCACGTACTGGGCGTCTCCACCTTCCTCGACGAGCACCGCGGCGCCGCCGACAAACGGCAGTACGAGGCACACGTCCTCGCCCATGACCTCTGGTACTTCATGGAGGCCCTGCCCGACGGCGACGAGGAGTACCGGCGCGCCTTCCTCACCTACGCCAACGAGTTCACCGACCAGGTCGACCCTGCCGTCCTGGAGGCGCTCCCGCTGCGGTTGCGGCTGATGTGGCACCTCGTGCGCGAGCGGCGGACCGAGGAACTGCTGGCGCTGCTCGCCCACGACAAGGCGGAGCCGGGCGCGTTCGCGGTACGGGGCGTACGGCGCCGCAGCGCCTTCTTTCCGGCCCTCACCCGGCCGGTTCCGCGCCCGGTGCTGCGGGTCACCGACCGGGACCTGCCGCTCACGGCCCGGCTGCGGGACGCCCGCTGGCGGGACGGCAGGCTGCACCTCAAGGGGTACGCGTACATCCGGAACCTGCCGGCCACCTCGCGCGGAAGCGAGTTCCGGGCCGGGTGGCTGCGGGCGGGACGGCGGCACGTGGTGCCGCTCCGGCTGCGCACGGTCGTCGAGCCCGAGGCCACCGCCCGGTCCCGGCAGAGCCTGCACGACTACGACCGGTCCGGCTTCGAGACCGTCATCGACCCGGCCAGGCTCCGCATCGACGCGGGCGGCAGTCTCGAACGGCTCACCTGGCGCCTGGAGATCGGCATCGCCGGGCACGGCATGCTGCGCCGCTCCGGCCTCTCGACGAACGAGGCGGCCGCACCACCGCCCGTGCACCGGCCGGACGGCGACCACCGGATCGTGCCCGCCTTCGACGGCGGCAGGCTGGTGCTGCACGCCGAGCGGATCGACGCCCGTTTCGAGACGCACCGCGCGGGCGACACGGGCGACGGCGACGCCACCGTGGTGATCGACGGGATGATCCGCGACCGCCTCGGTGCGGGGCCGCTGCGCCTCGCGTTCACCCACCGGGCCTCCGGAACCTCCTTCGACCGTCCGGTGACCGTGCACGAGGGGACCGTGCCCTCGGCGGCGGGCTGGCGGCGCTTCACCGCGGACGTCCCGCTAGGCGCCTTCGCCGACGCCCGGCCGGGAACGGGAGAGGGGGCGGTGCCCGCGCAGGTCTCCTACAGCCTGCATCTCGTCGGCCCGGACGGCCGCCGGACGCCGATCGATGTGCCGGGGCCCGTCCTGCCGGGCCGCTACCCGCTGGACCGGCACGGCGACGAGCGGCGCGAACTCGGTCTCACCGCCGGTCCGCGGGGCAACCTGCTGATCAGCGACCGCACCGTACAGCCGGCCGTCGACCTGGCGACCTGGACGGAGAACGGACAGATCCTCCTGGAGGGCACCTACCCGGGCGACCCGGACCGGCCCGTCGAACTGGTGGCCCGGCACAGCGGGCACGGCGAGGAGGCCGTCTTCCCCTTGGCCCTCTCCGGCGCCGCCGGATCACGCCGGTTCGGGGCGGTGCTCCGGCCGGACGCCGTCGGGGTGCCCGGCGGGGAACTGCCGCTGGGCGAGGGCCACTGGTACCTCTTCCTCCGCGAGAAGGACGCGCCGGACGACACCGGCGGCACCCCGCTGCGCATCCCGGCCGCCGCCCACCGCACCCTGCCCGCGGCTCGTACCCTCGCGGGCCGGACGTACGTCATCGACCGGCGCTTCCACGACCAGTTGCTGATCGACTGCGCATCGGTCCTCGCCGCCGCGGAACGCGGCCCGCGCGGCACGCGGCTGCTGCGCGAGGCGTACCGGGGCCGGCGGTCCATGCCGCTGCGCGACACCGTGCTGTACAGCAGTTTCGACGGCCGCCAGTACTCCGACTCGCCGCGCGCGATCCATGAGGAAGTGGCCCGGCGGGGAATCGCGCTGGAGCAGCTGTGGGTGGTGCGCGACCAGCAGGCCCGGATCCCGGAGGGCGCCACGGCCGTCGAGCACGGCTCCGCCGCCTGGCACGAGGCGCTGGCGAGCAGCCGTCACATCGTCACCAACACCCAGCTGCCGGAGTGGTTCGAGCGGCGCGAGGGGCAATGTGTCGTCCAGACCTGGCACGGCACCCCCCTCAAGCGCATCGGTCTCGACCTCGCGGGTACCGCGCGGGCCAACGCCGCCTATATCGCCACCATCGAGCAGCGCGCCCGCCAGTGGAGCCTCCTGGTCTCCCCGAACCGCTTCTCCACCCCCGTCCTGCGGCGCTCGTTCGGGTACGGGGGCGAGGTCCTGGAGTGCGGCTACCCCCGCAACGACCTGTTCCACGCCACGGACCGGACCAAGGTCGCCTCCGCGGTGCGCGAGAGGCTCGGCATTCCCGAGGGCAGGCGGGTCGTGCTCTACGCGCCGACCTGGCGCGACGACCGGCCGCGGGGCGGCGGACGCTACGCCCTCGACCTGCGGCTCGATCTGGCCGTGGCCGAGCGGGAACTCGGCGCGGACACCGTTCTGTTGGTGCGTCGGCACTATCTGGTGACCGACCGCCTGCCGGACAGCGGCAGCGGCTTCGTCCGTGACGTCTCGCGCTACGGGGACGTCGGCGAGCTGATGCTGATCAGCGACGCGCTGGTCACCGACTACTCCTCGCTGATGTTCGACTTCGCCCAGACCGGCCGCCCGATGCTCTTCCACACCTACGACCTGGCGCACTACCGGGACACCCTGCGCGGCTTCTGCTTCGACTTCGAGACCCGCGCCCCCGGCCCCCTGATCCCCGGCTCCGCCGGACTCGTCGAGGCGCTGCGCGACCCGGAGCGGGCAACCAAGGGACACGCGCAGGCGTACGAGGCGTTTCGCCGGGACTTCTGCGACCTGGACGACGGACACGCGGCGGCGGGGGTGGTCGACCGGATGCTCCGGTGACCGGTACGGCCCCGATCCGGCCCCGGTCCGCCGGGCCCGGTCCGTGCGGACCGGGCCCATGCCACCACGCCCCGCTTGAACCGTTCGAGTGATTCAGGAATTCGGACGTTTGCGCAGATACCCAGGGCATGGAAGTCGCGATCCATATAAGTGTGGTTATCGGTGCGTTGTCCGGCGCCTGCGGGTTGCTACGTTCTGTTTTCATGGGTATCCGAATGCGGTGCGAAACCTGGGATGTGCGGCGGGCGAGAGCGGTGGTGCTCGCCGCCGCGGCCGTCGGTCTCCTCACCCGAATGCTGATCGCGGCGAACATGCCGGGCCCGGCCGACGTACGAATTTTTCACGGTTTCGCCAAGGCCATCGTGCGATACGGCCCCATTCGGATTTACGAACAGCCGCTGCCGGGACTGCCCGTCTACAATCATCCGCCACTGGCCGGCTGGATGCTTCTCGGCCTGAACGACCTCTCCGAAATCGGAATTCCGTTCGGAACGCTGATCAGATCACCTGCCTCGATCGCCGACTTCTTCTGCGCGCTCATCGTGTTCGAAATCATGCGCCGGCGTGGCTCCGTCGGTCTGGCGGTCGCCTGCGGGGTGGGCGTGGCGCTCAGCCCCGTACTGATCGCCACCTCCGGCTATCACGGCAACACCGACGCGGTGGCCATCACCTTCGCCCTGGCCGCCGCCCATCTGCTCGTGGACCGGAAGTCCCCGCTGGCCGCCGGGGTGTGCGCCGCGCTCTCGATCAGCGTGAAGTTCATCCCGGTGGTGGTGATCCCTGCGCTGTTCGTCGTCGCGCTGCGGGCCGGCCGGCCGGTGCTCATCCGCTTCACCGCCGGGTTCACCGCCCTGATCGCCCTCGTCTGGGGGCCGGTCCTGCTGACCGTGCCGGAGAACCTCAAGGAGAACGTCCTGGAGTACGCGGGCGGCAACTACCGCCTCTGGGGCATCGTCCGGTTCGCCGACGTGCTCGGACTGCCCCAGTCGTTCATCACCTTCGTCCAGGGCGAGGGCCACTTCCTCTTCGTGCTGGCCTGTGTGGCGGCCGGGGTCTGGCTCGCCCGGCTGCGTCCCGGGCAACTGCCCGTGGTCGTCGGCGTCACGATGGGCCTCCTGCTGCTGCTCTCCACCGCTTCGGCCCTGCAGTACCTGACCTGGGCCGCCGCCGGGCTGTTCGTCGTCGGGTTCTGGGAAGGCGCCGCGTACAGCTGTCTGCTCGGCGTGACCGCGGTCCTCGGCTACCAGGGGCGCTCCGCCGTGCGCTGGAGCGAGACGGTGCTGCACTTCGGCGAGGCCGGCTGGTTCGTCCTCGCCGTCGGTCTCGCCAGCGGAATCCGCAAGATCCTCGCCGCACCGCCGACCGTGCCCGCGCTGCCCACCGCCGGGCGGCCCCCGGTCATGGTTTCCCGCACCTCGCGGTCCACCGGTTCCTCCGTCAACTGACCGCCTCCCCCTCCGAGCACCGAGCACCGAGCACAACTGGAGAACGCCCCGTGAAGGAAAGCCCGAGCCCCAGGATCGGCATCCTGGTGGTCGCGTACAACGCCGAGACGACGCTGGAGAGGACCCTCGACCGCATTCCGGAGGAATTCCGGTCCAAGGTCGCCGAGGTCCTCATCCTCGACGACGCGAGCCACGACGCGACCTTCACCGCGGGCTGCCGCTGGTCGCAGACGGAGGGAATGCCGCGGACCGTGGTGATGCGGCACACCAAGAATCTCGGATACGGCGGAAACCAGAAGGCCGGATACGCGCTGGCCGTCGAACACGGGCTCGACATCGTCGTGCTGCTGCACGGCGACGGGCAGTACGCGCCGGAATTCCTGCCCGACATGGTCGCACCCATCGAGCGCGGCGAATGCGAAGCAGTTTTCGGCTCCCGGATGATGAAGTCCGGGTCCGCCCTCAAGGGCGGCATGCCGATGTACAAATGGCTCGGCAACCGCATTCTCACCCGCCTGGAGAACGCGCTCCTCGGCTCGCAGCTCACCGAATTCCACTCCGGGTACCGCGCCTACAGCGTCGCGGCGCTCAAGAAGCTGCCGATCCACCGGAACACCGACGCCTTCGACTTCGACACCCAGATCATCGTCCAGCTGCTCAACGAGGGAATGCGGATCAAGGAGATCCCCGTCCCCACCTACTACGGCGACGAGATCTGCTACGTCAACGGCATGAAGTACGCGAAGGACGTGGTCAAGGACGTCCTCGAATACCGGCTCGCCGTCAAGGGATTCGGCACCTGCGCCTGGATCCCCAAGCCCGTCGAGTACGCGTTCAAGGAGGGCGACGGTTCCTCGCACGCCGTCATCCTGGAGAAGATGCGCAGCCTCCCGCCCGGCCGGGTCCTCGATCTCGGCTGCTCCGGAGGCCTGTTCGCGCAGCGCCTCGAAGCCCTCGGCCACGAGGTGACGGGCGTGGACTACGTCGAGGTTCCCGGCGTACGCGAGAAATGCACCCACTTCCACCTCGCCGACCTGGAGGAGGGCCTGCCCGCGGGGATCGGCGCCGACTTCGACTACGTGGTCGCCGGGGACGTCATCGAGCACCTCTCCCGCCCCGAGCGGGTGCTCGCCGAGGTCGCCACCGTGCTGCGGCCGGGCGGCCATGTGCTGCTCTCCGTGCCGAACTTCAGCCACTGGTACTCAAGGCTGCGGGTGGCGCTCGGGGTCTTCGACTACGACCGGCGCGGCATCCTCGACGAAACGCACCTGCGCTTCTTCACCCGGGCCAGTCTGCGCCGCACGGTCAGGGCCGCGGGCTACGACGTCCTCCATGTCGTCTCCACCGGGGCTCCGTTCTGGGCACTGCTCGGCACAGGACCGCTTCCCGCGGTCCTCGGCGGGGTGTCGAAACTGCTCACCCGGATCCGGCCGACGCTGTTCGGCTATCAGCACGTCGCACTGCTCACCCCGCACGCGGCCGAGACGATCATCGCTGGAGAGCACGTCGATGTACAGGACATCCTCGACCGACAGTACGTCCATGCCGACCGGGTCGGCGTCTGAGGCCGACGTCCTCCGTGCCGCCCCCGCACCATCGTCCGCAACCCCGGTCGTCGCAGTCAGGAGCAAGGTCTTGACCCTTCCCAGTCTGATGCTGCTGCTGTTCGCCGTGTTCTCGTCGGCGGGCGGCCAGATCATGCTCAAGCACGGGATGAAGGGCGCCGCGGCCGCCGCCGCGCAGGGCGGGGGATCCGTCGTCCTGCGTGCCGCGACCAGCCCCTGGGTCGTCCTCGGCCTGGTGGTCTTCGCGGTGTCGGCGCTCGCCTGGATGACCACCCTGGCCAAGGTGCCGCTGTCCATCGCCTACCCGTTCAACGCCCTCGGGTATCTGCTGATCGTGCTGGCCGGCGCGACCGTGCTGCACGAACGGACCTCGATGTGGACCTGGGCCGGTTCGCTGCTCGTGGTCATCGGGCTCGTCACGGTGATGGCGGGCCAGCAACGCTGAGACCGCGTCGGCGGACGGACCTCGTCCTCAGGCCCGTCCGCCGACCGGCGCCGCTTCCCCCAGCAGCACCTGCCGTACCACCCGTTCCGCGGCGCGCCCGTCGTCGTACGGGCAGAACCGGGCCCGGAACGCGGCCCGCAGCGCCTCGTTCGCCGGGCTCCGCCAGCTGCCGTCGAGGAGGATCCGGGCCAGCTCCTCGGTGCCGGTGGAGACCGCCCCCGGGGTGTCGCCGGGTCTTCCGGACAGCAGATCGAAGCAGACGCCCCGGACCGTGCGGTACGTCTCCCAGTCGGGGGCGTGCACCACGATCGGACGGTCCAGATGGGCGTAGTCGAACATGACCGACGAGTAGTCCGTCACCAGCGCGTCCGCCGCCAGGCACAGCTCCTCGATCCGCGGATGTTCGCAGACATCGAGGAGCGAGGGGTGCTCCGGCAGCCCGGCACCCTCGTAGAAGTAGTGGGCGCGGACCATCACCACGGTGTCCGGGCCGAGCGCCTCGCAGAGCCGGACCAGATCCAGCCGGCTGGTGAACGCCGCCTCGTAGTCGCGGTGCGTCGGCGCGTACAGCACGGCCCGTTGCCCGGGACGGATGCCGAGCCCCGCGCGGATCTCCGCGATCCGCTCGTCCGTCGCGGTCGCGAAGACGTCGTTGCGCGGATATCCCGCTTCGAGTGACCGCGCGGCGCCCGGGTAGGCGCGGGCCCACACCTCGGTGGAGTGGGGATTGGCCGAGACGCTCCAGTCCCACCGGTCGACGCGCTGGAGCAGCCGGTCGAAGTTCAGCCCCTGGGCCGCCGCCGGATAGTCCTGCTGGTCGAGCCCCATGATCTTCAGCGGCGTGCCGTGATGGGTCATCACATGGATCTGTCCGGCCCGCTTGACCAGGTGATCGGGGAAGTTGACGTTGTTGAAGAAGTACGTGGCACGGGCCAGCACCTGCCAGTAGCGGCGGGTTCCCGGCACCACGTGGTCGATGCCCCCGGGCAACGAGTCGACCTGGTTCCTCGCCACCACCCACACCCCGCGCACCTGCGGGGCCAGCTCCCGGGCCTTGCGGAAGACGGCCTCCGGATTGCAGCTCACCCCGCGGTTCCAGTACGCGGCGTAGACGGCGAGCCCGGGGTCCAGCGGAAGCCTCCGCTGCCACCAGTAGTAGCGCGTGGACAGGGTGCGTCTGGCCCGCGCCCGGACCGCACCGGGGGCGGCCCGCAGGCTCCGGCGCAGGGCCAGGACCGTGTCGAGGGCAGCGAGCGCGGCGTACCGGCCGCCGCCCATCAGTCTCGGCCGCAGCCCCTTGGCACCAGCCGCGAAGCGGTGCTCCTCGGGCCGGTGCGCCCGGTGGAAGGCCGCCACGGACCGCACGTAGCGCCTGCGTCGCCGGGTCACCGACGGGTACCCGGCGAGGAGTTCCGAGGCCGCCCGGTCGAAGAGGAGGGCCCGTACGGGACGCAGTGGCGGCCGGTCCCGGACGAACTCCATCAGACCGGCGTACGCGTCGACGAGCCGGTGCGGTGCGGTGCCGTCCGCCGGTTCGGGCCCGTCGGTCTCGACGGGCAGACCGCGCCGGCCGCGGTGCTCGACGCACGCGATGGGGAGCACGGCGACGGATCCGGCCGCGGCGAGGGTCTGGACCGCGTACATCCGCTCCCCGTGCAGCCCCGGTCCGAAGACCAGCTTCTCGCCCTCGTGAAGAGTGCGGCGCACGGCGCGGTTCCAGGAGACCGGTGCGATGTCCAGGAGCACGGGATGCCCGGCCAGGGTGAGCCGGTCCTCGGGCAGCGTGCGGAGCAGCTCCAGTGACCGGGTCGGCCGGGGGCGGCCCCGGAACGGCCGCCGGTGATGGCCGAACAGCAGCAGGTCGGGGTCATCACCGGCCTCCAGCCGGTCGGCGACGGCCCGCAGGGCGCCCGGCAGCAGGACGAAGTTCCCCTCCAGGAACAGGAGATAGTCGCCGACGGCCCGCTCCGCCCCGGCGTTGCGCCGCCCGTCCTGGCCGGCCCCCGACGGCAGATGGACGGCCTGCACCCGGCGGTCGCGTGCGGCGAACTCGTCGAACAGCAGCCCCGATCCGTCCGGCGCGCCGTCGTCGACCCCGATCACCTCGATGTCCGTGAACGACTGGGTGAGCACCGATTCCAGGCACTCGCGCAGCTGCCCTCGGGCGCGACGGACGGGGATGACGACACTCAGCCGGGGCATGCGGGCTCTTTCTCGGACTCGGTTCTCGGGGCGGGCACGGGGTACGGGGAGGGGCGCGGTCAGGGGAGGTTGGTGGGCCGCGCCCCGGCGAGACCGAGGCCCGTGGAGGCCTGCCGGTCCCCGGGGAGCGCGGCGCGGGCAGGGACCGGGACGCGTGCCGGGTCGCCCGCCGCCGGTGCGGGCCGCCGCAGCGCCGGAGGGATCACCGGCGGATGCACGGCCGTCTCGCCCAGGAACACCCGGCGCACCACCCGCTCCGCCGCGTGCCCGTCGTCGTACGGACAGAAGCGCTCCCGGAACGCCTCGCGCCGCTGGGTGGCGTGCGCGCCGCACCAGTGGCCGGTCGTGAAGACGTCCAGCAGCTCGGCCTCGCTGTACGCGATCGCGCCGGGCGGGCAGGAGTGCAGATCGAAGTAGGTGCCGCGGGCCGCTTCGTACGCCTCGCGGTCGCCGCAGTGGATGACGACGGGCCGGTCCAGATTGGCGTAGTCGAACATCAGCGACGAGTAGTCCGTGATCAGCGCGTCGGAGGCGAGCGCGAGGGCCTCGACGGACGGGTGGCCGCTGACGTCGACGACCCGCGGATGCGGCTCGCGGACCGGCTGGGCCCCGTACGAGTAGTGGGCGCGCGCCAGGATGACGAAGCCCGGACCGAGGGCCCGCGCCACGCGTGCCAGATCGAGCACGGAGTGCTGATCGCGCCGGTAGTCGCGGTGCGTGGGCGCGTACAGCAGGGCCAGGGTGCCCTCGGGGACGCCGATCGACTCGCGCAGCCGCGTCACGTCGTCGGCGGTGGCCCGCTGGTAGATGTCATTGCGCGGAGAGCCGTACTCCAGCGTCGCACAGCTCGCGGAGGCCGACGGATAGGCCTTCTCCCAGACGAGGGTGGAGTGCCGGTTCGCGGAGAGGGAGAAGTCCCACTTGTCGACGTTGGCGAGCAACTGGCCGAAATCGGTCCCGCGGGCCGCCGCCGGGCGGTTCTGAAGGTCCAGCCCCATGGTCTTGAGCGGGGTGCCGTGGTGGGTCTGGAGCAGCACCTGGCCGCGCCGCTTGACCAGCCGCCGGTCGAAGTTGACGTTGTTCACCAGATAGCCGGAGCGGGCCAGCGCCCGCCAGTAGCCGTACGTCCCGGGGGCGATGCTGCGCGTCCCGGTGGGCACGGTGTGCGCGTCCTCGGGGCGGCAGATCCAGGCGGTCCGCAGGCCGGGGACCAGCTCGCGGGCCTTCGCCTCGATCGCCGCCGGGCTGCAGGTGTAGCCGCGGTGCCAGTACGCGGCGAACACCGCCCGGTCCCTCTGGACGGGCAGCCGCAACTGGACGCGGTAGTAGGCCTGGAGGGCGCCGGCCCGCAGTACCCGGCGGACGGCCGCGGTGACCCTCCGCAGCCGTCTGTGCAGCAGTTGCGCCGCCCACAGCGCGCGGTAGGTTCGGCGCGCGCCCAGCCGGATCAGGCCGTGGCGCAGCCGGGCGCGGTGCGGGGCGGGGGCGCCGGGGATGCGGTAGCGGCCGCAGTGGGCGCGGGCACGGCGGAAGAACTCGGCGTGGCTGCCGCGCGGCAGCCTGCCCCGGGTGGTGAACACCGTGCAGAAGTGGTCGAGCATCCTGCGGTGGATCACCGGCCGCCAGGGCGCGAGCCGGGGGTGGGAGTCGATGAACGCGAAGACCCGGTCGTACTGTTCGAAGATGTCGAAGTGCTTGCGGCTGGTGGTGGCCAGGATGTTGCCCTGGCGCCGCTGCCGGTAGCCGACGCACACCCGGTCGAGTACCGCGATCGAGCGGGCGGCCATCAGCACCGGGTAGGTCCAGGGAGTGTCCTCGTAGTAACCGGACGGGAAGGCGAACTTCTCGGCCTCGACGAACTCGCGGCGGTACGCCTTGTTCCAGACGACCATCAGGACCTTCAGCAGCCCCGGCCGGTCGGCGAGCGTGAAGGTGGCGGGGCCGGTCTGGGAGAGGTGCTCGGCGAAGGTGTTGCGCACGCTCTCGCCCGTCCAGTACGTACGGGCGTAGTCGTAGACCAGGACGTCGGGTTCCCCGGTCTCCTCGATCCGTTCGGCGACGGCCCGCAGTGCGCCGGGGGCGAGGGTGTCGTCGCTGTCCAGGAAGATCAGGTAGTCGCCGGTGGCCTGCGCGATCCCGGCGTTCCGGGCCCGGCCCAGGCCCACGTTCTCCGGCAGGTGCAGGGCCCGCACCCGGCCGTCGCGGGCCGCGAACTCGTCGATGACGGCGCCACAGGCATCGGGTGAGCAGTCGTCCACCGCGATGAGCTCGAAGTCCTCGAACGACTGGGTCAGCACCGAGTCCAGGCTCTCGTGCAGATACGCCTGAACCCGGTACGCGGGCACGATGACACTGAACCGGGGCACAACACATCCATGGGTCGTTCGCAGCGCGGGCGGGCGGTCCGCAAACGGCCGATGGAGTGACGGAGTTACGTCAAAACGTGGCAAACCTGTGAAAGTGCAGGTGGGGTGGCCCTGTTGCGGTGAACAGGACCACCCCGTGTTGACGTACGACTGTGCGACGTACTACTTCACCGCGCCCGCCATCACGCCGGAGACGAACTGGCGCTGGAAGGCGAAGAAGACCGCCAGCGGAATCACCATCGACACGAAGGCGCCGGGCGCCAGCACATCGATGTTGTTGCCGAACTGCCGCACCTGCTGCTGCAGGGCCACGGTGATCGGCGGGGAGCCGGAGTCCGCGAAGATCAGCGCGACCAGCATGTCGTTCCACACCCAGAGGAACTGGAAGATTCCCAGAGAGGCGATCGCCGGACCGCCGAGCGGCATCACGACCCGGGTGAAGAGCCGGATCTCACCCGCTCCGTCGAGCCGGGCCGCCTCCAGCAGTTCCCTCGGGATCTCCGCGAAGAAGTTCCGCAGCAGGAAGATCGCGAAGGGCAGACCGAAGGCCGTGTGGAAGATGACCACGCCGAAGGTCGTCTCGAAGATCCCGACCGCGCCGAAGAGCTTGGACACCGGGACCAGAGCCACCTGGACCGGCACCACCAACAGCGCCACGACCACGAGGAACCACCAGTCGCGACCGGGGAAGTCCATCCAGGCGAAGGCGTATCCGGCCAGTGACCCGATCACGACGACCAGGACGGTCGCCGGGACGGTGATCAGGACCGTGCTGAGGAGGGAGTGGGTGATGGTCGAATTGTCGAGCAGCCGGGAGTAGTTGTCGAAGGTGAGCTGGGAGGGGGCCGTGAAGATCTTCCACCAGCCGCTCGACGCGATGTCGTCCGCGCCGCGCAGCGAGGAGAGCAGCAGCCCGACGGTCGGCATCAGCCAGAACAGACCCACCAGGATGAGGAAGACCCGCATCACACCGCCTCCGGCGCGGGCGGCGATGCGTGCTCCGAGGGACCGTTCGGCCTTCACCGGTGCGGTACCGGCCGTCGTGCTCGCGGTCGTGGCCGAGGCTGTCGTCATCGGCGCCCCTCCTTCCGGATCCGGCGGATGTTGACGTACATCACCGGGAGTACCAGCAGCAGCAGGAGTACGGCGATGGCGCTGCCGATCCCGAGGTCGGCGTCCGTGCCGAACGAGGAGCGGTAGAGCTGGAGCGCCAGCACGTTCGCGTCGGCCAGCGAGGAGCCCGGTGAGATGATGAAGACCAGGTCGAAGACCTTCAGGACGTTGATCATCAGCGTGACCAGCACCACCGAGAGAACGGGCGCGAGCATCGGCACCGTGATCCGGCGGAACACCTGCCATTCGTTCGCGCCGTCCACCCGGGCCGCTTCGAGGAGTTCACGCGGCAGTCCGGCCAGGCCCGCGGCGATCAGCACCATCGCGAACCCGGCCCACATCCAGACGTAGGAGCCGATGATCGCCGGTGTGACGAGCGTCGGGCCGAGCCACTCGACCCCGTTGTACGGCTCCTTGAAGTTCGACGCGGGCAACCGGAGCTCGGCGCCGTCGGCGGAGGCGGGCAGGGTGAACGTGCCGTCCGCGCCCGCGGTCGCCGAGGCGACCACCTTGCCGTCCTTGACCGCCTCGACCTTGATGCCCTTGAGCCCCAGCTCCTTGGCGTCGATGACATTCGGTCTGCCGCCGCCGCCCTTGGTGAAGTCCAGCCACGCGGTGCCGGTGATCTTCCCGGATTCCGCCGCGGCGGCCTTCGCCGGCTTCGCGTCCGTCGGCATCTTCGCCGGTGCCACACCGACCAGCGGCAGTCGGACCGGCTGTCCGGCCCGTACCGGCGCCTTGGTGACGAACGAGCCGCCGCCGCCCGCCTTGAGCGGATGGACGGGCAGCGGATGTGCCTTCGGATAGCTCGCCGACTCGGCGAACGTGTCGTGCACACCCACCCATACGGCGTTGGCGACCCCGCGCTCCGGGGCCTGGTCGTACACCAGCCGGAAGATGATGCCGGCGGCGAGCATGGAGATCGCCATCGGCATGAAGACGATCAGTTTGAACGCCGTACCCCAGCGGATCCGTTCCGTCAGCACCGCGAAGATCAGCCCGAGGGCCGTGGAGACCGTCGGCGCGAACACGACCCAGATCGCGTTGTTCTTGATCGCCGTACGGATGGTGTCGTCGGTGAACAGCGCCTTGTAGTTGTCGAATCCGGCGAAGCCCGTACCCGCCTGGTCGAAGAACGACCGGTACACGGAGTACACGATCGGATAGACCACGAGCGCGCCGAGCAGTACCAGCGCGGGCGCCAGGAAGAGCGCGGCGATGATCCGGCGGGTGCCGGTCACACTCCTGCGTCCGCGCCCCGGGCCACCGGCCGGGGCGTCGGACGGCTTCCTGGGCGCGGGTACCGACGGCTGTCCGGAGGGATGCTTGTCGGCGGGGGGCACCGCGTCGGCGCCCCCCGCTGCGGCTGTCGTCATCCCGTCAGCTCTTGTACGCCTTGGCCGCGTCGGACTCCAGCTTCGCCTGGGTCCCCGCGATGTCCTTCGGGTTCTTCAGGAAGTCCTGGAGGGTCTTCCACTCGCCCTTCCCGGGCGTCCCGCCGAAGGACTGCGGGGCCTGGTCGGACATGTCGAACCGGACCGCGTCACCCGCCGAGATCAGCGCCTTCGCCATCGTGCGCTGCACCTCGTTCGGATACGCGGCGGCGTCCAGGGCCTTGTTCGGCGAGATGAACCCGCCCTGTTCGGCCATGATCTTCGCCGCGTCGGTCGAGGCCAGCCAGGTCAGCAGGGCCTGGGCGCCCTTGCCGTCCTTCAGGGCCACCGCCGCGTCGCCGCCCGTCACGACGGGGGATTCGGCGCCGACCGCCGGGAACGGGAACACCTTGGCGTCCGTCCCGATCTTCGCCTTCGTCTGCGCGATGTTGACGGCCACGAAGTCGCCCTCGTAGACCATCGCGGCCTTCGGCTGGTCTCCGCCGGTGAAGGTCTGGGTGACCGAGGCCGGGAACTCCGTCTGCAGCGCGCCGTCGGCGCCGCCTGCGATCAGTGACGGCTTGCCGAAGAGCTGCGCGAGCGTGGTCAGCGCGTCCTTGACGGAGGGGTCCGTCCACTTGATCTTGTGCTGGGCCAGCTGGTCGTACTTCTCCGGGCCCGCCTGGGAGAGATAGATGTTCTCGAACCAGTCGGTGAGCGTCCAGCCGTCCGCGCCACCGACCGAGACCGGGGTGACACCCGAGGCGGAGACCGCCTCGGCCGTCGCCAGGAAGTCCTTCCAGGTCTTCGGCTCGGACGCGCCCGCGTTCTCGAACGCCTTGGCGTTGTACCAGATCAGGGACTTGTTGGCGGCCTTGAAGTAGACGCCGTACTGGGTGCCGTCCACCGTGCCGAGGTCCTGCCAGACCTTCGAGTAGTTCTTGTCCAGCTCGGCCTTGGCCTCGGGGCCGACCGGCTTGGCCCACTTCTTCTGCGCGGCCTGCTGGATCGCGCCGACCTGCGGGATCATCGCGACGTCCGGCGGCTGACCTCCCGCGATCTTCGTACCGAGGAAGTTGACGATCGGGTCCTGGGCCGGGACGAAGGTGACCGTCGCCCCCGTGCGGTTCTCGAACTCCTTGAGGACCTTGACGAAGTTGGCCTGCTCGGCTCCGGTCCAGACCGCCGCGACCGAGAGCTTCTCGCCGTCCAGTTTCGGCAGGGCGACGCTCGACGAGCCCCCCTTGCCGTTCCCGGAGCTCTTTTCCGGCTTGCCCTTTCCGCTGCCACCGTCGTCGCTGCAACCGGTGAGGGCCAGTGCGCCGATGGCGCTGAACACCACGGCGGCCCTGCTGATCCGAAGGGTTGTGCGCATAGCTTCCCCGTCTCTCACATCGTCGTGTGCGCACAGTCCTACGCCCGGTGCACGGGGGCCGCAATACCGCTCCCTGCGTCAACTCCTTGATCGTAATGGGCTCGTGACGTCATGTCAGTGCATGTACGGACCAGGCGGACTCAGGTGCGTACGGGCCCGAACGGGGCTATCGGCTCCGCTTCGACGGACCGGGCCGCCCGCTCCAGCGCACTGGCGAGCAGCGCCAGGTCCGTCGGGCCGTTGCCCAGCTCCCGGACGGGGCGCCGGGTGGGCGGATCGCCCATCCGCTCCCACTCCAGCGGCACGACGGTGGGGCGCAGCGTCGCCGTACGCGGGATGCGTCCCGTCACCCGGCCGCCCTGGAACGGCGTCACCCGTCCGTCCGGATGACCGAGGCGGCCACGACCGGGCGCCGGGTCCTCCGGCGAGGGCGGGACGACCGGCGCGTCCAGCACGATGCGCAGCCGGGCCCCGTGGGTCAGGTCCGTGTCCTCCGTGCGGTCCGGGCGGGCGGATGTCGCGACCAGGTGGACGCCGAGCCGGCCGCCCTCCCGGGCCACGGCCTCCAGGGCCCGCACGACCGAACCGGCGGCCGGCCGGCCGGGACTGCCGAGCGCCGGGGCGACCAGCGCGTCGAAGTCGTCGACCAGGACGACGAGCCGGGGCAGCGGGGAAGGCCCGGCTGCGGACCGCGCCGCAGCGGGCCGCAGCCGGAGCGTCCCGCTCATCGCCGAGTCCACGTCGCCCCGCTGCTCGGCGGCCGTCGGCGGACGCTGACCGACCATCCGCCGCGCCGCCTCGTGCCGGTGGTGCCACTCGGTGAAGTCGTACGAACCGAGCAGCTCGGCCCGCCGTTTCAGCTCACCGCCCAGCGCCTGCGCGAACTCGCGCATCCGCAACGGGTCGGAGGCCACGAGGTGGGCGAACGCGTGCGGGAGTTCGGCGCACGGGCCGAGGCTCTCGCCGCGCTCGCCCCCGGCGCCGTCGACCAGCAGTATGCCCAGCAGGTCGGGGCGGGCGGCCGCGGCCAGTGAGGCGGCGACGGCCCGCAACAGCTCCGTACGTCCGCTGCCGGGCGGCCCCTCGATGAGGAGATGGGGGCCCTCCTCCGCGAGGTCCACACCGACCGGGCCCCGGGGACCGGCCCCGAGCACCACGAACGGCCGCCCGGCGGCCACGACGGCGGTGCCTTCGGCGGGGGCGGCGGCGGGCGTGCCCGTGCCGGTGTCCGCGGCCACGGCGGCACGTCCGGCCGGCGCCGCGCCCTCGGCGGTCCGCGCCGCGATCCGGGGCGTGTCGCCACCGCGCGGTCCGCTCACCCGGTTCGGGGTGTGCGCGGACCCGGCGGAACGGGGACCGTCGGCCCTCTGGGCATCTCCACCGCCATGGAACTCCGACCCGGCGACGGTGCGGGAGCCCGGAGTGTCCCCGGGCGGTCCGGCGTAGGGGCCGCCGCCGCCCCGGGGGGCGGCGGCGCCGGGGTACGGGGTGCGCCCGGAGCCACGGGTGTCGTGGGTTTCGTCGCGCGCCAGGCCGTGGCCCGGTGTGCCGACGTGCGTGGCGGTGTCGCTGCCGGGATACGGGGTGCGGCCCTGACCGGGGCCGTATCCGCCCACACCGTCCGGCGCCGAGCGCTGGGCGCCCACGCGGGGGGTCGCGCCGCGCGGGTGCTCCGTACGGCCCGGTCCGCGGGCGTCCGCCTCCCTGCCGCCACCGGCCGCACCTCCCGGCCCGCCCGTCCAGCGGCCGGAACCGCGGACCGTGGCGCCGGGCTGGTCGTCCGCGGTGGAGGCCCAGCGGGCCATCAGGGAGGCCGGGGTGGCGCGCGCCAGGCCCAGCTCGTCCAGCAGCCGGGCGGTCGGCGGGAGCGCGGCCGACGCGGGCCGGCCGTGGGACCTGGCCGACCCCTCCGCGCGCAGCGGGGCCAGTGCCCGGCCGAACCGCTCGGCCCAGTGCGCCGACACCGCGTCCACCGTGGCGACCGTGCCACGGCCCGCGGCCCGGCCGTCCGCGGTACGCAGCAGTCGCAGGGCCGTCGCCACATCGCCGCTCAGCATCGCCACCGCCCCGCACTCGCGGAACGCGATCGAGGCGTGGCAGGCGGCCTCGTACGTCGCCGCGACCGGTGAGGTGGGCGTGGCGGCCGGGGTCTCCGCCAGACAGATCAGATGGATTCCGGCTGCCGAGCCCGCGGCGGCCAGCCGGGCGGTGGTCTCGCGCAGCGCCGCCGAACCGGGGTCGCCGTCGACGATCACCACGGTGTGGGGCCCGGTGTACTGCCCGGCGGCCTCGGCGACCGTGCTCCGGTCCAGGCTTGCCCAGCCGGGCCCGAGCGGCCCCTCGTCCAGCCGGCGCGACAGCTCCGTCGTACGGGCGACGGCCTGCTCGCGGTCGTACGCGAGGAGCAGCCGGCAGTCCTGGCCGTGCATCGGCCGCAGATGGGGCAGCCAGCCCAGCCAGGCCCACTCGCGCCTGCGCTCGTCCGCGCCGCGCGCGCGGTCCGTGCTGATCAGCACGATCTCCAGATCGGCGGGGGAGTGCAGCGCGGCGAGCTGCGCCACCGTCGAGCGGGCGAGTCCGGCCAGCCGCGTCCGCGGCCCGGCGAGCCCGAGGGAACCGGCCTCCCGCAGCCCGACGGTCACCGGCACGGCGGGAAGCCCGGCCCGGTCCGTCGTGCCCAGGCGCACCACGAGCGCCTCCGGGTGCGCGGCGCCGCGTTCCCAGAGCCGGGGGCCGGGGCCGAGCGCGGTCAGCAGCACGGCCGCGGGGTCGGGCCAGGCGCTCGACGCGGCGGACCCCGGTGGCGCCAGCGGGTCGGTGGACGGATACGGCGGCCCTGCCTCCCCCGTCCCGTCGGGTGTCGCCTCGTGGACCGGCTCGCCCTTGTTGCCCGCGAGTCTGCGGGCCCAGGCGCCTATCCCGCCCCGCCGGGGCGACTCCTCGCCCGCGGACCGGGGGGAGCGCTCGGCGGGGGACCGGCGGCGGGCGTCGGTGTGCCCGCCGTCACCGCCTCCGTACGCGTGAGGGTCGTCGGCCCCTTCCTGGGGGGCGGGCCCGGAGCCGGGGGAGACGGACCGGGCGTACGCGTGACCGGAGCCGTACGCCTCGGGGTCGCCGTCGGCGCCGGCCGTGCCCGCCGTGCCGGAGACCCGAAGGTGCCCCTCGCCGTCCGGGGCCGTCGCCAGCGTCGGCGTACGGGCGCCGGAGGTCAGCCGGAGCGTGGACTCGCCGAGCCGCAGCAGCGCGCCGGGATCCAGGCGGACCGGGCGGTCGCGGACCTCCGCGCCGTCGAGCAGGGTGCCGTTGGTGGAGCCCAGGTCCGCGACCGAGACCAGGCCGTCCGCCGAGACCGTCACCGCGCAGTGCAGCCGGGACACGTCGGGGTCGTCGAGCGGGACGTCCGCGTCGGCGGAGCGGCCGATCCGGACCCGGCCGCCGTGCAGCAGATGGACGCCGCCCGCGTCGGGCCCCGCGACCACGTGCAGCTGCGCCGGCACGGCGTCGTCCGCCACCTCGTCCTCGCCCGGGACCTGGAGCGAGAGCACCGCTCCGTCGACCAGCGGGGGCTCACCCAGCGCGCACCGCTGCGCGTCCAGCCGCTCGCGCCCGGCGAACAGCACCACCGCACCGCTGCCGAGCGAGCCGTCGGGCCCGGAGACCGCCGCGGCCAGGGGGGACGCCACCGTGGCGAGCGCCGTCCCCGACGGGGCGGTGACCAGCACGTCGCAGGCGCGCGCCGGGGTCTGGCCGCTGCGCGGCGCGAGGACGGTCAGCCGGATCTGCATCGCCGTCAGCGGTCCCTTCTGCGCGGGGCGCCGGGCAGGGGAGAAGCCCTGTGATTCCCCCCACCCGACACGGACGCGTCGTCCGGTACAGGTTCGTCACGTGCCGCAGGGCTCCCGACCCCACAGTCCCGTGCTGTAGGCATCCTCGCACCTGCCACTGACAACACGCCCGGGGGTCACCGCTAAGTGATCTTGAAACGTCTGCTGTGCGCCCATAAGTGCCTGCTTGGAAGGTTCTCCGCGACGGAACTGTTCCGGGAGAGTGTCCGAAACGATTCGTCGTACTGGTGTGCGGCAACCATCGGCCCGATGTGAGCGTCTTGTTCCGCGACCGGTCCGATATCTCCCCGGGAGACATCCGGGCCCGATGGGCGCAACCGGCGACGATCACCGGGCGGACCGGTTCGACCCCGCCGGCAGTCCCGCGCCCGGACCGCGGTCCGTCGTGCGGGCCGGGCGCCGCACGGCAGCCCTCCGGGCGGCGACGGCAGTTTGACGACAGGCCCTAGAGTGGGCCGGAACTCCCGGGCCGATCCGGGAGCACCGCAAGCACCACGATCAGCAGGGAGCGCATGACGTGCGGCCGGTAGGCAGCAAGTACCTGCTCGAGGAGCCGCTGGGACGCGGCGCCACGGGCACCGTCTGGCGTGCCCGCCAGCGGGAGGCCGCAGGCGCCGAGGCGGCCGTGGCCGGCCAGCCCGGCGAGACCGTGGCGATCAAGGTCCTGAAGGAGGAGCTCGCCAACGACGCGGACGTCGTGATGCGATTCCTGCGCGAGCGCTCCGTGCTGCTCCGGCTCACCCACGAGAACATCGTGCGCACCCGGGACCTGGTCGTCGAGGGCGATCTCCTCGCCCTCGTCATGGATCTGGTCGACGGCCCCGACCTGCACCGCTACCTCCGCGAGAACGGCCCGCTCACCCCGGTCGCCGCCGCGCTGCTCACCGCCCAGATCGCGGACGCGCTCGCCGCCAGCCACGCCGACGGCGTCGTCCACCGCGACCTGAAGCCCGCCAACGTCCTGCTCGACGAGCGCGACGGCCGGATGCGCCCGATGCTCACCGACTTCGGCATCGCGCGACTGGCCGACTCCCCGGGCCTCACCCGCACCCATGAGTTCGTCGGCACGCCCGCCTATGTGGCGCCCGAGTCCGCCGAGGGCCGCCCGCAGACCTCCGCCGTCGACATCTACGGCGCCGGCATCCTGCTGTACGAGCTGGTCACCGGCCGCCCGCCGTTCTCCGGCGGCACCGCTCTCGAAGTCCTGCACCGGCACCTCAGCGAGGAGCCCCGCCGCCCCACCACCGTCCCGGCCCCGCTGTGGACGGTCATAGAGCGCTGCTTGAGCAAGGACCCCGACCGGCGGCCCAGCGCCGAGAACCTGGCCCGCGGCCTGCGCGTCGTCGCGGACGGGATCGGCGTGCACGCCAGTTCCGCCCAGATCGCCGCGGCCGACGGCGTGGGCGCCCTGCTCGCACCCGACCCGGCGCCCGCGGCCGTTCCGCAGACGCCCGGCGCGGCCGACCCGACGCAGGTGCTGCCGAGCAACGCGGGCTCGTACGATCCGAACGCCGCGACCAGCGTCATGCAGCACGCCCCCGGTCAGGGCCCGGGCGGGCACGCCGACCCGACCTCGGTCATGCCGCCCGTACCGCCGCGCCCGGACGGCGCTCCGCAGTCCGAGGACCCGCACCCCTGGCAGTCCCAGCTCCAGGCGGCCCGCGACCGCAACGAGCAGACACAGGTCCAGCACCTCGACCCGAACCAGGACCCGCTGCGCCGCCGCCCCCAGCGGCCCCAGCCGCAGCAACGACAGCAGCCGCAGCAGTACCAGCAGCCGCAGCAGCAGTACCCCCAGCCCCAGCGGCAGCAGTATCAGCCGCAGCACCAGCCCCAACAGCAGCACCAGCCCCAACAGCAGTACCAGCGGCAGCAGTACGCGCCCCCGCAGCCGCCGCCGCCCCAGCAGCCTGCCCCGAGGCAGCCCCGCGAGCCCAGGCAGCGCAGCGCCAACCCGATGAGGATCCCCGGACTCGGCTGCCTCAAGGGCTGCCTGTTCACGCTGGTCCTGCTCTTCGTCGCGGGCTGGCTGATCTGGGAACTGACCCCGCTGCAGGACTGGATCGGCCAGGGCAAGAGCTACTGGCAGGCGATCAGTGACACCGTCTCCACCGTGACCGACTGGGTCTCGAAGCTGGGTGGCGGGAGCAGCGGCAGCAGCGGTTCCTGAGCAGCCGACGCATCATCAACTCTGTAGCCAAATCGACTTCTGCGGGCCAGTTTCCATCTCATTTCGCCCGCAGAAGTGAGGGTTGGCGCCATCCCGGGCACTCAACACCCCGATCGACGCGTAACTTTGTCGACCGGGGGTCATGAGCGACGGTCCATCGCCAGCCGCTGAGGGAGCAGTCTTGGCACGGAATATCGGCAGCCGGTACACCGCCCACCAGATCCTGGGGCGCGGCAGCGCCGGCACGGTGTGGCTCGGCGAGGGGCCCGAGGGCCCGGTGGCCATCAAGCTGCTCCGCGAGGACCTCGCGTCCGATCAGGAGCTCGTGGGCCGCTTCGTCCAGGAGCGCACCGCGCTGCTCGGACTGGACCATCCCCATGTCGTCGCCGTCCGCGACCTCGTGGTGGACGGCAACGACCTGGCACTGGTCATGAACCTGGTCCGCGGCACGGACCTGCGCACCCGCCTCGACCGTGAACGCCGCCTCGCCCCCGAGGCCGCCGTCGCGATCATCGCGGACGTCGCCGACGGCCTGGCCGCCGCGCACGCCGCCGGGGTGGTCCACCGTGACGTCAAGCCGGAGAACATCCTGCTCGACATGGAGGGCCCGCTCGGCCCCGGCGGCTCGCACCCCGCGCTGCTCACCGACTTCGGCGTGGCCAAACTGATCGACACCCCGCGCCGCACCAAGGCCAGCAAGATCATCGGCACGCCGGACTATCTGGCCCCCGAGATAGTCGAGGGCCTCCCGCCCCGTGCCGCTGTGGACATCTACGCCCTCGCCACGGTCCTGTACGAACTCCTCGCCGGCTTCACGCCCTTCGGCGGCGGACACCCCGGCGCGGTCCTGCGCCGCCACGTCACGGAGACGGTCGTCCCGCTCCCGGGCATCCCCGAGGAGCTCTGGCAGCTCCTGGTCCAGTGCCTGGCCAAGGCCCCGGCCTCCCGGCTGCGCGCCTCCGAGCTGGCGGCCCGGCTGCGCGAGCAGCTCCCGCAGCTGGCCGGCATCCCGCCGCTCGACGTGGACGAGCCGGACGCCGAACCGGAGCCCCGGACGTACGACGAGCAGCAGTACACCCCGCCCGAGGAGCCCCGCCGCCGCGGCGCGGTCCCGCTGGTCCCCGGATCGTCCACCGACTCCAACCGCGACACCCACACGAGCATGCGTGTCCCGGCCCCCGACGAACTCTCCGGCGGTCCCCGGGGCACGGCCAGGGCCCCGCGTGCTCCGGGCAGGCCCCGACCCGGCTCGGCCCGCAACAAGTCCGCGGCGGTCCGCAAGCGCCGTCTGACGCTGGGCGCCGCGGCGCTGGTGCTGGTGGTCGCCCTCGGCATCGGCGGCTGGCTGGCGCTGGGCGACGACGGCACGAACGCGCCCGCACAGGACACGAAGAACTCGGCGCCGGGAACGCCCTGACCGGAGCGCCCCCACGGGGCGGTTCCCGACGGTTTCCGGAGCCGGGCGGCGCCCTCGGCGGCCCTCGGCGGCAGGGGCCGCGGACGCTCCGCGCACCCGGTCGCCGAGTCGTGATCATGCGGCCCGAGGAATGTCCGCGCCGACAGCCGTTACGCTGGACCCGTGGCAGTCGTCGATATTTCCGAAGAGCTGAAGTCCCTCTCCTCGACCATGGGGTCGATCGAGGCCGTCCTGGACCTGGATGCGCTGAGGGCGGACATCGCCGCGCTTGAGGAGCAGGCGGCCGCGCCCTCCCTCTGGGACGACCCGGAGGCGGCGCAGAAAATCACCAGCAAGCTTTCGCACCTCCAGGCCGAGGTCCGCAAGACCGAGGCCCTCCGCGGCCGGATCGACGATCTTGAGGTCCTCTTCGAGCTCGCCCAGGACGAGGGCGACGCCGATGCCCTCGCCGAGGCCGAGTCCGAGCTGGAGTCGGTCAGGAAGGCGCTGGACGAGATGGAGGTCCGTACGCTCCTCTCCGGCGAGTACGACGCCCGCGAGGCCCTGGTCAACATCCGGGCCGAGGCCGGTGGCGTCGACGCCGCCGACTTCGCCGAGAAGCTCCAGCGCATGTACATCCGCTGGGCCGAGCGGCACGGCTACAAGACCGAGGTCTACGAGACGTCGTACGCGGAAGAGGCCGGCATCAAGTCGACCACCTTCGCCGTCCAGGTGCCGTACGCCTACGGCACGCTCTCCGTCGAGCAGGGCACCCACCGGCTCGTCCGGATCTCGCCCTTCGACAACCAGGGCCGTCGCCAGACGTCCTTCGCGGGTGTCGAGGTGCTGCCCGTGGTCGAGCAGACCGACCACATCGAGATCGACGAGTCCGAGCTCCGCGTCGACGTGTACCGCTCGTCGGGTCCGGGCGGTCAGGGCGTCAACACCACGGACTCCGCGGTGCGCCTGACCCACCTCCCGACCGGCATCGTCGTCTCCTGCCAGAACGAGCGCTCGCAGATCCAGAACAAGGCGTCCGCGATGAACGTCCTCCAGGCGAAGCTCCTTGAGCGCCGCCGCCAGGAGGAGCAGGCCAAGATGGACGCCCTCAAGGGCGACGGCGGCAACTCCTGGGGCAACCAGATGCGGTCGTACGTCCTGCACCCGTACCAGATGGTCAAGGACCTGCGTACGGAGTTCGAGATGGGCAACCCGGAAGCGGTCTTCAACGGCGAGATCGACGGCTTCCTGGAGGCGGGCATCCGCTGGCGCAAGCAGCGGGAGAAGTAGGCGGGCCGCAGGGGCCTGTTCCTGTCCTGTTCCTCGCCTCTGTTTCTTGCCTCTGTTTCTTGCCTCTGTTTCTTGCGGTGGTGCCGGAATCCCCGAGGGTTCCGGCACCACCGTTTTCGTCGGGGGCGGTACGGAGCTGCTCCGAAAGGGAGTTGGGCCTCCGAGTTGCGCAGACGCCGTGGCGAGTGCGTCACAGTCGTGATTCTGAATGACGGTCAACTGCGAGCAAACCGGCTCACATTGCCCGGAACGGCCTTGACGTAGTCCTTAACTCTGGACAGGGTGCTAGGGCAGCATGCGTATGTCTGGGACGGGTGTGAACGGGGGCGGGCGGTATGGCCACGACTCGATGTGGCGCCGTTCGGAGCGAACCCCGCAGAGCCGGGGCCCGCATATGGCTGCTCCACTGACGAGAACAGCTACTGGGGGTAGCAGCAGATGACCAAGAAGACGCGAGTACGCGTCGCGCGGATAGCCGCGGGTGCGGTGATCGCCGCGGGCGCCTCGCTCACCGCTGCCGGAGTGGCATCGGCCGTCGGCGTCGACGTTGCCGGGCTGTCGGCCAACGCTCACGTCGACGAATCCGGTCTGGGGATCGACGCCGGCCTCAACGGGCCGTCGGGCGAGTCCCAGGGCGGCACCGAGGGCGGCGACCCGGGCGGCGTCGACCAGGGCGGCACCACGCAGGGTGGCGACCAGGGTGGCGCGGGCGACCAGGGTGGTGCCGGTGACCAGGGTGGCGCGGGCAACCAGGGTGGCGCTGGTGACCAGGGTGGCGCGGGCGACCAGGGTGGTGCCGGTGACCAGGGTGGCGCGGGCGACCAGGGTGGTGCCGGTGACCAGGGTGGCGCGGGCAACCAGGGTGGTGCCGGTGACCAGGGTGGCGCGGGCAACCAGGGTGGCGCCGGTGACCAGGGTGGCGCGGGCAACCAGGGTGGCGCCGGTGACCAGGGTGGCGCGGGCAACCAGGGTGGCGCGGGCAACCAGGGTGGTGCCGGTGACCAGGGTGGCGCGGGCCACCAGGGCGGCACCTCCGGTAACGGTGGTACCTCCGGTAACGGTGGCACTTCCGGTAACGGCGGTACCTCCGGCAACGGCGGTACCTCCGGTAACGCCTCCTCCGGCACCACCGGTGGCGACACCAACACCTGCACCGTCGACCTCGACGGTGCGAAGTGCGCGGACAACACCACCCCCGACTCGGCGGGCAACCAGCCGGTCGAGCAGGGCAAGGGCAAGGACGAGCTCGCCGAGACCGGTGCCGCCGAGACCACGTTCCTGCTGGTCGGCGCCGCGACGATGATCGCCGGAGGCGTCGGCTTCCGGATCCTGCCGCGCCTGATGAACGGCCGTACGGTCGCCTAAGGGCCAGGTGCGCACAGAGGGGCCCGGGATGCCGACAGGCATCCCGGGCCCCTCCGCGTACACATACACGCCCTCACGGGCGGACGGCCTCGACCGCGCGCTCCGGTGCTAGACGCTCTGGTGCGCCAGCAGTGCCAGCGCCCCCAGCAGCACCACGAGCAGGGCCACCAGCGTCACGGGGCTCAGTCCCGCGAAGATTCCCTGCCCTTGTTCCTGCTGCAGCCGCTCACGGCTGGCCCGGCACACGGGGCAGCGGCCCTCGTTCACGGGCGCCGCGCAGTTTGCGCACACCAGTCGGTCATAGGTCATGCGCTTTCCTCCTCCCGCGCGGCGGAGCCGCATACGCCTTCACTCCGCACAACGCTCATGGAAACGCATCCGTTCCCCCTCCCACTGTGCCAGCTCGCGCGGATTTCGGCGCGGCCCGCCGGACATCGCCCGATCTGTACTGCTTCGGCCTCGCTGTCGACCGGTGCCGTTCCGCCATAAAACACCCATCCCCGGACGCGCGCCTGCACGCCTCAGTCCGCTTCGCGTATGGTCACGCACACCTACTCCCGGCCGACCGTGGTGCATCCGTGATCCGATTCGACAACGTCTCCAAGACCTACCCGAAGCAGAGCCGTCCCGCTCTACGGGATGTGTCTCTCGATATCGAGAAGGGCGAGTTCGTCTTCCTGGTGGGCTCCTCCGGCTCCGGCAAGTCCACCTTCATGCGACTCATCCTCCGTGAAGAGCGCGCCAGTCAGGGCATGGTTCATGTTCTGGGCAAGGACCTCGCGCGCATGTCCAACTGGAAGGTGCCGCACATGCGCCGCCAGCTGGGCACGGTGTTCCAGGACTTCCGCCTCCTCCCCAACAAGACCGTCGCGGAGAACGTGGCGTTCGCGCAGGAGGTCATCGGCAAGCCGCGCGGTGAGATCCGCAAGGCGGTGCCACAGGTTCTCGACCTGGTCGGCCTCGGCGGCAAGGAGGACCGGATGCCCGGCGAACTCTCCGGTGGTGAGCAGCAGCGAGTGGCGATCGCGCGGGCGTTCGTGAACCGCCCCATGCTGCTGATCGCGGACGAACCGACCGGCAACCTCGACCCGCAGACCTCCGTGGGCATCATGAAGCTGCTGGACCGGATCAACCGCACCGGTACCACCGTGATCATGGCGACCCACGACCAGAACATCGTCGACCAGATGCGCAAGCGCGTCATCGAGCTGGAGAAGGGCCGTCTCGTACGCGACCAGGCCCGCGGCGTCTACGGCTACCAGCACTGAGCATCGAGCACTGAAAGGACGCCATGCGCGCCCAGTTCGTCCTGTCGGAGATCGGCGTCGGCCTCCGTCGCAACCTCACGATGACCTTCGCCGTCGTCGTCTCCGTCGCCCTCTCGCTCGCCCTGTTCGGCGGCGCGCTGCTCATGCGCGAGCAGGTCAGCACGATGAAGGACTACTGGTACGACAAGGTCAACGTCTCGATCTTCCTCTGCAGCAAGAGCGATGTGACCTCCACGCCCAAGTGCGCCAAGGGTGCCGTCACCACGGAGCAGAAGAAGGAGATCGAGGCCGATCTCCACAAGATGGACGCGGTCCAGACGGTCACGTACGAGTCGGCCGACCAGGCGTACAAGCACTACCAGCAGCAGTTCGGCGACTCGCCCATGGCGAGCAACATCACGCCGGACCAGATGCAGGAGTCGTTCCGGGTCAAGCTCCACGACCCGAAGAAGTACAAGGTCGTCGCCACCGCCTTCGCCGGCCGCGACGGAGTGCAGTCCGTCCAGGACCAGAGATCCATCCTGGACAACCTCTTCCAGCTGATGAACGGCATGAACGTGGCCGCCCTCTTCGTGATGGCGCTGATGCTGGTCATCGCGTTGATGCTGATCGTCAACACCGTCCGGGTGTCCGCGTTCAGCCGACGGCGTGAAACCGGCATCATGCGGCTCGTCGGCGCCTCCGGCTTCTACATCCAGATGCCGTTCATCATGGAGGCCGCGTTCGCCGGACTTCTCGGCGGCGTGCTCGCCTGCGTCATGCTGCTGGCCGGCCGGTACTTCCTGATCGACGGTGGCCTGGCGCTGCAGAGCAAGCTCAATCTGATCGACTTCATCGGCTGGGACGCGGTCTTCACCAAGCTGCCCCTGGTCCTGGCGATCGGTCTGCTGATGCCCGCCGTTGCCGCTCTCTTCGCGCTCCGCAAGTACCTGAAGGTGTGACAAGCGCCCCTGCGGTGCACGGTCAACCGGCCGTGCGCCGCAGGGGCGTTGTCCTAGACTCGACGCCATGTCGGGTCCCACGCAGTGTTTCGGGCCCCGCGGTGTGCGCCGCGGGGCGGCCCTGACCTTGGTCTTCGCGAGCGTGCTGGCCACCGCCGCGGCCACCGACTCCCTGCCGCGCGACGGTGCGAAGTCCTCGGAGCCGGTGACCCGTTCCGTCGCCGCCACCCTCGACGGCGACGAGGTGGCCGCCGCCGCCGCGCGGGCCGTTGCCGACGGCAAGTCCGGCAAGAAGGCGGCCGAGGAAGCCGTCAGCCGCAGCGGCGACCGCTGGGGCGCGGTCTATGACGAGCGGCAGTACGAGGAGTTCGAGCAGGCCCTCGACGGTTCGTACACCGGCGTCGGGATCTCCGCCAAGCGCTCCGCCGACGGACTGGTCGAGGTGGCCCGGGTCCAGCCCGGCGGCCCCGCCGAGCGGGCCGGCATCGAGCCGGGTGACCTGCTCCGTACCGTCGACGGCCGTCGGGTCGACAAGCGCCCCGTCTCCGAGGTCGTCGCCCTGCTGCGCGGAGACCGTACGGAGGCGGCCGTCGGCACCACCGTCGTCCTGGGGGTCCAGCGGGGAGCCGCGTTGCGGACCGAGACCTTGCGGCGGGCCGAACTCACCACCGAGGCCGTCACCGTGCGACGGATCGGACCGGGCCGTTCCGATCCCTCCGCAGCTGTGCTGATCGAGGTCGACTCGTTCACCAGGGGCTCGGGCGCGAAGGTCCGTGACGCGGTCCGGGACGCACCGGCGCGCGCCGGGGTGCTCCTCGATCTCCGGGGCAACTCCGGCGGCCTGGTCAGCGAGGCCGTCACCGCCGCCTCCGCGTTCCTGGACGGCGGCCTGGTCGCCACGTACGACGTGCACGGCGAGCAGCGCGCGCTCTACGCGCAGCCGGGCGGCGACACCGTCCGCCCCCTCGTCGTCCTCGTGGACGGCGGCACGATGAGCGCGGCCGAGCTCCTCACCGGCGCGCTCCAGGACCGGGGCCGTGCCGTCACCGTCGGATCGCGCACCTTCGGCAAGGGTTCGGTGCAGATGCCCAGCAAGCTCCCGGGCGGTTCGGTGGCCGAGCTGACCGTCGGCCACTACCGCACCCCGGCGGGCCGAGGGGTCGACGGCCGCGGCATCACCCCGGACCTCGCGGTCGGCTCCGGGGCCGAGCGGCGGGCCGAGACAGTATTGAGTGGCCTCGGGGGTGGGTCGTAGTGCGAAAATGGCCGCACTATGGCTAAGGAAAAGGACACCGGGCGCAAGCTCATCGCGCAGAACAAGAAGGCGCGGCACGACTACCACATCCTCGACACCTACGAGTGCGGTCTCGTACTCATGGGCACCGAGGTCAAATCGCTGCGGCTGGGCCGGGCCTCGCTCGTGGACGGCTTCGTCCAGATCGACGGCGGCGAGGCATGGCTGCACAACATCCACGTCCCGGAGTACGTGCAGGGGACCTGGACCAACCACTCGGC
This sequence comes from Streptomyces sp. NPDC093149, assembly GCF_044754145.1. NCBI lineage: Bacteria > Bacillati > Actinomycetota > Actinomycetes > Kitasatosporales > Streptomycetaceae > Streptomyces > Streptomyces sp. NPDC093149. The sequence continues at coordinate 68,366 of NZ_JBIVON010000002.1, forward strand.
CAAGCGGAAGCGCAAGCTGCTGATGCACCGGGCGGAGATCGACAAGCTGGAGTCGAAGTCCGGCGAGACGGGGCACACGATCGTGCCGCTCGCGCTGTACTTCAAGGACGGCCGGGTGAAGGTCGAGATCGCGCTCGCCAAGGGCAAGAAGGAGTACGACAAGCGGCAGACCCTGCGCGAGAAGCAGGACCTGCGGGAGACCAACCGTGCGATCTCGGCAGCGCGCCGGCGCCAGCGCAGCGCGTAGCCGCGAGCGTGCGTGCGGAGCCGGCGGCGGCTCGCAGGAATAGGCTGGCATCGTCGTGCGTTGGTCACGTACGATGGCACTGCACTCCACAGCGGGTGCATACATTGAAAAAACAACATGGGGATGATCGGTTTCGACAGCGGATGTCGAAGCAGGGGAAGCGTGTCGAGGAAGCGGCAATGATCTCGTAAACCATATGTCGCAACCAATAATCGCCAACACCAAGCGCGATTCCTTCGCCCTCGCTGCCTAAGTAGCGACTTGCGAAGTGTCAGCCCGGGGGTGATCCCGACCCGGATCCTGGCATCATCAAGGGATCTAAACTTCTAGACCCGGTCACGGGGCCTGGAAGGAAATCAAACAGTGACTGAGCCCGTCGGAGACTTGTTCGCGTGATCTCCGGGGCCGAGAAAATCGCAGCGGACTGCACACGGAGAAGCCCTGATTCTGCACCGTTGGACGCGGGTTCGATTCCCGCCATCTCCACAATTCCCATGTGAACGAGGACCCCGTTGCCCACCGGCGACGGGGTCCTCGTTCTTGTGCCCGGAGTTCTGCCGCCCGGCGTCAGCTCCGGGGGGCGCGGACCCCGGCCCCCGCGACGATCAGCGCCAGCCCCGCCGCGCACATCGGTACGGCATAGCCGGTCACCTGCCCCGTGTGCTCCACCATCCAGCCGCCGGTCGCCGACCCCACGGCGATCCCGCCCAGCAGTGCGGTCACGGCAAGGGTCATGCCCTCGTTCAACTGGCCCTCGGGGGTGAGGCGTTGCACCAGCGTCATCCCGGTGACCATGGTGGGGGCGGTGGCGGCACCGGCCAGCAGCAGTGCGCCGGCGAGGGCGAGCAGCGAATCGGTCGCGGAGGCGGCGAGCAGCGGCAGGGACATCAGCGCCGTCATGCCCGCCAGGCAGCCCAGCAGCCGGCGCCGGATGTCCGCGGCCGGGCGAAGTGATCCGTACCACAGCCCCGCCACGCATGATCCGGCTGCCTGGAGGGCCAGGATCGCACCCCCGGCGTGGGCGATCGTGACGACCTCCATCGCGCCGAAGACCGCTCCGGTGGCCAGGAAGGCGGCGAGCAGGGCCGGCATGCCGGAGGCGCGGAGCGGGGAACCCGCGTGGGTACGGGGCGCCACCGGCGGTTCGGTGGCGCGCTGGGCGGCGAAGATCAGCACGCCGGTCATCAGCAGGATCGCCCCGACGAGTGTTCCGGCCTCCGGGAAGAGTGCCGCGCACAGCAGGGCGGCGAGGGCCGGGCCGAGCATGAAGCAGAGCTCGTCGACGGCCTGTTCGAAGGAGTTCGCGGTGTGCAGGGCGGCCGGGTCGCCCCGGTGCAGATGGGCCCAGCGGGCTCGGGACATCCCGCCGGTGTTGGGGGTGGTGGCGGTCGCGGCGTAGGAGGCGAAGAGCGTCCAGACCGGGGCGCCGTAGTGCACACAGAGCAGCAGGGCGATCGACCCGAGAGCGGCGATCGCGGTGGCGGGCACGGCGACCCTGGCCTGCCCGTACCGGTCGACGAGCCGGGCCGTCCAGGGTGCGACCACCGCCGTCGCGGCGAGACCGGTCGCGGTGACGGCACCGGCCAGGGCGTAGGAGCCGTGCGAACCGGCGATCATGATCACCGCGCTGACGCTGAACATACCCATGGGCACCCGGGCGAGAAGGTTACCGGCCGTGAACGCACGCGCGCCCGGGGTGGCGAGCAGCCTGCGGTAGGGATTGGCGGACGCGGGCCGGGCGGGGGCTGTCGCACGCGGGGCGATGACCAGCAGGTCTCCGGAGACGGCGAGCAGGGGGGCGGCGGACGGGGTTCTCTCGTACGGCATGGCTCAACCCTCGGTGCGCGCGGCCCACGCGGTCCAACACCTTCTCCGTACCGATTGACGCACCTCTGTTGTAAATTCTCGCCATGGCTTCCTCCGCCGACATGGGCGCCCCGACGCATCCCCATACCGACGCCCGGCTGCTCCGTGCCTTTGTCGCCGTGGCCGAGGAACTGCACTTCACCCGTGCCGCGGCCCGGCTCTACCTCGCCCAGCAGGCGCTGAGCCGGGACATCCGCCGCCTGGAACGCGAACTGGGTGCGGAGCTGTTCGTACGGACCACGCGGCAGGTCTCCCTCACCGCCGACGGCGAACGGCTCCTCCCGTACGCCCGGCGGGTGCTGGAGGCGCACGCCGATCTTGCCGCGGCCTTCACCGACCCCGCTGCCCGGCCGCTCTTCGTCGACCTCAACACCGACGGCATGACGGCCGCCCGGGTCCTCGCCCGCGCGCGGGAACTGGCTCCGGGGTGCGAGCTGATGGCGCGCTTCGAGAGCGGACTCACCTGGGCCGCCGGGGAGATCCTCGCCGGTCGGATCGATGTCTCCTTCGGCCGGGCCGCCGGACTCGACCCCGCGGTCCGGGCCCGGCTCGGCCTCCAGCCGGTGCGGTACGAGCCGATGGCCGTGCTGCTCCCGGTCGATCACCGTCTTGCCGCGCGTGAGGCCGTCGCGCTGGACGACCTGGCCGGTGAGACCGTCTACGCGGGCGCCGGGAACCCGCGCACCACGGAGTGGACGGACCTCGCCCGGCTGCTCTTCGCCGAGTGGGGGATCGAACTGGCACCACCCGTACCGCTCGCGATCGGTGTGGCCGAATTCCAACGGGTCACGGCCAAGTCGGGGTATCCGGTGCTGTGCATGGTCGACTTTCCGCCGTTGCCGGGCACCGTGATGCGTCCGCTGGTCCGGCCCGTACCGATCTCCCCGCTCCTGCTGGTCTGGCGCAAGGGGCTGCGTCACCCCGGCCTCGACGCCCTGCGCGAAGCCGCGGCCCGACTGGGTTCCGAGGAGGGCTGGATGGTGCGTCCCGAGGGGAGCTGGCTGCCGGAACCCGACGCGTCGCTCATGGCGGGGCACGCCTGATCCAGGCGTCCGGAAGACGGATCACGGAACGGCGGATCACGGAACGGCGGATCACGGGACGGCGGATCATGGGACGGCGGATCATGGAAGCGGTCCGGACGGCGGCGGGACAAAGGGACGGCGGGACAAAGGCCGGAGCGGCACGGGTCCGGGGCGGCGGAGGGACGGTATACCTTCGCCGGCCCGCATCCGGCCCGCATCCGGCCGGCGCCCGCCCCGCCGAGCCCCGGCTCGGCCGCGTCGTGTGCGGGCGAGGTGCGATCATGACCGTCCGATGTCATGCGACGTAACGGGCGGGAAATACGAGTGAACCAGGTCTGTCACGCACCGTTGGCAGGCTCGGCCCTCGGCATCATCGGGCAGCAGCGGGACGAGAGCCGGGTAGACCACATGCACCAGGGCGAACAGCACGGGCCACTCACGGGCTTCACCGTCGGGGTCACCGCCGCACGCCGCGCGGAGGAGCTCGGCACACTGCTGGAGCGACGGGGGGCGGCCGTCGTGTACGCGCCCGCCCTGCGGATCGTGCCGCTCGCCGACGACGGCGAACTCCTCGCCGCCACCCGTCACATCGTCGACTCCGCCCCCGACGCGGTCGTCGCCACCACCGCGGTCGGCTTCCGGGGCTGGATCGAGGCCGCCGACGGCTGGGGTCTCGGCGGCCGGCTGCTGGAGACCCTGCGCGGCGCCGAACTGCTGGCCCGCGGCCCCAAGGTCAAGGGCGCCGTCCGGGCCGCCGGGCTGACCGAGACGTGGTCCCCCGCCTCGGAGTCCATGGCGGAGGTGCTGGACCGGCTCCTCGACGAGGGGGTGGCAGGCCGCCGCATCGCGCTCCAACTGCACGGCGAACCCCTCCCCGGCTTCATCGAGCCCCTCCGCGCGGCGGGGGCCGAGGTCGTCGCCGTACCCGTCTACCGCTGGGTGGACCCCGAGGACATCGCCCCGCTCGACCGGATGCTCGACATCACCCTGGCCCGGGGCCTGGACGCCCTCACCTTCACCAGCGCTCCCGCCGCCGCCTCGCTGCTCCGCCGGGCGGAGAAGCGCGGGCTGCTCCCGGAACTTCTGGGCGCGCTGCGGGACGACGTTCTCGTGGCCTGCGTCGGGCCGGTCACCGCCGTTCCGCTGCGGGCCCGCGGGATCGGTACCGTCCAGCCGGAGCGCTTCCGGCTGGCGCCGCTCGTTCAGCTGCTCTGCCATGAACTCCCCGCCCGAGTGGGCGCGTTGCCGGTGGCCGGACATCGGGTCGAGATCCGCGGTCATGCCGTGATCGTCGACGGCCGACCGCGCCCGGTGCCGCCCGCCGGCATGGCCCTGCTCCACGCCCTGGCCCGTCGGCCGGGCTGGGTGGTGGCCCGCGCCGATCTGCTGCGCGCACTGCCCGGCAGCGGCACCGACGAACACGCGGTGGAGACGGCCGTGGCGAGGCTGCGTACGGCGCTGGGCGAGCCCCGGCTCATCCAGACGGTCGTCAAACGCGGCTACCGGCTGGCACTGGACCCGGTGGGGGACAGCGAGTACGAGGATTCCTGAGAACCTCGCGGATGGCTGCGAGCCGTCAGGAACAGGGCACGAAGGAGCAGGGCGAGAGCAGCGGTGCACAGGACGGCCCGGACGGCGTTCCAGGCCACCCAGGCACCCTCGAAGCTCTCGCGCACGGCTGCGGGGTCGGCGATCCGTGCCGGATTCCCGGCGTGCGCGAGGGCGTTGTTCAACGGGACATTGACGCCCGAGGTGAGCAGGAAGGCGACGGCGTACACGGCGAGGGCGGCGAAGATCCACAGGCGCGGACCGGGGGACCGGCGCTGCTGCCAGGCGGCGACCGCCGTGAGGATCAGCGCCCCGAAGAATCCGGCGAAGAAGACCGGGTTCTCGATCACGTCGTTGATGTTCTGCATGACCTCGATGAAGGTCCGGTCGTCGCTGCGCCCGAGGGCCGGCATGACCGCGCAGGAGAACACGTAGAACGTGCCCGCGACCAGTCCGGTGGCGACGGCGGCACCGCCGAGCACGAGGTGCTGCGGGGTGCGGGAGGGGCGCATGGGCCGAGTGGTTGTCATGTCTCCCAGTGAAGTGGCGAGGAGGGTCCCGCTCCATCGCTCAGGCGCGCAGCTCCATACGCGGGCGTCCAGGCCCGCACGGCGCTCGCGCGCCGCCCTCCGTCGCAAGGGCGGCTCGCCGGAACGGCGCCCGTTGCCGCCGGTGGGGTCTGCCGGGCGGAACCCGGCCGTTGTCAGTGCGGCTTGCTAGAACGGTCGCAGGCACGGAACGACGACCGGAGGGGGCCTTGTGGGTACCTGGGGCAGTGGGAATTTCGACGACGACACGGCGGCGGATCATCTGTCGGGCATCACCGGGCGGCTCGTCTCGGAGATCGAGGAGGCCATGGCCGGCGACCCGGCCGGCCTGGAGCCCGACGAGTACTGGGGCGTCGCCGTGCCGTGCAACGTCGAGCTGCTGTGTCTGATCGCCGAGCAGCACTACGTCGGCGCCACGGTGCCCGGGGCGGCGGTGGTCGAGCGCTGGGAGAAGACCTTCATGGACGTGTGGGAACGGACCATCGACGGTCTCGAACCCGAACCGGAGTACAAGGAGAAGCGGCGGGCGGAGCTGATCGGCACCTTCGACCGGCTGAGGGCTGTCCTGTCCGCGCGGGAAACGGCGTGACCGTGTGACGGGGCCGGGATAGCGTGACGGGATGATCGATGACATCCACCGGCTCGACGCGGACATACGGCTGCGTCCCGCCACCCCGGCCGACGCCGCCTCCCTCGCCGTGTCCCTGACCCGCAGTCGTGCGTACATGAGCCGCTGGGAGCCCGTGCGGCCCGACGCCTTCTACACCGAGCAGGGACAGCGGGAACGGCTGGCCGGAATGCTCGCGGACCGTGACGCGGGGCGGGCGATGCCGTGGGTGCTCGCCGACGAACAGGACCGCGCGGTGGGCGGGTTCAACCTCACCGGCATCGTGCTCGGGCCGTTCCACAGCGGAATCCTCGGTTACTGGGTCGATGTCGAGCACGCGGGCCGCGGCCTGGCCACGGCCGCCGTGGAGCGGGTCTGCGAGGTGGCCAGGGACGATCTGCGGCTGCACCGGGTCGAGGCCGGGACGGTGCTGGACAACGAGGCCTCGCAGCGGGTGCTCGCCAAGTGCGGCTTCGAGCAGTACGGCATGGCCCCGCGCTATCTGCACATCAACGGCGAGTGGCGCGACCACCGGCTGTTCCAGCGGATTCTGCACGACGGTCCGTCGCCGACGGGGTGACGGCCCCGGGCGGACCGACCGGCGGTGATCTCGGACCGGCATCGTTCCACCGGGCGGGCGTGGGAGCAGAGGGAGCCCGCCCGGCGACGGGACGGAACGGCTACCCGACGTGCCCGGTGCGCAGCCGCACATGCCGGTGTCCGTCGCGCGGCCACGGCGGACGCGCGGGGAGGACCTCCGCGAAGCCGTAACCGCTCTTCTCAGCGACCCGGCAGGACGCGTCGTTGCCCACCTGGTGCAACAGGTCCAGCCGCACGAGACCGTCCCCGGCGAACGCTTCGAACGCCCAGTCGGTGAGCGCCCCGAGCGCTCGCGGGGCGACCCCGCGGCCGCGCGCCCGTGCCGTCGTCCAGTAGCCGACCTCCGCGCCGGCGGAGCCCGGTGCGGGGTACTTGAGCGCCACGTTGCCGACCAGCTCGTCGTCGAGATCGCGATCGATCACCGCGAAACTGAAGCGGCTGCCGGATTCCCGGCCCTCCTGCTGCACCCGCAGCCAGTGCCGTGCCTCCGCCTCGTCCGTGACCAGCACGCGCAGCATGGCGCGCATCGCGGGATCGCGGTACGCCTCGATCAGGGCCGCCATGTCCTCGGGCAGCCAGGGCCGGAGGAGGAGTGGCCCGGCCTCCGGAGTGGCGGTACGGGGGTCGTTGTCCATCGGGACACCGTACGGGCCCCGGTCGCCGCGGACCCGTGCGGCGGCAGGGGTTCCGGGGTGGACGCCCGAGGGGCACCCTGGGGGAGACCCCGATCGGAGACCCCGAGGCGGTGACCTACGCATGGCGGCGGGCAAGAGCTCGTACGACTGGCGGTTCGACTCCGGGCGCCCCTGCCTGGACCTGGTGGCAACAGGGATCGGCACCTCCGGCGCCTGCGAACTGCTCGACGGCGCCGAGCGGCTCGCCGACTGGCTGGTGGCCACGGGACTCGTGCCGAGCGGCACCCACCTCGGCGCGGTGGACGACACCTGGGTGGCGCGCTTCCGGCAGTTGAGGGCCGGCGTGGAGCACCTGCTGACCGCCGAGCTCGCCGGCCGCAGAGCCGAGAGCGCCCTGGCACGGGTCAACGCGCTCGCCGCAACCGCCCCTCCGGGACTCCGGGCCGTACGCGGCGGGAGCGGCACGCTGGTACGGGCCCTGAGCACCGATCCCGAATGCGGGGCGCTGCTGGCCGCCGTGGCCCGAGACGTCGTGGAGCTGTTGACCGACCCGGTGGCCCGGGCCGGGCTGCGCCGCTGCGAGGGCGACAACTGCCGTCGGCTCTATCTGGACACCTCACGGGGCCGCCGACGCCGCTGGTGCTCCAGCGAGGTGTGCGGAAACCGGGAGCGGGTGGCCCGCCACCGGCGCAGAGCGGCCGCGGTGGCGCTCATGGACGCGGGTGCGGCCGGGGGCACGGGCGGGTCGAGGGACGCGGGCACGGCCGGGGACGCGGGCACGGAGGCCGGCACTCCCGCGGTGCCGGACGCGGGGGCCGATGCCTGATCGAAATCCCCGCGAGTCATTTCGCTACGCGCGGCAGGTGCGCGGCGGGCCCCCCTTCGCATAGGGTTGACGGCTGCCCAATGCACGTCAGAAGGGGGCCTCGGTGGCCGCGCAGGATGCCGCTGTCGATTCGTTGCGGGACCGGGAAATCGGTGTCGAGCAGGAACATCTCGACCGTGTCTACGACCGTCTCGAAGAGAAGATCCACGAGGCGGAATTTCTCATGGACGACGCCGTCAAGCGCGGCCAGGTCGGTACCCCGGGCGCGCTCGCGGAGCGCGACGCCCAGGTGTTCCGGGCCGGAATCCACCTCAACCGGCTGAACAGCGAGTTCGAGGACTTCCTCTTCGGAAGGATCGATCTGCTGCTCGGCAAGGACGGCGAACGCGGCCCGGACGGCGCGTACACCTCCGTCGAGCCGGCCGACGACGCCGTACGCGAGGACGATTCCGCCGACATCGCCGAGACGCTGCACATCGGCCGCATCGGCGTCCTCGACTCCGACTACGCGCCGCTGGTCATCGACTGGCGCGCACCGGCCGCCGCGCCGTTCTACCGGTCGACGCCGAAGGAACCGGGCCGGGTGGTGCGCCGCAGGGTCATCCGTTCCAAGGGCCGCAGGGTGCTCGGGGTCGAGGACGACCTGATGCGCCCCGAGCTGACCGCGTACCTGGGTGGCGACAGGCTTCCCGTCATCGGCGACGGCGCCCTGATGGCGGCGCTCGGCCAGGCCCGCAGCCACACGATGCGCGACATCGTCTCCTCCATCCAGGCGGAGCAGGACCTGGTGATCCGGGCACCCGCCGCCTCCGTCACCGAGGTCTCGGGCGGTCCGGGCACCGGCAAGACCGCCGTCGCCCTGCACCGTGCCGCCTATCTCCTCTACCAGGACCGGCGGCGGTACGCGGGCGGCATCCTCGTCGTCTCACCGACCCCGCTCCTGGTCGCGTACACCGAGGGTGTGCTGCCCTCGCTGGGCGAGGAGGGGCAGGTCGCGATCCGCGCGGTCGGCTCGCTCTCCGACGAGGCGGCCGGCGTCGAGGGCGCCACCACGTACGACGAACCCGCCGTCGCCCGGATCAAGGGCTCCTCCCGGATGCTCCAGGTGCTGCGCAAGGCGGCACGCGGGGCACTGGAGCAGCCCGGCACCCCTCGCAGGGCCCCGGAGCAGGACGGCCAGCTGTCCTTCGGCGACGAGGCCGACGGAACCGACGGAATCGACAGAACCGACGGAACCGACCGGACCCCGGGCACCCCGACCCGGCTGCGGGTCGTCGCGTTCGGCGCCCGTGTCGAGCTGAACGCGGACGAACTGCACCGCATCCGGCAGGCCGTGCTCGGCGGCACCGCTCCGGTCAACCTGTTGCGCCCGCGCGCCCGCAGAATGCTCCTGGACGCCCTCTGGAACAAGTCCTCCGGCCGGGGCCGCTACACCGACCCCGAACTGGCCGCGGAGCTGCGCTCCTCCTTCGACGAGGACGTCTCCACCGAGACCCCCTTCCTCGACTTCCTGAACGCCTGGTGGCCCGAACTCACCCCGCGCGGGGTGCTCGCCGCGATGGCGGACGAGAAGCGGCTCGGCCGCTGGGCGCGCCGGGTCCTCAACCAGGGTGAGGTGCGCCGCTTCGCCCGCTCGCTGAAGCGGCTCGACAGCGAGGGGAACGGGCCGCTCTCCGTGCACGACGTGGCGATCCTCGACGAGCTGCAGACGCTGCTGGGCACCCCGCACCGGCCGAAGAAGAAGCGCGATCTCGACCCGCTGGACCAGCTCTCCGGTCTGGAGGAGCTGATGCCGCAGCGCGAGGAGACCCAGCGCGAGCGCGCCGAGCGGCTGGCCGCGGAGCGTACGGAGTACGCGCACGTCATCGTCGACGAGGCGCAGGACCTCACGCCCATGCAGTGGCGCATGGTCGGCCGTCGCGGCCGGCACGCCACCTGGACGATCGTCGGAGACCCGGCGCAGTCCTCCTGGTCCGATCCGGACGAGGCCGCCCGCGCGCGCGACGAGGCGCTCGGCAACCGTCCGCGCCGCCGCTTCACCCTCACGGTCAACTACCGCAACCCGGCGGAGATCGCCGAGCTGGCCTCGAAGGTCCTGGCGCTGGCGATGCCCGGCATGGAGTCACCGGCCGCGGTCCGCTCCACCGGCGTGAAGCCGCGCTTCGAGACCGTACGGGACGGCGATCTGGCCGCCTCGGTGCGCGAGGAGGCACGGCGGCTGCTGGCCGAGGTGGACGGCACGGTGGGTGTGGTCGTCGCGATGAACCGCCGGGCCCAGGCCCGCGACTGGCTCGCCGAGCTCGGCGAGCGGGTGGTGGCGCTGGGCAGCCTGGAGGCGAAGGGCCTTGAGTACGACGCCACGGTGGTCGTCTCGCCCGCGGAGATCGCGGACGAGTCCCCGGCGGGCCTGCGGGTGCTGTACGTGGCGCTGACGCGTGCGACGCAGCAGCTCACGGTGGTCTCCGGGAAGCGGGACCTGCCGGACGAGGACGGTGTCCCGGACCTGTTGAGGGACTGACAGGGCGGCCCCGGACCCGGACCCGGACCCGGCACCGGGCACGGCCCCGGACCCGGACCGGGACCCGGCACCGGGCGCGCTGAGGGGGACCGGGCGACGGCGTCGTCCCGCGCCTGCTGAGCGACTGGACGGGCGGGCGCGGGCACCGCCGGGCGAGCGGATTTCCGAATCGACCCGTACTCCGGGAATCACTTCTGCGGGGTCTTTGTTAGCCTGGTGTCGGCACCGGCTCGATCCAAGCCCCCGGGCCCAACCTTCGTCGCTTCGAGCGACCACTTGCCGCGAGGCGAGCATGGCGGGTCGGTGCCGCTCGACCAACAAGAACAGACCCGCGTCACCTTCCGGTGGCGCGGGTCTGTTCTTGTTTACGGACCCGGCCGGATCCACGGAGGCGGTCGGGCCGGAAGTGATGAGGGGTTCCGCTGAAGCGGTCATCTCTCGTATGGTGGAAACTACTTTCCGAAAAGTGGCAGTCATTACCGGCTACCGGCCAGTAGGTGCGACGATCGGGGAGCGTGTCCGAGGCGAGCGCCCCGGCCGCGCGGCAAAGAAGCTAAGGAAAGCGAAGGACTCGGCCATGGCAACGGCGCCCAGCGTCTCGTACTCGATGACGGTCAGGCTGGAGGTGCCCGCGAGCGGCACAGCGGTCTCCCAGCTCACCACGGCCGTGGAGTCCTCCGGCGGTTCGGTCACCGGCCTCGACGTGACCGCCTCCGGCCACGAGAAGCTGCGGATCGACGTCACCATCGCCGCCACCTCGACCGCGCACGCGGACGAGATCGTCGAGAACCTGCGCGGCATCGAGGGCGTCGTGCTGGGGAAGGTCTCCGACCGTACGTTCCTGATGCACCTCGGCGGCAAGATCGAGATGGCGTCCAAGCACCCCATCCGCAACCGTGACGACCTCTCGATGATCTACACCCCGGGTGTGGCCCGGGTCTGCATGGCGATCGCCGAGAATCCCGAGGACGCCCGCCGCCTCACCATCAAGCGCAACTCCGTCGCAGTCGTGACGGATGGTTCCGCGGTACTCGGCCTCGGCAACATCGGTCCGATGGCCGCCCTCCCGGTGATGGAGGGCAAGGCTGCCCTGTTCAAGCGCTTCGCCGGCATCGACGCCTGGCCGATCTGCCTGGACACCCAGGACACCGACGCCATCGTCGAGATCGTCAAGGCGATGGCCCCCGGCTTCGCGGGCATCAACCTGGAGGACATCTCCGCACCCCGCTGCTTCGAGATCGAGGCGCGGCTGCGCGAGGCCCTGGACATCCCCGTCTTCCACGACGACCAGCACGGCACCGCGATCGTGGTCCTGGCCGCGCTGACCAACGCACTGCGCGTGGTGGGCAAGGGAATCGGGGACGTACGCGTCGTCATGTCCGGCGCCGGAGCGGCCGGCACGGCCATCCTGAAGCTCCTCATCGCCGCCGGCGTCAAGCACGCCGTCGTCGCCGACATCCACGGTGTGGTGCACGCCGGCCGCGAGGACCTGGTCTCCGCCGACGCCGATTCGCCGCTGCGCTGGATCGCCGACAACACCAACCCCGAGTCCGTCACGGGCACCCTCAAGCAGGCCGTCGTGGGCGCCGACGTCTTCATCGGCGTCTCCGCCCCGAACGTCCTGGACGGCACCGATGTCGCCGCCATGGCCGACGGTGCGATCGTGTTCGCGCTCGCGAACCCCGACCCCGAGGTGGATCCGGCAATCGCTCGCCAGACGGCGGCAGTTGTCGCCACCGGCCGCTCCGACTTCCCGAACCAGATCAACAACGTGCTGGTCTTCCCGGGTGTCTTCCGCGGTCTGCTGGACGCCCAGTCCCGCACCGTCAACACCGAGATGATGCTCGCCGCCGCGCGTGCCCTCGCCGACGTCGTCGCGGAGGACGAGGTGAACGCGAACTACATCATCCCGTCGGTCTTCAACGACAAGGTCGCCGGGGCGGTCGCCGGTGCCGTCCGGGACGCCGCGAAGGCGGCGGGCGGTACCGTGACGGGCGCGGGGGAGCTCGGCTGACGCCGACCCTTCGCAGTACCCGCCGCGGCCCCCTGCGGGTGTCCGGCCGCGGCCGCGGCACCCCACGTCGGCCCCGCGTACGGCGCGTCGCGGGTCGCGGCGCCCCAAACGCCCCTTTAGGGTGGGCGGGCGGCGCGTCCCGCAGAGCCCCGCATCCGCTGCGGACCGCTTTCGGGGAGTCGACGGAACGTCACCACGATGAGGCAGTGGTGCTTTTCGTGTGACTCCGGAGGGTGCCGGATTGGCTTTCCCGCCGCAGGTGGGGGCAGGATGCGTAATCGGGCGCGAGGGTCTGACGACAGACCCGGGTCCGGGGACTGTCCGAGGGCCCTGGCAGCATCGGCTTCGATCTCACGCCTCACAGGCAAGAAGAACACGGGAGTAACAACATGAACCGCAGTGAGCTGGTGGCCGCCCTGGCCGACCGCGCCGAGGTGACTCGCAAGGACGCCGACGCCGTGCTGGCCGCGCTCGCCGAGACCGTCGGTGAGATCGTCGCCAAGGGCGACGAGAAGGTCACCATCCCCGGCTTCCTGACCTTCGAGCGCACCCACCGTGCCGCTCGCACCGCTCGTAACCCGCAGACCGGCGACCCGATCAACATCCCGGCCGGCTACAGCGTGAAGGTCTCCGCGGGCTCCAAGCTCAAGGAAGCCGCCAAGGGCAAGTAAGCCCCACAGGCGCGACGAAGGGCGGTCACCCGACCAGGGTGACCGCCCTTCCGTGTACCGGCCCGAGAGGGCCCTTTCCGGGCCTCTGTCGCCAACGTGGACCCGGAGGGACGAACCCGGACCCTCCGGGGAACGTGAAACGGGGGCCCGGGGCAGCGCCCCGAACCCCCGTCAGCAGCCGTCGGCCGCCGGGTCTCAGACCAGCGCCCCGCCGGGCAGCTCCACCTTCGCGCCCAGCTTCTCCAGCTTCTCCATGAAGTTCTCGTAGCCCCGGTTGATCAGATCGATGCCGTGCACCCGCGAGGTGCCCTGCGCCGCCAGCGCGGCGATCAGGTACGAGAAACCGCCGCGCAGGTCCGGGATGACCAGATCCGCGCCCTGCAGCCTCGTCGGCCCGGACACGACCGCGGAGTGCAGGAAGTTGCGCTGGCCGAAGCGGCAGTCGGAGCCGCCCAGGCACTCGCGGTAGAGCTGGATGTGCGCGCCCATCTGGTTGAGCGCCGAGGTGAAGCCGAGCCGGGACTCGTACACCGTCTCGTGGACGATGGACAGGCCCGAGGCCTGTGTCAGGGCCACGACCAGCGGCTGCTGCCAGTCGGTCTGGAAGCCGGGGTGCACGTCCGTCTCCAGGGCGATGGCGTTCAGCGCGCTGCCCGGGTGCCAGAAACGGATGCCCTCGTCGTCGATCTCGAACGCGCCGCCGACCCGGCGGAAGGTGTTCAGGAACGTCATCATCGAGCGCTGCTGTGCGCCCCGTACGTAGATGTTGCCCTCGGTGGCCAGCGCCGCGGACGCCCAGGAGGCCGCCTCCAGGCGGTCCGGGATCGCGCGGTGCGTATAGCCGTCCAGCCGGTCGACACCGGTGATCCGGATCGTCCGGTCGGTGTCCATCGAGATGATCGCGCCCATCTTCTGCAGTACGCAGATGAGGTCCTCGATCTCGGGCTCCACGGCCGCGTTGGACAGTTCGGTGACGCCCTCGGCGAGCACGGCCGTCAGCAGCACCTGCTCGGTGGAACCCACCGACGGGTACGGCAGCCGGATCTTCGTGCCGCGCAGTCGCTGCGGGGCTTCCAGGTACTGGCCGTCCGCGCGCTTCTCGATGGTCGCGCCGAACCGGCGCAGCACGTCGAAGTGGAAGTCGATCGGCCGGCCGCCGATGTCGCAGCCGCCGAGTCCCGGGATGAACGCGTGGCCCAGCCGGTGCAGCAGCGGGCCGCAGAACAGGATCGGAATGCGCGACGAGCCCGCGTGGGCGTCGATGTCGGCGACGTTGGCGCTCTCGACATGGGTCGGGTCAAGGATCAGTTCGCCCGGTTCGTCACCCGGCCGGACCGTCACACCGTGCAACTGCAAAAGTCCCCGCACCACCCGCACGTCGCGGATGTCGGGCACATTGCGCAGCCGGCTGGGCCCGCTGCCGAGCAGCGCGGCGACCATTGCCTTCGGCACCAGGTTCTTGGCGCCTCTGACGCGGATCTCGCCCTCCAGCGGGGTTCCGCCGTGGACAAGCAGGACATCGTCTGTGCCGGTCATGAATCTCGCGTTCCGGAGTGGTCGGGCAGGGGGCCAAACGAAAGGGTAATGGCCCGCGTACCCCCTTCCGTAAGAGGTCGGGGGGTGTGCGAACGTCATGAATCCGCCACAACACGCTCTGCTTCCCGACTCTTGCGGAGGGTTACCGTCCGCAACGCCCCGGGGCCGTGCGCTCTCCGTGCATCCATGCGCCCTGAGCTGCGCTCGGGCCCGTTCGGCGACCGGGCGGCCCACTTGGCCCCCGCGAGGGGTGAAGATGCGGGATCATTTCTGCCATGACCGAGGTGTCCTCGCTCACAGGGCGACTGCTCGTGGCCACACCCGCGCTCGCGGATCCGAATTTCGACCGCGCGGTGGTGCTGCTCCTCGACCACGACGAGGAGGGCTCGCTCGGCGTGGTCCTGAACCGCCCGACCCCGGTCGGCGTCGGCGACATCCTCACGTCCTGGGCCGGCCTGACGGGCGAGCCGGACGTCGTCTTCCAGGGCGGCCCGGTCTCGCTCGACTCGGCGCTCGGAGTGGCGGTCATCCCCGGCGACGAGGGCTCCTCGCCGCGTTCCCGCCCCCGCCCGAACAGCGGGGACCCCCTGGGCTTCCGCCGGGTGTACGGGGCGATCGGCCTGGTCGACCTGGAGGCGCCGCCGGAGCTGCTGGCCGCGGCGCTCGGCTCGCTGCGCATCTTCGCCGGATACGCCGGCTGGGGTCCCGGGCAGCTGGAGACGGAGCTGGCCGAGGGGGCCTGGTACGTCGTCGAGTCCGAGCCGGGAGACGTCTCCTCCCCGCGCCCGGAGCACCTCTGGCGGGCGGTCCTGCGCCGCCAGCGCAGCGAACTGGCGATGATCGCCACCTACCCGGACGACCCGTCGCTGAACTGAAGCTCCGGGCTTTAAGTACCCTTGGCGGTTATGAGCACTCTTGAGCCCGAGCGCGGGGCAGGTACGGGGACCCTCGTAGAGCCGACGCCACAGGTGTCGAACGGCGACGGCGACCACGAGCGCTACGCCCATTACGTCCAGAAGGACAAGATCATGGCGAGTGCCCTGGAGGGCACCCCCGTGGTCGCACTGTGCGGGAAGGTCTGGGTACCGGGGCGCGACCCCAAGAAGTATCCGGTCTGCCCCATGTGCAAGGAGATCTACGAGTCCATGGGCGCCGGCGGCGACAAGGACAAGGGCAAGGGCGGCAAGGACAAGAAGTAGTCCTGGGCCGTTCGGCCGCCACTGCTTCGGGCCCCCGGGGTGCGCGTTGACGCGCACCCCGGGGGCCCTTTGCGTTGCACGGGCTGCTCCCCCGGGTCACAGAGTGGTTGAGACCACTTGTCGGCGTCCGTACGCACACCTACTCTCCTGCCAGTTGTGCAGAACGAAACGAGCGTTGCGTATGTTGCAACGCCTACCGGTAGGGGTTCCGGATGAAGCTGTCTGCCCGAATTGCCGCCCCGGCCGC
The DNA here is from genome assembly GCF_044754145.1 of Streptomyces sp. NPDC093149. Taxonomy (NCBI): domain Bacteria; kingdom Bacillati; phylum Actinomycetota; class Actinomycetes; order Kitasatosporales; family Streptomycetaceae; genus Streptomyces; species Streptomyces sp. NPDC093149. The sequence goes on from NZ_JBIVON010000002.1 coordinate 84,453, forward strand.
GGCGCTTGTGCTGGCGGGTCTCACCGCCACCGCCTGTGCGCCGCAGACCTCCGACACCGGAGCGAAGGGGGACGAGAAGACCGGCACGCTGCGTGTCTGGCTGTTCCAGGAGGTCGGCAACAAGCCCAAGGAACAGGTCGTCGACGCGGCGGTCGCCGATTTCGAGAAGGCGCACAAGGGTGCGAAGGTCGAAGTCGAGTACATACCGGTCGAGACCCGCGCCCAGCGGATCAAGGCGGCGTTCAACGACCCGAAGAGCGCCCCGGACCTCATCGAGTACGGCAACACGGACACCGCCGGATACGTCAAGGACGGCGGACTCGCCGACGTCGGTGCGGAGTTCGCCGCCTGGGACGAGGCCAAGGACACCGACCCGACCGCCAAGCAGTCCGTCACGGTCGGCGGCAAGATCTATGGAGCCCCGTTCTTCGTCGGCGTCCGCGCGCTGTACTACCGCACGGACATCTTCGAGGACCTGGGGATCGAGGCCCCCAAGTCCCAGGCCGAGCTGATCTCCACCGCGAAGAAGATCCACAAGAAGAAGCCGGATCTGTACGGACTGGCGGTCGGTGGCGCGTACACGTACGGTGCGATGCCGTTCATCTGGGCCCATGGCGGTGAGCTGGCCGACGGCGACGGCGGCACGTACAAGGCGGCCATCGACAGCGACAAGGCCCGCAAGGGCATCGAGGCGTACACCTCGCTCTTCGGTGACGACAACTGCCCGGCCGCCAAGTGCGCGTCCATGGGCGGCAACGCCACCGTCACCGCGTTCGCCTCCGGCAAGGCCGCCATGGCGATCGGCGGCGACTTCAGTCACGCGGCCGTCGAGGCGGGCTCGGTGAAGGGCGCGTACGCGGTGGTGCCGCTGCCGGGTGTCACGGAGGGCTCCATCGCCCCGGCGTTCGCGGGCGGGAACAACATCGGTGTGCTGAAGAGCAGTTCGCACCGCAGCCTCGCCGTGGACCTGATGAAGTCCCTGACCGGCAAGGAGACCCAGGCGAAGATGTTCGACGCGATGGGCTTCCTGCCGACCTACACGGACGTGCGGGCGACGGTCGCGAAGAAGCAGCCGTTCGTCGAGCCGTTCGTCAAGACGCTCGGCGCGGGCGCGAAGTTCGTCCCGGCCTCGCCGGGCTGGGGCCAGATCGACTCCTCGCTGGTCCTGCCGACGATGTTCCAGGAGATCGTCAGCGGCCGCAAGGACGTGGCGAAGGCCTCGGACGACGCGGCGAAGAAGATGGACGCCGCGTTCGCCGACGCGGGCTGACGATGGCCGCGAACAGTACGGCGTACAAAGCGCCCAGTACGTCCGGGGCGGGCGGGACCTCCGCCCGCCCGCCCCGGCGCCGCCGCCCCGCCCCGTCCGCACGCCGCTCCGGCTGGACCCCCTGGCTCTACCTCCTGCCCGCGCTCGTGCTCCTCGGCGGGCTGCTCGTCTACCCGATCTACCAACTCGGCCTGATCTCCTTCCTGGAGTACACCCAGGCCCAGGTCAGCGGTGGTGAACCGGCCACCTTCCAAGGATTCGGGAACTACGCGACGCTCTTCGGGGACGGACAGTTCTGGCAGGTGCTCCTGGCGACCGTCGTCTTCGCCGCCGCCTGCGTGCTGGCCACCCTGCTGGTCGGCTGCGCGCTCGCCGTCCTGCTGACCCGGATCCGGGCCGTGCCGCGGCTCGCGCTGATGCTGGCCGCGCTCGGCGCCTGGGCGACCCCCGCGATCACCGGTTCCACCGTCTGGGTGTTTCTCTTCGACCCGGACTTCGGCCCGGTCAACCGGGCGCTGGGGCTCGGCGACTTCTCCTGGACGTACGGGCGCTACAGCGCCTTCGCCCTGGTGCTCCTCGAAGTGCTGTGGTGTTCGTTCCCGTTCGTGATGGTGACCGTGTACGCGGGCATCCGGGCGATCCCCGTCGAGGTGCTCGAAGCGGCCGCGCTGGACGGCGCCTCGCAGTGGCGGATCTGGCGCTCGGTCATGGCCCCGATGCTGCGGCCGATTCTCGTCGTCGTCACCATCCAGTCGATCATCTGGGACTTCAAGATCTTTACCCAGATCTATGTCATGACCAACGGCGGCGGCATCGCCGGCCAGAACCTGGTGCTCAACGTGTACGCGTACCAGAAGGCGTTCGCGTCCTCGCAGTACAGCCTCGGCTCGGCGATCGGCGTCGTGATGCTCGTGATCCTGCTCGCCGTCACGCTCGTCCATCTGCGACTGACGCGCCGCCAGGGGGAGGAACTGTGAGCGCACGGAGCATGCTGAGCATCCGCCGTCCGGGACGGCCGGCCGCCGAGGCCGCGGCCCTCCTGATCGCCGCGGCGGTCGCCTTCCCGCTCTACTGGATGGTGCTCTCCGCCCTCAAACCGGCCGGCGAGATCCAGTCCACCGATCCGCGCCCATGGACGCTGTCGCCGTCCCTGGACTCGTTCCGCCGGGTCTTCGAACAGCACGACTTCGGGCGGTACTTCCTCAACAGCCTGATCGTCGCCGGAACGGTCGTCATCGCCTCCGCACTGATCGCCTTCCTGGCGGCGACGGCCGTGACCCGGTTCAGATTCCGCTTCCGCACCACACTGCTGATCATGTTCCTGGTCGCGCAGATGGTGCCGGTCGAGGCACTGACCATCCCGCTGTTCTTCCTGATGCGGGACTTCGGCCAGCTGAACACGCTCGGCTCGTTGATCCTGCCGCACCTCGCCTTCTCGCTGCCGTTCGCGATCTGGATGCTGCGCGGCTTCGTCAAGGCCGTCCCGGACGCGCTGGAGGAGGCCGCCTGGATCGACGGCGCCAGCCGCGCCCGCTTCCTGTGGCAGATCCTCTTCCCGCTGGTCTTCCCGGGCCTGGTGGCGACCAGTGTCTTCTCGTTCATCTCGACCTGGAACGACTTCCTGTTCGCGAAGTCGTTCATCATCAGCGACACCTCCCAGTCGACGCTCCCGATGGCGTTGCTGGTCTTCTTCAAACCCGACGAGAACGACTGGGGAGGGATCATGGCAGCCTCGACGGTGATGACCATTCCCGTGCTGGTCTTCTTCGTACTCGTACAGCGCCGCCTGGTCTCGGGACTCGGCGGAGCGGTAAAGGACTGACGCCATGGCCATGGAACTGATCCCGGCGCTGATCCCGGCACCCGTGCACGCCGCCGACGCGGCTGACTCCGGTGATGCGGCGGAACAGGACGGATTCCCGCTGGACCCGCTCACCACCATCACGGCGGCCCCCGGTACCGAGGACACCGAACGCTGGCTGCGCTCCACGCTCGGAGCCGCCTTCGCCCTGCCCCTCGCGCCGGCCGGCGAGGACACCGCGCACACCATCCGGCTGCGCATCGACCCGGCTCTGGACCCCGAGGGGTACCGGCTGTCCACCGGGCCCGGCGGCCGGTACGTCGAGATCACCGGAGGGAGCGCCGCCGGAGTCTTCTGGGGCGCACAGACACTCCGCCAGCTCCTGGGACCGGAAGCCTTCCGCCGCGCGCCGGTCGACCCCGGCACACGGCGCGTCATCCCCGCCACGGACATCGAGGACCGGCCCCGCTTCCCGTGGCGCGGCATGATGCTCGACGTGGCACGGCACTTCCTGCCCAAGGACGACGTCCTGCGCTACCTCGACCTCCTCGCGGCCCACAAGCTGAACGTCTTCCACTTCCACCTCACCGACGACCAGGGCTGGCGCATCGAGATCAAGCGCTACCCGAGGCTCACCGAGGTCGGCTCCTGGCGGGCCCGCACCAAGCACGGCCACCGGGCCTCCGAGCTGTGGGACGAGACCCCGCACGGCGGCCACTACACCCAGGACGACATCCGCGAGATCGTCGCGTACGCGGCGGAGCGGCATATCCAAGTCGTCCCCGAGATCGACATCCCGGGACACTCGCAGGCCGCCATCGCCGCGTACCCCGAACTGGGCAACACCGACGTCATCGACACCACCACCCTCTCCGTCTGGGACACCTGGGGCATCAACGCGAACGTACTCGCCCCCACTGACAACACCCTGCGCTTCTTCGAGGGCGTGCTCGAAGAGGTCCTGGACCTCTTCCCCGCCGCCACCTCGCCGTTCGTCCACATCGGCGGCGACGAGTGCCGCAAGGACCAGTGGAAGGAGTCCCCGGCCGCCCAGGCGCGGATCGACGAACTCGGCCTGGCCAACGAGGACGAGCTGCAGTCCTGGATCATCCGGCACTTCGACACCTGGCTCACCGCGCGTGGCCGCCGTCTGATCGGCTGGGACGAGATCCTCGAAGGCGGTCTCCCGACGGGCGCCGCGGTGTCGTCCTGGCGGGGGTACGGCGGCGGCATCACGGCCGCCGAGGCCGGTCACGACGTCGTGATGTGCCCGGAGCAGCACGTGTACCTGGACCACCGTCAGGACGGCGGACCCGACGAACCGATGCCCATCGGGTTCATCCGCACCCTGGAGGACGTCTACCGGTTCGAACCCGTGCCCGCGGGCCTCTCGGAGGAGGCGGCCCGTCACATCCTCGGCACCCAGGCCAATGTGTGGACCGAGGTCATGCAGAACCGGGCCCGCGTCGATTACCAGGTCTTCCCGCGCCTCGCCGCGTTCGCGGAGGTCGCCTGGTCGCCCCTGCCCGCCCCCGCGGAACGGGACTACGCCGACTTCGAACGCCGGATGACCACGCACTACGCCCGCTTGGACGCCCTCGGCGTCGATTACCGGCCACCGACGGGCCCGTTGCCCCGGCAGCAGCGCCCCGGGGTCCTCGGACGCCCTCTTGAGGGACCGCCCCCGAACGTGTGATCCCGGCGCGCTCCGGGACCGGCCGTCACGCTCCGAGAGGGCGTGACGGCCGACGCACGTCATCCGGTACGCGCGCCGCGGACACGCCGCCACGGGTACGCCTCACCTGATACGCGCGCCGCGGACACGCCGCCACAAGCAGGTCTCACCGGAACACCCGTACCCGTATGCGCCGCCACGGGTAGGTCTCACCGGAGCACCCGCACCCGTACCCGTACGCGCCCCGCCGATACGCCGCACCGGTCCGCGCCTCCGGTGGAACGCGCCCTGTCGGAACGGAGCCGCCCGAGTGCGAACGACCCGTGGGGGCCCGCCGGGAAGCGGCGATTCACACTCCGCACGGAAGCGGGGCGAATCGGGATCAACCCCCAGGTCGGGGACGGATATGCCCTTCGTGGACCCTCGCGTCGGTCCGATCGGAAGATGTGCCAGAGTTGCCACGTCCAGGCTTTGAGCACGTACCGTACGGCGATACAAGCCGGACAGCCGGGACACCGGGAAGGGGCAGCTGGGTTGACCACGCACGCACCGCAGGCGACGCAGTCGGTGACGCTGCCGGCCTCGCTCGACGAGGCCGTGGCGGCACTCGGCGCCATGCCCGCCGCCGTTCCTGTGGCAGGCGGAACAGACCTGATGTCGGCCGTCAACAAGGGGCTGTTGCGCCCCTCGGGACTGGTCGGCCTGGGCCGGATCAGTGAGCTGCGCGGCTGGCACTACCAGGACGGCCACGCCCTGCTCGGTGCCGGACTCACCCACGCACGCATGGGGCGGCCGGACTTCGCCGCCCTCATCCCCGCTCTGGCCGCGTCCGCGCGCGCCGCGGGCCCGCCCCAGATCCGTAACGCCGGAACGCTCGGCGGGAACATCGCCACCGCCGCCCCGACCGGTGACGCCCTGCCGGTGCTCGCCGCTCTGGAGGCCGAACTCGTCATCGTGGGCCCGGGAGGCTCCCGCCGCGAGATCCCGGTCTCGCACCTGCTGGCCGGCCGCGACATGCTCGAACCCGCCGAACTGATCGGCTTCGTCCGCGTACCGCTGCTGCACGCCCCCCAGGTCTTCCTGAAGGCCACCGGCCGCACCGGTCCCGGCCGCGCCACCGCGTCCGTCGCGATCGTCCTGGACCCGGCCCGGCGCGGGGTGCGCTGCGCGGTCGGCGCCATCGCGCCGATGCCGCTGCGCCCGTTGGAGGCCGAACGCTGGATCGCCTCACTGATCGACTGGGACGGCGAACGGGGCCTGGCCCCCGACGCGCTGGCCGCCTTCGGCGAGTACGTCGCCGCGGCCTGCATCCCGGACCAGGCACCGCCTGCCGACGGGGGAGAGGCACCACCGCTGCCCCCCGCCGTACTGCATCTGCGGCGTACCGTCGCCGCGCTGGCCCGACGCGCGCTGGGGAGGGCACTGTCGTGAGCAACGAGGAACACAACGAACAGCACGGGCAGCGGGAGCAGCCGCAGCACGGGGGCTGGCAGCCGACGCCGCAGGGCGGCGAGTACGACGCCGAGGCGACCGCCTTCGTCCACCTGCCGCCGGAGGACCTGGCGAACATCCCGCTGGCCGCGCCCGGCCACGGCTACGTACCGCCGATGATCGTGCCGCTGACACCCGCGGCCGGACTCGACCCGGCGGCCACGGGCAGTTGGGTCGTACAGCCACAGGGCCGCCAGGAGCGGGGTACGGGAGCGGAGCAGCCGGAACCCGGCGCAGTGCACTGGCCGGACCCGAACCAGCAGCCGCAGTACGGGTACGGGTACCCGCAGCAGGAGCAGTACCCGGGAACGCAGGCCGCGACCGGCCAGTGGAACTTCACCGAGTCCGCGCAGGCCGCCGGATCCACGGAGTTCGGCGGGCACGCCGACCACGCGGCCCATGTCGACCAGGGCGGTCATGTCGACCACGGTGGCCACACCGGACATGGCGGCCACGCCGACCACGGTGGTCACGCCGACCACGGTGGTCACATCGACCACGGTGGTGTGGTCGGCCACGGTGACCACAGCGGCCATGGTGGTGCGATCGGCCACGGTGATCAGGGTGGTCCGGTCGGCCATGGCGGCCATGGCGGCCATGGCGGCCACGGTGGTCCGGTCGGTCACGGCGGTTCGGCTGGGCATGGCGGTTCGGCTGGTCACATCAATCACGCCGACCACACGGGTCAGTCCGGACACGCCGACCACACGGGCCAGTCCGGCCACACCGGTCAGTGGACGATTCCGGTCGCGGACGGCGACCTCCCGGAGGAGTCGGGCGAGTTCGCGGCCTCGGCCCTGGCCTCCCAGTGGTACGCGGACCGGACTCCTCCGGCCACGTTGCCGGGCGGTGCTCCCGCACCGTGGGCGACACAGCAGCCGGTCGCGGAGCCCGAGGCCGGGCCCGAGCCCGCGGTGGAGCCGGCCCCCGGCGCGGACATCGAGCCGCAGCACGCGCCGGAAGCCGATTCCGCACCCGATGCGCAGCTTTCCACGACGCCTTCCGCAGCATCCCCGGAGACCGCACCCGCATCTCCTCCCACGACGCACACGGCGTCTTCCGTGGCGTCCTCCGCGACGTCTTCCGTGGCGTACGGAGAGTCCCCGCAGGTCCCCGAGGCGGCATCGGAGACACCGGTCACCGCCGCGCAGGACGGCCCCGCGCCCGCTGCCGGAGACACTCCCGCTCTCGGAGTCGACCTCACGCAGGTCCCCGCCGCTCCGGCGGTCGACGGTCGGCCCGAGCAGCGCCCGGCCGAGCCGCCGACCGGCGCGGTGCCCGACTCCGAGCCGGGTACGACAGCCGACACGGACTCCGGCACGCCCCTGGGCGGCACCCCGGGAGAGGCATCACTGCCGGAGGCCCCACCGCTCGAAGCGCAGACCTCCGAAGCCCATCCCGCCGAAGCCCATCCCATCGAAGCCCGCTCCCCTGAAGAGCTGATCTCCGAAGCTCGGTCCCACGAGGCCGAGCCGCCCGGAACCGAACCCGTCGAAGCTCAGCTCCCGGAAGCCCAGCTCCTCGAAGCCCATCCCGCCGAAGCCCAACCTGCCGAAGCCCAGCCCCTCGACGTCCCCAGCGAGCACCCCGCCACCTCCTACGTCCTGCACGTGAACGGCGCCGACCGCCCCGTCACCGACGCCTGGATCGGCGAATCGTTGCTCTACGTGCTGCGTGAGCGCCTCGGCCTCGCCGGTGCCAAGGACGGCTGCTCGCAGGGTGAGTGCGGCGCCTGCAACGTCCAGGTGGACGGCCGTCTGGTCGCCTCCTGCCTGGTCCCGGCGGCGACCACGGCCGGGAGCGAGGTCCGTACGGTCGAAGGCCTGGCCGTCGACGGTGAGCCGTCCGACGTCCAGCGCGCCCTCGCCAAATGCGGTGCCGTCCAGTGCGGTTTCTGCATCCCCGGTATGGCCATGACCATCCACGACCTCCTGGAGGGCAACCACGCCCCCAGCGAACTGGAGACGCGTCAGGCACTCTGCGGCAACCTCTGCCGCTGCTCCGGCTACCGGGGCGTCCTCGACGCCGTGAACGAGGTCATCGCAGACCGCGAGGCCGACGCCGGACCCGCCTCGTCGGACTCTCCGTCCCCGGAGTCCGACGAGGCCCGTATTCCGCATCAGGCCGCCGCCAGCGCCGGTGGTGTCCAGCCGCACTCGCAGGACGGAGGCATGGCGTGAGCAACGACGCAGCCACCGCTGCCAACGCGACCAGCACACGGATCACCGCCCCATCGGTCGAGGGTCCCGACACCGAGCCGCCCGCACTCGGCCTCGGCGTCTCCCTCCCGCCCGCCGACGCGCGCGCCAAGACCGAGGGCACCTTCCCCTACGCCGCCGACCTCTGGGCCGAGGGCCTGCTCTGGGCGGCCGTCCTCCGCTCCCCGCACCCGCACGCCCGCATCCTGTCCATCGACACCTCGGGCGCTGCCGAGATGCCGGGGGTACGGGCCGTCATCACGCATGCGGACGTCCCGGGGGAGAGCGCGTACGGACGCAGGGTCGTCGACCGTCCGGTCTTCGCCTCCGACCTGGTCCGCCACCACGGCGAGCCGATCGCCGCGGTCGCCGCCGACCACCCCGACACGGCCCGGCTCGCCGCCGCGGCCATCGCCGTCGAGTACGAGGTCCTGGAACCGGTCACCGACCCGGAGAAGGCGTTCGAGGCCGAACCGCTGCACCCCGACGGCAATCTGATCCGCCACATCCCGCTGTGCTACGGCGACCCGGAGGTCACCGGCGAGGTCATCGTCGAGGGCCTGTACCGCATCGGCCGTCAGGACCCGGCCCCGATCGGCGCCGAGGCCGGACTCGCCGTGCCCCGGCCCGACGGCGGCGTGGAGATCTACACGGCCTCCACCGACCCGCACACCGACCGCGATCTCGCCGCCGCCTGCTTCGGCCTGGAACCGGACCGGGTGAAGGTCGTCGTCACCGGTGTTCCCGGCGCGACCGGCGACCGCGAGGACCCCGGCTTCCAGCTCCCGCTGGGCCTGCTGGCCCTGCGCACCGGCTGCCCGGTCAAACTGGCCGCCACCCGCGAGGAGTCCTTCCTCGGCCACGCCCACCGCCACCCGACGCTCCTGCGCTACCGCCACCACGCGGACGCCGAGGGCCGGCTGGTCAAGGTCGAGGCGCAGATCCTGCTCGACGCGGGCGCGTACGCCGATGCCTCGTCCGAGTCGCTGGCCGCGGCGGTCGCGTTCGCCTGTGGCCCGTACGTCGTCCCGCACGCCTTCATCGAGGGCTGGGCGGTCCGTACGAACAACCCGCCGTCCGGCCATGTACGCGGCGAGGGCGCGATGCAGGTCTGCGCGGCTTACGAGGGCCAGATGGACAAGCTGGCCGCCAAACTCGGCATCGATCCGGCCGAGTTGCGCCTGCGCAACGTCCTGTCCACCGGCGACATCCTCCCCACCGGCCAGACGGTGACCTGTCCCGCACCGGTCTCCGAACTCCTCACCTCCGTACGCGACTTCCCCCTCCCCGCCCTTCCCAAGGACGCCCCGGAGGACGACTGGCTGCTCCCCGGCGGCCCGGAGGGCGCGGGTGAGCCCGGCGCGGTGCGCCGGGGCGTCGGCTATGCGCTGGGCATGGTCCACATGCTCGGAGCGGAGGGCGCCGACGAGGTCTCCACGGCCACCGTCAGGGTTCACGACGGCGTCGCCACGGTCATCTGCGCCGCGGTGGAGACGGGCCAGGGCTTCTCGACCCTCGCCCGCCAGGTGGTCCAGGAGACGCTGGGCATCGAAGAGGTCCATGTGGCGTCCGTCGACACCGACCAGCCCCCTGCGGGCCCCGCCACGCACGGTCGCCACACCTGGGTCTCGGCCGGAGCCGTGGAACGTGCCGCCAAGATGGTCCGTACGCAGCTTCTCCAGCCCCTGGCCCACAAGTTCGGCATGTCCACGGAACTGCTGCAGATCGCGGGCGGCAAGATCACCTCCTACGACGGGGTGCTGTCCACGACCGTCACGGAAGCGATGGACGGCAAGGAACTCTGGGCCACCGCCCAGTGCCGCCCCCACCCGACCGAACCCCTGGACGAGTCCGGCCAGGGCGACGCGTTCGTCGGCCTCGCCTTCTGCGCGATCCGCGCGGTGGTGGACGTGGACATCGAACTCGGCTCGGTCCGGGTCGTGGAGATGGCGGTCGCCCAAGACGTCGGCCGGATCCTCAACCCGTCCCAACTGGCCACCCGTATCGAGGCGGGCATCACCCAGGGCATCGGCGCCGCCCTCACCGAGAACCTCCGCAGCGCTCGCGGCCTGATCCGTCACCCCGACCTCACCGGCTACGCACTGCCGACCGCCCTGGACGCGCCGGACATTCGCATCGTCAAACTCATCGAAGAACGAGACGTGGTCGCCCCCTTCGGCGCCAAGCCCGCCTCCGCGATCCCCGTGGTGACCTCCCCCGCCGCGGTGGCCGCAGCGGTACGAGCCGCCACCGGCCGCCCGATCAACCGCCTACCGATCCGCCCCCAGGCGGCGGTGGCGGCGCCCAAGTCCTGAGCCCTGCACGGTTGGCGTGATCCGATGCGATCCGGGTTGCAGGTGCAACCCGGAGATGCACACTGTCACCGTGGCTGGCTAAGGTGAACCCCGAGGCTGAAGTCGAAGCGTCAATCGACTGTTGCTAAACGGGGGAGGTTGCTGTGGGACAGAGTGATCCGGGGGCGGAGTCTTCGGCGTATTCGTTGGGTGTGCTGGGTGGCATGGGGGCCATCGGCGCAGTGGCCCAGAACGCCGTGGGCGAACTGGTCACCGAACTGACGTCGTTCACGAAGTTCCGCGACCGCATCGATGAACTCCTGCGCGACCTCAAGGCTTCTCCGGCAGACACGAAGAAGCTGGGCGAAGTCACCATCGGTGACACTCAGTTCGGCGACCCCGCGTGGGCAGAGGCATCCGGCTTGCACGCCTCGTACAAGAAGGTCGTCACGGAGCTGGAAACCCTCTCGAAGCTGCTGTCGGATTCTATAGAGGGTCTGAGCATCGCGGTCCTTGCGTCGCACAAGGGCTACGAGAATGTTGACGACGACATTCGCGACCGCATGCTCGCGATCAAGAGCCACACGCAGGAGCACTACGACGGGGTGTACAACCCGGTCCCCGAGGAGGGGAAGCCTGCCGGTGGGCAGTCGGCGGTTGCGAAGCCGACGGAAGGCGACACGGCGGGCGTCGCGGGCACCTGATGACCGCGATCATTGGTTCGGCACCGGTAAAAGCGGGGGTGTGAGATGGGTACGACATCGTTCGATGGCATGCCGCACGAGAAGATGAGTGCGTGGCTGGAGAAAGCTAACAGCGGGGCTGTTCAGGCCGCGGCTGACCGCTTGTTGAGCGCGGCGACCGAGATCGACAGGATCGGCGAAGAGCTGAAGATCCGTCCGCAGATCGTGGACTGGAAGGGTGCCGGAGCGAACTCGTTCCGCACCTGGAGCGCCGACCTGGCCAACGCCACCTTGCGTCTGGGCCTGTACAGCAGGGAGGCGTCGAAGCGACTCGGCGAAGCCGCTGAGGCGATCGTTTCAGCCAAGGCAGCAGCACCTCAGCCCGAGCCAGGTGCGGAGGCGACCCTGAAGGCGGCTCTCTCGGCACGGAACGACCCGGACGCGTCAGCACTCGCGACGAAGTTGGGTGCGGAGAAGGACGCGATGGCCAGGGAGATGACGAAGCTCTCTCAGGCGTACAACCAGTCGGTGGATGGAATCGGCGCCCTGAAGAAGCCGGAATTTCCGCCGCCGCCGAAGGTGATCGCGCCGGACCCGGTGACGGGACGCGACCACGCCGATGGCTATGTCTCTGATGGGGGGGCGGCAGCGGGCGCCGCCGGTGCGATGCCCCGGAATGTTTCGACGCCCGGAGCTGGCTACGAATCGCCTGGTGGGGCGGCAGCACCCTCAACTGCGCACTCAAGCGTGACCGCTCCCGTAGGCGGTACTGTGTCGCGCCCGGTGGACATGGAGATCGATGGTGTCGCGACGCCGCCCAAGCCCGCACCGAATCCTTCCGTGCACCAGCCAGAAGTGCCGGGCCTGGCTAAGCCCGATGGCGGCCTGCCTGTAACGCCTGCCGTTCTGCCGCCGAGCATCGGTGGCAGAACCACGGTGCAGGCTCCGTCGACGAATGCGGGCGGCAGGGCAACAGGTATCTCTCGTCCACCGATGCCTTCGGCCACAGGGAACCCGGTGGCAGGACCCATGGGGAGGCCGTCCCGGGACACCGGAATCGTGGGTGGCCGTCCGGCCGCTCAGACATCTGGGCGTCCCGCGGGGGGCCTTCCTCGCGGCACTGTGATCGGCAGCGAGGGCACTCACGCCGGTCGCGGAGTGATGGGACACGGCGCCGGGATGGGCGGGGCCGGGGGTGGCGGCCAGAGCGGGATCGTCGGCGGTCGCCGATTGGCGGGCGAGACAGGGGGCATCGTGGGGGGTCGCCCCCAGCAGCCCGGTCGCGCGGGCACACGCCCCTTTACGCCCGGTGGCACCGGTCTGGTGCGGGGTACGGCAATGGGCGACGGCAGCCGAGGAGTTGGACAGGTAGGTCGCGGGGCTTCCCATAGTCCGAGAGCCGGAGACCCAAGCGGTGATGAGCGGGAACGTCCGGATTACCTCGTCGAGAATGAGGAAACCTGGCAGCAGGGTGACCGACGGGTTGTCCCGCCGGTGATCGACTGAGTAGCAGAAACCAGAAAAAGGGAATCGGATGCTTACCAGCAGTGCAGCGGCCATCCGTCGTGGAATTGCCGTCTCGTCCGCAACGGTGCTGCTGCTGGTGGGCGCCAGTCCTGCGTACTCGGACTCTGTCCGTTCGGACCAGTGGTACCTGGATGCGATGCAGGCTGAGCGGATGTGGGAATTGAGCACGGGGGAGAACGTCACCGTAGCTGTTATCGATTCGGGCGTGGACGCATCCATCCCAGATCTTCAGGGGCGGGTCCTCAAGGGATTGGATCTGGCGAAGGATTCCCCGGGAGATGAGCGCACGGACTACGATAATCACGGGACTGGGATGGCGAGCATCATCGCCGGAACCAGAAATGTACGTGGTGGTTCTTTCGGGCTCGCTCCGGGAGTAAAAATCCTGCCGATTCGCCTGAGGGATACAGCCGGTAAGGTGAATGGGGCGACAGGAAACAAATATTTCAATGAAGACTTGTCTGTGGCGATTCGCTTTGCGGTCGACCACGGTGCAAAAGTTATCAATGCTTCGATTGGTAAGGATGCGGGGTCGCGACAGCTCACAGATTCTGTGAAATATGCCTTGGATAAAGGCGCGCTCATTTTCGCGGCTGTGGGGAATAGTGCTGATGAAGGAAACCTGATCGAGTATCCTGCCGGGACCCCGGGGGTCGTCGGCGTGGGGGCGATTGGGAAGGACCTGCACAAGGCGGATTTCTCTCAGTACGGCCCGCAGGTCGATCTCTCTGCCCCAGGCGTGGACATGGTGCACGGTTGCAGCGGGGGCACGAGACTATGCAAGACCAGTGGCACCAGCGATGCCACAGCCGTCGTTTCCGCTTCCGCCGCGCTGATCTGGTCCAAGCACCCGGACTGGACCAATAACCAGGTATTGCGGGTCCTGCTCAACACAGTCGGCGCTCCGACCAGTGGCGCACTACGCAACGACTACGTTGGATACGGGGTCGTCCGCCCCCGTATCGCTCTGAAGACCCCCGGCGACCCCGGCCCAGCCGATGTCTACCCGCTCCCCGATCTTGCCGCAGCGGCGTCGCCGGCTCCCGCCGCCGAGCCGTCCAAAGCCGGCAACAGCGCCGAGGAAAGCGACAAGCCCGCTGCTGCTCCTCCGATAGCTGACGACCAGAGCAACAACACCGCACTCTGGATCGGCCTGGGCGTCCTCGTGGCGGCTCTTGCCGGTGCTGTGGTGACCTTCGTCGTCATCCGCTCCCGTCGCCGCCGGGCTACGGCCTCGGCCCCGCCGTCGTACCAGCCGCCGTCCGCCTATCAGCAGCCGTCGTACGCGCCCTACGCTCCGCCGCCGGGCGGCCCAGAAACCAACTCGCCCTACGGTGGCGCTCCGAACCAGGGCGGCCCCACCAGGTGAACTCGTTCCGTCCCGCCTGCGAGCGAGGCATGCCCATCAGTGCAGCGGCCATCCGTCGTGGAACCGTCGTATCCGCGGTAGCGGCGTCCTTGCTGGTGGGCGCCAGCCCTGCCCTGTGTCCGCGGACTCTGTTCGTGCGAAGCAGTGGCACCTGGACGTGATGCAGGCCGACCAGATATGGGCGTCGAGTACGGGAGGAAACAATACCGTCGCCGTTATTGATTCAGGTGTCGATGCGTCAACCCCTGATCTCCGAGGGCGTGTACTTAAAGGGAAAGATCTGGCGGCCGACTCTCCAGGTGATGAGTACACCAATTACGACAATCATGGGACCGGGATGGCTGACCTCGTCGCCGGGGCGGGCGATTCCGGAGATGGGGGGAGGCGCCTTTTGTTAGCGCCTTCAATTGAAATTCTCCCCATTCGCGTGAGGGATAACTTCGGAAAAGCCAATGGGGCGACAGGGGGTGAAAATGAGCGGGTTGACTATGACGGTCACGGGACATCCATGGCTGGCCTGATTGCAGGAACGGGAAAATCGGGTGGAGGTGATGGTGCCTTCGGGCTCGCTCCGGGAGCTAAGATCTTACCCATTCGGCTGAGGGGCGATACGGGAAAGGTTAATGGTGTAACCGGGAGTGTGAACTTCAGCGAAGATGTTTCCGCTGGTATTCGCTTTGCGGCGGATAATGGTGCCAAGGTTATTAATATTTCGCAAGGCGATGAAGCTGGCTCGCGGGAGCTTTCGGAGGCGGTAAAGTATGCCATTGGAAAGGGGTCTCTAGTTTTTGCTGCAGTCGGAAACAGTGGAAACAAAGAGAACGGTCTGGAGTATCCCGCGGCGACCCCTGGTGTCATTGGCGTCGGGGCGCTTGATAAGAAGATAAAAAAGACTGAAGAATCCCAGCATGGTGCTCAGGTAGACCTCTCGGCGCCAGGTATCGATATGGTCCACGCGTGTACAGGCGGAACGCAGTTGTGCAACTCTCACGGGACTAGTGACGCCACTGCCATCGCCTCCGCCTCCGCCGCTCTCATCTGGTCCAAGCACCCTGACTGGACTAACAATCAGGTTCTCCGCGTCATGCTGAACACGGCCGGCGGCCCGACCAGCGGTGCCAAGCGCAATGACTACGTCGGCTACGGCTGTATCCGTCCCCGCATCGCCCTGAAGACCCCGGGCGACCCGGGGCCGGCCGACGTGTACCCGCTTCCCGATCTCGCAGCGGCCGAGAGCCCCAGCCCTTCCGCCAAACCTTCCAAGGCGACCGGAAGTTCAAAGAACGCTGACAAAACCGCCGCCGGAGCCCCGGCCTCCGGCAACAGCACCGGCCTCTGGATCGGTCTCGGTATCGGCGCAGCCGCCCTCATCGGCGTAGCGGTGGCCGCCTTCACCATCCGCTCCCACCGCAGCAAGTCCGCCGCCGCAGCCGCGCCGCTCGCGTACCCCCACCAACCTCCGTACCCCAACCTGTACCAGCAGGCCCGGCCGCGGCATCAGCCCACACCCCCGGCCTTCGGCCCTCCTCCTTCCGCTCCTCCCGGCGCCAACTCGTCCTGCGGGGGCACTTCGTACGGTGAAGGGCCGACCGGCTGAGCCCGCGTTCGGGCGAGGGTGATGAGACCTGGCATCAGGGCGGTCGACGGGTTGTTCCGCGGGTCTTTGACTGATCAGCAGAGCACTCACGAAGGATTCGGATGCGCATCAGAAGCAGGAGACTTACACGACGCCGAACCATGATGTCGGCCGTGTTGGACCTACTGCTGGTGGGTGGCGCCGCTGGGCCTGCGTCTGTCGACTCTGCGCGGCGCCGGTGCAGTACCCGCAGCCTCATGAACCGCGTCCCACGTGTATGGCTTCTCTGCCGCACGTACGGGCCTCCAGGGCAGGGGGCTGACGTGCAAGAGCGCGAGGGGTTTCTGAAAGAGTTGGGAGCGAAACCGAGGGAGGGGCGGTGTATGCGCAGCAGGGGCAGGCGACCAAGGCGTCATCGAGCGGGTATGCCAGCCGTGTTGGCGCTGTTGATGGTCGGCGGCGTGGCCGCACCCGCGCAAGCGGACACCGTCTTCTCCCAGCAGTGGCACCTCGATGCTATGAAGGCCAAGGAGATGTGGCGGACCAGCACGGGGGAGGGTGTCACGGTCGGCCTCGTCGACACCCGGGTGCGTGAGGTTCCCGAACTTGCCGGTCAGTTGCTGCCGGGCAAGAACTTCGCACGGGCCGAGGCCGAGGAGCAGAACGAACACGGTACGACGACGGCCGCCCTGATCGTCGGCACCGGGAAACGGGCCGACGGCGGGGAGGGCGCTTTTGGACTCGCTCCCGGAGCCAAGGTTCTTCCCCTGGTGATACCGGACGGTCAGGGGGCCGGTAGCACTGCTGAACGTGATAGGGCTGTCAGCAGGGGCATGGCCCCGGCGATCCGGTATGCGGCAGATTCCGAGGCGAAGATCATCAGCGTGTCGTTCGGCGTCACCAAGGCCGACGCGTCGGTGCGGGAAGCCGTGGAGTACGCCCGGAGCAAAGGGAAACTGATCTTTGCGGCGGTCGGTGACTCCTCGACGGACGAGCCGCCGGTGAAGTACCCGGCCGCGGACATCGGAGTCGTCGGCGTCACCGGTATCGACAAGAACGTGAAGGCGATCAAGAAGGCTGGCATCGGGATCACGGTGGATTTCAGCGCCCCCGGCGAGGACGTGATCAGCGCTTGTGCCGACCGGGCAGGGCTGTGCAGGAACCGAGGCACGGCTGTGGCCACCGCCCTCGCTTCCGCGTCCGCCGCCCTGATCTGGGCGAAACACCCCGAGTGGACGGCCGAACAGGTCGTGCGCGTGCTGGTGAACACGGCCGGTGGCCCCACCAGCGGGGCGATGCGCAACGACTACATCGGTTTCGGCGCTGTCCGCCCCCGGATCGCGTTGGAGACGCCGGGCGAGCCGGGCCCGGCGGACCGGGATCCCATCCCCGACTATCGCACGGCGTCGCCCACTCCGTCAGGGCCGTCGCCCACGAAGAAGGAGCCCGACAAGGCGGGCGCCGATGCTGTGGCAGCCGCTATGGACGGAGGGCACAGCGGGCCCTTCTGGGCCGCGCTCGCGGTGTGCGCGTTCGGGGTGCTTTGCGTCGGCGTCACAGGCCCGTTGCTGCTGGCCGACCGGCGCCGCATGCGGCTCAATCGTCCTTGAGCCGCCACGCGGCCGTGCCGCCACCGACGGCGAGTACGGCTCCTCCGGCGGCGAGCGTTGTCAGGAGCTTGCGGCGGGTGCGACTCATCGGTTCGGGCCGGGTGGCGGGAAGCAGGCGGCCGGCCTCACTCTCGTACCGCCCGATCAGGGGCGCCAGGCCGCCCTGTCGCCAGACCTTCTTCGCTCGGCGTGGGGGCGTGAGCGCCTGGGCGATCCGTTCCGGTCCGGGACGGAGTCCGGGCTCCTTGGCGAGGCAGGGAGCGATGAGGGCGTGCAGTGGCTCGGGGATGTGTGACAACTGGGCGGCGCCGTGTACGACTTCGTACTGGACGGCTGCGACATGCTCGCCCGTGAAGGCGCGTTGGCCGCTTGCGGCGTACACCAGCACAGCACCCAGGGAGAAGACATCGGCGGCCGGGCCCACCCGGTGGCCGAGCACCTGCTCGGGCGCACCGTATCCGGGTGTGACGGGAATCTGCCCCGTGGTCGTCAGGGTGAGACCGTGTTCCGGGCGCGCGATGCCGAAGTCGATGACGCGGGGTCCGTCCGAAGTCAGCACGATGTTCGCCGGCTTGAGGTCGCGGTGCACGAGACCGGCGGCATGGATGTCGTGCAGGGCGCGGGCCAGGGCCGAGGCCAGGACGTACACGGTCGTGCCGTCGAGCGGGCCATGGGAGGCGACTGCCTCCTCCAGGTTGGGGCCGGCCAGGAACTCACTGGCGATCCATGGGCGCCCGCCCTCGACCTGCGCGTCCAGCACCCGGGCCACACCCTCGCCGGTGACGGATCGCGCGGTCTGCGCCTCGCGGACGAAGCGCTGCGCGAGCTGCTGGTCGTGCGACAGCTCGGGCCGGAGCGATTTCACCGCGGCGCGGCGGCCGTTGCCGTCCTGCCCGAAGTAGACCTTGCCCATCCCGCCCTCGCCGAGCACACCGAACAGACGGTAGGGGCCGAGCCGGAGCGGGTCTCCAGTGCCGAGCGGTTTCATGGGAGAAAGGTCCTTCTCACGAGGCGGCCGTCGTGACCGTGCGGGCCGGAGGAAGCGTTGTTAGGGCGGGGTGGTCCGGTGTCATCAGTCGAGGCGCAGGGCCTCCACCGTGTTGAGGCCGACACCGACGAGCCTGTTCTTGTCTGCCATGTACACGAAGTTGCGGATCTTCGTATCCATCGTCTGCGCGTACTTCTGTGTGCTCAGGTCGACCGCGCCCAGCCCGATACCGGCCTCGTAGTAGAGATGGGTGCGGCCGAGGACAGGGGGTGAGTCCGTGGCAGGGCCGATGTTGGGCGGAGCCGGCGCCTCCCAGAAGAGCGCACCGCGTTCCGCGTCCACCGCGACGATTGCGCGGTCCCCCTCGGCCACGTACACGAGACCGCCCTGTGCCGCAGGTGGCCCGTAGCCGTCTCCGCCGTCCGAGGGCGCCCCGTGGTTACGGCCGAACTCCCACGCCACCGTGCCGTCGGACAGGTTGATGGCCTGAAGCGAGGCTGCTCCGATGTACAGATGGGTGTCGTCGGTGGCGAGTTGATCGCCGGTGTTCACGGGGGAGGGGCTGCTGCCGGACCTGGTCGGCAGGGTCCGCCGCCACAGCAACGTGCCCGAACGGGTGTCGTACGCGCTGAGTACGAGGTCGTCCAGCATCTGCCCCACGATGAGCCGGTGTCCGACAGCCTTGGCGTAGGCCTTGGAGTAGTGGCGTCCTGCCCTCGCCCTCTTGAGGGGCGCGCGCCAGCGTACCTTCCCCGAGGTGGTGTCCATGGCTTGCAACTTCCAGTGGTACACATCCGATGCCTCGTCCGAGGCCGCTAGGTAGAGGGTTCCGGCGGACGCGTGGAGCAAATGGGCGCCGCCTGTTTCGGCCGGCACGTCGAAGTCGGTCAGCGGGGCGAGGGAACGGGCGGGCCGGCCGGTGGCCGGATCGAGGGTGACGACGGAGCGTTCCTCCTTTGATTCACCGACGATCCAGTAGAGCCGGATGCCGTCCGTGATGACCTCGGAGTCGAACCACATCGGACCGTACGCCCAGAGGTCCCGACCGTCGGCCGGGTCCAGGCCGCGCAGTCTGGATTGGTCGCGCAGAGTGATCACCTGGTCTGTGCATGCGGGTGGTATCACGCTGTCGGCCGTGGACGAATCGTTTGTCCACAGAACGCGCCACGGCCCCTCCACCGCACGGGCCGATGACCGGGCCGCGGGCCGTGTCGCCGCCCCGGACGGCGTAGCCGCACCGCCCGCAGCGGTCTCCGGCTTCTCTCCGGACCCACCCGCCCGCAGCCACAGCCCCGCGCCCGTGAGAGCCAGCCCCGCCGCCCCCGAAAGGAACAAGAGCCTGCGGCGGGACGTGCCGGTACGCGGAGACGCCGTCACGCCCTGACCCGTGGCGGGTTCCTTCGGTGCCGCCGGAAGGCGCTCGGGCCTGAACTGCCAGACCTCCGCCGCGCGACGGGCGATCTCCGCAAGGAAGGCGTGGGGCAGGTGATCCGCGAACTGGCCGTGTCCGTCGTGGAGTGCGGCGGCCAGCTCCTGCGTGGTCGGGCGCAGGGACGGGTCCTTCGTGAGGCACCGGGCGAGGAGCGGGGCCAGCGCTGTCGGTACGCCGGTCAGGTCCGGGTCTGCGTAACGGACCCGGTAGAGCAGATCGGCCGCCTGCCCGCCGCCGAAGGGGCCGTGGCCCGTGGCGGCGAAGGCGAGGACACCGGCTAGTGCGAAGACGTCACCGGCCGACGTGTGTTCCTGGTCGGTCGCCTGTTCCGGGGACATGAAGGCGGGTGTGCCGGCGGCTGCTCCCACGCGGGTGAGGCGGTCGTCGCCGATCGCTCGGGCGATACCGAAGTCGATGACCTTCGGGCCGTAGGCGCTGAGCATGACGTTGGACGGCTTCAGGTCACGATGCACCACCTCCGAGCTGTGCAGCTGACCGAGCGCGCCGCACAGAGCCGCTCCTACCGCACGCACCGCAGCCTCCGGAAGCGGACCGCAACGGGAGACCGCCTCGTCCAAGGGCGGGCCGAGGACGTACTCCGTGGCCAACCAGGGTGTTTCGGCAAGCGGGTCCGCATCGAACACCCGGGCGCCGTGCAGACCTCCGATGACGCGGGCGGCGTCCACTTCGAGATGGAAGCGGGTACGGAAGGTGGCGTCAGCGGCGATGTGCGCGTGGACGGTCTTGAGCGCCACCGTGCGACCGCCCGGCGAGCGTGCCAGATAGACCGTGCCCATACCGCCGCTGCCGAGCCGGGCTGCCAGCCGGTAGGAACCGATGCGGTGTGGATCGTCGTGGAGGAGGGGCTTGAGCACGGTCAGCTTCCGAGGGACAGGGGGAGGTCCGCGGCGAGGATTTCCGCAGACTGGCGAGCGAGGGCAGCGATCACACGACCAGGGAGGGGGATCTCTCTCGATCCTGGATCGATGACGGTGGGGGAAGGAGCTGTGCCGGACGTGGAAGGGGCCAACGCCTGCAGGACGTCGATGGCGCGCGGGCGGGCGGCCGGGTCGCGGGCCAGGCACGCAGGTACGAGGGAGCGGAACAGGGAGGGAAGCTCCTCGCGGTCGGGAACCGTGTGCCCGGTGGCCGCGTACGCGAGGACCGCGCCCAGTGCGTAAACATCACCGGGAGGACGCGGGCGTCCACCAGTGGCCTGCTCCGGGGGCAGACTGCCGGGTTCGAGGCCAGGGAGCCCCGAGCGTGTCTGTCCGTCCTCGGCGGCGGTCCGTACCGCACCGAAGCAGGTGAGTCGTGGTCCGTTCCCAGCCAGCAGTACGGCGGCGGGGGACACCCCGGCGTAGGCCAGCCCGGAGGCATGGGTGGTGGCCAGCGTCTCTGCCAGGCAGAGGCCGAGGGCCCGTAGCGTCTCGTCCGGCAACGGACCACCGTGGACGGCCAGGGCCGTCGAGAGCGGGACGGCGGGCTCGTACGGGTGCGCGCACCACGCGGGCATGCCGGGATCTGCGTACTCGGTGACGGGGGCGAACCAGGGGCCGAGATGGCACCGGGCGACCTGAGCCTCAATGAGGAATCGGGCGGAAGCAGCTTCGTCCAACGGGACGCTCACTACGGACGTCCGGTCGCCGTCCGCGCTGCGCGCGATGAAACGGTGTTCGGGGACGGGCATCGCGCCGGGGCCGGTTGGATCCAGCCTCGTGATGACGGTGTAGGGGCCGATCTGCCGTGCGAAGGTTCGACGCGGCTGCTGCATGTAGCGGAAATCCCCCCGGACGTCATCAGAACAACGGCAGCCTACTCAGTTCCTCCGGACACAATCCCAAGGGCTACAACTGCGCCCCTTGTTGGGAGCATGAGAACTGGGATGGCCGGTGGGGCGGTGAGCCGGACGATCTGACCGAATACCAGGAACGCCACGGAACACGCGAACGTGGCCACCGAGACCGAGTCGTGCGAGACCAGCGGGTTCAGTGAGACCAGTGGGACAGGTGATGACGCGGCCATCGCGACGCACTCAGGACACCTCGTGTCCTGCCCGTCGAACAGGCCGCATCGCTGCTGCCGGCCGCAGCCTCGGCGTGTCCGGGCCGCGCCCCTACGATCAAGGCATGGCTAAGCGCAAGGTGCACCAGAGGGCCAAGAAGGTCCTGGGTGCTGAACCGTCGGCTCTGGTGTGGTGCAGCATTCCCCGGGCGATACCGAAGCCACCGAAGGACGTACACCGTGCAGCCGGCAAGGGGCGGCTGAAAGGGCGTCACCACTGGCTGCTGTACGTGGGCGCGGTGGTGTTCTGTGTCGTCATCATCCCGGTCTATCTGATCGACGTGCTCGGGAAGCGGATCGACAGGATGCTCCAGGGGCGGGCGCGGCGCAGTGAGCCCGGCCGGAGAAGTGAGACGCCGACCAGAGACCGCGGGCCCGGGGACGGTGTCTTCGACGGGGACTGGAACCTGGCGGCAGGTCAGCTGGTGCTGCGCTGGTTCTCGCAGTCGCCCAGTCCACGACGGCTGATCCTGTTGGACCGGGACCGTATCTTTGTCGCGGCCTCGCCGCGCCGCCGTCTTGCGGCGACCAAGGCCAACGACTTCGGGATCGTGGCGGAATTCAGGGCCGACGAGGCGCGCATTGAGGCGGAGGCGGGGCAGCCGCGAGGCTTCGCCACGTTCCGTATCCGCTTCGCGGACGGCTCCTGGCTGGAGCTCGGCAATCTGGCCGAGCCCGAGGACGCCGACCACTTCCTGCGGATGACGGCGACCGGGGCCAGAGGCTGAGCTCGTCCGCGGATGCCTCGCCGGCACGACGAGCAGGCTGCGTCCACGGACCAGACCGTGGTGCCGGGATGACGTGCGCGGTGAGGCCGGTACGGCTTCCGCGATGTGTGCTTCGGGCGTCGGCACTCGCGGCGTGCGGGACCGGTGGCGAACGTGGCCGGGAGGGTCGAAGGCCGAGCAGATGAAGGCGGCGCCGTCCGCCTCACGCCTCCTCCGGGGCCAGTTGCGCCATCACCAGCCCGTACAGCAGCTCCACGTCCACGAACTCACCCTCTTCCGGTGCCCCGCACCGCCAGCTCAGCGGGTACGTGTTGCCGTCCGGTGCGGGGATTCCCACGTACTGGTCACAGGCAGCCGGCCCGAAGCACCTGGTGCCTGGTGGCCAGTCGTACTCCTTGCTCGACCCGGGCGGGATCAGGAAGTACGTCCACCGGGCGCCCGCGATCTCCCTTACGACCGGGCCCGGTTCGCCTTCGGTGAGCGTCCCGAGGTGCTGAAGCACTGCCTCGCCCCGAACGCCTCGTAGGCGGATGGCGTCGAAGTGGATTCCGGCCAGGTGGAGTTGGAGCCCGGCGGCGGGTACCCATTCGGGGAGTTTCTTGCTCGTCATGACCCCAAGCATCCAGGTGGACGCATAGCGTGACCAGGAGGACGCGGTCCACATCGACGGGATGTGGTGAGGGTGGTGGTGGCTGTGGGGACGAGTGGTGAGCCGTCGCAGGTGCGGCGGCTCGTGGGCGAACTGATCCGTATCCATCGGGTGCGGGCCGGGCTCACGCAGAAGGACGCTGCGGACAAGTTGTTGATCTCGGAATCGCTGATGGGGGCGGTCGAGCGGGCAGAGCGCATTCCGACGCTGGAACTGCTGGCCGACGCGGACCGGGTCCTTGTGGCCGGGGGTGCGCTGAAGGCGTGCATCGAGCTGGTCGACGAGGAGAAGTATCCGGCGAAGTTCCTGGACTGGGCGCGGCTGGAACGGCAGGCGCGGGTCATCAGTGCCTACGAGACGATGCTGTTCCCGGGGCTGCTACAGACGGAGGCGTACGCGTACGCGCTGTACCGGGCTCGCAAACCCGCGTATACGGAGGACGAGATCGTCCGGCATGTCGGTGCGCGACTGGAACGGCAGGCGGTGCTGATGCGCACGCCTCCGCCGTACGTCGGGTTCGTCATCGAGGAGTCGATCCTGAGCCGGACGCTCGGTGGTGCGGAGGTGCTGAAGGAACAGTTGCTGCATCTGCTTGAGTGCATGCGGCGGATGAACCACCTCACCGTGCAGGTGATGCCCTCGGATCAGCACACGCACGCGGGGTTGAACGGACCGATGCAGTTGATGTGTACGGCGGAAGGCCGCAATCTGGTCTTCGCGGAGAGCCAGGGCGGCGATAGGTTGATCTCCAGGCCGGAGCAGGTGGGTGACATGTTCGACCTCTTCGGCATCCTGCGGGCCCAGGCGCTCAACCCCTGGAAGTCGGCGGAGATCATCGAAACGAAGGCGAGGCAACTGTGACCACCGGGCCCGAGCTCTTCTGGTTCAAGTCCAGCTACAGCAACAACGAGGGCGGCGCCTGCGTCGAAGTCGCCTACGACTGGCGCAAGTCCAGCTACAGCAACAACGAGGGTGAGGCCTGCGTCGAGGTCGCCACTTGCCCCCACACCGTCCACGTCCGCGACTCCAAGGTCACCGACGGCCCCACCTTCACCGTCGCCCCCGCTGCCTGGACCGCCTTCCTGGCCGGCGCCGTAGCGGGCTGAGCGCGAGCGTGTCGCAAGCTGCTGATCCCGGCCCCGCCGTCATCCTCATCACCGGTGTGATGGCCTCCGGTAAGTCCACCGTCGCCCAGGCGCTTGCCGAGCGGCTGCCGCGCGCTGTCCATGTGCGGGGGGATGTCTTCCGGCGGATGGTGGTGTCCGGGCGGGCCGAGATGGTGCCGGGGGCGTACGAGGAGGCTGCGGCCCAACTCCGGCTCCGGTACCGCCTGTCCGCGATGACGGCCGATGTGTACGCGGACGAGGGCTGGACCGCCGTGGTGCAGGACGTGGTGCTGGGGGAGGAGCTGGCCGCGTACATCGATCTCGTACGGACCCGACCGCTGTACGTCGTCGTGCTCGCCCCCGAGCCGCGAGTCGTTGCCGAGCGGGAGGCCGGGCGGGGCAAGAGCGGTTACGGGGCCGGGTGGACGGTCGAGTCGCTGGACCGGGTGCTGCGGGAGGAGACGCCGCCGATCGGGCTCTGGCTGGACACGACCGGGCAGACCGTGGAGCAGACGGTCGACGCGGTCCTCGCGGAACTCGGCCGGGCGCGGGTGGCGGGAGCGGCGGAGAGCTGAAGCGGCTGGAGGGCCGATACATTCGGACCTAATGTCTTATTTAATAGCAGTTCCTCTATGGTTGATGCGGTAACGCACCATGAGGAGGAGTCAGCCGCATGAGCAATCTGTTCGTCATCGCCTACGACGATCTCGCCACCGCCGACCGGGTCCGGGACAAGCTGCTGTCCATGAACCGCGAGCACCTCGTCGAGCTGGAGGACGTCGTCGTCGTGGAACGGCGTGAGAAGGACGGCAAGATCAAGCTGCATCAGGCCGTCAACCACGTGGGTAACGGTGCCGTGGGTGGTGCGCTGTGGGGGAGCGTCATCGGGCTGCTCTTCCTCGTGCCGTTCCTCGGGGCCGCGGTGGGCGCCGCGGCCGGCGCCGCCGGTGGGTCCGTCGTCGACACCGGTGTCAACGACGACTTCATGAAGGAGCTGAGCGCCAATCTCCGGCCCGGCGCCGCCGCCGTTTTCGTGCTCGTCAGGAAGTCCGCCCGCGACAAGGTCATCCCCGAGATCGTCAAGTTCGGCGGTCAGCTTGTGCAGACCTCGCTCAGCAAGGAGGACGAGACGCACCTGCGGGAGATGGTGAAGGAAGCGCTCAAGGAAGAGACGACGATCGCCTACTGATCTCCGGACCGTACGGGAGAAGGCGACTGCCCGCGCCGCGCGCGAATCACGAAGAGATCCGTGTCCAGTTCGATCTGCTCTACGGGAAGTCCGCAGAGTCCGGCGGGGACCCGGTCGGCCATGTCCGTGCACGACGCCGGAGGGTCGGCGGACCAGGTCCCGGGAACGGCCCGACAGTTCCGGCCGTGCCCCGAGACCTGGTCGAACTGCGCGTCGTATGCGGTGTGGTCAGCGCACGCCCACCGCGCGGATGAGCTCCTGCTTCACCGAGCCGCCCCGGTCGTCGCTCGCGCCCGCCCGCAGCGAGACGAACTTCGCGCCGCTCGGGACGCGCAGCTCACCGTTCCAGGAGGCGCCGCGCGACGAGTGCAGCGCGACGTTCGTCCAGGTCGCCCCCTCGTCGTAGGAGACCTCCAGGGAGCCGCCGCCGAGGACACCGGTGTCCGCCGCGCCCTTGACGTACTCGGCGTAGATCCGTACGGGCACCTGGCTGCCGCCCCGGACGTCGCCGACGAGGTCGGTGTCGAGGTCGAAGCCGAGGTTGATCAGCGGCAGGTAGGTGTACCGGTCGGCCGGGGTCTCCTTGGAGCGGAAGGTCCACTCGGAGTGACCCTTGGTGGAGAGACGCCAGCGGGCCGGGTCGAGCGCGGTGTCGGTGACGACCTTGTAGGTGGCCTCCTGCGCGGGGGCCTTCCGGGCGTAGGCGCCGGAGCTCTTCCTGCGGTCGACCCGCTCGCCGTTGACGTACACCTCGGTGTACTGGCTCGTCGTCGAGTCGTTCCACACGTCGCCGAAGCCGGTGTGGTCCGGTCCGGAGTCCCCCCAGCCGGGCGTGTTGAACCGCAGTTCGTCGCCGGCGCGCTGCTGACCCCATCCGAGGCCGGTACCGAGCCACGGGTGCCAGACCGGCTTGAACCACTCCAGCTCGACCTTGCTGCCGCCGCGGTAGGACGGGGTGCCGCTGCGCTCCTCGAGCGAGTTCAGCAGGGCGACGGACTCGTGCCAGCGCTGGCCGGTGCCGGTGGAGACGTACTCGGTGCGCTCGGTCGGGAAGACGATCCACTCCTGGAAGCCGAAGCCGTACCGGAAGGTGTCGGTGATCGAGTAGCGGAACTCGCCGCCCATCTCCTTCTTGGCCGTCGGCATGTGGTACTTCGAGTGGATCGTGGCGAGTTCGTGCTTGCCGGGCCGGAAGACCAGGTCCGTGCCGATGGCGCCGGGGTGCCCCTCGGAGAGGTCGTAGGTGTATGGGGTGAAGCGGGTTCCCGTCAGGTCGAGTGCCGTCCCGCGGGCTGCGGCGGCCGCGATCCTTGCGGCGTCGGCCGCGTTCACCGTGGCGACGGCGAGCGGCCGGTCCTCGTGGTCGGCGGTGCCGAACCACGCCATCAGCCGGCCGGGCTGGTCGTCGGTGACGAACAGGACCTCGGCGCCCGCGTCCTGGGCGGTCTGGGCGAGCTGGGTGGGGTCGGCGCCCTCGGTACGGCGGACCAGGACCGCCTTGCCGGTGACGTCCTTGCCGGCGTACTCCGCGGCGGTGCCAGTGCCCGCGTCGACGACGCCGAGACGGTGACGGCCGTCGAGGAAGGCGGCGCCGCGCTGCGGGGTGACGTCGGAGAGCCGGACGCCGCCCGCGGTGACCTCGACCATCGGCTTGCCGAGCCGCCAGACCGTCCGGTACTCGAAGGTGCCGGTGGCGGGCTTGGTGGTGGGCGCGGCGAAGACCGAGTCGTACTTCGGCGGGACCTGGACGGCGCCGCCGTAGGAGGCCCCGTCAGCCTTGCGGTCGAACTCCATCAGGAGCTGCCGGGTCTCGGTGCGCTTGTCGACCTCGGCGCGTATCTCACGCAGCCGGCGCCCGTCGAGGGTGATCTCGCGGTCGCGGTCGAGGACGATCTCCGGATCGGTGAGGAAGCCGAGGCCGAGGGAGTCCTTGCCGTGCGAGCCGCGGACGTCGAGGAAGGTGTCGACGGTGTACGTGCCGGGCCTCAGGCGCAGTTGGACGGTGCCGGACTCGCCGACGGCTGCCGGGAACGGGTCTTCGTCCGCTACCAGGTGCTGCACCCCGAGCCAGGCGGGGGTGGGGGCGCCGTCGCGGTCCTTGACATGGACGGTGAGGGTGTAACGCTCCTCCTCCTTGACCAGGCCGAGCGCGGTGTGCGCGACGGGCGTGCCGCCGGAGGTGGCGGTGATGCGGCCGGAGCTGGTGCCGACGGGGGCCTTGGCGCCGTCGCCGGTGACGGTGGTCCGCGCGGTGCCGTGGGCCGGGACGGTGAGGGTGGTGTCGGCGACGGCGGCGGTGCCCTCCGGCATGCCCTCGACGGCCAGGTTCAGCTCGACGGGCGCGTCGGAGGAGTTGGTGTACGTGACGGTCTTCGTCACGGGCTTGTTCGACTCGTACGGCCAGGAGTAGAAGCCCAGGTCGGCGGAGCCGGTGGCGGTGACGTTCGCGGAGATCGCGGCAGCTACGTCGACCCGGCCCGAGCCGAGGGCGTACGAGGACGCGGTGAGCGTCTTGGAGCTGGACATGAGGGCGTTCTTGAGCTGGGCACCGGTCCAGTCGGGGTGCCGCTCGGCGAGGAGCGCGGCGACGCCCGCGACGTGCGGGGTCGCCATCGACGTACCGCTCTTGGAGGTGTAGAGGCCGCTGCCGCCGACGAGTTGGGAGCGGGCGGCGAGAATGTCGACACCGGGGGCGGAGATGTCGGGCTTGAGGGCCTGGTCGCCGTAGCGGGGGCCCTGGCTGGAGAAGTAGGCGGCGCGGTCGGCGGAGTCGACGGCTCCGACGGTGAGCGCGGAGTCGGCGGCGCCGGGTGAGCCGATGGAGCCCGGGGCACCGGAGTTGCCGGCGGCGATGACGAAGAGGGCGCCGGTCTCGGCGGAGAGGGTGTTCACCGCCTGAGCCATGGGGTCGGTGCCGTCGCTGCCCTCGCTGGAGCCGAGGCTCATCGAGACGATCTTCGCGTCGATGTCCCGGGCGGCCCACTCCATGCCGGCGATGATCTGCGACTCGGAGCCGGTGCCCTGGTCGTTGAGGACCTTGCCGACGGCGAGAGTGGCTGCGGGGGCGACGCCCTGCTCCTTGCCCGCGGAGCCCGCGCCGCTGCCGCCGACGGTGGAGGTGACATGGGTGCCGTGACCGTTGCGGTCGGCGACCTCCTGGCCCTCGATGAAGGACCGGCTCTCGGCGACCCGTCCGTCGAGGTCGGGGTGGGAGAGGTCGGCGCCGGTGTCGAGTACGGCGACCTTGACGCCCTTGCCGGTCAGGCCGGCCTCCCAGGCCTTGGGGGTGCCGATCTGGGCGTTGGAGTCGGCCATGGCGGCCTTGACCCGGGCGTCGAGCCAGACCTTCATGGCACCGGCCGAGCGGGCGCCGGGGCGGGCGGAGTCGGTGAACTCGCGCCAGAAGGCGGCTGGTTCGGTGGCTCGTACGGCCGCGCCGCCGATGCTGGGCAGGGTCCGGACGGTCTTGGTGCCGCGCGGGGCGACGGCGGCGCGGGCACCCTTGCCGTGCGTCACGATCAGCGGCAGATCGCCGGTGATGCCCTGCTCGACGAGGCCGGTGACGTCGAAGAGCCGCCGGTCGAGTACACCCGCCTCCAGGTAGGGACGGGCCTCGTCGGGTATGACGGTGATCCTGCCGTTCACGGTCTCGTTGCGGACGGCCCCCGTGGCGCCCTCGGCCCGGTCGACGGTGACGGTCTTCCGGCCGCCGCCGAGGTCGGTGAGGGTGACGCGGTCACCGGTGATGAGGGTGACGGTGGTGCTCGCGCCCTGGGCCCCGGTGAAGGTGGCCGGTAAGGACGCGGTGTCCGGCGCGGCGGCGGTCTGCCCTGCCGAGAGCAGCACCAGGGCGAGCCCTGCGGCGAGCAGGGCAGCTCTTCCTCCTGCGGAAGGTCTGATCACGAGCACTCCTCGGACGCCCGGGGGAAGCGGAGGTTCCGGGCGCCGAGGTGAGTCTGGGCCGTCGGACGGGAGTTGACGCCTGCTGGGCGTGTCGGATCTGCACATGGCGGTCAACCGTCATTTGATGCAGCGGTGTTGACAGCCGTATGCGGGTCGGGCGTCGAAACGAGTCTTGCAACGCAACGAGTTGGGCGGCGCGACGAGTTGGGCGGCGCGCGGATCAGGGCCGTGCGCCGGCCAGGGCGTCGGGTCGGGGGCGTACCGGCGGAAGCGCCGCGTTCGTACGGACCACGTTGGGAAATCCGCACGGCGGCCATGGGGCGGTGGCAGGGCTGACGTCATCGCTTCCGTGTGCCGGTAGGAGGGGCTGGACGTCGCTGGAACCGCGGGACGGAACCGGCCGCGTACGTCGGCCTCGTACGGACTCGGGCGCTGTACGAATCACACGGCTTCGGCAGGGCAGATTCGGGCAACGACAGGCAACCGGGCCCCCGGCGTGGACGTCGGTGTCGGTGGTTCTGGCGGGTGAGCCGAGATGCTGAGGCGCAGCAGACATCCGACCCTTAATCCCCCCTGCCTCCAGTTGCAGTCGAAAAGTGGGTGCGTCATGGCGTGCGGCGGGTGATGCTGAGCGGCTAGCGTCAGCGTCAGTACAGATGACTTCGGGGCATCCAGGAATGAGTACGGGGGCTTTTGTGACGTTTGATGCAGAATGGGCGACTCTTCGCGCAGAATCGGCACAAAGGGTCAATATGCGACTCAATGGCGTCGAGAGTGGCGTGGGTGGTCATGACGGCCCAGGTAACGCCGATCTGGCGGTAAACCAGGACAACTTGGGCGCTATTGGGCATGATGCGTACGAATTACGTACTCGGCTCTCCAAAGACGGAGACCATGCCCGCCCCACCACCTTCGAGGCGGCGATTGCGCTCACCAATGGCAACTTCGACAGTGGCTCCGCGCTGCTGAAGGTGCATGACCGGTGGAACACGCACCTGAAGACGCTCCTGGATGCCTGTGCGCAGATTTCGAACCATCTGAACTACACCAAGTCCGCCCATGCAAAAGATGATGTGCAGATTGCTGGCGATCTGCTTTCTGTCTCCAAGCTCAACGAATATCTGAAGTAGCACGCGGGAGCAGGAGCATGCTGAAGTTCGAGGACATAGTCGACGCGCCCGTGGGCAAGCTGAAGGCGGCGGCTGACGACTGGGCGAAGATGGTCACCGCTCTGGACCGGCTGGCCGAGGATGCCCGGGACGGCATGAAGGTCAAGGCGGACAAGGCGGAATGGGAGGGCGCCAACGCGGGCGTCACCAGGGGGTTCATCACCAAGACCGCCAATGAGTTCAAGGACGCCGCTGCCGAGGCCAAGGGCGTCAAGCAGATTCTTGAAGACGCTCATGCAGCCATCAAGAAGGCCAAGGACGAACTCATCCGTATCCGCGACGACGAGGGGCCGGCGGCCGGAATCCATGTCGACGCCAAGGGCAAGGTGACGGCTCGGCACCCGATGGAAGAATCCGGCATCTCGCCAAACCGAGATCCCGACTACTTCGAAATGCTGGACCAGCAGAAGAAGGCGATCGAGGCATGGCAGAAGAAGATCGACCTCATCGTCGACAACTGCAACGACACCGATGTTGCCTTCAGGAACGCCCTTGAGGCCAACGTCACCGAGGGCCACGACTTCAAGGCGCCGAAGTACAAGAACCTGGACCAGGAGGAGGCGGCCCGAGCCGCCGCACTTGCTGCCAAGGGTCGCGACATCACCCACACCGAGCTGCAGACGCTCAATGAACTGCTGCACGACAACGGCAAGTCGAAGGAGTTCGCGAAGGACTTCTATCAGAAGCTCGGACCGGAGAAGTCACTCGCGTTCTTCGGACAGCTCTCGACCGATACGTTCCATTATCCCGATGTCGACAAACAGCGCCTGAAGGACGTTCAAGACCTTCAGAAGAATCTCGGCCTCAACCTGGCCACTGCCTCGCTTGACAAGAATTTCACGGCCGAGTGGGGGCCACAGCTACGTAAGCTCGGCACCGAACAGATTCCGCTCAGCAAGTACGACAACAACGGGCCGTTCGGCTACCAGTTGCTCGGTGGGATCATGCGGTACGGGAACTACGACACGAAGTTCCTCAACCCGATAGCCGAGCATGTGGCGCAGCTGCACCAGAAGAACCCGGACATGTTCCGGGGAAACAGTATGGTGACCATCCCTGGCAAAAACCCCTTCAATCCGTCCGGGGTGAACGGTTCCGGTTTCGACCCGACCGTCTCCATGCTGGAGGCTCTCGGTCACAGCCCGGACGCAGCGAAGCACTTCTTCGCCGACACACCGACCGCGTACAACGAGGACGGCACAGTCAACAAGGGGGCCATGGCGGACCTGGGCAAGGACAAGGACAGAAGGGAGATCGAGAACTATCTCGACTTCTTCGGCAACGAGAAGTGGCAGAACTTCGGGGACGTCGACGAACACACCCCGAAGGAGATGGAGAGCTCGCTCGGCTATATGCCAGATGCGCTGGGACATGCGCTGGAGTCGGCGACTCTCGGCTATCCGTACGACAGCCCGCACGAGGGCGTCACGCGGGACGCGGACAACGCCAAGGTCATGCGCAGCGTTATGGAGAAGTACGGCGAGGATGCCGGCTTGCTCAAGACGCAGGGGGCGATGTCCGACAGTCTGGGTGTCATGGCAGCCGGGTACATCGACGACATCAACTGGGCTCTGACCAAGGACGATTCATCGAGTGTCTTTGCGCCAGGAAGTGCCTCGGAAGGCCGCCTCGACTTCTCCGATGTGGGAGGAAGAGATGCGAGAGACATCACACGTAAATTCCTTACCACCTTGGGCCAGCACCCGGACGCATACGCGACCGTCTCCACTGCCGAGCAGATCTACAGCTCCAACATGCTGGAGCATCAAGTGGGTCCGGACGGCAGGATCCACGAGGGGGACGCACGGGCGGTGGTGCGCACGGGCGCAGAAGTGCAGGGCATGCTCGACCAGTCCCGTGCGGATCAGGTCGTGGCAACGAACGTGAAGATGCACGAGGATTACGAGAAGGCCGTGAACGCACGGTCCGGCTGGATGCAGTTCGGAGCCGGTGTGGGTGTTGCCGCAGGGGTCGCTTTTCTTCCGGAGGTCGCAGCGGCGGGGGTGGCGGCGACACTCATCGGGTTGGGTACTGATGCGGGCAGCGGACTCGTGGAAAACGTCGTCGGCCAGTTCATCGGGGATCTGTCCGACAACTCTGTGGATGAGCACAAGGAAAAGATGGAGGAACTCACCCGGGACGAGAAGACCAAGGTGTACAAGGGTGGCGAGTCCATGGCTGAGTCGCCCATGGAGAATTTCTTGGATCGAAATACGACTGATTCTGATGCCGACAAAAAATTCCGTGAGGATCTGAGGGATTCGATGCTGATCGGGTACGGGGTTGGGAACGCCCGTGCGCAGCAGCAGGGTAATGATCCCCAGACGTGAGACCCGATTCGGTGAAGGGCGCAGGAGGGGTAGGCGTATGAGGACGGTTCGAACGAGGGGTGTCTGGTGCGTTGTCGGGGTGGTGGTGGCTGTCGGCGTTGGTGTGGCCGGGTGTGGCGGCGAGGAGGAACCACCGGACTATGTTGGGGCAGGGCAGGTGTGTGGAGGGCTGTTCGCGGGTCCGCTGGCGAAGACGGTTGAGTCCGTCACAGGTGCGACATCCTTTGCCTGGAGCGGCACGAATGGTATGCAGCGGGTAGTGGATGGGTTGAAGGCCGGGTACGAGGAGGGGCGCACATTGGCGTCAGGGGGAAGGCTGTGCGAGATAAATCCGGAAGGAGGTGCACCCATGGACCGTTCAAAGGTCAATTTCGATATATATCCGCCGCAGGATTTGAATGAAGGTCATTCGAACGGTGAGCATTACTACACCATGGGAAAGCGGTCCGGGGCGACCAGTGCAGGGGCGTTTCTCTATTTTGAGTGTGTGAGCCCCCGACTCAAGGGGTCGAGGGAGACCCCGATGCGTATCTACGGCAGCTTCACCCACCGGAAGGCCACCGCGCAGAACACGCCGGAACACTGGGCGGAAAACATGAAGATTGTGCATGCCGCGTCCCTGGCTGTGGCCAAGGATCTGCAGTGCGAGAACAACGGCGGACTGCCCGAGAAGCCCGTGCTGAAGCCCCGGACCTGACACGGGCTGGACCGTCGGCCGCGCTTCTGTCGGTGGCAAGGCCAGGGCATCAGCGAGGGCGCGCGGTGGCCAGTCGTACCCCTTGTTCGACCTGGGCGGGCCGAGATGGTGCCGGGGGCGGACGAGGAGGCGGTCGCCCAATTCCATCTTCGGTACCGCTTGTCGGCGACGACGGCCGATGTGTACGCGGGTGAGGGGTGGACCGCCGTGGTGCAGGACGTGGTGCTCGGAGAGGAACTGGCCACGTATGTCAGCCTCGTACGGACCCGGCCGCTGTACGTCGTCGTGCTCGCCCCCGAGCCGCAAGCCGTTGTCGAGCGGGAGGCCGGGCGGAGCAAGAGCAGTTACAGGGCCGGGTGGACGGTCAAGGCGTTGGACCGGGTGTTGCGGGAGGAGACGATCGGGCTCCGGCTGGACACGACCGGGCAGAGCGTGGAGCAGACGGTCGACGCGGTTCTCGCGGGGCTGCGGCGGGCTCGCGTGGACGGTGCCGTCGCATCGGGTTGAGGCGGGTCGGGGGCAGTTCGCGGGCCATGAAGGGCGTTTTCGCAGGTGAGCGACGCGTGACCACAAGATCGAAGCCCCGTTGGGGTGGGCGACCGAGCAAGTCGCCCACCGCGCCGACGTACAGCAGGGAGCGTGGACGACGGCTGCCCCCGCTGACGCCGGTCCTACGCCTCGCAGTCGTACTTCTTGGCCAGCTTGGCAGCGGCTTCCCGTACCACGGCCGCGCTGTTGCGGATCGCGGTGTTCCGGTCGACGAGGCTCTTCTTCTCCTCCTGTGAGGGCGCCTTGAGCGTCACCATGATGTACGGGGAGGTCGAACCCATGCGGGCGGCGCAGCCGGCGGGCAGCGTGACTCTGGCTTCGTCGGGGAGGACCCAGCCGGTGAATCCGAGGCCGAGGGGGACGGAGTCCTTCCCGGGGCCGGGGTCGCTCCGGAAGTCCTCGATGATCAGTTGGTAAATCCCCCGGGGATAGTCGCTATCTGGATTGGCGCGCATCACCTGGCACGTCTTGAACACCGTGAGGTCGCCCTTGCCCTTGCTCTCCCACTCCTCCGTGCTGACCTCGCCCCCCTTGCCGTCGTCGATCAGTTCCGCCGTCTGCCGGCTAAGCGCCCCGTAACACAGGCTCTGCGGCAGCGGCGGCTTCTCCTTGGCGTCAGGCCAGAGGCTCGCCGTCACGACGGCCACTCCAGCGACGCCGAGCACGACGGTCAGGGGCAGCCACTTCTTGTCCATCGATCACTGTCCCATCGCCTTGTCCGCGTCCCCCATGCCGTTCCCGTACCACTGCTCGGCGATCGCCTGGAGGTGGTCCTCGTACTCGCCGGGGCTCGCGTCCAGCGGGGGCCCGTGGACGACGACTGCCCCCGCTGACGCCGGTCCTACGCCTCGCAGTCGTACTGCTTGGCCAGGTTGTCCACCGCCTCCAGGATGATCGTGCGGGATGCCTTGGTCAGTGCATTGTCGTTCCAGTTCTGCGCCGCGACGACACCGGGGGCGACCTTCAGGACGACGGTGACGTACGAGGCGCCCGTCCGCATCTCCTTGGGGCACGCGGCGGGGAGTTGGACCTCGCTCTGCCGGGGGCCCACCCAGCCGGAGCGGCCTCCAGCGAGGCGGGTGGCACCCTCTGCGGGGGCGTTGAGCAGGTTGGTGGCCTGGACGTCGAGTGTGTACTGACCACGGTAGGTCGTGTTCTCGCCTGTCTTGCGTCCGACGAAGCAGATGGTGGAGAACACCGGGTCTCCCTTCGACCCTTCCGGCTCGTACTCGTCCGCCATCAGCTCACCGCCCTTGCGGTCGTCGAGCCCGCCCGCGGTCTGCTCGGTGAGCATGCCCAGGCACAGATTCTGGGCCCGCAGGTCCTTCAGTTCGCTGGGCCACAGCTGGACGGCAGCCATGACGGCCGCCGCGACCACCAGGACGACAGGCAGAACGAGGTACTTCTTGTCCATCAGTAGCGCTCGCCCATCTTCATGTCGGCGTCCTTGATTCCGTTCTGGTACCACTGCTCGGCAATCGGCTGGAGACCGTCCTCGTACTCGCCGGGGCTCGCATCCAGCTCCGTCTTCTCGAGCCCGCGCGCCCTCGCCATCTTGCGCAGCATGGCGTACATCTCTTTCTGGCCCTCGTCGTAATGGCTGATCATGTTGTTGCGGGTGGCGGCGTCGACCTTGACGTTCTCCTCGTTCATGTACGCGTTAGTGCCCGCGTCCACCGCGCGCTGGACCGCGTCCCCGAGGATCGGGATGGGGGTCAGCGCCCCGCCGTAGAGGTGGTAATTGACCATCTTCTGCCAGGCGTTGGCGTCCTTCTTCGCCTGGCCCAGGTCGTAGATGACGTCGCCGCGCACGCCGTCGAGGTGGCCGAGCACGGTCGAGGACTGCCTGACCCAGGCATGCAGCTCACGGTCTTCCTTGCGGAAGGAGTCCGCCGGAAAGCGATCCAGCCCGTCGGCGATCACGACGGTCTGCGACGTGTGGATGGCCTTGAAGGCGTTTGGGTCCTCGGCTGTGGAGCGGATGATCCGGGTGAGGTCGCCCCGGTCGATCTCGAGGTTGTTGAAGTCGGTCGGCCCGTCCATGTTCTTGCCGAGGATCTGGTGCACGTCGGAGCCGTAGTCGGCGATCATGTCGGCCATCGGCAGGCGCATGGAGACGGGGACGGCGCTCTGGTCCTTCTTGAGCGCCTCCGTGTACTCGCCCATCACACGCTCGAAGATCGCGGTCTCGGCGCCGTCGTGGTGAGCGGGCACCGGGTGCAGCGGTGAACCGGGCACGCGGCCGGTGGCCGCGGACTCGAGCGCGAGGCCGAGTTCGGCGCGGGCCGAGGTGTACTGGGTCTCTGTCGGCATCTTGCTCTCGACGTCGCCACCGGGCCACTCCCGGTCTTCCAGGAAGTACTTGAGGTTGTCGGTGGTGTTCGGGTCGAAGTAGTGGGTGGCGGCGGACGGGTTGCGGCTCATCGCGTTCAGCAGACCCTTCATCGGGTCTTCCTGCGTGCCCTGCCAGTTCTTCATGACGCCGTCGTACGCGTCCTTGTCGTTGGTCTCCCACTCCCGGATGGAGTCGCCGACCTCGGTCAGGAATGCCTCGCTGTAGACCGGATCGCCCTCGTCCTTCTTCCAGGGCGAGGACCCCTTCTTGTTGGGGTCGTACACGGCGTCGTCGCCGGCGTCGGCGGCCATCAGGTGAGTGAGAGCGTTCCAGCCCGCGGCCCCTCCCTTGAGCGCCCCGGGGTGCTGGGCGGGCAGGCCGTTGCCGTCGCGGGCCGTGGCGATGAGCCGGTCGGTCCAGGCGGAGGTGATGCCGCCGGGCGAGCCGATCGGGGAGTCGGGGCCGGTGGCGGTGGCGAGGCTGCCGGACAGGGCCTTGTAGAGACGGGCGTCCGTGGCGGAAACCTGGCCGTCGCGGCCACCGCCTTCCAGGCTGCCGGCGAGCAGCAGCACCGCCTCCTGGTCCTTGCGGCCGTTGTAGTCGAGGTTCTGCATGAGCTCGGCGGCGAACGCCGGCGAGTCCTTCCCGCCTTCGGCGAGCGTGAGGAGCCGCTCGCGCTCCTTGTCGTCGAGGTACTCCCATCGACTGTAGAGCTTGGCGGCCTCGCGGCCGTTCTCCGCCTGCTGCTTCTCCTCGGCGCGCATCTTCTTCGCGTCGGCGACACCACCGAGGTCGGTGCTGCCGAAGTCGTTGGGATGGTTCCGGATCAGCGCGCGCAGGCCCCAGGCGCAGAGTTCGTCGGCCTCGTTGGCGCGCTTCAGGATGCCTTCGAGCTTGCTGCGCAGCGCGTCGAACTGCGCTTCGGTCGCGATGGGTTCGGTGCTGTCCTTGGACCGGCGGTCGGGGTGGACGCGGTGGCTGAGGACGCCGTCGGGATAGATGGTGATGCCCGGCGGCGGGTTGTCGTAGGCGTCCTTGAGGTCGTCATGCGCGGACTTGAGGAGGGCGTGGGCGTCCTTGAGGAGGTCGCGTACGGACTCGGCCTCGGTGACGGCGTCGCTGAACTCCTTGGCGGTCTTGGTGACGAACTCCTGGGTGACGGTGGCGTTCTCGCCCTTCCAGGTGGACTTGTCGGCCTTGGTCTTCATGGCCTTCGCGTCGGTCTGGAGATCCGTCAACTTCTTGATCATCTCGGTCCACTGGGTGGCCGCGGTGTCGAGAGGGCCGAGCCTGACGTTGAGGAGCTGCTCGAAGGTGGGCATGAGGACGGCTCCTTACCGGAAGTACTTGTCGATCTGGGAGACGGGCACGGCCCCGTCGGCGCCGGGGGCGACGGGTCCGACGATGCGCAACTGCGCCCCGATCCGCTCGTCTTCGGCCTTGTTCGAGGACTTCGTGTAGTCGAGGTGGTTGGAGATGTGCGCGCATGCCTGGAGGAGAGTCTTCACCTGCGTCTCCCAGGTCCGGTTCACCTCACTGAGCGCCGCGCCGCTGTCGAAGCCGTCGCCCTTCAGGCTCGTGCCGGCGGTCTCGCTCGCCGCGCTCGCGTGCTTGCCGCCCGATTCGAGGCCGTTGAAGAGCCCGTAGGCGGCGTGGCCGATGTCCCCCAGCTCGTCATCCACGACCACGTAGTCGGCCGATCCCTTCGCCGGCGTCGAGCCACCGGTGCTGCCGGCCTGGTTCAGCCTCATGGCGACGGCGGCCTTCTCCGCGCCCCACTCGTCTTCGAACGACATCGTCGACACCCCCGTGTCCTTGATCGGAAACCTGCTCAGCCCGCCACGCTACCCACGTGATCAACGGTCCACCACAGGCGATCGATCATAAGTGCGGGTTCCTCACGTGCGAGCGCGTCGATCTCGGCGGCCCGGAGCAGGCGGGCGAGTACGGTCGTCCCCTGCCGTTCCCCGTCGCTCCACCCGGTGTCGACACTGTCTACGTACCGCAGACCACCCTGCTGCTGCCGCTCGCCCACGAGAACCGCGCCGGGGAAGCCGACCAGCGGACCGCGGTCGGGCACCCGACCGACGGCGACCACGTCGACGACGCGTATGTTGCGGATCTTGATCCACGCGTGGGA
The DNA here is from genome assembly GCF_044754145.1 of Streptomyces sp. NPDC093149. Taxonomy (NCBI): domain Bacteria; kingdom Bacillati; phylum Actinomycetota; class Actinomycetes; order Kitasatosporales; family Streptomycetaceae; genus Streptomyces; species Streptomyces sp. NPDC093149. The sequence continues at coordinate 123,226 of NZ_JBIVON010000002.1, forward strand.
AATGGATGCCGGGCTCGTGGACAGGGGCGAGCCGTTTCACGTTCTGGTCCCTGCCCGGGGCACGGCAAAGCCGCCCTCCCCGGAACTTCCCCGGGGAGGGCGGCTTCGTCTGCGAGGCCGTGACCGGATTCGAACCGGTGTAACTCGAGTTGCAGTCGAGCCCCTGAACCACTCGGGCACACGGCCGTGTGTTCCTCGTCGTGGTTCGACCGTAGGGGCGGGTGTTCTCGGTGCTCAAGAGTGCGGGGCGGGTCGCAATGCGACTGCCACACCGCGTTCACGATCGGGTTCTGCCGCCGCCCGCCCGGCACGTCGCGGTCCTACGACCAACGGACGAGCGGCGGACCGTCTCGCGACAGGGTCCATATGAGATCTTGCCCCTTACTCTTGGGCTCATGAGTGCCCTGGAACCACGAGACGCCGGTACCGATACCGGCACCGCCGTCCCCGCGGCAATACCGACCCCACCCGTCGAATCCGAAAGCGTGCTCGGTCGCACCTATCGGGCGCTCAGTGTCGGCATCGTCTCCGTCGTGTTCCTGATCGCGTTCGAGGCGACGGCCGTGGGGACCGCGATGCCGGTCGCCGCCCGTGAGCTGCACGGCATTCCGCTCTACGCGTTCGCGTTCTCCGCGTACTTCACCACCAGCCTGTTCGCCATGGTGCTCTCCGGGCAGTGGGCGGACCGGCGTGGGCCGCTGGCGCCGCTCGCCACCGGGATCAGCGCGTTCGGGGCGGGGCTGCTGCTGTCGGGCACGGCGGGCAGCATGTGGATGTTCATCGTCGGACGGGCCGTCCAGGGGCTCGGTGGCGGGTTGGTGATCGTGGCGTTGTACGTGGTGATCAGCCGGGCCTATCCGGAGCATCTGCGGCCGTCCATCATGGCCGCGTTCGCCGCGAGCTGGGTGATCCCGTCCGTCGTCGGGCCGCTCGCCGCCGGGAGCGTGACCGAGCACCTGGGGTGGCGGTGGGTCTTCATCGGCATCCCTGTGCTCGTGGTGTTCCCGCTGGCGCTCGCGCTGCCCGCGATCCGGCGGCGGGCGTCGGGACCGGCCGATCCCGCGGCACCCGTCGAGCCGTACGACCGGCGCCGCATCGTGCTCGCGCTCGGGATCTCGGTGGGGGCGGGGCTGCTCCAGTACGCGGGGCAGGAGCGGAACTGGTTCGCGCTGCTGCCGGTCGTGGTGGGTGTCGCCCTGCTCGTTCCCGCCGTGCGGGGGCTGCTGCCCCCGGGTACGGGCCGGGCGGCGCGTGGGCTGCCGTCGGTGGTGCTGCTGCGCGGGGTGGCGGCCGGGTCGTTCATCGCCGCCGAGTCGTTCGTACCGCTGATGCTGGTGACCGAGCGCGGACTGAGCCCGACCCTGGCGGGGCTCTCGCTCGCGGCCGGGGGCGGGACCTGGGCGCTCGGGTCGTACGTGCAGTCCCGGCCGCGCCTGGAGCCGTACCGGGAACGTCTGATGGTGGGCGGCATGGTGCTGGTCGCCGCGGCGATCGCGGCGGCGCCGTCGGTGCTGATCGACGCGGTGCCGGTCTGGACCGTGGCCGTGGCCTGGGCCTTCGGGTGCTTCGGCATGGGCATGGTGATCGCATCGACGAGCGTGCTGCTGCTGAAGCTCTCGGCGCCGGAGGAGGCGGGGGCGAACTCGGCCGCCCTTCAGATCTCCGACGGGCTGTCCAACGTCCTGTTGCTGGCCGCGGGCGGGGCGGCCTTCGCCGCACTCGGCGGCGGGACGGTGGGGGCGGTGCACGAGGCCGTGGAGGCGGGGGCCTCCGGATCCCACCCGGGGGCGTTCGCGGTGGTCTTCCTGCCGATGGCGGGGGTGGCGCTGGTGGGGGCGTGGGTGGCGGGGCGGGTGCGGGCAAAGGCTTAGGCGCCGCTTGGTACCACTCTGGCCCCATTCGGCGGTACCGTTTTGGTATGGCTATGAACCTGCGTCTTCGTGACGACCAGACCGAGGCCCTCAAGCAGCGAGCGGAGCAGGAGGGGACCAGCATGCACGCCATACTGCTGCAGGCCGTGGACGACTACCTGGCCAGGACGGCTCAGCAGGCCATCGTCCGCAAGACGGCCAAGGAGCAGGCGGCCAAGTGGAGCGAGCTCATGGAGCGGCTCAAGTGACCTGTGTCTACCTGACCTCCGAGGACATCCTCGTCATCGCCGAGCATGCCTGCGCGGACATGCACGTTGTCGTGCGCGACGCCGGGCTCCTCGAATCGGCGGCCCACCGTCCTGCCGCGGCCATGTTCGGCGAGGAGGCATACCCGGATCCGATCGACAAAGCCGCCGCGCTCCTGCAGTCCTTGGTGATCAACCGTCCGTTCTTCGACGGCAACAAACGCACGGCCTGGCTGTCGTGCGTGACGTTCCTCGCGATGAACGGGATCGATCTGCGCCCGGACATCGATGCCGCGGAACGCCTGGTCATCGCGGTGGCCACAGGGGAAATGGACGAGGTGAAAGTCATCTCTCAGGGGCTGCGCGAGCTGGTCGTCGACGACGTGTGACAGCCATCGCAATTCCCTGCGGGGCGGCGTAGTTCGAGGCGGTTCACGCAGCGCCCCCCGGTAAGGTGGCCCGGTTGTCGTATCGCGTACGTGCCCGTCCCGGTCCGTACGGACAGCGCCCCACGTACCCGAGAGACCCGAACCGGAGACCGTGACTACTACCGCCTCCCACCACCTCTCACCCGCCTTCCCCGGCCGCGCCCCCTGGGGCACGGCCGGCAAGCTGCGAGCCTGGCAGCAGGGCGCCATGGAGAAGTACATCCAGGAGCAGCCGCGCGACTTCCTCGCGGTCGCCACCCCCGGCGCGGGGAAGACCACCTTCGCGCTGACCCTCGCGTCATGGCTGCTGCACCACCACGTCGTGCAGCAGGTCACCGTCGTCGCGCCGACCGAGCACCTGAAGAAGCAGTGGGCCGAGGCAGCGGCCCGGATAGGGATCAAGCTCGACCCCGACTACAGTGCGGGCCCGCTGAGCAAGGAGTACGACGGCGTCGCGGTCACCTACGCGGGTGTCGGCGTCCGCCCGATGCTGCACCGCAACAGGTGCGAGCAGCGCAAGACCCTCGTGATCCTCGACGAGATCCACCACGCCGGTGACTCGAAGTCCTGGGGCGAGGCGTGCCAGGAGGCGTTCGACCCGGCCACCCGGCGGCTCGCGCTCACCGGTACGCCGTTCCGGTCCGACACCAATCCGATCCCCTTCGTCTTGTACGAGGAGGGCAACGACGGCATTCGGCGCTCCTCGGCCGACTACACGTACGGCTACGGCAACGCGCTCGCCGACGGCGTCGTCCGGCCCGTGATCTTCCTCAGCTACAGCGGCAACATGCGCTGGCGCACCAAGGCCGGTGACGAGATCGCCGCCCGGCTCGGCGAGCCGATGACCAAGGACGCCATCGGGCAGGCCTGGCGTACCGCGCTCTCGCCCACCGGGGACTGGATCCCCAATGTGCTGAGCGCCGCCGACAAACGGCTGACCGAGGTGCGCAAGGGCATCCCCGACGCCGGTGGGCTCGTCATCGCCACCGACCAGGAGTCGGCGCGCGCGTACGCCAAGATCCTGAAGCAGGTCACCGGCGAGAAGGCCACCGTGGTCCTCTCCGACGAGAAGGCCGCGTCGAAGAGGATTGACCAGTTCAGCCAGGACGATTCGCGCTGGATGGTAGCGGTCCGCATGGTGTCGGAGGGCGTCGACGTGCCGCGTCTCGCCGTGGGCGTGTACGCGACCACCATCTCCACGCCGCTCTTCTTCGCGCAGGCCGTTGGGCGTTTCGTGCGCTCGCGCAGGCGCGGCGAGACCGCTTCCGTCTTCGTGCCGACCATCCCGATGCTCCTCGACTTCGCGAACGAGATGGAGGTCGAACGGGACCACGTCCTCGACAAGCCCAAGAACGGCAGCGACGAGGAGAACCCGTTCGCGGAGGAGGACAAGCTCCTCGCCGACGCCGAGAAGCTGGAGGACGAGGAGACCGAGGACCAGCTGCCCTTCGAGGCCCTCGAATCCGACGCGGTCTTCGACCGGGTGCTCTACGACGGTGCCGAATTCGGCATGCAGGCGCATCCCGGGAGCGAGGAGGAGCAGGACTACCTGGGGATTCCGGGGCTGCTGGAGCCCGACCAGGTGCAGCTGCTGCTCCAGAAGCGGCAGACCCGTCAGATCGCCCACAGCCGTCAGAAGCCGGCCGGGGAAGCCGATCTGCTGGAGAAGCCGGCCGAGGCGCGACCGGTGGTCACCCACAAGCAGCTGCTGGGGCTGCGCAAGCAGCTCAACACGATGGTGTCGGCGTACACGCACCAGAGCGGCAAGCCGCACGGTGTGATCCACACCGAGCTGCGCCGGGTCTGCGGCGGGCCGCCGAGCGCGGAGGCCACGGCCGGGCAGATCCAGCAGCGGATCGAGAAGGTGCAGGAGTGGGCCACCCGTATGAGGTGAGTCCGCTCCCGTGAAGTGCCGGCCCGGGGCGGGGACAGCGGTCCTCGCCCCGGGCCGGCGTCGTTCGTGCGGACCTGGTGCGGATCGGGTGAGGGTCGGGCCCGGTCGACGCCGGGCGGGCGGACGTACGGCCCGTTGACGGGCGGATGCCGGACGGACCGGTATCGGACGGACCGGTACCGGGCGGTCACCGGAATCCCGGGCGGTCAAAGGGATCCCGGGTGGTTACCGGAATCCCGGGCCGACGGCTACCAGGTGAAGGGCGCGGACTGGCTGACCGTGGCCACACACGGAACCGTGGCCGACGTCGGGGACGAGGCCACGATCTGCAAGGACCAGTTCGTGGCGCTCGGCGGGCCGGACAGCACCACGGAGTCGGTGCGGTCACCCGCCGCCAGGGTGCCGGAGGTGAGCTTGAGCGGTCCCAGGGTGATCGGGTTGGGGCTGATCATGCCGGGGTTGGTCTTACCGGAGAACTGCACCTGACTGGTGACGCCGCCCGAGGTCTTGGTGAGCTTGAGCGTCGTCGTGATGCTGTTCGGGTCGGCGCTGGTGCCCGGAGGCATCGTGATCGCCATGGAGTTGATCTTGATGGTCTTGGTCGTGCCCGAGTCGACGGCGGTCAGGGTGGCGAGACCGCTGCCCCAGGTTCCGCAGTCGTACGTGGCCGTCGCGGTCGACGGGGTCACCGCCTGGGCGGTCGGCGCCAGGGCGAGCGCGCCGGCCACGGAACAGGCCGCGGCCAGCACCAGCGGGAGGTGTCTTCGGTTCGGCGAACGCAATGAAGGGACTGACATGACGGGGGGAACTCCTTCCGGTTGAATTCCGCAGATTCGCAGGATTCGGCTCAATCCTCGGTGTGCGATCTTCTTGCGGATCTGTGTGCCGGGCCCGGCATGTCGGGTGCAGTGAAACGGTGATCTTCAGAGATGTCAAGAGATGCCAACAGGTGCACTTAAAGTGCCCGTGGAAATGCTTTTCGGGCATTTCAGATAAGGCCGACCGGCAAATGGGGGGTGGGAGAAGGAGCAGGGCTGGGTGCGTGCAGCTGCAAGGCGGAGGAGGGAGGCAACGCGGAGCGTTGTTGACTGACGACAACGCCGCAGATGTGCGTGCCCGGCCCCGCGACGCCGCCCCCCATTTGCCGGTCGGCCTAAGGATCAGTCAATTCTCTCTTGACTTCTCCGCACGCGACCTCCTCAATGTGCGCAATCAATGGGCCATGGAGGGGTGTCTGGTGATTCGACGACGAAGACCTGGCGTGACCGGTCTGCTCGCTGCCTGCTTCGTACTGTCCCTGAGCTGCGTCGGGGCCACCGCCCAGGCCGCTCCACCGCCCGCGCCGCAGGCCGCCGGTACGGTCGCCCCGACCGTCCACTGCACCCTGCCCGCCGGTCAGGGCGAGGCCACCGGGCCCCAGCAGATGACCGTCGAACTGTCACCCGCGGTCGTCGCTCCGGGCGGCAAGGTGCACGCGAAGGTCACGCTCGGCCCGTCCCCCGCCACCAGCGCTCTCGCGCTGGACGACGTGCCGACCATCCCCAGTCTCGACCTCGCCATGTCCGGCGGGGCCACCGGCACCGTCACCGTGCGGGGCGCCGAGTTCACGATGGACATCCCGGCCGGCACGCCCATCGAACTCCCGCCGTACGAGGGGGACTTCCTGGTTCCGGCGGACGCCTCCGGCGAGATCTCCTTCGCCCCGGTCCGTACGCTGACACAGACGAAGGTGCTCGGTTCGGTCTTCGAGACACCCTGCGACGTGGTCGACGGGGGCGGCTCCGTCGGCACCGTCACGGTGGAGGGCACCGGCTCCGAGCCCGCGCACCTGACCGCTCCCGCCGACCCCGTACGTCCCAACACCGCCGTGACACTGGGTGGTTCGGGATGGACGCCGGGCGGTGCGCCCGTTCCGTCGCTCTGCGCGGTGGGCGGTGGCGGCTGCGACCCGCTGAAGTTCAAGGGCCACACCCTCACCGTCGACAGCTACGGAACGCTGCACGGCACGGCCACCCTCGCGGAGGCCGGGGCGGTGCCGGACGGCGCGTACGAGGTGAAGGTCAACGACGGTACGAAGGAGGCCACCGCTCCCCTCACGGTCAGGGCCGTCGCGGCCGGCGACCGCGAGATCTCGTTGTCGCGAAGCAGCGGACCGGTCGGCAGCGTGATCACGGTCAGCGGCAAGAACTACAACCCGGACCGCTGGATCAATGTCATCGGTCTCGACGCGACGGGCACCGGGATCGACGACAGCGCGGTCTACGTCAAGAGCGGCCCGGACGGCACCTTCGCCGTCGAGTTCACCGTGATCTCCGACGCCGTCGTCGCCGTCCAGGCCGACGAGGGCAATGATCCGGCGACCGTACGGACCGCCCCGTTCACCGTCTCCACGGGCGGGGGAGGGGGTGGCGGCAGCGCCGACCAGCGGCTGAACACCTCGGTCCGGGCCGGGACATTGTCCATGGTCCAGGACGGCGACACCGTCGACTTCGGCACGACGGTCCTGGGCACCGGCAGCGGTGTGCAGCGCTCCCGGCTCAACCGGGTCGAGGTGGAGGATGCCCGAGGCGTCAACAGCGGCTGGTCCCTCACCGCCACCCTCACCGGCTTCACCAGCGCCGACGGGGGCACCATCCCGGCGGACGCCGTCCGGTGGACACCCAGATGCACGGCGCAGAACGGAAGCGTGGGAGTGCCGGTGGCCGGCTCGCCCGCCGCACTCGGGAGCGAGGCGGCGAGCCTCTGCCGGATGAACCCGGACGGATCCCGCCCGTTCACGGGCGGCCGGTTCGACGCCGATGCCGATCTCACTCTGACGGTGCCCGGATTCACCCGGCCCGGAGATTACAGCGCCACCCTGACACTCACTCTTCTCTGAGATCCGTCACCGTCGGGGAAACCAGAGAAGCCAGAGAAGCCGGAGAAGCCAGAGAAGCCAGAGAAGTCAGGGAAAGTACCGGAGACGCCCGCCTGCTCCGTATCGCAATGGAGCAGGCGGGCGCCGCCATTTCGAATTCGAAGGATTTCCGCAGTCGCGAAGGAGCCGCATGTCCGTACGGCCGAGATCGAGAAGACCAGAAAGACCGGGAAGACGAGGAGGGCCGGGCGCGGTATTACGTCGTGCCGTCGCGCTCACCGCGGGGACCGTGCTCGTCTGGACCGGTGGGACCGTCGTACTCGCCCCCGCCGCCCACGCGGGTACGGTCACCCCGACCGTCCACTGCTCCCTGCCCGCCGGTCAGGGCGAGGCCACCGGGCCGCAGCAGATGAGCGTCGACCTCTCGCCGGCCATCGTCGACCCCGGCGGCAAGGTCCACGCCAAGGTCACCCTCGGACCGTCGCCCGCGACCAGCGGGCTCAGCCTGAGCAATGTGCCCACCACCCCCAGCATCGACTTCGCGATGTCGGGCGGCGCGACCGGCACGGTCACCGTCACCGGACCCCAGATCAACCTCGACATCCCGTCCGGGAAGCCCATAGAGATCCCTCCGTACGAAGGGGACTTCATCATCCCGGCCGACGCGAGCGGGCCGATCTCCTTCACCCCGGTGCGCAATCTGACGCGTACGAAAGTGCTCGGCTCCACCTATGAGACCCCGTGCGACGTGGTCGGCGGGGGCGGCTCCATCGGTACCGTGACCGCCGAGGGAACCGCGGGACATCCGGCCACCCTGACCGCGCCCGCCACCGCCGTCCGGCCGTCCACGGCCGTCGCCCTGACCGGCAGCCTGTGGACCGTCGGCGCCACCCCCGTACCGTCGCTGTGCTCGGCGGACGGCGGTGGCTGCGACACCGGCAAGTTCGTCTCCAGCACCCTGGCGATCAGCGGCTCGGGGGAGCTGACCGGAAGCGCGGTCCTCGCCCCCGCGGGCGCGGTGCCGGACGGCTCGTACCTGGTGAAGGTCGGCGACGGTACGAAGGAGGCGACCGCGCCCCTGACCGTCAAGGCGTACGTCCCCGGCGGGCCCCGGGCCATCGCGCTCTCCCGCGCCGGCGCTCCGGTCGGCAGCGTCGTCCGGGTCACCGGCAGCAACTACTTCCAGGACCGCTGGATCAACACCGTCGGCCTGGACGCGAGCGGGGCCACACTCGACGACACCGCCGTCTATGTGAAGAGCGCCCCCGACGGCACGTTCGGCGTCGACTTCACCGTCTCCGACCCGGCCATCGCCGCGATCCAGGTCGACGAGGGCAACGATCCGGCCACCGTGCTGACCACGCCGTTCACCGTGACCGACGCCTCCGCGACGCTCTCCGCGGGCGCGGCGAAGGTCAAACCCGGCGGGACGATCACCCTCTCCGGCGGTGACTGGCCCACCGGCACCACACCCGTCGCCGCACTCTGCGCCGCCGACGGCAGCGGCTGCGACAGCGCGCGGATCAGTGGCTCCACCCTCCGGATCAGCGCCGACGGAACGCTCGCCGGTACGGTCACCGTGGCCGGATCCACCCCGCGCGCCGTGTACGCGCTCCAGGTCACCGCCGCAGGAGCGCAGGCGGTCACCCCGCTGACCGTGGCCCCGTCCTTCGTCGTCCTCACCCCGTCGGCCGGCCCGAAGGGCACCGCCGCCACCGTCCTCGGTCAGGGCTTCGCCCCGGTCGCCACCGTGTCCATCGTCGGCCTGCGGGCCGACGGATCACAGACGTCCGACCCGGCGAGGACCAAGGTGGTCGGACTGGACGGGGCGTTCTCGCAGACCTTCACGGTCAACGCCACCGACACCGTCGCGATCCGGGTCCGGGAGGTCCTCGTCAACCCCCGTACCGAGACGGCGGCGTTCACCGTGCAGGACGGGAGCGTGCCCGCCGGGCCGGCCTTCGCGCTCTCGCCGCCCGAGGGGCCGGTCGGCACGGCGGTCCAGGTGACCGGGCGGGGCTTCGCCCCCGTCGCCACGGTCTCGGTGACCGGCCGCACCGCGGACGGGAAGCAGACATCGGACTCCTACGTCACCCGGGTCATCGGACTGGACGGCACCTTCGCTCTCAACTTCACCGTCCGCGACCCGGCGACGAAGGCGATCAGGGCCTGCGAGGTGCTGGTGAACGGAAAAATTGTGCAACAGTCGTTCACGGTGAGCTAACGACCGTTCACGTCCGGTGCACGAAGCGTCGCCGGGACGTCGGCCGACCTGGACGCGCGTAGACGCCCAGGATTCGGCCGACGCCCCGCTGACCGGCCCTTATGCTTCTTCAAGCCAACTCCCCTTCCGCTGACGCCCGGATTCTGGACGAGGTCTTCCGCTGAGCGGACTGGCTCGCTACTGTCCCCAAAAATGAACGCCCCGTGGCAACGCCGCCGCGGAGCGCAGCCGGTGCCTTGGCCAGGCCGGCGGCCTCTCCGTGCGCAGCCGCTGGGACCGGCGGCGCACCTTCCGTGGGACCAGCCGCCGCCGCTCACCAAAGAGGAGAGGGCGTCGTGACCGCGGAAACCTCCCAGACGCTCGACCGGGGACTGAGGGTCCTCAAACTGCTCGCCGACACCGACCACGGCCTGACCGTCACCGAGTTGTCCAACAGACTCGGCGTCAACCGAACAGTGGTCTACCGTCTGCTCGCCACCCTGGAACAACACGCACTGGTGCGCCGCGATCTGGGCGGCCGGGCCAGAGTGGGTCTCGGTGTGCTGCGCCTGGGCCGCCAGGTGCATCCGCTCGTCCGGGAGGCCGCGCTCCCCGCGCTGCGCTCCCTCGCCGAGGACATCGGCGCCACCGCCCATCTCACGCTGGTCGACGGCAGCGACGCGCTGGCGGTCGCGGTCGTCGAGCCGACCTGGACCGACTATCACGTGGCCTACCGGGCCGGCTTCCGCCACCCGCTGGACCGGGGCGCCGCGGGCCGGGCGATACTCGCCGCCCGCCAGAAGCCGGTGGGGGAGACGGCCTTCACCCTCACCCACGGTGAACTGGAAGCCGGGGCGAGCGGGGCCGCGGCCGCGCTGGTGGGGGTGACGGGGGTCGAGGGCAGCGTGGGTGTGGTGATGCTCGCCGACTCCGTACCCGAACGGGTCGGCCCCCGTGTGGTGGACGCGGCCCGCGAGGTGGCGGACGCGCTCAGGTAGGGCCTTCGGCGGGTGCGGCCCGCGCCACCCGGCCCGCGCGCGGTCGCCCCGGCGGTTAGATTGGGCGGGTGCTCACTCGTCTCTCGCGCTCCCGCACCCTCGCCCTGTGCGCCCTGCCCGTCCTCGCCCTGTTCGGTGTGGCGGCCTTCGCGCCGCTGCCGTTCACGCTGGCGCAGCCCGGCACGACCGCGAACGTGCTCGGGAACGATCACGGCACACCGGTGATCAGCATCAAGGGCGCGCCCACCCGCCCCACCAAGGGCGAGCTGCGGATGACGACGATCGTCGCGACCGGGCCCACCGCCGACGTCGGCATCGGCGATGTGATCGACAGCTGGTTCCGTACGGACCGTGCGGTGCTGCCCCGTGACTCCGTCTACCCGACCGGCGGCTCCGAGAAGGAGATCGAGAAGCACAACCTCGAAGACATGAGGAAGTCGCAGAACTCCGCCGTCGACGCTGCCCTGAACTACCTCGGCAAGCCCAAGGGCTCGGTCGACGTCACCCTGCACCTCGCCGATGTGGGCGGCCCGAGCGCGGGACTGTTCTTCGCGCTCGGCATCGTCGACAAGCTCGCGGGCGACGGCTCCGGCGGCGATCTCACCGGTGGCCGCACCATCGCGGGCACCGGCACGATCCAGGCGAACGGCGAGGTCGGAGCGGTCGGCGGGGTGTCGCTGAAGACTCAGGCCGCGCACCGCGACGGCGCGACCGTCTTCCTCGTCCCGAAGGCCGAATGCACCGAGGCGGGGGCCGAGCTTCCCAAGGGGCTCCGGCTGATCCCGGTCACGACCCTCAAGAACGCGGTGTCCTCGCTCCGGGCGCTGGAGCAGGGCCACAAGGTACCGAGCTGCTGACCTCGGCGGCCGGTGACGGTACGGCGGCGTCCACCGCTCCCACCGCCCCGGACCCCGGCCTCTCCTCGGCCCCGGACCCCGCCTCGTCCATCGTGCGCCACACCGGGAACACCACCGGGCTCAGCGTCGCCAGCAGATACCCCCCGCCCATCGCCAGCAGCGCGCCCCGTGCACCCGTGCTCTCCACCAGCAGGCCCGCCACGAGACCGCCCACCGGCATGGCGAGTTCGCCGCCCGCCGTGAGGACTCCGGAGACCCGGCTGCGCAGCTCGTCGGGCACGCTTCCGTAGATCACCGTCGTCAGGACCGGGTTCAGCACCCCGCCCGCGATGCCGCTCAGCGCCATGGTCACGGCGAGCGGCAGCGTCGTACCGGTCAGCGCCGCGACGGCGTACCTGGGCGCACCGCACAACAGCACGCACACCGTGAACACGGCCCGCCGCGAGAAGCGGTCGCCGAACCATCCGTACAGCAGCGCCCCGGTCAGTCCACCGGCGCCGAAGAGCGCGGTGAGCAGCCCGATGTCCCGGGCACCGCCCAGTTCGGCGGAGGCGTGCACCGGCAGCAGGACGGCGTTCCAGCCCTGATCCGTGCCGTTCATGAACATGACCATCACCACGACCGCCAGCAGCAGCCGGTTGCTCAGCAAGTAGGCGTATCCCTCGCGCAGTTCGGTGCGGTACGCGCGCAGCGACACGGGTGCTGCGGCCTTGCGGGGTTCGGCCGCCCGCACTCCGCGCACCCCGAACGCGATCAGCAGCGCGGACGTCAGAAACGTCGCGGCGTCCAGCAGCAGCACGGTCTCCGCGCCGACCAGCGCGATCAGCATGCCGGCCAGCGCCGCGCCGACCATCCGGGCGCCGCGTGAGACGGCGTCGAAGAGGCTGGCGGCACGTGCGAGGGTGGTGCCGGCGTGTTCGGCGAGATCCGGCACGAGGACGTAGCGCGCCGTGTTGCCCGGGGTGTGCAGGAGCCCGCTGACGGCCATCAGCGCGCACAGCGTCCAGAACGCCAGGGCGTCCGCGTAGTACAGCAGCGGGATGGCGGCGACGGCGAGGCCGCACACCAGGTCGGAGGCGACGGAGACCCGGCGGCGTCCGATCCGGTCGATGACGGGTCCGCCGATCAGCGCGGAGACGACGATCGGCAGCGTCGCGCAGAAGGCTACGACACCGGCCCGCCCCGCACTGCCCGTGGTCTCCAGGACGAACCACGGCACCCCGATGAGCGTGAGTGAAGTACCGGCCGTGGAGATGGAGTTGGCGGACAGTACGGCGATGAGCGGGATGCGGTCGCGCCTGCGGTCCCCCCGGCCGCTCATGCCGTACCGGGCGCGATGGAGGGGTGGTCGGGGCTGCGGGGCATGATGCGCAGCCCCGACTCCACGAGGAGCCATCCCAGCCGGGCGCGCAGCGAGGCGCGCGGATCAGCCGGGACGAGATCGAAATCCGTTGCCCGCTGCCGTAGTTCGGCGGAGCGCTGGTCGTGCAGCAGCAGATGCGTGTCGGAGTGCATGGCGGTGTCCTTCCGGTCGGAGGGGCTCGTTCCTCGGTGACTTCGTCGCACGGCCGGCTCGGTGCCCGGTGGCTTCCCGCACGGCCGGCGGCGTCGCACGGTGGACCCGTCCGCCGGACGGGTCCACCGCTCTTCGGGCCGTGCTCGGTGGGTTCGTTACTCGGCGGGGCGAGGGAAGAGGTGCACGTGGCTGCGGACGGTGGCCGAGCCCTCCGTACCCTCCGGCACCCGGTCCTCATAGCTCGCGATGAGATCGTGGATCTTTCCGATCAGCTCCCTGGAGAGATCGGGGGTGAGGCGCACCTTGAAGTCGCTGGCGTCCCAGCCGTGCAGCCACTCCTCGGGCCATTCGTGCATCGTGCCGAGCCAGGTGTTCAGTTCCTGGGCGTGTGCGGTGGCGATCTCGTGGAGTACGACGCCGACCGCGCCGCGCACCTCGGGATCCGGGTGGCTCAGGAATCGGTCGCTGTTGAAGGCGGTGCCCGTGTGGACGGCCCGCCACCAGCGTTCGCGGCCCTTGCCGCGCTCGGGGTCGTCCTCGACGAAGCCGTACGTCGCCAACTGCCTGAGGTGGTAGCTGGTGGCGCCGCTGGACTCGCCCAGTCGGTCCGCGAGTCCGGAGGCGGTGGCGGGGCCGAACTCGCGGAGCGCGCTCAGCAGGCGCAGTCGCAGGGGGTGGGCGAGTGCGCGCAGGGTGCGGGCGTCGACCGTGTGGACATTCTGGCCGACGACGGCGCTCTCGCCGTCGTTCTCTGTTGCGGGCATGGTTCAACCGTAGAGTTGCAAAACTCTCTTTGCAACGGTTTTTTTGCAGAGATTTCTTTGCACCCTGCCCTCGGGGCCGTGACGGCTCACCCCTTCTTGATGAACCCCTCCTGGATCAGCCACTCCTTCGCCACGTCGTGCGGGTCCTGGCCGTCGACGTCCACCTTGGCGTTGAGCACCTGGGCGACCTCCGTCGTCAGCTTCCTGCTGACCGGGTCGAGCAGCCCCGCGATCTGCGGGTACTTCTCGAAGGTCTTGCTGTGGACGACCGGCGCCGCGTTGTAGTTGGGGAAGAAGTGCTTGTCGTCCACGAGCACTTCGAGGTCCATGGCCTTGATCCGGCCGTCCGTGGTGAACACCTCGCCCAGCAGGCAGGAGTTGGACTTCGAGACCTGGGTGTAGATGATCCCGGCGTCCATCTTCTTGATGTTGGCGGCCGGGAGACTCATCCCGTACGCCTTCTCCATGCCCGGCAGCCCGTCGTCGCGCGAGGCGAACTCGTTCTCCACACAGATCGTCACCGCCGACGGGTTCTTCCCGGCGAGCGCGGCGACGTCGGAGAGCGTCCTCAGGTGGTACTTCGCGTTGTTCTTCCGGCTGATGGCGAGCGCGTAGGTGTTGTTGAGGGTGGATGGCGGCAGCCAGGTCACGCCGTTGTGCCGGTCCTCGTCACGGACCGCCTCCCACTGCTTCAGCGGGTCGGCGATCGGCTTCGCGTGGCCCAGGTAGGTGATCCAGCCGGTGCCCGTGTATTCGTACATGGCGTCCGCCCCGCCCTTGACGATCGCCTCGCGCGCGCTGATCGACCCGGGCAGGTTCGTCCGGTCCAGGACCTCCGCCCCGGCGGCCTTGAAGACCAGGCCGATCATCTGGCCCAGGACGATGTTCTCGCTGAAGTTCTTCGAGGTGACGGTCAGCGAGGCGCCGGACAGCGGCCTGCCCCGGCCGACGGAGCCGGGCACCACGTCGTCCACCATCGGCGAACCGCTCTTCAGTCCGCACCCGGAGAGCAGCAGTGCCAGGGCGAGCACCCCCACGAGCCCGGCACGCACCTTTCGCGGGCCCATCCTCATCCCACCTCCAGGCCACGCGGTGTCAGTGCCAGCTCGACCAGCGAGGCCAGCCAGTCCACCAGCAGCGCCAGCACCACCGTCAGCACGGAGCCGAGCACCAGCACCGGCATCCGCTGGGTCTGGATGCCCGAGGTGATCAGGTCGCCGAGCCCGCCGCCGCCGACGAAGGTGGCCAGGGTCGCCGTACCGACGTTGAGCACCAGCGCCGTCCGTACACCGGCCAGGATCAGCGGCACGGCGAGCGGCAGTTCGACCTTGGTGAGCGTCCCCATCGCGGACATGCCGATGCCGCGCGAGGCCTCGACCAGGTTCGGTTCGATCGCCTTGAGACCGGCCACCGTGTTCGAGAAGACCGGCAGCACCGCGTAGATCACCATGCCGATGATCGCCGTCGACGGGCCGATGCCCAGCCAGATCACCAGCAGTGCCAGCAGGCCGATCGCCGGGGTCGCCTGTCCGATGTTGGCGATCGCGGTGACCAGCGGGGCGCCCCTGCGCAGCCTGCGCCGGGTCAGCGCGATCCCCAGCGGGACGGCGATGATCAGCACCCAGAACGTCGAGATCGCGGTCAGCTTCACATGCTGCCACCAGCGCAGCTGCACATTGCCGCCGGTGAGCGAGTTCCGCGCGATCGAATCGAGGTGGACGCTGGTGATCCAGAGATAGGTGACGGCCAGGACGACCATGAGCGCGACCGGCAGGACCACCAGCTTGGGCCAGGAGAGCCGGCGCCGCGGCCCGGCCGGTGGGGGTGGTGCGGGTTCCTCCTCCTCGTCGTGGAAGGCGTGGCCCCTGACGTCGTGTTCGCCGGGCGGGCGGTCCTTGTCGGACGCGGGCGCCGGGCGGAGGGGGCGCGGGGGCCGCCTCGATTCGGGATTCAGCGGGTTGTCGGGAGTCATGCGCCCGCACCGCCCTCCGGCTCCTGTTCGGTCCGGTGGGTGCGGAGCTCCTCCAGATCGTGCTGGTGCTCGATGGCGGCGAGCCGGTCGGCCTCCAGCAGTTCATGGACGGAGTTCATCAGGGTCTCCATGTCGACGACCCCGATGAACTCGCCGCGTCGCCCCGTCACCGCGACCCGTCCGCCGCTGTCGGTCAGCACCGCCTCCAGCGCGTCGTGCAGCGTCGCGTCGCGCGTCACGGTGTCGTGGACGAGCTGCCCGGCACGCGCCAGCGACCCCCGGGCCCGCATCAGGTCGCCGCGCCGCAGCCACTTGTACGGGCGGTTCCTGCGGTCCAGCATCAGCAGTTCGTTGTGCGGGCCGCCGCGCAGCCTGTTGAAGATCGACTGGAGCGGGTCGTCGACCGTCACCGTCGGGAACTGGGCCATCTCCACATCCCGTACGCGGGTGAGGTTGAGCCGCTTCAACGCCGCACCGGCGCCGACGAAACCCGAGACGAAGTCGTCCGTCGGGTTGGTGAGGATCGCCTCGGGGGTGTCGAACTGCGCGATGTGCGAACGCTCGCGCAGCACGGCGATCCGGTCACCCAGCTTGATCGCCTCGTCGAAGTCATGGGTGACGAAGACGATCGTCTTGTGCAGCTCGTGCTGGAGGCGGATCAGCTCGTCCTGGAGGTGGTCGCGGGTGATCGGGTCGACCGCGCCGAACGGCTCGTCCATCAGCAGCACCGGCGGATCGGCCGCCAGGGCCCGTGCCACGCCCACCCGCTGCTGCTGTCCGCCGGACAGCGCCCGCGGATAGCGCCCGTGGAACTCCCGCGGATCCAGGCCGACCAGATCGAGCATCTCCTCGACCCGGTCCTTCACCTTCGACTTCGACCAGCCGACCATCCTCGGTACGAGGGCGATGTTCTCGGCGACCGTCATGTGCGGGAAGAGCCCGGACGACTGGATCGCGTATCCGATCTTGCGGCGCAGCTTCACCGGGTCGATGTCGGTGACGTCCTCGTCGTCGATCCTGATCCGCCCGGACGTCGGCTCGATCAGCCGGTTGATCATCTTCAGGGTGGTGGACTTCCCGCAGCCGGACGGGCCGACGAAGATCACCGTCTCGCCGGCCTTGATGTCCATCGAGACGTTGTCCACCGCCGGGCTCGGATTGCCCGGGTAGCGCTTGGTCAGGTTGTCCAGATGGATGGTGGCGCCCGACGTGGTCCGCGTCGTCGCGGCGTCGTCGGCGGCCGTGCTCCCGTGGGCGGCGCGGGAACCGGCGCCTTCGGAACCGGCGGTCTCAGACACGAATCCCCCTGGGAATGGTGAGCCGCCCGAGCAGGACGTACGCGGCGTCGAAGAGCAGGGCGAGGACGACGATGCCGAGCGTGCCCGCGAGCACCTGATTGATCGCGTTGGCGCTGCCCAGCGAGGCGATGCCGCGGAAGATCTCGTTGCCCAGGCCGGGGCCCGAGGCGTACGCGGCGATGGCGGCGATGCCCATCAGCATCTGTGTGGAGACCCGGATGCCGGTGAGGATCGGCGGCCAGGCGAGCGGCAGTTCCACCCGGCACAGCCGGGCCGTCCGCGACATCCCGATGCCCCGCGCCGCGTCGACCAGCGCCGGATCGACGCCGCGCAGCCCCACGATGGAGTTGCGGACGATGGGCAGCAGCCCGTACAGCGTCAGTGTGATCACCGTGGGCGCGACCCCGAGCCCGACCAGCGGGATGAGCAGACCGATCGCGGCGAGCGAGGGAATGGTGAGGACCGTCGCCGTCGATGTGATGGCCAGCGACCCCGCCCATCCGCTGCGATAGGTGACGACGCCGATCAGGACACCGAGCAGCGTGGCGATGACCATGCACTGGAACACGGCGCTGACGTGCTGGTACGCGTCGGTGAGCAGCTGTTGGTGCCGGTTGCCCAGATACTCCCAGAAGCTCACACGTCACTCCTCGGCTCAGTCGTCGTCCCCCGCGGCCTGCTCGACGAGCGGGATGACGCGCAGCGGAACCGGGTTCTCCATGACGATGGCCGTGGAGGCCCGGACGATGCCATCAAAACCGACGACCCGGTCGATCACCCGTTGAAGATCGGCGTTGGATCGCGCGACGAGACGGCAGAGCATGTCGCCGTGCCCCGTGGTCGTGTGCAGCTCCAGCACCTCCGGAACACCGGCCAAGTGGGCCCGTACATCGACCCCTTGGCCCTGCTTGATCTCCAGGGTCGCGAACGCGGTGACCGGGTAGCCGAGCGCCGCCGGATCGACGGTCGGGCCGAATCCGCGAATGACTCCATTCGACTGAAGCCGGTCGAGGCGGGCCTGCACCGTCCCGCGCGCCACGCCGAGCCGGCGCGATGCCTCCAGGACGCCGATACGGGGTTCACGGGCCAGCAGTACGATGAGCCGCCCGTCCAGATGATCGATCGCCATGGTCCGCCTCCGGGGGTCGCTGTGATGGTCATCATGTACAGATAGCCCGGCCATCGTCCCCTTCGGCTGTGCAGATTGCCCAGTGAATTCGCGAACTGTTGCGCACCTTGCGAAGCGGCGAGAGCCTTCGAACATGACTGAGACTCTGCACACCACCCCCGACACAGCCCGGCAGGCCGACCCCTTCCCGGTCAAGGGAATGGACGCGGTCGTCTTCGCCGTCGGCAACGCCAAGCAGGCCGCGCACTACTACTCGACGGCCTTCGGCATGAAGCTGGTCGCCTACTCCGGACCGGAGAACGGCAGCCGCGAGACGGCGAGTTACGTCCTGACCAACGGCTCCGCCCGTTTCGTCTTCACCTCCGTCATCAAGGCGTCCACCGACCACGGCCGCTTCCTCGCCGACCATGTCGCCGAGCACGGCGACGGTGTCGTCGACCTGGCCATCGAGGTCCCGGACGCCCGAGCGGCCTACGCGTACGCGGTCGAGCACGGCGCCCTCGGTCTCGCCGAACCGCACGAGGTCAAGGACGAGCACGGCACGGTCGTGCTCGCCGCCATCGCCACGTACGGCAAGACCCGCCACACCCTCGTCGAGCGCACCGGCTACGAGGGCCCCTACCTGCCCGGCTTCGTCGCGGCGGCCCCGATCGTCGAGCCGCCCGCCAAGCGCTTCTTCCAGGCCATCGACCACTGCGTCGGCAACGTGGAACTCGGCCGGATGAACGAGTGGGTCGGCTTCTACAACAAGGTCATGGGCTTCACCAACATGAAGGAGTTCGTGGGCGACGACATCGCCACCGAGTACTCCGCGCTCATGTCCAAGGTCGTCGCCGACGGCACGCTCAAGGTCAAGTTCCCGATCAACGAGCCGGCCATCGCGAAGAAGAAGTCCCAGATCGACGAGTACCTGGAGTTCTACGGCGGCGCGGGCGTCCAGCACATCGCGCTCGCCACGAACGACATCGTCGCCTCGGTACGCGCGATGCGGGCCGCCGGCGTGCAGTTCCTGGACACGCCCGACTCGTACTACGACACCCTCGGCGAGTGGGCGGGCGAGACCCGGGTCCCCGTGGAGATCCTGCGCGAGCTGAAGATCCTCGTCGACCGCGACGAGGACGGCTACCTGCTGCAGATCTTCACCAAGCCGGTCCAGGACCGCCCGACCGTCTTCTTCGAGATGATCGAACGCCACGGCTCGATGGGCTTCGGCAAGGGCAACTTCAAGGCCCTGTTCGAGGCGATCGAGCGCGAGCAGGAGAAGCGCGGCAACCTCTGATCCCCAGGGTGCGACGGCGGGGCCCCGGCGAAACCGGGGCCCCGCCCCAGGCGCGGCCGGCACCGGGCAGGCACCCCGGGCACGCGGCGCGCGGGCGGATCGGCCCCGGCGGCCCGTCAGCGGCTGCCCGGCGCGTGGGTGCCGGGGCCGGGCGCTCCTGCCGCCAGCCGCAGCTCCGGATCCGGCGGCTGCGGCCCGGCGCCCGGCGCGCTCGGCTCGGCCACCGGGGTCGCGACCGGCTCCGGGGTTCTCGCGGGCGCCTGCCGCTGTGGCACCCGCCCGGATGCCTCCGGCTCGGCCCGCGCGGCCGGCTCGGGTTCCGGGGCGGGCCGCATGTCCTGCGGGCCGCCCGGCGGGAGCTGGGCCAGCGAGTCCAGTGCCTCCCGGGACGCCGGGGCCTCCAGCGGTGAGAAGTGCGGATTGATGCCCAGTGCCGCCGCCAGATTGCGGCGCGCCGGACCGTAGTCCTTCAACGCCTGCTGGATCGCGCCCAGGTGGGACATGTACGAGGCGTTCCACCCGCCCGTGTCGACCGCCTGCGTCGCGTACCGCAGCGCGGCGGACGAATCGCCGGAGCGGTGCAGCGCCCAGCCCAGCGCGTCCGCCACGGCCGCGCTGCGGTGCGATCGGCCCCACTCCGCCTGCAGCAGCTCCACCGCCACCGCCGGATCCCCGTGAGCGGCCTCGAAGCGGCCGCGCAGCAGCGCGTTGTCCACTCCCTGGGCGTCGCCGCGCGTGAGAGCCTCACCGAGCTGTCCGTACTGGTTCCGGGCCTCGTCGTCCCGTCCCAGCGACTCGTACAACTCACCCAGTTCGAGCATGTACTCGGGCCGGGGAAGATAAGCCAGCGCCGCCCGGTAGTCGCGCAGCGCCTCGTCCGTACGGCTGAGCGCGGCCAGCGCCCTGGCCCGTCCCGCGAGCGACGCGGGGTGGGTACGGTCGGCCCGCAGCGCCGCGCCGTACTGCGCCACCGCCTCCTCGGGCTTGCCGCGTTCCCAGGCCAGTTCGCCCAGCAGATACAGGCATTCCGCCTTCTGCGCCGGGGTCGTGGCCCGGTCGGCCGCGGCCTGCGCGTTCGCCAGCGCTTCCTCCCGCCCTCCGTGGTCCCGGTACATCCGCGCCGTACGCAGCAGCGCGGCGCCGCCGGGGCGCAGCGCCGTGAACCTCCCCACCGCCGTGCGCGAGGCCTTGTAGTCACCGAGGCCGTTGTACGCGTCGATCAGGGGCGGGTAGACCGCCCACTGCTTCGGCTCCCGCGCACGGACCTTCTCGCCCCACTTCTTCGCCGCGCCGAAGTCGCCCCGGGCATTGGCGAGCGTCGCGAGCCCCACCCAGGCCGCGGTGTTCCCCTTCTCACCCGGCTCGACGTTCAGCGAGCGCTGCAGCGCCTGCTCGGCCCGGCCGAAGTACGCCGCGTCCGCGGAGCGCTGCGCCCACTCCACATAGGACGCACCGAGCAGGGCCCACGCCCCCGCGTCGGAAGGATGCGTGCCCACCCACTGCTGCCGGTCCCCCATCAGCGCCGTCAGATCGGAGAGCGAGGCGGGATAGCCCAGGTCCGTCGCCGCAAGGGCCCGCGAGACCGGCCCCGGCGCGGGCGGTGGCGCGGACTTCTTCTCGTCCTCCGGCACGGCCACCACCGCACCCGTCACCAGCACCGCACCCGCCACCATGCCCATGGCCGCCCTGCGCAGCGTCGTCCGCAGCGACAGGGGCGGCAGCTCGTCCGACGACACCGGGTCCGGCGGTGCCGGCCGGGTTCCGGGGGGCTCAAGGGGAGGCTCGGTCGAATCGGGGGACTCCGGAGGCTGCTGCGGCATGACATCCATGCCGATCACTCTGCGTCAGTACGAAGAGCACACCGCGCCTTGCGGAGGCAGCCGCAGACGGGTTCACACCAATGGGCCCGGGTGTCACGCTCGGACCATGAACGGTCTTCTCGAACGACTGCGTGCGGGGCTGCCCGACGAGGCCCTGATCACCGATCCCGACATCACCGCCTCGTACGCGCACGACATGGCGAGCTTCTGCGCATCGGGCACACCGGCCGTCGTCGTGCTCCCGCGCACGGTCGAGCAGGTCCAGCACGTCATGCGCACGGCCACGGCCCTGCGCGTCCCGGTCGTCCCGCAGGGGGCCCGCACCGGTCTGTCGGGCGCGGCCAACGCCTCCGACGGGTGCATCGTGCTCTCCCTGGTGAAGATGGACCGGATCCTGGAGATCAGCCCGGTCGACCGGATCGCGGTCGTCGAACCGGGCGTCGTCAACGCGGTCCTCTCCCGGGCGGTCGACGAGCACGGCCTCCACTACCCGCCGGATCCCTCCAGTTGGGAGACATGCACCATCGGCGGCAACATCGGCACCGCTTCCGGCGGTCTGTGCTGCGTGAAGTACGGGGTCACCGCGGAGTACGTGCTCGGCCTGGACGTCGTCCTCGCCGACGGGCGGCTGCTCACCACCGGCCGCCGCACCGCGAAGGGCGTCGCCGGCTACGACCTCACCCGGCTCTTCGTCGGCTCGGAGGGCAGCCTCGGCATCGTCGTCAAGGCCGTGCTGGCGCTGAAGCCCCGGCCCCCGCGGCAGCTGGTCCTGGCCGCCGAGTTCCCGAGCGCGGCCACCGCCTGCGACGCGATCTGCCGGATCATGGAGCGTGGTCACACC
The DNA here is from genome assembly GCF_044754145.1 of Streptomyces sp. NPDC093149. Lineage (NCBI taxonomy): Bacteria > Bacillati > Actinomycetota > Actinomycetes > Kitasatosporales > Streptomycetaceae > Streptomyces > Streptomyces sp. NPDC093149. The sequence continues at coordinate 145,198 of NZ_JBIVON010000002.1, forward strand.
CCGTCACTCCTCGAACTGATGGACCGTACGACGGTCCGTGCCGTCAACAGGATGGCCTCCATGGGCCTCCCCGACACCACCGAGGCGCTCCTGCTCGCCGCCTTCGACACCCCGGACCCGTCCGCCGACCTGGCCGCCGTCGCCGAGCTGTGCACCGCTGCGGGCGCCACCGAGGTGGTCCCCGCGGCGGACGCCGCCGAGTCCGATCTGCTGCTCCAGGCCCGGCGGATGGCGCTCACCGCGCTGGAGACCGTCAAGTCGGCCACGATGATCGACGACGTCTGCGTTCCGCGCTCGAAACTCGGCGCGATGCTCGAAGGCACCGCCGCCGTCGCCGAGAAGTACGGCCTCACCATCGGTGTCTGCGCACACGCGGGCGACGGCAACACGCACCCCGTCGTCTGTTTCGACCACACCGACGCCGACGAGTCCCGGCGCGCCCGTGCGTCCTTCGACGAGATCATGGCGCTCGGCCTGGCACTCGGCGGCACGATCACCGGCGAACACGGGGTCGGTGTCCTGAAGAAGGAGTGGCTCGCGCGCGAACTCGGCGAGGTGGGCGTCGAACTGCACCGGGGCATCAAGCAGGCGTTCGACCCACTGGGGCTGCTCAACCCGGGCAAGGTGTTCTGACGGCCTGCCGGCGCCGTGGCCGTTCACGCGTCGCCGTCCTGCGAATCGTCAGGCCCCCACGGGTCGCTCAGCCACAGATCGTCGGCAGGCAGCGGCGCGAGCAGCTCGGCGAGACCCTCGTCGATACCCAGCCGCTCGGACTCCGTGCCCGGCGGGACCAGCCGCAGCGTCCGCTCCACCCAGGCGGCCACCGCGGCGGACGGCAGCTCCAGCAGCGCGTCGCCGTCCGGCGAAGTCAGCGCCACGAAGATGACGTTGCGGACGTCGACCTTCGTCGGCCAGATCCGTACGTCCCCGTGGCCGCACGGCCGGAACACGCCCTCGACCAGCAGCTCGCGGGCGAACGTCCAGTGGACGGGGAAGTCGGAGCCGATGTGGAAGGCGACGTGCACGGCGTACGGATCCTCCGTGCGATACGTCAGCCTGGCGGGGACGGGGATGCTGCGCTCGGGCGACAGAACCAGCTTGAACTCCAGCTCGCGTTCCACGACGGTGTGCATGAGTGCGTCCTTCCAGTGCCTGTGGGCCGGTCCCGTGACCGGTCCGCACTGGGAGAGAGCGCCCTCCCCGCCGTCCATTACGCGACTTCGGGAAAAAATTTCCGGGTGACCGGAAAGTGGCCCAATCCCCTGGAGCCGCCCAGGGGTACGCGGGCGTCTGATAGATGTGGACCCGTTGAATTGCGGCCTCGAAGAGATACGGGACCACGGTGATGAGCGCCCCAACCCCGGCACCCGGTGACGAAAGCCCCCGCGAGGGGTACTACCCCGACCCGTCCATTCCCGGATACGTCCGGTACTGGAACGGCGCCTCGTGGGTGCCCGGCACGAGCCGGCCCGCCCCTCCGCAGGGCGATTCGGCGCCCGTGGCGCCCGCCGGAGCGGCGGGTGGACCGCAGCCGACGGCCCCGGTATCCGCGTCGGCCGACGCACCGCTGGACGAGACCGGTCCGGTCTTCCTCGACGAGGAGCCGCTCACGGACAACCGTCCTGAACCGGCCACCGCCTGGCAGGCGGACGCGTCCCGGCAGACCGGCTTCGGCGGAGAACGCGACCGGCGGGTCTCCTGGGGCGGCACCGGGCACCCCGGTGCGCAGGACGAACGCGGCGAGCGGAGTCGGCCGTCGGGGCCGGAGTCCGGGGCCGGGTCCGGCCCGGGGCCGGAGGCCGACCGTCTTCCCGCGGTCCGGGCACCGGGCGGCCTGGTCCCGGTCGATCGCGCCCCCGCGGTCCGGACGCCCGTCGACCGTGCTCCCGCGGACCCGCGCCGGCCCGTTTCCCCGGACCCGGCGGCCGGTGCGCTGCCGGCCGTGCGCGGCGGCGGCCAGACACCCGAGAACACCGTCGCGATCCGCAGCGACCGCACGGGCCGCCCCGGTGGCAGCGGTACGGGCAGCGGCGGCGAAGCCGGAGGGCCGCCCACCGACGGTACGGTCGCGATCCGCGCCGTGGGCCCGGGCGCCCGCCCACCCGCTCCGAGGACGACGGAACAACCGCCCACGGACGGGACGATGGCGATCCGCGCGCTTTCCCCGGGTACCGGTCCGCGGCCTCCCGCGCAGACCCCGGCGCAGCCCCCCGGCCCGGCTCCGGACCCGCGTCCCGCGCCGGCCCCTGCCCCGGCCGCCCCTGCCCCGGGCGCCCCCGCCCCGGGCGAGCCCCACGGCCCTCTCACGCCGGGTCCGGGCGGTGGTGCGGCCTCCTGGGCGCAGCACGTCCATCAGCTGGCCCATCCCGAGCAGGCCGCCCGCCCCCAGCCCCAGCTCCCGCTCCAGGCGCAGCAGCCCCATCCGCAGTTCGGTGCGCAGGGCGGACAGCCGGATCAGCCCGTCGTGCCCTGGAAGCCCCCGGTCGACGACCCGTTCCAGCAGCTCGCGCAGGCCCAGGCATCGGCGAGGCCCGCCGGACTCGGCAAGCGGTTCGCCGCCCGGCTCGTCGACACGGTGGTGCTGGCCGTGCCGGTCGGCGCGATCGGGTTCCCGCTCGTCTCGCGGGCGATGGACCACATCGACGAGAAGATCAGCGCGGCGAAGCTGTCCGGCGAGACGGTCACCGTCTGGCTGGTGGACTCCACCACGGCCGGTCTGTTCGGCGCGGTGCTCGGCGCGTTCCTGGTGCTCGGCCTCCTGCTGGAGGCGCTGCCGACCGCCAAGTGGGGCCGTACGCTCGGCAAGAAGCTCTGCGGGCTCGAAGTGCGGGACATCGAGTCCCACGGGGCCCCGGCCTTCGGTGCCGCGCTGCGCCGCTGGCTGGTCTACGGCGTGCTGGGCGTCCTGGTGGTCGGGGTGGTCAATGTGCTCTGGTGCCTGTTCGACCGGCCGTGGCGGCAGTGCTGGCACGACAAGGCGGCGCACACCTTCGTCGCGGGCTGACCCCGGGCGCCGACGCGTCGTGCCGGACACGCGGGTCGGCTCCGGAGCATCGGGGCCGAACCCGTGGGGAGTCGCCGCGCGCACTCGTCCGGGTGACGGCCCATCGGGTGAGGGGTCCCGGGGGAGGCCCCGTTCCCCCGAACGCGCCTGAGAGCCTGCCGGGTGACCTCTGATCGGGCGGCCACGGCGTGGTACGCACTCCCCCAAGGCCTTGAGGGCCAGGGGGACCCCCTCCGGTGTTGCCGAAATGCCTCGGTGGCTCCTTCCCCGAGTTCTCAAGGAGCGGGGGAGACCCCGTCCGAGGCCATCGCGGCGTCTTGGAATCGCACCCGCCACGCCGCGTCCGCTCTCCGATCGAAGGTCACCCGACAGGCTCTGAGCCGTTGCGGGCGCCGGTGGGCCGGGATGCACTGCCCCCATGAGCAACGATCAGCCGACGTCCGGCGAGCCGCCCGAGGACGACCCGTTCCTCAAGAAGCCGCAGGGGTCACAAGGGCCGCAGGAGCCTCAGGGACCCCAGGGGCCTCAGGGACCTCACGGGCCTCAGGGACCCGAGGGGCCTCAGGGACCGCCATCGGGTTCGCCCTACGGCGCTCCCCCTCCGCCGCCGTACGAACCCGGTCCCCATGGCGGCGGTGGCCCGTACGGGGGCGTCGATCCGCTGGCCGGTATGCCGCCGCTCGGCGAACCGGGAAAGCGAATCCTGGCCCGGCTGATCGACTTCCTGATCATCTCGATCCCGCTGTATCTGATCTCGTTGCCCTGGGGCGGCGCGGTCGAGGTGACGAACGACAACACCAGCAACAACGGTGTCGGCAACGTCTTCAGCCAGACGTACAGCAGTCACCAATTGATCTGGTCGCTGATCGGGCTGGTGGTCTACGTCGCGTACGACACGTACTTCACGCACAAGGACGGCCGGACCATCGGCAAACGGCTGCTGAAACTGCGGGTCGCGATGCTCAACGACGGCCGGGTGCCGGACACCGGGGCGGCGTTCCTGCGGGCCGTGGTGCTGTGGCTGCCGGCGCTGCTGTGCTGCCCCTGCCTGTGGTGGCTGATCAACATCGTGCTCATGTTCACGGACAAGCCCTACCGTCAGGGCCTGCAGGACAAGGCGGCGAAGACGGTGGTCGTCCAGACCGACTGAGGCAGGCCCTCACCTCGCGCCACAAAGGCCTCGGTCTCCGTACGGGCTCGTTCGCCGAACCCGTACGGAGACCGAGGCCTTTGAGCGTCAGCGCCTCAGGGAGTGCTCGTTGCGGCGCCGGTCCGCACGCGCCGTCACGCGCTGCTCGGCCGCACGGGCCGCCGCGATCGGGGCAGGGACCCCGTCGCGGGCGAGGCCCTCGGCCTCGACGGCGGCGGAAACCACGTCCTGGTTCGTACGGGCCGCGGCCCCGGCCCTCGACGACTTCGCTGTTTCCGCCCGGGACGGGAGGGGTACGGTCACGGCCACCAGCAGGCCGAGCGCGAGCGCCGCGGTCCCGATGACGGCGATGCCGAGGCCCGAACCCGTACGGGAGAGCAGCAGCATGGCGAGGGTCGAGAAGACGACGGTGACCGAACCGTAGGAGAACTGTGCGGCAGTGATACGCGGCATGGCGGTATCCGTCCTCGGGGCATCGGATGGGCAGTCTCTCGACACGGTCGCACTGTCGAGCGACTCTACGACGGTGGATGCCCGAGTGGGGCCGGTAGTAAGCGTGACCTAACCCACGGTGCCGGTGCATGGGGGGCGCACGGAGTCATTCGGCGCTCCAGGCCTGGGCTGTGACGCGCCGGTTGCCTGCCCGATGAACGTCCGGATAACGGAAATGTTCTCCTGCATAGTGCACTTGGCCTGTTCAAGTCAAGATCTGTCTTTTCTCTCGTAACTCCGGTCGAATGTCGTCACTTGTGACGCGTATCCGCGCGCGGCCCCACCACACCACCCCAGGCCGCAGCCGCGGGCGCCGGGGAGGACTGCATCAAGTGAGCACTCACAGACGGGCGCTTCGCGCCGCAGCGGTTGTCGTGGCCATGGCCGCCACTGCCGCCACGGCGTCAGCTTTCGCCACCGCTCAGGCGGATGACCACGCATCAGGGGCCAAGGCCTCCGCGGTCGAGCGCCGCGACCCGGGCTCGGCCAAGGGCAACGAGCACGATCTGAAGGGCCCCTTCAGCGAGCGGCAGGACGCGCAGCGTCAGGCCGCCCTGGAAAAGGTCATATCGGGCGACAAGAAGATATCGAAGCGGAACGGCTCCCAGGTCGTGAAGCTCGACGACAAGAAGTACGTCGAGCTCGGCCGCGAGAAGACCGACAAGATCTTCACGATCCTGGTCGAGTTCGGCGACAAGGTCGACGACACGACCATGTTCGACCCGGACGGAGACGGCCCGAAGCCTCCTGTCAAGAAGTACGGCGGCACGCCCGGCCCGGCGCACAACACGATCGCCAAGCCGGACCCCAAGAAGGACAACAGCACCGCCTGGCAGGCCGACTACAACCAGGCGCACTTCCAGGACCTCTACTTCGGTGAGGGCGCCGGCAAGGACTCGCTGAAGACCTACTACGAGAAGACGTCCTCCGGGCGCTACTCGGTCGACGGCGAGGTCTCCGACTGGGTCAAGGTGCCGTACAACGAGGCGCGTTACGGTTCCAACTACTGCGGCGCGACCAACTGCGCCAACGCCTGGGACATGATCCGCGACGGCGTGAACGCCTGGGTCGCCGACCAGAAGGCCAAGGGCCGTACCCAGGAGCAGATCAAGGCGGATCTCGCGCAGTACGACCAGTGGGACCGTTACGACTACGACAACGACGGCGACTTCAACGAGCCCGACGGCTACATCGACCACTTCCAGATCGTCCACGCAGGTGAGGACGAGTCCGCGGGTGGCGGCGCGCAGGGCACCGACGCCATCTGGGCGCACCGCTGGTACGCCTACGGCACCAACGCCGGTGCGACCGGCCCGGCCGAGAACAAGGCCGGCGGCACCGAGATCGGCGACACCGGCTTCTGGGTCGGCGACTACACCGCGCAGCCCGAGAACGGCGGCCTGGGCGTCTTCGCCCACGAGTACGGCCACGACCTGGGTCTGCCCGACCTGTACGACACCACCAACACCGCCGAGAACTCGGTCGGTTTCTGGTCCCTGATGTCGGCGGGCTCCTGGCTCGGCACCGGCAAGAACCAGATCGGTGACCTGCCCGGCGACATGACCGCCTGGGACAAGCTCCAGCTGGGCTGGCTCAACTACGGCGAGGCCAAGGCCGCGACGAACTCCACCCACAAGCTGGGCGTGTCCGAGTACAACACCAAGGACAAGCAGGCGCTCCTCGTCACGCTGCCCGACAAGCCCGTCACCACCGCTGTCACGAAGCCCGCGGAGGGCTCCAAGCAGTGGTGGAGCGACATGGGCGACAACCTGAACAACACCCTGACCCGCTCGGTCGACCTGACCGGCAAGTCCAAGGCCTCCCTGGACCTCGCGGGCTGGTGGGACATCGAGAAGGACTACGACTTCCTCTACACCGAGGTGTCGGACAACGGCGGCGCCAGCTGGACCGCGATCGACGGCACGGCCGACGGCAAGGCGATTCCGCGCGACGCCAGTGACAAGCCGGCCCTGACCGACGTCTCCGGCGCCTACCGGAAGCTCTCCTACCCGCTGGACGCCTACGCGGGCAAGAAGATCGACATCCGCTTCCGCTACACCACCGACGGCGGTGCGGGCGGCGTCGGCTTCGCCGCCGACACCATCGCGGTCAACGCCGACGGCGCCGTGATCTTCTCGGACAACGCCGAGGGCGACGACAACGGCTGGACCGCCAAGGGCTTCTCCCGCGTCGGCGAGTCGTTCACCAAGGACTACCCGCAGTACTACATCGCGGAGAACCGCCAGTACGTCAGCTACGACAAGACCCTCGAGGTCGGCCCGTACAACTTCGGCTTCTCCAGCACCCGTCCGGACTGGGTCGAGCACTACCCGTACCAGACCGGTCTGCTCATCTGGCAGTGGGACACCTCCCAGAAGGACAACAACGTCTCCACCCACCCGGGCAAGGGCCTGATCCTGCCGATCGACGCGCACGCCAAGCCGCTGAAGTGGGCGGACGGCACGATCATCCGCAACAAGATCCAGCCCTTCGACGCACCCTTCAGCCGGTACGCGACCGACGGCTTCACCCTGCACAAGGCCGATGTGCCGGTGCAGATCAAGCCGCAGCTCGGCATCCCGGTCTTCGACGACCACAAGGGAACCTACTGGTACAAGGAGAACAAGACCGGAAGCGTTCAGGTCACTGACACGAACACCCGGATCACGGTCGTCAGCGAGCCGCGCGACGGCTCGACGATGATCGTCAAGGTGGGATCCTCGCACAAGTAGTTCCGCATCACCGCAGGTCAGAGCTTGATCGGCCGTCGCCCTCTAGCGGGCGGCGGCCGATCGTGTTTAGGTGCCTCTTGTTCAGATCCTTATTGACACGACGTCTCACGGGGGAGCGCGGAGCATGGCAGGCGGAGGGTTCAGCAAGTTGCCGAACGGCACGGTGGTGGTGGCGATCACCCTGACCGGCCCGACGGACGGAACGGGTCCGGGCACCCCGGTCCGGGTCCTGGTGCACGCGGCCAACCGGGCCCGCGCGCTGACCCGGCTGCGCAATCTGGGCCTGCGCGCCGTCTATCTCCGCGGCAATGCCGAGCCGCCCACCCCCGACGAGATCACCGCCGTGCTCCACCACCCCGACGGGATGCTCTGGCGGGCCCGGCCCCAGCGGGCGCAGGAGCTCTGGCATCCCATCCGGGCGCTGCTGCGCCCGTCCGTACCGGCCCGTGGCTGATCCGCCCGGCTACACCACGGGCTTGCCGGAGAGCTTCACACCCGCCCTGCGGAGCTCCTCCAGCGCCCGTTCCGTGGTCTCCTCGGCGACCCCCGCGGTCAGGTCGAGCAGGACATGCGCCGTGAGGCCGGCCCGGACCGCGTCCAGCGCCGTCGCCCGTACGCAGTGGTCGGTCGCGATGCCGACCACGTCGACCTCGGTGACGTGGCGGTCCCGCAGCCAGTCGGCCAGTCCCACACCGTTCTCGTCGAGGCCCTCGAAGCCGCTGTACGCCGCGGCGTAGGCACCCTTGTCGAACACCGCGTCGATCGCTCCCGAGGCGACCGCGGGGGCGAAATTCGGATGGAAGCCAACCCCTTCCGTACCGGCGACACAGTGCGCGGGCCAGGAGTGCTCGAAGTCCGGCTGTGCGGAGAAGTGACTGCCGGGGTCGACGTGATGGTCACGGGTGGCCACCACATGGCGGTATCCGGGCTGGGCCTCGCCGATCAGGTCGGTGATGGCGGCGGCGACATCGGCGCCGCCCGCCACGGCGAGGCTGCCGCCCTCGCAGAAGTCGTTCTGGACGTCCACGACGATCAAGGCGCGGTGCATGACGGGTGTCCTTCGGTGGGGGACGGGTCGGCGGTCATGAGGGACGTGTTCGAGCCTAAGGGCTGACCCGCAACCCCTGGTAGGCGCGCGACGTCAGCTGCGGCACCTCGCTGCGTTGTCGGGACGTCCGCATACATCCGGTATGCGGACGTCCCTCCGCCGTGCGATGCACCGCATCCGACGCCGCGCGCTGCTCCACCAGGGATTACGGGTCAGCCCTTGGGGACTCGGGAGCGGTTCGGGGAGGGGGCGGTGCATTGGCGCCGGGTTCAAGCGCTCCCGCCGGCACCGTCGGGCCCCTTGGGCGACGGAGGGACGACACGGCCGCCCCTCGGGCCGGTCACCTTCCCCGCGCCCGCCCCGTCACACGAACTCCGTGGGGATCACGGGCTCCCCGCGGGACAACTGCATCGCCGACATCGGCAGCCCCGCCCGCGCCGCGACGTGCCGCTCGCGTGCCGCGTCCAGCGGCTCCCGGGCGATCGCCTCGCCGCCCCTGACCAGCTCGACCAGCAGTTGCCGGTCGGCCAGCTCCGGGGGTACGGGACCGGTGCCGATCACCTCCGCCTCGGCCACCCCGTTCTCGTCCAGCCTGCGCGCGGCCCACTTGCGACCGCCCACCGATGCCTTCGAGCCGAGCGACTTCTTCGCGACCGGGCGCAGTGGCTCCGCGGGGTCGGCGGATCCGGCGCGGGCGACCAGCTTGTAGACCATCGAGCAGGTGGGCTGCCCGCTGCCGGTCACCAGCTGCGTGCCCACCCCGTACGCGTCGACGGGCGCCGCGGCCAGCGAGGCGATCGCGTACTCGTCCAGATCCGACGTCACCACGATCTTCGTCCCAGTGGCGCCCAGCTCGTCCAGCTGCTGCCGCACCCGGTGCGCGACCAGCAGCAGGTCCCCGGAGTCGATGCGTACGGCACCGAGGTCGGTCCCGGCGACCTCGACCGCCGTACGGACCGCCTCGGCGACGTCGTACGTGTCGACCAGCAGCGTCGTCCCCCGGCCCAGCGAGTCGACCTGGGCCCGGAACGCGTCGCGCTCGGTGTCGTGGAGCAGGATGAAGGCGTGGGCGCTCGTCCCGACGGTGGGGATGTTGTAGCGGAAGCCCGCGGCCAGGTCGGAGGTGGTGTCGAAGCCGCCGATGTACGCGGCACGCGCCGACGCCACCGCCGACAGTTCATGGGTGCGGCGTGCACCCATCTCGATCAGGCCGCGTCCGCCCGCCGCGGCGGACATCCGCGACGCCGCCGCGGCGATCGCCGAGTCGTGGTTGAGGATCGAGAGGATCACCGTCTCCAGCAGCACGCACTCGGCGAAGGAGCCCTCGACCCGCAGGATCGGCGAGCCGGGGAAGTACACCTCGCCCTCCGGGTAGCCCCAGATGTCGCCGTTGAAGCGGTAGTCGGCCAGCCAGGCGAGCGTGGGTCCGTCGACGACGTTCTGTTCGCGCAGGAAGGTGAGCATCTCGTCGTCGAAGTGGAAGTTCTCCACCGCGTCGAGCACCCGTCCGATGCCCGCGACGACGCCGTAGCGCCGGCCCTCCGGCAGCCGGCGGGTGAATGCCTCGAAGACCGAGCGCCGGTCGGCCGTGCCGGCCTTCAGCGCGGCCTGCACCATCGTGAGCTCGTACTGGTCGGTGAAGAGTGCCGTCGACGGCACACCGACCCGTCGCCCAAGGTCCGCAGAGTTCATGTTCGGGATGCTACCCCTATGTCGTCAGAGTGACGAGATCTCGGGTCGTTTGTGCGATGACCCCTCCCGAGTGGCAGCATGGGGTGGGTGAGCGTCGCCCCCACAGAGATCGAGCGTCCCGAATCGGCCGAGGAGAGTCTCGTCGTCCCCGAGCCCGACGTCCCCTGGGTGACGCTGGTCCACAACGACCCGGTCAATCTCATGAGCTATGTGACCTATGTCTTCCAGGCGTACTTCGGCTACTCCAAGGACAAGGCCCACAAGCTGATGCTGGACGTCCACCACAAGGGCCGGGCCGTCGTCTCCAGCGGCAGCCGCGAGGAGATGGAGCGTGACGTCCAGGCCATGCACGGCTACGGGCTGTGGGCCACGCTCACGCAGGACCGCAACTAGACCGATCAGTTCCCCTCTGCCCCGCCCGACCCACCATCGGAGAAAACCCATGGCCGGCCACTTCGAGGCCACCCCCGGCGGCGGCGCGGCCGTCGCGCTCGACGACGTGGAGATCGCGATCCTGCGCTCCCTCGCCGTCCAGCTGCTGGAACTGATCGGACCCGGCGACGAACCCGCCGACGGCGAGGACCCGCTGGCCGCCCTCTTCGCGGAAGGGCCCAGTGAACCGCCCACCGACTCCGCGCTGGCCCGCCTCTTCCCCGAGGCGTACGGCGACGAGGACAGCGAACTGCGAGCCGCCTCCGCGGAGTTCCGCCGCTTCACCGAGAACGACCTGCGCGCCCGCAAGCGCGATGACGCCCTCACCGTCGTACGCACCCTGGACGCCCTGTCCGTCGCCGAGGACGGCGGCGCCGTACTCAAGCTCTCCGGTGACGAATGCCGTCACTGGCTCGGTGCCCTCAATGATCTCCGGCTCACCATCGGCACCCGTCTGGAGGTGTCCGACGACGACGAGGGCGAGGCCGGATCGCTGTACCGGCTTCCCGACAGTGATCCGCGCAAGCCGATGGTCATGGCCTATCTCTGGCTCGGCGCGCTCCAGGAAACCCTCGTGGAAACCCTGATGCCGTAGTTCCCGGCTTCCCGGTCCCCCGGCTCCCGGCTCCCGGCCGCCGTTTCGCGGGCCTGGCGGGCGGACCCGGTTTCCGCGCTCCCGGCCCCGGTTTTCGTGCCCCCGGGCCCCGAATCAGTCGCGGCATTCGCGTTTCCCGGCCCCGATCCGGGTTTCCGGGCTTCCCGCGTCCCGCTTCCCCGACTCCCGACGAGGCGCGTTCGCTCAACGGATGCTCAAATCCGAATAACGATCCCGTCACCTGAACAGTCGCTTATGCGGCGACTGAAAACCCTTGTCCGCTTTTTCCTGTGCTGTGTACCACATCGGCTCCGATGATTCACCCGTGTGCCCGTGATAAATCTTCACGACCACTCGGGGACGCCACCCTTGTTCCCGAGGGCGCTACAAACCGGCGACCGCCGGCGGCACTCCATCCATATCCGGGGGGATCAGGACCCGGTCCGCGGTTTCGACGGCGCGGACCGGCGTGGAGAAAGGCGCAGCACATGACATCGGCGCAGGTCGACAAGGGACAGAGCGGCCGACAGGCCGCACCGGCCACGAATGCCGGAGCGACGGGCGAGGGGTACCAGCGGGCCCTCGGCGCCCGCCAGATCCAGATGATCGCCATCGGCGGGGCCATAGGCACCGGCCTCTTCCTCGGTGCGGGAAAGGCGATCTCCAAGGCCGGCCCCAGTCTCGTCCTGGCTTATGCCGTCGCGGGCCTGGTGATCTTCTTCATCATGCGCGCCCTGGGCGAACTCCTCATGTACCGCCCGGTGTCGGGATCCTTCTCGGAGTACGCCCGCGAATTCATCGGGCCCTTCGCAGGCTTTGTCACCGGCTGGACCTACTGGCTGTTCTGGGTTGTCACCGGAATCACCGAAGTCACCGCCGCCGCCCAGTACATGACATTCTGGTTCGACATTCCGCAATGGGTGTCGGCACTGGTCTTCACGATCATCCTGTACGGCGTGAACCTGATCTCCGTAAAGCTCTTCGGGGAACTCGAATTCTGGTTCTCGATGGTCAAGGTGACGGCCATCGTCGGCATGATCCTCATCTGCGCCGGAATTCTCACCCTCGGCTTCTCCGACGCCGGGGACACCGCGTCCGTCGCCCACCTCTGGGACGACGGCGGCTTCTTCCCGCACGGCATCAAGGGCACCCTGATGACCCTGCAGATCGTGATGTTCGCGTTCCTCGCCGTGGAACTCGTCGGCGTCACCGCGGGCGAGTCCAAGGACCCGAAGACCGTCCTGCCCAGGGCCATCAACACCGTGCCGTGGCGCATCGCGGTCTTCTACATCGGGGCCCTCGTCATGATCCTCTCCGTGGTTCCGTGGACCGAGTTCCAGCCCGGCGTCTCCCCGTTCGTCGCCGCGTTCCGGAAAATGGGCCTCGGAATCGGCGCCGGCATCGTCAACTTCGTCGTACTGACCGCGGCCCTCTCCTCCTGCAACTCCGGCATGTACTCCACCGGCCGCATGCTCCGCGACCTCGCGCTCAACGGGCAGGGCCCGAAGTTCTTCACCCGGCTCACCAGGAGCGGCACCCCGCTGGTCGGCACCACCTTCTCCGCCGCCCTGATGCTCGTCGGCGTCTGGATCAACTACCAGTGGCCCGGTGACGCCTTCACCTACGTCGTCTCCTTCGCCACCATCTCCGGCATGTGGGCCTGGATCATGATCCTCGTCTGCCAGATCCGCTACCGCCGCCTCGCCGACCTCGGCGTACTCCCGCGATCCGGCTTCCGGGCCCCCGGTGCCCCGTACACCAGCTTCTTCGCACTGGCCTTCATCGGCCTGGTCGTCGTGATGATGGGCATCGACAAGGACACCAGGGTCTCGCTGTACTGCGCCCCGTTCTGGGCGGCCGCCCTCGGCGTCTCGTACCTGGTGCTCAGGGCCCGCAACCCCGAGAACAAGGCCTTCGCGAAGAGCTGAGGCCACCTCGTACGAACCCCGGACCATCCCCGGACGACCGCCGTCCCAACGGCCGCGTCCACCATGCGGGCCCCCGCGTACCACTCCTCGGTACGCGGGGGCCCGCCCGCCTATCCTGGGCGCCATGCTGACCATCACCCAGGTGCTCCACGACCAGATCGTCGCGCACTCCCGCGCCGACCACCCCGACGAGGCGTGCGGCGTGGTCGCGGGTCCGGCCGGAACCGGCCGGGCCGAACGGTTCATCCCCATGCTCAACGCCGCCCGCTCGCCCACCTTCTACGAGTTCGACTCGGGCGACCTCCTCAAGCTCTACCGCGAGATGGACGACCGCGACGAGGAGCCGGTGATCATCTACCACTCCCACACCGCGACCGAGGCCTACCCCTCCCGCACCGACGTCACGTACGCCAACGAACCCGGCGCGCACTACGTCCTCGTCTCCACCGCGGACACCGACGACGCGGGCCCCTTCCAGTTCCGCTCCTACCGCATCGTGGACGGCGAGATCACCGAGGAGCCCGTCGAGATCGTCGAGGCGTACGAGCCCGCCTGACCTCCTCGCACCGCCCGACCCCGCCGCCCGAGCCCGGTGCCCCGGCGCCCCGTCGGACGGGCGGGGCCGGGCCCTTCGCGACTCTGTCCGCCTGGCGAACGTCAATCATCCATCAGGTGAGATCACACTCCGGATCACGGACCGGGAATCGATACGATGACCGCATGGTTCCCCATGACGTGAGCGAGAAGACGCCGGGCATGCTGCTCGTTGCGCGGCTGCACGTCGACCTGTGCAGGCTCTCCAGCGCGATCTGTACGAGCGGCCTGCCCGCCGGCCGCCAGGCCTGAGCCGGGCCCGCGGCCCGAGCACCCGTCCGAAACGCACCAACCCCCGCGCGGGGGCAGAGCCGCGCGCCCCACGCCACCTCTCCGCATCCGACAGGAGCCCACGCCATGGCCATCGAGGTCCGCATCCCGACCATCCTCCGCACCTACACCGACGGCGCCAAGGCCGTCGAGGGCGACGGAGAGACCCTCGCCGACCTCTTCACGGATCTGGACAGCCGCCACAAGGGGATCCGCGAGCGCATCGTCGACGGCGACGAGATCCGCCGCTTCGTGAACGTCTACCTCAACGACGAGGACGTCCGCTTCCTGGACGGCATTTCCACCGAGCTCAGCGACGGCGACAACGTCACCATCCTCCCGGCCGTCGCCGGTGGAGCCGCCGGGGCGAAGCCCCGTCCGGCCGGGGCGGCGGTCGGGCGACGGGCGGGCATGAACTGATGCGGTACGACAGCCCGCTCGCCGCGGTGGGCAACACACCGCTCGTCCGCCTGCCGCGGCTGTCGCCCTCGGCCGACGTCCGGATCTGGGCCAAGCTGGAGGACCGCAATCCCACCGGCTCGATCAAGGACCGCCCCGCGCTCCACATGGTCGAACAGGCCGAGAAGGACGGCCGGTTGACCCCCGGCTGCACCATCCTGGAGCCCACCAGCGGCAACACCGGCATCTCGCTCGCCATGGCGGCCAAGCTCAAGGGCTACCGCATCGTGTGCGTCATGCCGGAGAACACCTCCCAGGAACGGCGCGACCTGCTCGCCATGTGGGGCGCCGAGATCATCTCCTCCCCGGCGGCCGGCGGCTCCAACACGGCCGTACGCGTGGCCAAGGAACTGGCCGCCGAGCACCCCGACTGGGTCATGCTCTACCAGTACGGCAACCCCGACAACGCAGGCGCCCACTACGCCACCACCGGCCCGGAGATCCTCACCGACCTCCCGTCCGTCACCCACTTCGTGGCAGGCCTCGGCACCACCGGCACGCTCATGGGCGTCGGCCGCTACCTGCGCGAACACAAGCCCGACGTCAAGATCGTCGCCGCCGAGCCGCGCTACGACGACCTGGTCTACGGGCTCCGCAACCTCGACGAGGGCTTCGTGCCCGAGCTGTACGACGCCTCGGTCCTCACCACCCGCTTCTCGGTCGGCTCCGCGGACGCCGTCACCCGTACCCGCGAACTCCTCCAGCAGGAGGGCATCTTCGCGGGCGTCTCCACCGGCGCCGCGCTCCACGCCGCGATCGGAGTGGGAAACAAGGCCGTCAAGGCCGGGGAGCAGGCCGACATCGTCTTCGTCGTGGCGGACGGCGGCTGGAAGTATCTGTCGACGGGCGTCTACACCGCCCCGACCACGGAAGCGGCCATCGAAACACTGCACGGCCAGCTCTGGGCGTAAGGGCTGCCCCGTGATCCCCGGCGGGCGCACGACGACAGCTACGGCACCTCGCCGCATTGCCGGAACATCCGCATACATCCAGTATGCGGATGTTCCTTCGCCTTGCGATGCACCGCATCCGACGCCGCGCACTGATCCACCACGGATCACGGGACAGCCCTCGACTGCCCGCCGTACTCGATCGCCGGGCGAGCCGAACAGACCCGACCACCGGCCCGTCCGGCGACCGGGCCCGCCTCCGGGCCGCGCCCGAGGCGCCCCGCGCCCCGACCTCAGCCGAGCCCGCGCACCCGCTCCCACACCCCCGGGTCCACCACCCCCACCCGCCGTCGGAACCCCCGCACGGCAACCTCCCGCAACTCGTCCGTCTCCAGGAAACTCGCCCGCTCCCGCGCATCCCCCACCGTCCCCGCGGGCAGCGCGATCACCCCGGGCCGCTCCTCGTGATACTTGCTGGTGATCTTCGCGACGCGCGCCGAGCCACCCCGTACCGACAGCACCAGACAGGGCCGGTCCTTCGCCCCGGGCCCGTCCTCGTAGGGCACCTCGGCCCACCAGATCTCACCCGGCCGCGGTCCGCGCTCCGGCCCCGTCCCACGCCCCGGCCCCGCCGGCGGGCGCATCCGCCCGCCCGGACGCCCGCCCGAGCGCGTCCCCGCCGACCTGCCGGAACGCCCGCCCGGCCGCCGCCCTCCCCGCCCCCGCCCATCGGCGAGCGCCGCCACGAGCGCGAGCAGCACGACAACGGCGAACGCGATCCACCACCAGGACATGTCCATGCCCCGACCGTACCGGCGTTCCCACCTCTTCCATCGAACCGGTGACAGAGCAGGTGAGTTCCCCCACAACGGACGGCCGTGGAGGAGCGACCAGCTGTTTCGCGCTTTACGCTCGACAAACCGCTCAACAGACCGCACGAACCCTCCCCGTTCCCACGTCTCGGAGGTTCACGCTCCATGAAGCTCACCGTCGTCGGCTGCTCCGGCTCGTTCCCGTCCCCGGGATCGGCGTGTTCGAGCTACCTCGTAGAGGCCGACGGCTTCAGGCTGCTCCTCGACATGGGCAACGGCGCCCTCGGCGAGCTGCAGCGCCATGTCGGTCTCTACGACCTCGACGCCGTCTTTCTCAGCCACCTCCATGTCGATCACTGCATCGACATGTGCGCCTACTTCGTCGTCCGTTACTACCGGCACGACGGTGGCCCTGCCGGGCCCCTCCCGGTCTACGGTCCCGACGGCACCGAACAGCGGCTGACCACCGCGCACGGCGACACCCCGTCCGAGCGGGCGATGAGCGAGGTCTTCGACTTCCACACGCTGAAGCCGGGCTCGTTCGAGATCGGCCCCTTCTCGGTCCGCACAGAGAAGGTCTGCCACCCCGTCGACTCCTTCGCCATCCGGATCGAGCACGGCGGCCGCTCGCTCACGTACTCCGGCGACACGGGCGCCTGCGAGGCCCTGGACGAGCTCGCCGAGGGCGTCGATCTGTTCCTCTGCGAAGCATCGTTCATCCATGGCAAGGAGGACATCCCGGACCTCCACCTCAACGGCCGCGAGGCGGGCGAGATCGCCGCCCGCGCCGGAGTGGGACGTCTCGTCCTCACCCACATCCCGCCATGGACCGACGCCGACCGCAACCTGGCCGATGCCCGCATGTTCTTCGACGGACCGGTCGAGGTGGCGGCGCCGGGCGCGGTCTACGAGATCTGAGGCCCGACCGCAGCCGGGGCACGACGAAGCCCTCACCTCCCGCCGGGGAGGTGAGGGCTTCGAGCCGTCGCGGCGTACGGGCCGGGCCCGCGCCGAGGACTACTTCGCCTCGGCCTTGAGGAGCTCGGCCAGCTCCTCGTCGGACTCGCGGCCCGGGGTCGGCAGGTTGAACTTGGTGATCGCGAAGCGGAAGACCACGTAGTAGACCACCGCGAAGCAGAGACCGACCAGCACCAGCAGCCATGGCTTGCTCGCGATGCCGAGGTTCAGGAAGAAGTCGACCGCACCGGCGGAGAAGCCGAAGCCGTCCTTCATGCCGAGGCCCCAGGTGAGGGCCATGGAGACACCGGTGAGCACCGCGTGGACCGCGTACAGCGCCGGGGCGATGAACATGAAGGTGAACTCGATCGGCTCGGTCACACCGGTGACGAACGCGGTGAGCGCGAGGGAGAACATCATGCCGCCGACGACCTTGCGGCGCTCGGGGCGGGCGCAGTGGACGATCGCGAGGCAGGCCGCCGGGAGGGCGAACATCATGATCGGGAAGAAGCCGGTCATGAACTGTCCGGCCGTCGGGTCACCGGCCAGGAAGCGGTTGATGTCGCCGCTCTTGCCGTGGTACTCACCGGCCTGGAACCACGGGAACGAGTTCAGCAGGTGGTGCATGCCGACCGGGATCAGCGCACGGTTGGCGACACCGAAGATGCCCGCGCCGACCGCGCCCGAACCGACCAGCCACTCACCGAAGTTGTGCAGTCCGGTGCCGAGCACCGGCCAGATGTAACCGAAGGCGATGCCGATGACCAGGCCCGCGAACGCGGAGAGGATCGGGACCAGCCGGCGGCCGCCGAAGAAGCCCGCCCAGGCCGGCAGCTTCGTCCGGTGGAACCGCTGGTAGAGCAGCGCGACGATGATGCCCATCACCACACCGCCGAGGACCTTGGCGTCCACGGGGGCGTCCGTCATGACCACCTTGCCGTCGACGACCGTCGCGACCTGCGGCAGGTTGCTGTCGGTGAAGGTGGCGAGCACCTTCTGGAAGACCAGGTAACCGGTGACGGCGGCGAGGGCGGTCGAGCCGTCCGACTTCTTGGCGAAGCCGATCGCGATGCCGACGGCGAACAGCAGCGCCATGTTGTCGAGGATCGCGTTGCCACCCGCGGCCATGAAGCTCGCGATCTTGGTGATGAAGCCCGGGAACGAGTCCCTGCCGAGCATGTCGTCGTTGCCGAGGCGGACCAGGAGCGCGGCCGCGGGCAGCACCGCGACCGGCAGCATGAGGCTGCGGCCGATGCGCTGCATGACCGCCATCGCGCCGGCGCCCTTCTTCTTGGTGACCGCGGGCGCGGTGTCTGCCGTGGACATCAACTTCCTCCATTGGACAAGGCGCCGCCCAGGTCGATGAGGGGGGAGGCGGCGACTCGAAGAACGCGGCAGATCGCCACGTGGTCTGAACCACTCAGTGGTGTAGACCAGTTGTAGCACGGTGTGGGCGGGATAAGGAACCTTCACGATCCGACTACTTCGCATGAGCTATCGCCCACGTTCGGTGACATGGCGAAGACCCCCGGACTCAAGGGTCCGAGGGCCTCTGTCGATGGGGTCGAAAGACCCGCCTGATCTGCTATTTCGTGAGATCCCTCTCGATCTCCGCCTCCAGCTCGTCGGGCTCCCGGCCCGGCGTCTGCAGATTGAATCCGGTGATCGCGAACCGGAAGATCGCATAGTACGCGGCGGCGAAGACCAGGCCGATCGGGATGATCAGCCACGGTTTGGTCGCCAGGCTCCAGTTGATGACGTAGTCGATCAGACCCGCGGAGAAGCTGAAGCCGTCCTTGACCCCGATCGCCCAGGTCACCGCCATCGAGACGCCGGTGAGCACCGCGTGGATCGCGTACAGCAGCGGCGCGACGAAGAGGAACGAGTACTCGATCGGCTCGGTGATGCCCGTCACGAACGACGTCAGGCCGACCGAGAGCATCATGCCGCCGACCGCCTTGCGGCGATGCGGCTTGGCGCAGTGGTAGATCGCCAGCGCTGCCGCGGGCAGGGCGAACATCATGATCGGGAAGAAGCCCGAGGTGAACTGACCGGCCGTCGGGTCGCCCGCCAGGAAGCGATTGATGTCACCGTGCACGACCGTGCCGTCCGGCTTGGTGAAGTCGCCGAACTGGAACCAGACGAACGTGTTCAGGAACTGGTGGAGACCGATGACCAGCAGCGCGCGGTTGGCGACACCGAAGATGCCGGAGCCGGCCCAGTCCAGGTCCACCAGCCACTTGGAGAAGCTGGTCAGACCGTCGCCGATCGGCTGCCAGAGCCAGGCGCACAACGCGGCGAAGAGCAGGCCGACGAACGCCATGATGATCGGGACGAGCCGACGGCCGTTGAAGAAGCCCAGCCAGTCCACCAGCTTGACCCGGTGGTACCGCTGCCAGAACCAGGCGGACAGCAGACCCATCACGATGCCGCCGAACACCCCGGGGTTCTGGTACTGCGCGGCCGTCACCGTGGCGTTGCCGGTGACACAGGTGCCGAACCAGGTGCCGCCCGAGGTGAACGTCGAGCCGGGCGCGCAGTCCACCGGGAAGGCGTGCAGCACCGCGTAGTAGACGAGGAAGCCGGCCACCGCGGCGAGCGCGGTCGAACCGTCCGACTTCTTCGCCATGCCGATCGCCACACCGATGCAGAACAGCAGCGGGAGGCCGAGCCCCGAGTCGAGCAGCGCACCGCCCGCGGCCGCGAACACCTTGGCCACGTTGCCCCAGCGCAGGCCCTCGTCGCCGAATACGTCCGGCTGGCCGAGCCGGTTGAGAATGCCCGCCGCGGGCAGGACGGCGATCGGGAGCTGGAGGCTGCGGCCCATCTTCTGGAGGCCTTGGAAGAAGCCGTTCCACCATGTCCTCCGCGGTACTGCGGCGCTGCTCGTCGAGCTCATCGGCGTCCTCCCGGAACACGGCGCGGTCGGCGGTCGTTGCACACTGGTGTAGACCAGTTGAGGTACGGTGCGTAACCCGCCTGGAAGACAGGGCACCGATGATCGTCATCATTGGGGACGGTCCAGACACTCGCTCGCGAAGCTGGGCCAAACGTGCGTTACGGTGACGAAACGGACCCAGGGTGGGCCGTCGCACGCATGTGAACAACCAGGGAGAAGGCCATGGCCAGCAAGGCTGAGAAGATCGTCGCCGGGCTCGGCGGTATCGAGAACATCGACGAGATCGAAGGCTGCATCACACGCCTCCGCACCGAGGTCCACGACCCCAGCAAGGTCGACGAAGCCGCGCTCAAGGCCGCCGGAGCCCACGGCGTCGTCAAGATGGGCACCGCGATCCAGGTCGTCATCGGCACCGACGCCGACCCCATCGCCGCCGACATCGAAGACATGATGTGACCGGCCGTCGAACCCTCCGCATAACCCCCCGCTGAGCCCGACCGCTCAGCGCCACGCAGGCCCCGCCCACCCGGACGGGGCCTGTCCCGCACCGAAACGGAAACCACCCCGCACCCCGCACCCCGCACCGCACCGCCCCGGCAGCCGCCCCCGACACCCGAACGGGCCCCCTCCCCGCACCGGATACAGTCGACGCCATGTCTCGTATCGACGGCCGCACCCCCGAACAGCTCCGCCCCGTCACCATCGAACGCGGATGGAGCAAGCACGCCGAAGGCTCCGTACTCATCTCCTTCGGCGACACCAAGGTCTTCTGCACCGCCTCCGTCACCGAGGGCGTCCCCCGCTGGCGCAAGGGCAGCGGCGAAGGCTGGGTCACCGCCGAATACTCCATGCTGCCCCGCTCCACCAACACCCGCGGCGACCGGGAATCCGTACGTGGCAAGATCGGCGGCCGCACCCACGAGATCAGCCGGCTCATCGGCCGCTCCCTGCGCGCCGTCGTCGACTACAAGGCCCTCGGCGAGAACACCATCGTCCTGGACTGCGACGTCCTCCAGGCCGACGGCGGCACCCGCACCGCCGCCATCACCGGCGCCTACGTCGCCCTCGCCGACGCCGTCACCTGGGCCCAGCGCAAGAAGCTCGTCAAGCACGGCCGCAAACCGCTGACCGACACCGTCTCCGCGATCAGCGTCGGCATCGTCGACGGCACCCCCCTCCTCGACCTCTGCTACGAGGAAGACGTCCGCGCCGACACCGACATGAACGTCGTCTGCACCGGCGACGGCCGCTTCGTCGAGGTCCAGGGCACCGCCGAGGCCACCCCCTTCGACCGCAAGGAACTGGGCGTCCTCCTCGACCTCGCCACCGCCGGCTGCGCGGACCTCACCGCCCTCCAGAACGAAGCCCTCGCCCGCACCCTCGGCGAGTAACCCCCGCGAGCCCACGAGAAGCACGGGCAGGCTTCGGGCACGCAGGTAAAGAAGCAACCACATACGCACCACAACGCGTCGTTACGAACACGGGCGCACGGGTCGAACCGTGCGCCCGTCCGCGTATCCGCACCCGGGGAGGAAACCGCACCATGGCCAAGGCCACCCGCCACCGCCGCATCACCCTCGCGCTGACCCTGACCACCCTCACCCTCACCGCGGCAGCCGGTTGCGGCGCGATGGACAAGGCACTCGACTGCGTGCGTACCGCCGACGCCATCGCCACCGGCGTCGACAACCTCCAACAGGCCGTCTCCAACGCCTCGAACGACCCCACCCAGGCATCCGAAGCCCTCGACACCATCGAGAAGGAACTCGCCGACCTCGGAGACAAGACCGACAACGCCGACCTCGGCAAGGCCGTCGACGACCTCCGGTCCGGCGTCGGCAACGTCCGTGACGCCATCGACAAGGGCGACGCCACCCCCGACATCACCCCCGTCACCGACGCCGCCCAGGAGATCGGCAAGGTCTGCACGCCCTGACAGCCGTGACGGCCCTGCACGCCCTGACAGCCCGGACAACGGCGACGGCTCTGCACCCCCTGGCCACCACCGATACTGGGTGACATGACCCGCCTCATCCTCGCCACCCGCAACACCGGGAAGATCACCGAACTCCACGCGATCCTCGCCGACGCAGGCCTCGACCACGAACTCGTCGGCGCGGGCGCGTACCCGGACATCCCCGACGTCAAGGAGACCGGCGTCACCTTCGCCGAGAACGCTCTCCTCAAGGCCCACGCCCTCGCCGAGGCCACCGGCCACCCCGCCATCGCCGACGACTCCGGCCTCTGCGTGGACGTACTCGGCGGCGCCCCCGGCATCTTCTCCGCCCGCTGGGCCGGCACCCACGGCGACGACCGGGCCAACCTGGACCTGCTCCTGGCCCAGCTCTCCGACATCGACAACCCGCACCGCAGCGCCCATTTCGCCTGCGCGGCGGCCCTCGCCCTCCCCGACGGCACGGAACGCGTGGTCGAGGGCCGCCTCCTGGGCACCCTGCGCCACACCCCGTCCGGCACGAACGGCTTCGGCTACGACCCGATCCTCCAGCCGGAGGGCGAGATGCGCACCTGCGCCGAGCTGACCCCGGCGGAGAAGAACGCGATCAGCCACCGCGGCAAGGCGTTCCGGGCGCTGGTGCCGGTGGTGCGGGAGTTGGTGGGGTGACCCCTGGAACGCCGAATGCTCGGCCCGCAGTCACTGCGAGCCGAGCCTTCGGAGTCACGGTCAGTGCGGCCGGTGGGATTCGAACCCACACAGGATTTCTCCCAGATGCCCCTAAAACACCCGCCGATACCAGTTTGGCTACGGCCGCATATCCCGACCCATGGTAGCGGGCCAGGGGCATTCGCGGCACGGAGAGGTCGCTGTACGGAGGTGTTGGAGCCGCCCTTTCTCTTGCGGCGGAACGGCTTCCCGCAGGGTCTTCTCCGGGATCGCGAGGCGTGCGTTGCGGAAGTGGGAAGTGTCGATCCCCTTCCTGTGCAGCATGCTCGCCGGCGCGGAGCGCGACCGGCGGTCGTCACGCACTCCCAGGCTCCGTGCCACTGCCCGAACAGTCTCGGCGGAGGCGACAGCCGTCCGAAGTTCCTCGATGGTGAACAGCAGACCCGGTTGCGGACGATTCATGCCGGGGAAGTGACTGACATCGATCCCCGCCGCCGTGATGCGGCGGGGCCGTCCGAGGGGCTTCTCGGTTCTCTGCGGCAGCCAGGGGGTCCGGCGGTCGCGGGAGCCGTTCCCGGCGGGGCGGGTCAGATGCCGAGGTCCTTGATGATCTTGGCCACGTGGCCGGTGGCCTTGACGTTGTAGAGGGCTCGCTCGACCTTGCCCTCCCCGTCCACGACGATCGTGGAGCGGATGACGCCCGTCACCGTTTTGCCGTAGAGCTTCTTCTCGCCGAAGGCGCCGTATGCCTCAAGGGTCTCCTTGGAGGGGTCGCCGACCAGGGTGACCTTGAGGTTCTCCTTCTCGCGGAACTTCGCGAGCTTCTCGGGCTTGTCGGGGGAGACGCCGATGACGTCGTATCCGGCGCCGGCGAGCAGCTCCAGGTTGTCGGTGAAATCGCAGGCCTGCTTGGTGCAGCCGGGGGTGAGGGCGGCCGGGTAGAAGTACACGATGACCTTGCGGCCCTTGTGGTCGGCGAGCGAGATCTCGTTGCCGTCGGCGTCGGGGAGGGTGAAGGCGGGGGCGGTGTCGCCGGGCTGGAGTCGCTCGCTCATGGTTCTCCTCAGGTGGCGCGTGGGGTGTACGGGACCGAGCGTAATAGGGGGTGCCGCCGGGTGCGTGGGCGGTCGAGCTGACAGACTGTCGATGAAGGTTTACCGGACGAGGACCACGGAGGCGGCGCGGTGTCGGATGCGAGGACCCCTGCGCAGATCGAGGCGGACATCATCAGCAGGCGTGAGCAGCTTGCGGTGGTGCTCGATGAGATCGGGGTGCGGGTGCACCCGAAGACGATCATGGGTGATGCGAAGGCCAAGGCCGCCGAGGCCGTGGACCGGACGGCGGGGCGGGCTTTCGTCGCGGTGAACCGGACGGTTTCGGATGTGAAGGCGCAGTTCGTGTCCGAGGACGGGGCTCCGCGTCTGGAGCGGGTGATCCCGGCGGCGTTGCTCGCGGTGGGTGTCGTGGGTCTGGTCGTGGCGTCGAAGCGGCGCAGGAAGAACTGATGCCGCGATCCGCGTACCCCGGGGGCGTGCGGAGTCGCGGCGGGCAGGTAGGTTGCGGGGCGTGAGCGAGAACACCGACGACAAGCTGCCCATCCGCATGTTGCACGACCGTGTGCTGGTCCGGTCCGATACGCCGGAGGGCGAGCGGCGTTCGGGCGGCGGCATCCTGATTCCGGCGACGGCTGCGGTCGGCCGTCGGCTGGCCTGGGCTGTCGTGGTCGCGGTGGGTCAGAACGTGCGGACGGTGGAGCCGGGTGACCGGGTGCTGTACGACCCCGAGGACCGTGCGGAGGTCGAGGTGCGCGGTGTGGCGTATGTGCTGATGCGTGAGCGGGATCTGCACGCGGTGGCGGCGGACCGGTTCGAGGGGTCGGTGGATTCCACCGGGTTGTATCTGTAGGTCGTGGCTGTCGCGAGTGACCTGGTGACCGGTGTCACCAGGTCTTTTGCTTGTTCTTTGCTACGGTGGAGCCATCCCGACGAGACGCGCCGTACCGGGCTTCGCAAAGACGACGCACCTGTGTTGTTCGCGTTCTGTCTTGTCGGAGGTGCCGTCGTGGCGTGGGTTCTGTTGGTTGTCGCCGGTCTGCTGGAAGTGGCCTGGTCGATCGGGATGAAGTACACGGAGGGTTTCACCCGGCTGTGGCCGAGTGTGTTCACGGGGCTCGGGATCGTGGCGAGCATGGTGATGCTGTCCCATGCGGCGAGGACGCTCCCGATCGGTACGGCGTACGGCGTGTGGGTCGGTATCGGTGCGGCCGGTGCGGCGATCCTCGGCATGGTGGTGCTGGGTGAGCCGGCGACTGCCGCCCGGATCTTCTTCGTCTGTTTGTTGCTGGTGGCTGTCGTGGGGCTGAAGGCGACCTCGGGTCACTGACGCGGTGCCACGGGTGCCGGGGGTGTCGGCGGTGCCACGGGCGCCGGGGGTGCTACGGGTGCCGGGGGTGCTACGGGTGCCGGGGGTGGCGACGGTGCCATGGGTGTCGAGGGGGCGGGGGTGCCCGGGGCGCCCGGGAGCCAGTCGTGGCCGTTCCCGGTGCCGGGGCCGTCCGGACCGCCGATGTTCCCGTCGCCGTTCACCGCGCCGCCGTTCTCCGCGCCGCCGCCGGTCGGGCCGCCGGTCTCCGTGCCGCCGATGGCGGGTCCGCCGGTTCCGGGTCCGGGCGGGCCGCTGGGTGAGGTGCTTCCGGTGCTGCCGGGCGGAGTGCCGACGGGAGGCCCGGTTGGTGTCACGGTGCTGCCGGGGCTGCTGCTCTGTTCGGTGGGCGGGACGGTTTCCTCGGCGCCGCTTTCGAGGTTGAGGTCGAAGTCCTGGACCATGGTGCCGCGGAGTGCGGCCTCGGTGTACTGGGCCCAGGTCCGGGCGGGTGTGTCACCGCCATTGACGCGGGCCAGTCCGAGTGCTCCGTAGAGCGATTTCTGCACGCCGGTCTCGGGGTCCTGGCCCATGACGGCGATGACGGTGGTGAGGTCGGGGGTGTATCCGGCGAACCAGGCCGCCTTGTCGTCCTCGGCGGTGCCGGTCTTGCCCGCGGCGGGGCGGCCGGCTGCTTGGGCGGCGGCGCCGGAGCCGCTCTCGACGACGCTCTGAAGGATCGCGGTGGTGGTGTCGGCCGCCTCCCGGCTGACGGCCTGCCCGGTGTTCCTGCCGGGGAGCTCCAGGTCCGTGCCGCCCTTGCTGACCCTGTCGACGAGGACGTACGCGCGGTGCCTGCCGTGGTCGGCGAGGGTGGTGTACGCCTCGGCCATGTCGAGGACGCTCGCGGTGGCGACGCCGAGCGCGATGGACGGGTACGGGGTGAGGTCGGGGGTGTTCTCGGGGATGCCGAGGCCGATGGCGGTCTGCTCGACCTTTCCGGGGCCGACGTCCTCGGCCATCTGGGCGTAGACGGCGTTGACGGACTTGTCGGTGGCTCTGCGGACGGTGATGGGGCCGTAGTCGATGTCGTCCTCGTTGGCGGGGGAGTATCCGGTGGGTCCGTCGGGGCCCTCGACCATGCGCCTGTTCATGCCGTCGTAGACGGTGTTGGGAGTGATGCGCCGCCCGTCCTGGGTGGTGGAGCCGTTGGCGACGGCGGAGGTGAAGACGAACGGCTTGAAGGTGGAGCCGACCTGGTAGTCGCGGCGGGTCGCGTTGTTCACGTACTGCTTGGTGTAGTCGATACCGCCGTACATGGCGACGACCCGGCCGGTGCCGGTGTCGATGGAGGCGCCGCCGACGCGGACGTTGCGGTCGGCCTCGCGGTCGGTGCTCGTCCGGGACATCACGTTGTCGTCGACGGCTTTGACGAGCGCGTTCTGCTTCTTCCTCTCCAGGGTGGTGGTGATCCGGTAGCCGCCGGTGGCCAGGGTGTTCTCTTCGATGATCTTGTTGCTGGTGAGGTAGTCGTCGACGGCCTGGACGACGTAGCCGCGCTGTCCGGAGAGTCCGGTGGGTGGCTTGACCTTGCCCGGCACGGGGAACCTCATGGCGGCGCGTTCGCCGGCGCCGAGCCATTTCTCCTTGACCATGCCGTCGAGTACGTAGTTCCAGCGCGCGAGGGCCGCGGCCTTGTTCTCGGGGTGGACGACGACGTCGTACGCGCTGGGGGCATTGAGGAGAGAGGCGAGGTAGGCGCCCTCGGCGGTGGTGATCGAGCCGATGTCCTTGCTGTAGTAGGCCTGGGCGGCGGCCTGGATGCCGTAGGCGTTGCGGCCGAAGTAGCTGGTGTTGAGGTAGCCCTCGAAGATCTGGCTCTTGGACTCCTCGCGGTTGAGTTTGACCGCGATGAAGAACTCTTTCATCTTGCGGGTGACGGTCTGTTCCTGGCCGAGGTAGTAGTTCTTGACGTACTGCTGGGTGATGGTCGACCCGCCCTGCGTGCCCTTGCCGGTGAAGGTGTTCCAGGCGGCGCGGGCCATGGCCATGAGGTCGACGGCCCGTTCGGAGTAGAAGTCGCGGTCCTCGGCGGCGAGGACCGCGTGCTGGACGGTGAGTGGGACCTGGGCGAGTTCGACGTTCTCCCGGTTGACCTCGCCGGAGCGGGCGATGACGCTGCCGTCCTTGTAGAGGTAGACGTTGGACTGCGCGGTGGCGCTGGCGTTGGCGGGCGGGATGCCGACGAGTTCGTATCCGGCGATGAAGCCGCCGATCAGGAGGGCGACGACGACGAGGGCGGCGCCGACGACCATTCGCCAGGTGGGGAGGGCGCGGCGCCAGCCGGTGCGCCCGGGGCGCTCGGGCTCCTTCGCCTTGTCGTGCCCGTCGCCTTGTTCTCCGCCGTGGCCGCTGTGGCCGCTGTGACTGCTGTGGCTGTCGTGGCCGGCGTGAGCGCTGTTGTCGTCGTGGGCGGACGGATCCCTGGGGGCCCAGGGCCGGGGTTCGTTCTCCCCGCTCGGCTGCTGTGGCTCGTCGCTCATGTCCGTGCAGACTCCTCGGCCGCGGTCAGTTTTCTCATAGTGCCCCTTTCCGTGGAATAAGCCTCGGATCGCCCCCGAAAAGCGGTCGCGGCGGCTGCCTCCACTGGTCTAAGGTCTTGCGCTTTGGTGTCCAACGCCGTTGGGCGCCCGAGCGACGAGCGACGGGGGTGGATGCGGTGCGGCTGTACGCGGTGGTGGCGGCGGGCGGGTTCCGGCGCCATGCCACCTATCGAACGGCGACGGCGGCGGGAGTCTTCACCAACACCGTCTTCGGTTTCATCCTGGCGTACACCTATGTGGCGCTGTGGGACCAGCGTCCGCAGCTCGGCGGTTACGACATGTCCGAGGCGCTCACCTATGTCTGGCTGGGGCAGGCTCTGCTGATGACCTGCTCCATGCTGGGCGGCGGTTTCGAGGACGAGCTGATCGAGCGGATCCGTACCGGCGATGTCGCGGTCGATCTCTACCGCCCGGTGGATCTCCAACTCTGGTGGATGGCAGGCGATGTGGGCCGGGCCGCATTCCATCTGCTGGGCCGCGGCATCGTGCCGATGCTGGTGGGCTCGCTCGCCTTCGATCTGGCGCTGCCCGCCTCGCCGTGGGCCTGGCTGGCCTTTCTCGTCTCGGTGACCCTCGGTGTCCTGGTCAGTTTCGCGATCCGCTATCTCGTGGCGCTCTCCGCGTTCTGGCTGCTGGACGGTGCGGGGGTGTCGCAGATGACGGCCCTGGCCGGGATGTTCTTCTCCGGGATGCTGCTGCCGCTGACGCTGTTCCCCGGCGCGCTGGGCGAGGTGGCACGGGCGATGCCGTGGTCGTCGCTGCTCCAGGTCCCTGCCGATGTGCTGCTCGGCAAGCACACGGGGTGGGGTCTGGTGGAGGCGTACGCCTTCCAGGGCGGCTGGGCGGTGACGCTGCTGCTGGTGGGCCGGTTGGTGCAGTCGGTGGCGACGAGGAGGGTGGTGGTCCAGGGTGGCTGAGACGGCCGGTGCGGTGGAGGCGGCCGGGGCCGGGACGGCGGACCTGCCCGAGGTGGTGTTCGTCGAGCGGTCGAGGCTCGTCGAGGGGGTCCGGGCTTACGGGCTGATCGCGGCGATGTGGCTGCGCTCGACGATGGCGTACCGCGCCTCGTTCGCGATGACGGCGTTCGGGAACTTCGCGGCGACCGCCTTCGACTTCGTCACGATCCTGCTGATGTTCTCGCACGTGGACGCGCTGGGCGGTTACTCGCTGCCCGAGGTCGCGCTGCTGTACGGGGCCTCGGGCACCGCGTTCGGGCTCGCCGATCTGGTGATGGGCTCGATGGACCGGCTGGGACGGCGGGTGCGCGACGGCACGCTGGACACGCTGCTGGTGCGGCCGGTGCCGGTGCTCGCCCAGGTCGCGGCGGACCGGTTCGCGTTGCGCAGGCTGGGGCGGATCACTCAGGGGGCGTTGGTTCTCGGGTACGCGCTGGTGGCGCTGGACGTCGACTGGACGCCGCTGAGGGTGGTGATGATCCCGCTGATGCTGCTGAGCGGGGCGGCGATCTACGCCGCGGTGTTCGTGGCCGGGGCGGCGTTCCAGTTCGTCGCGCAGGACGCCTCCCAGGTGCAGAACTCCTTCACGTACGGAGGGAACACGTTGCTCCAGTACCCGCCGTCGATCTTCGCGAAGGATCTGGTGCGCGGGGTGACGTTCGTGGTGCCGCTGGCCTTCGTGAACTGGCTGCCCGCGCTCTACGTGCTGGGCCGGGACTATCCGCTTGATCTGCCGGACTGGGTGGCGTTCCTGCCCCCGGTGGTGGCGGGCCTGTGCGGGCTGCTCGCGGGTCTGGCCTGGCGCACGGGTCTGCGCGCCTACCGCAGCACGGGAAGTTGACGGAACACCGGGCAGGACAGGGCGGGACAGGGCAGGGACGAGGTCAGGGATGAGGTCAGGGATGAGGGGCATGGACGCGGGACCCGACACCGACACCGCTGTCAGCGGTATCGACACCACCGACACCACCGACACCGCACGCGCCGGCGACGGCGCCGGTTTCATCGAGCTCGACGACGTCGAGAAGGTCTTCGACGTGCGCCGCAGGACCGGCTTCATGCGCGGCGAACGTCACCAGGTGCGCGCGGTCGACTCCATCAGCTTCCGTGTCACGCGCGGTGAGATGGTCGGCTACATCGGGCCGAACGGCGCCGGGAAGTCGACCACGATCAAGATGCTGACCGGCATCCTCACACCGAGCGGCGGCCGGCTGCGGGTGGCGGGCATCGACCCGTCCAGGGAGCGTACGAGGCTGGCGCACCGGATCGGGGTGGTGTTCGGCCAGCGCACCACGCTCTGGTGGGACCTGCCGCTGCGCGACTCCTACCGGCTGATGCACCGGATGTACCGGATCCCCGACGCCCGCTTCCGCGAGAATCTGGACCGCTGCGTCGAACTCCTGGACCTGGGCGAGCTGTTGGACGTACCCGTACGGCAGCTGTCGCTGGGGCAGCGGATGCGCGGGGACATCGCGGCGGCGCTGCTGCACGATCCGGAGGTGCTGTACCTGGACGAGCCGACGATCGGCCTGGACGTCGTGTCCAAGGTCAAAGTCCGTCAGTTCCTGCGGGACTTGAATGCCGAACGCGGAACGACGGTGCTGCTCACCACGCACGACCTGACGGACATCGAGCAGCTCTGCAAGCGCGTGATGGTGATCGACCACGGCAGGCTGATGTATGACGGCGCGCTCGCCGGGCTGCACGAGGTGGGTGAGAGCGAGCGGACCCTGGTGGTCGACCTGGAGCGTGAAATCCCTCCGATCCGGCTGGACTCGTCGCCTTCGGTCCGCACGGTGAAGGTGGAGGGGCCGCGCCAGTGGCTGGCCTTTCCGGCCTCGGAGTCGGCCGCGCCGCTGGTCGCCCGGATCGCCGCGGACTATCCTCTGGTCGACCTGTCGGTACGCGAGCCCGACATCGAGGCCGTGATCGCGAAGATGTACGCGTCGTCCGGCGGCCTGCGGGTCGGTGACGGGAGCGTACGCGTTCAATAGGCTGCGCGGTATGACAAGTGACCTTCCGGAAATGCGTGCCTCCGATACCGAGCGTGAGCGTGTCGCCGAGACCCTGCGCGAGGCGGTGGCCGAGGGCCGGCTGGAGATGGAGGAGTTCGAGCAGCGGCTCGAATCGGCCTACAAGGCGCGTACGCACGGGGAGTTGGAGCCGCTCGTGCGTGATCTTCCGGCGCCGGGGGCGGAGGTGGCCTCGTTGGGTCAGGCTCCGGTACGCGCGGCGACGGGGTCGGGGGCGCGCTGGGCGGACCGGGTCGGCAAGCCCGCTACGTCGAGCGGGGCCTTCGCGTTCTGGGGCGGGTTCGGCCGGCGGGGGAACTGGACGGTGGGCCGGAAGTTCACCGCGTTCGCGATGTGGGGCGGCGGTGAGATCGATCTGCGTGAGGCCAGCTTCGAGGACCGTGAGGTGGTGATCCGCTGCATCACGATCATGGGTGGCATTCATGTGGTGGTGCCGCCGGAGCTGAATGCCGACGTCAGGGGCATCGGCATCATGGGCGGCTTCGGGGAGCACTCGAAGGACGAGGGGGTTCTGTCGCCGGATTCCCCGCGGGTGCGGATCACGGGGTTCGCGCTGATGGGCGGCGTCGGTGTGGAGCGCAAGCGGAGCAAGGCGGAGAAGCAGCGGTTGAAGGAGGCCGAACGGGCCCGGGAGTTGGACCGGCGGCGCGGCGGTTCGGAGAAGGGCGAGGGGGCCTCGGGCCGGTTCGAGGGCTGAGCCCGAAGGCCGTTCTGTTTCCCGCCCGGCTCGAACGGCCCTCCGCCGCGGCGGCCCCGCCCTTCTCTCAGAGCTGGTCGGAGACGGGCTGTCCGTGCCGCAGGGCGGCCAGGTCCACCACTGAACCCAGCTGCCGGTAGCCCGTGTCGTTCAGGTGGAGGTGGTCGCCGGAGTCGTAGGACGGCAGGAGCCGGGAGGGGTGGTACGGGTCGCGGGCCGCCTTGTCGAAATCGATGACCGAGTCGAAGACCCCGCCCGCCCGGATGAGGTCGTTGACCTGTTCCCGGACGGCGTTCTGGGCGGGCGTCCAGGTGCGGAACCCCTCGTACGGCATCAGTGTCGCCCCGACGACCCGCAGTCCGTGTGCGTGGGCGCGCCGGGTCAGGGACCGCAGGGCGTCCGCGATGCGTCGCGGGTCGGTCTCCTGCGGAGACTGCTGCACATCGTTGATGCCCAGCGCGATGACGACGGTCCTCACCCCGGCGACGTCCAGTACGTCGCGGTCGAAGCGGGCACTCGCCCGCACGCCGCGTCCGTCGCGCAGGATGCGGTTGCCCGCGATGCCGGCGTTGGCCACCGCGTACCGGTCGTGCAGCCGGTCGGCCAGGACGTCGGGCCAGCGGCTGTTGGCGTCGAGGGTGGAGCCGGTGCCCGCCGTGAGCGAGTCGCCGATCACCGCGATCGTTCCGGCGGCGGTCTCGTTGTGCACGTCGACGGCGGTGAGGTAGCGCCAGTCGGTGGTGCGCCAGGTGCCCCGCTCGTCCTCCACGTACGACGTCTGGTGGGTGCCCGGGTGGATCGTGACGGGACCTTCGGCGGTGGGAGTGCGCAGGGCGACGACGAGATCCGCGTCGGCGGCGACCGGGACGACGACCGGGTCGCTGACGACCCGGCCGCCCGCGGCGACGGTCACGGTGGACGCGCCGCGGAAGGTCACGGGGCGGGTGTTCACCGTGGCGTGGGTTATCACCAGCGGGCGCGTACCGAAGAGGTTGGAGAGGGTGATGCGGGCCGCGTCGCCCCCGATGCTGGTGTGCACGACGTTACGGATGGTGCGCCGGGCCGGGTCGCCGTGGTACGTGTCGATCACGCCGGTGGTGGGTGCCGCCGTCCAGGTGCTGAGCCAGAGGCCGGTGGAGTGGGCGGGCGCGGCGGGCGTACGGGCCACGGACCGCGGATCGGGTGCGGCGGTCTGCTTGCGGCCGGTGCCGGAACCGGAGAACAGCAGCGGGCCGGCGAACGCCACCCCGGCGGCGAGTGCGGCGGTGCCCGCCACGAGGGCGATGAGCAGGGCGTACCCCTGACGCCTGGGCATGGGCGGTGTGTCTCCTCGTGATGGTCGGGCTGATCCCATGATGGGGCAGGGCTCCGGGAACTCGACGTGCGGCCCGGGAGTAGGTCAGGTAAGGACAATGCGTACGGGACACCGGGGGCGATACGTACGCGGACGGGTGGAGCGGATGGAACGGATCGATCGGACCGGACCCGGGGA
Source organism: Streptomyces sp. NPDC093149 (assembly GCF_044754145.1). NCBI lineage: Bacteria > Bacillati > Actinomycetota > Actinomycetes > Kitasatosporales > Streptomycetaceae > Streptomyces > Streptomyces sp. NPDC093149. The sequence goes on from NZ_JBIVON010000002.1 coordinate 177,917, forward strand.
ACAGGGTGCGGGGCAGGCGGAGCGTGCCCACGAGCGGGCGGTGGGCGCGGCCCGTTCCGGGCCCGGCGGCCGTCCGGCCCCCCTTGCCTCGTTCGCGTACACCGCCGCAGACGAGGAGAAGCGGCGCGGTGTACGCCGGATGAAGACCACGGCGACAGGCCTCCTTCTGCTGGTCGCGCTGGTGTACGTCCTCGCCACCTGGGCGAAGAACGCGGGCGTGGGCGGCTGGCCGGGCTTCGTCGCCGCGGCAGCCGAGGCGGGGATGGTGGGTGCGCTGGCCGACTGGTTCGCCGTCACGGCGCTGTTCAAGCGTCCGCTCGGCCTGCCGATCCCGCACACCGCCATCATCCCCACCAAGAAGGACCAGCTGGGGGCCTCTCTGGGTTCCTTCGTCGGGGAGAATTTCCTTTCCGGTGATGTCGTGCGCAGCCGTATACATTCCCTCGGTATCGGCGGCCGGCTCGGGGCCTGGCTGGCCGAGCCGCAGCACGCCGACCGGGTCACCGCCGAGCTGTCGACCGCGCTGCGCGGTGCGCTGACGGTGCTGCGGGACTCCGATGTGCAGGCCGTGGTGGGCGAGGCGATCACCCGGCGGGCCAACGCGGCGGAGATCGCCCCCGGTCTCGGCAAGATGCTGGAGAAGATCGTCGCCGACGGCGGGCACCGCAGGATGGTGGACCTGATCTGTGTGCGTGCCCACGACTGGCTGGTGCTGCACGGCGATTCGGTGATGGACGCGGTGCAGGGCGGGGCGCCGGGCTGGACGCCGCGGTTCGTCGACAAGCGGGTGGGGGAGCGGGTCTACAAGGAACTGCTGCGCTTCATCACGGAGATGCGGGACATGCCGGGGCACCCGGCGCGCGCCTCGATCGACACCTTCCTGACGGACTTCGCCGCCGACCTCCAGACGGACACGGACACCCGGGCGCGGGTGGAGCGGCTGAAGTCGGAGATCCTGGGGCGCGGTGAGGTGCAGGAGGTCATCGCGTCGGCCTGGTCGTCCGTACGCACGATGGTCATCGCGGCGGCGGACGACGAGCAGAGCGAGCTGCGGCTGCGGGCGCGCGCCTCGCTGCTGTCGTTCGGTGCGCGGCTGGCGACGGACGGGCGGATGCAGGCCAAGCTGGAGGGCTGGCTGGAGGACGCGGCGGTCTATGTCGTGACGACGTACCGCGCGGAGATCACCTCGCTGATCAGCGACACGGTCGCGAGCTGGGACGCGGACCAGACGTCGAAGAAGATCGAGGCGCACATCGGCCGCGACCTGCAGTTCATCCGGATCAACGGCACGGTGGTGGGTGCGCTGGCGGGGCTGCTGATCTACACGGTGTCGCGGGCGCTGGGGGCGTAGGACGCGGGGCGCGCGGAGTCCGGGGCGTCCGGTCCCGCGGGAGCCGGGGCCCGGCGCGCCCCGGGTCCGGTGCGCGGGGACGGGCGCCGGGCTCTGAGTCAGGCGGCCCGGTGTGTGACCGCCCACGACGCGGCGGCCACGCCGCCCGCCACGGCGAAGACGGCGGGCCAGGCGCCGACCTTCTTGGCCAGCGGGTGCGAACCGGCGAACGCGGCGACATACGCGGCGGTCAGCCCGACGGCCGCACGCGGTCCCGCCTGCCGGTTCCACTCGTACGCGGCGACGCTGCCCGCGGCGGCGAGGGCGACCCCGCCCAGCGGCCGCTTCTTCGTCCACCGGGCGACGGCGTACCCGCCGACCAGCCCGCTCGCCGCCACCGCCGCTGCAGGAACCTTCGCCATCGCAGCCACCTTCGCCTTCTCGTCCGTGTCGTCCGGGCCCGGAGCCCGGGTCTTCGAGGCTAACGCGGCGTCCGTACTTCCTGTCGCCGAGGGGGTGCACGGGCGTTTACCCTGAGGGGGTGAACGCTCGTGCACCCCCTGCGCGATGCCCTGGCCGACGAGCACCGTACGGAGAGCCATGCCCGCGGACATACCCGCCCCGACCGCCGCCGCCACCACTGGTGAACAGGCCCCGCATCCCCGTTTCGCCGTCGGCGTGCTGGCCTTTTGCGGCGTCGTGGTCGCGGTCATGCAGACGATCGTCGTACCGCTGCTTCCGCACATCCCGGCCCTCACCGGCGCCTCCCCGGCCGCGGCCAGCTGGCTGGTCACCGTCACCCTGCTCACCGGTGCCGTCTTCACGCCCGTCCTGGGCCGTGTCGGCGACATGTACGGCAAGCGCCGGGTGCTCGTCGCCTCGCTCATGGTGCTGGTGCTGGGGTCGGTGCTGTGCGCGGTCAGTTCCCACATCGGGGTGCTGATCGCCGGCCGCGCCCTGCAGGGCGCGGCGCTCGCCGTGGCACCGCTGGGCATCAGCATCCTGCGTGACGAACTCCCGCCCGAGCGTGTGCTGTCCGCCGTGGCGCTGATGAGTTCGACGCTCGGCATCGGCGCGGCGATCGGACTTCCCCTCGCCGCACTCGTCGTCGAGAACTTCGACTGGCACACGATGTTCTGGGTCTCGGGAGCGATCGGCGTCATCGACGTCCTGCTGGTGCTGTGGTGCGTACCGGAGTCCCCGATCCGCACCCGCGGCCGTTTCGACGCCGTCGGCGCGCTGGGCCTGTCCGGGACCCTGGTCTGTCTGCTGCTGGCGGTCACCCAGGGCGCGGACTGGGGCTGGACGTCGGCCCGTACGGTCTTGCTGCTCGTCGCGGCCGTGGTGCTGGCGCCGGTCTGGGGCGCGTACGAGCTCCGCGTCGCGACGCCCATGGTCGACCTGCGCGTCTCGGCCCGCCCGGCCGTCCTGCTGACCAATGTCGCGGCCCTGCTGATCGGCTTCGCCTTCTACGCCAACTCCCTGGTCACCGCGCAGATGGTGCAGGAGCCGAAGGCGACGGGATACGGGCTGGGCGCCTCGCTCGTCGTCAGCGGGCTGTGTCTGCTGCCGGGCGGCGTGATGATGGTGGCGCTCTCACCGGTCTCGGCGCGGATCTCCGCGAAGTACGGTCCGAAGGTCAGCCTGGCGTTGGCTGCGGGGGTGATCGCGGCCGGATACGTGGTGCGGTACTTCACCAGCCACAGCCTCTGGCTGATCATCGCCGGTGCGACGGTCGTCGCTTCGGGCACGGCCATCGCGTACTCGGCGCTGCCCGCGCTGGTGATGCGCGGCGTCCCGGTCAGCGAGACGGGCGCGGCCAACGGTCTCAACACCCTGATGAGGTCGGTGGGGCAGGCGTTCTGCAGCGCGACGGTGGCCGCGGTGCTCGCGAACCTCACGTTCCTGGCGGGTGGCCGGACGGCTCCGACGCTCCACGCCTACCAGGTGGTCTTCCTGATCGCGGCGGGCGCGGCGCTCGCGGCGCTGCTGGTCACGCTGTTCCTGCCCGGCGGCCGCAGGTCCGCGACGGGTACGGTCGAAGGGAGCCGCGAGGCCGCCCGCGACGGGGCGGACGGTGTGCGGACGATGTCGATCCGGGAGGGCACATGACCAGCGGGCAGGCCACCGTACCGGCGCCGGGTGCCGTGGACGCGGCGGGCACGGGCCGGGACGCGATCCTGCGCGCCGCCCGCCGCGCGTTCACGCAGCGTCCGTACGCCGAGGTGACCATCAGGGCCATAGCGGCCGACGCGGGGGTGAGCCCGTCGCTGGTCGTCAAGCACTTCGGCCGCAAGGAAGAACTCTTCAACACCGTCGCCGACTTCGGCCCCGCGGCCGCGGAACTCTTCGACGCACCGCTCGGCACGCTGGGCCGCCACATGGTCGTGACGCTGGTGAGACGACGCCGGGAACTGCAGTCCGATCCCTTGCTGCGGGTCGTCTTCTCGCTCGGCAACCGCGACGAACGCTCCCTGCTGCGCGACCGCTTCCACGAACAGGTCACCGACCCCCTGGCCGCCCGCCTCCCCGGCCCCGAACCCGCTCTGCGTGCCGAACTGATCGCCGGCCACCTCCTCGGTCTCGGCGCCACCCTCAGCCTCCACCGCGACGGTGCCGGCGCGGAGGCAGGCCCCGAACACATCGCGGACCTGTACGCGCCCGCGCTGCAGACCCTGATCACCGGCTGAGGAGCGGGCGGCACCGGAGGCGCGGTGCGACGCCGGGGCCGCCCGGAGGGCCATCGGCGGAGCAGGCCGGTTCCGGGGTATGCCGGTTCTGTGTACAGTGGGCGGCTGCGAAGGGGAGTAGCCCCGCAAACCGGTCGTCGACATGCTGGAGCCCCTGCGGCTCCCGGTGGCCGGGCCCGTGCGGAATCTGCCGGGTGGGCGAGACCTTCGGCTCTTTGTCGACGATGTACGTACGTCGCGGGGCCGAGGTCGTACGCCGGGACTCCTGCCGCGTATCGCCCAGGAACCCGCGGCGCGGGAAAGCCGGGCGGTCAGTGTGATCCATTTCGTTTTGCTCATCGTGTGCGCGGTGGCGATCTATCTCGCGTGCGAGTGGTTCGTCAACGCGGTCGAGTGGCTGGGTGAGCGCCTCAATGTCGGGAAGATGGCGGTCGGCACGATCCTGGCCGCGTTCGGCACGGCACTGCCCGAGTCGGTGGTGACGCTGGTCGCGGTCACCACGGGCGCCACCGAGGAGGCCAGGAACATCGGCGTCGGCGCGGCGATGGGCGGTCCGCTGGCGCTGGCCACGGTCGCCTACGGCGTGACCGGCGGGATGCTGCTTCTCAAGCGCCGCAAGGAGCGCAGCCTGGTCCTGGCCACCACCGGCGGGCCGGCCGACGGCCCCGACGGGGTCGAGGCGCTGGGCGATGAGAAGGACATGAAGCGGCTGGCCAAGGACCAGAAGTGGTTCCTGCCGATCTTCATCGTCAAGGTCGCCCTCGGCCTGGTCGCCTTCGCCTTCAAGCCCACCCTCGGCCTGCTGTTCTTCGGCGCCTACGCCGTCTACTTCTGGCGCGAGATCCGCAGCGGCGACGACGGCGAGGAGGACGAGGAACTGGAGCCGCTGAAGCTGCAGCCCAAGGCGGCCTCCCCGGCCACCTGGGCCGTCGTGGTCCAGACCCTGGCCACGCTGGTCGTCATCTTCTTCGCGTCCCAGCTGTTCGTGAAGCAGCTCGACGCGATCGGCCCGATGCTCGGCCTCTCGGCCGCGGTCACCGCGCTGCTCCTTTCGCCGATCGCGACGGAGCTGCCCGAGATCATGAACGCGATCATCTGGGTCCGTCAGGGCAAGACCAAACTCGCCCTGGCGAACATCTCGGGCGCCATGATGATCCAGGCGACCGTCCCCAGCGGCCTGGGACTGCTGTTCACCAGCTGGAAGTTCGACGGCGCCCTGCTCTGGGCCGGACTGATCACCATGGCCGCGATCGTCTACCTCCTGGTGACGATGCGTGCCCACAAGCTCACCCCCGGGCGACTGGCCGTGGCGGCACTCTTCTACGTCGTCTTCGGCCTGGGACTCGTCCCGATCCTGGCCTGACGTCCGCCCGCCGCTGCCTTTCGCCGTGGCGGCCCTCACCCGCAACGACCACCCGCGCCCGTCCGCAGTGACTCCCGGCCCCCGTAACGGCCGCGCCCCGGTACGAGAGAGGTGCGGCTCGTACCGGGGCGCGGCCGGACGGGGATCAGTGATGACGGATCAGCTGAAGACGACGGACCGCAGCTTCAGCCGGCTGGAGGCGTGGCCGCCGTTCGGCCGGAGGGTGAAGTAGTCGCCCTCGCAGTCGACACCGGTGAAGACGGTGGCGGTCGCGTCGGTGTGGTTCCACGGCGTGTGGGCGGGGCTCGACGAAGCGGGGTCGGCGACCTCGGGCAGGGTGACGCAGGCCCCGCTCGGCGGGTTGAACAGGAGGCCGATCTGCGGGGCGCCGTCGAGGCCGCTGTACGTGTAGCTGAAGCCTCCGGAGGCCGCGTCGGCGGAGGCCGGCACGGCGACGGCGAGCGCGAGCGCTCCGAAGGCGGCAGCCACGGTGGAACGAAGACGCATGAAAGGCACTCCTTGTGCGGGGGAAGAAGAATTCGGAACCGCCCAAGTCTGTGGCTCTGACCTGCGGTTACCGACGGATAGGGGATTTCTTCACCCGGACGGGAACTGCTGAATCGGTTCTGCCGACGGCCATGCGGGTCACAGCACTTGGCGCCGCGCCGCAGGCGGGAGTCCGGCGGCAGGGCCCGGGGGGCGGGGCGGAAGCCTGACCGCGCCCGGTCATGAAACCCGGTGAGCCGCCGGTTCCCCTCCGCCGAAGCATGCTGCTGCCGGACGCCTCGAAGATCTCGGCGTCATCCCTGCCGCGCCCCCGCCAGCCGCCCCCGTGCGGCGGCCTGGATCCGGGAGGGCCCGAGCCCCCACTCGAGAGTGCGTCCGACGGCTGTCGCCAGGGGGCGGTCCCAGCCGGTGCGGACGGGGGCCGGGCGGTGGATGCCGAGTTCGGTGCGGGCCCAGTCGGGGAGGAGTCCGACCGAGGCGTTCGTGAGCAGGCTGACGACCAGCCGCTCCCGTCGTGTGCGTCCGAAGCGGCGGAGGAACAGTACCGAGTCCAACGCGGCGGGAGTGGCGTGGAGTCGGGGGCGGATGCGAGCCAGGTACCGCTCGGTTTCGAGGGACGTGCGCGGCACGTTCCGTGCGCCCAACGCCTCGGCCATGGGGGCGACTTGGCGGTAGTAGGCGTCGCACTCGGCGGGGGTCAGCCGGAGCGGCCGGGGTGCGTAGGTCTGGTGGCCGGCGAGGAAGCTGCGCACCTCGGCGGTGTGCACCCAGGTGAGCAGGTCGGGGTCGTCCGCGCGGTACGGCCGGCCGTCGGGGGCGGTGCCGTGCACCCGGGTGTGGATCCGCCGGACGAGGTCGATTACCTCGCGGGCGGCGGCCGAGGAGCCGAAGGTGGTCGTGGTGATGAACCGTACGGTTCCGTTCAGCCGCCCGACCGGATCGGCGCGGAAGTCGGAGTGCTGGTCGACCCCCGCCATGGCCAGCGGATGCAGCGACTGGAGCATGAGCGCGGCGAACCCGCCGGTGAGCATCCCGGTGGCCTGCCCGTGCACCCGCCACACCGGATCCCCCGGAGCGATCCCGAACAGCCCGGGATCACCGGGCGGCCCCGCGTACCGCTCCAGCTTGAGATCCCCGCCGTGCATGGTCGCCGTGAGTTCCGCCGCGATCCGTTCCCGCAGTCCCACCAGCACCTCCAGGATCCGTCTCCTTCAGCCGAGAGTACCGACCCGCCCGGCGAGCACGGCCGCGAGGATGAGCAGTCCGCACGCAGGATTGGTGGCGAACGCCCGCCCGCAGGCTCCGGCATCCGCGGGGTCGGCCCGCCATACCTGCCATCCCAACTGCCCGGCGACCACGCACAGTCCGGGCCAGTACAGCGGACCGAGCCCGGCCACGATCCCGAACCAGGCGAGCAGCACCACACACCCCGCGTAGAAGTGGCCCGGTGATGCCGGTCGGGGGCAGGGCCACGACCACCGGAACCCGCGTGCGAGCATCGATGTCAGTGGTCGATGCGATCCTGCCCGCATGGACGAGCTGATGCGGCGCCGGGTCTATGGCGCCGACCACGACGACCCCGATCCCGGGCCGCAGCCCGGCCACGAGTACGTGGAACTGGTCGGCGGCCCCCTCGACGGGCTGCTGCTGGACGTGACCGGGTGGACAGCCGAGGAACGTGCGACCGGAGCCATGCTGACCACGGAGATCGGCGCCTACGGTCCGGGTGGCCACGCCGAGTACGGGCCCAGGCCCGGCACACCGGACAGGTGGGACTGGCTGGGGGACGTGCCGTAGCTCATCGCGTCCGGGTCACTGCCGGCGTCCCCTGCCTCCCGCCCCGGCGCGGCCAGGAGCGCCGCTCCGGTGGCCGGTGCTGTGACCGGAGGGGTTCACCGGCCCGCGACGCCCGGCGTGATCCGGACGAGAGGCCCCGGCGGCGAAGCGGGACGGGGGCATGCCGAAGGTGCGCGTGAACGCGGCGGTGAACGCGGCGGGGGAGGCGTAGCCGAGACGACCCCCGACCTCGCTGACCGAGGCGGTGCGCAGCAGCGGCACGGCCGCGAGCAGGCGGGCGCGCGCCCGCCAGACGGCGGGGCTGTCACCGACCTCGAAACGGAAACGCCGGGTGAAGGCCCGTTCGCTCATGGCCGTCCTGGCGGCCCATGCGGCGTTGGTGACGCCGGCGTCAGGCGCGGCCAGGTACTCCCGGCAGAGCCTCGCAAGATCGGCGGAGGCGGGGATCCCGACGTGGAACGGGAGCGGGGAGAGCTCGGCGATCTCGTGCAGAAGGAGTGCGGCGATGCTTCCCTCCCGCCCGGAAAGGCTGTAATCGGCCTCGAACTCGACCGCTGCCAGCAGCAGTTCGCGCAGCAGCGGCGACACGTCCACGACCGTGCAGGTGCCGGGCCACCACGGGACGGCATCCGGCTCGATGTACAGGCTCCGGGTGCTCACCCCCAGCATGCGGACCCGGTGCCGGGTGGCGGCCGGAATCAGTACGGCGCGCTCGGGCGGAACGGTCCAGCTGCCGTCGGCGGTGTCGACGACCATGACCCCGGTGGCGCCGTAGAGGAACTGCGCGCGCCGGTGTTCGTGCCAGTCCAGTACATGGCCGGGCGGGTAGTCGGTGCCGATCGGCAGGACGGCCCGGTCGACGTGGTCGACGCCGTCCAGGGAGACGTTCTTCACCCCAGCCACCCTACTGGCCGAGACGCGAAGGAATGGTGCCGACCATCGCATGCGGGAACTCCGCCCGAGCTGGTGGAGTGGGAGCCATGGACGTTGTGGCATTGATCGGGATCGGACTCCTCACCGGGACGACGACGGTGTTGTTCGGATTCGGCGGCGGATTCGTCGCGGTGCCGGTCGTGGTGTGGGCGGACGCCTCACTCGGAGCGGACGCGATGCGGGTGGCGACGGCCACCTCGGCCCTGGTGATGCTGGTGAACGCGGGCTTCGCGACGGCCGTCACACCGCGGCGGGTCCTCCTCGCGCTCCGCGGCAGTGGCACGCTGCTGCTCCTGCTGGCGGCCGGTGCCTCGGTCGGCGCACTTGCCATGCGCCTCGCCCCGGCCGGCCCGGTCCGCTGGGCGTTCGTCGCGTACGTCGCTCTCACCATCGCCGACCTCCTCCTGCGCCCCGGCTTCCTGCGCCCGCGCACCCGGGTCGAGGCGACCTCCGACGCCCCGCGTCCGCCGTCGGCCGTTCTCGGCGCGCCGATCGGTGCGGTCGCGGCCTTCCTCGGCGTGGGAGGCAGCGTCATGACCGTCCCCGCGATGCGGCGGGCCGGGCACACGATGCAGATGGCGACCGCGCTGGCCAACCCCCTCACCCTCGCCATCGCGCTCCCGGCCACCGCATGGTCCCTGGGCGGCGCCGCGCTTCCCGCCGCCCAGGACGCGCATACGCACCTGGTGGGTCTCATCGACCTCCGTGCCGCCTCGGCGCTGCTCCTCGGAGCGTTGCCGGTGATCGCGGTGCTGCGACGGCGCCCGCCGCGGATCCCGGACCGCACCTACGCCTGGGCGTACATCGGGCTGCTTGCCGTGGTGGTGGTCGCGATGCTGCTTCCGGCCTGACGGCCTCGCCCACGAGGGATGCTGCTCCCGGCCTGACGGCCTCGCCCACGACGGGCAGTGGGAGAAGGAGCGGCTTCCGGCTACAGGCTGCGGGCGGTGATGTCGCCGTAGGCGGTGGTGGCGTGGATGTTCAGGCCGGTGGTGCCGTCGGCGTTCTTGAGCGCGTTGTGGATCCGGCCGTGGGTGGTGCCCGCGTCCAGGGAGGCGGAGATCCCCTGGGCGGCGCCGATCGAGATGTCGCCGTGCTCGGTGCGCAGCGTGAGCGTGCCGCGCACGGCCTCGGTGATGTGGAGGTCGCCCTTCTGGGTGCTGATCTGTGCGGGGCCGCCCAGGCGGCCGACCGAGATGTCGCCGGCCTGGAGGGTCAGGCGGGCGCTCGCGGCCTCGTCGAGTTTGACCGAGCCCTGCGCGCCCTCGAAAGCGACGTCGCCGAGCCGTCCGACGCCCCGGAGCTCGGCGTCGGCCGCCTTCACCTCGATCCGGGAGCCGGCGGGCAGTTGGACGGTCACCTCGATGGATCCGGAGGGGCCGAGGATCCGGTTCTTCGCCGCCGGGGCCTCGATCCGCAGGACGCCGTCGCCGTACACGACCTCGATCTGCTCCGCCGCCTTCACGTCGCGGCTCCTGGAGGCGTCCGCGGGGAGGATCTCGACGGTGGTGTCGGCCCGGTCGGCGGCGATGAACCGGATGTGTCCCGCGGGGATGTCGAGGGTGGCCGAGACCGGGGCGGGGGTGTCGAACTTCTGCATGGTGGCCTGCTTCTTCTGCATCGTGCGTTCCTTCGGCTCGTTGTTTCTGATGGTGGAAACGCTACGTAGCGTTCACTGATCCAGCAACATGTTTGTTGCTCATGAAATGCAAGAATGCAGGTCAGAGCCGATAAATCATTGCAATGTTCCAAGAGGCAATGCAACGACTTCTCTCTTGCGCGTTGCAATGAATGGACAGTGAACGCTATCCCGAGGTGCGGAGGCGTGGTGTGGGAAGCGCCGGCCAGGAGGTGTGGCAGACCCTGAGCGCACGCGGACGCCGAAGCCGCCGGCGGCGAGCATGAGCCGGGGCGGGCGGGTCAGCCCGAGCGACCTCCTCCTCGACGCACTGCCCGCCCGCACCGCCTCTGACGCGCGTCCGACAGTTCCCATGGCCTGTGCGATGGGCGCAGGCGCTTCCGGCTGTCGCTCAGGAGCGGGGTTCCAGGTAGTCGCGGATCGCGTCGCGGTTGCGGGTGAGGCAGTCGATGCGTTCGTTGAGCTGGTCCAGTTCGCGCCGGAGCAGGGCGGTCAGTTCCGGCCCCGGGGCGGCCGGGAGGGTCACCGAGCCGTGCAGGCAGGGGATGACCGAACGCAGGGCGCGCGTCGACAGGCCGGAGTCGATCAGCTCGCGGATCTGCTGGACGCAGCGCACCGCGTTGTCCGGGTAGCTGCGGTAGCCGTTGCCCTCCCGGGCGGGGTCGAGCAGGCCCTGCTCCTCGTAGTAGCGCAGCAGCCTCGGGCTCACCCCGGTACGCCGGGACAGCTCGCCGATCCTCATGTGTGCCACCTCACACGGCCGGGATTGACTTTCACATCGATGTCAGAGTTCTAGCGTTCCAGACATGTCGAAGACAGCACAATCCTCTTCCTCCGTCTCCCCCGTCCCCGGCTGGCCCGTCGGCGGGCTGCTCAGCCTGTCGGCGGCGGTGTTCCTGGCCCTGACCACCGAGATGCTGCCGGCCGGGGTCCTCCCCTCGACGGCCCGCGATCTGGGCGTGTCCGAGGACGTGGCCGGGCTCCTGGTCACGGCGTTCGCCTACGCGATGGCCCTCGGGGCGATACCGCTGACGGCGCTCACCCGAGGCCTTCCCCGGCGTCCACTGATGGTCTTTCTCCTGGCCGGATTCGCCGTGGTCAACGCGGTGACGGCGGTCTCCGGCGGCTTCGTGCTCGCCGCGGCGGCGCGGGTGGCCGGCGGGCTGATCGCCGGGGTGTTCTGGTCGACGGCCGCGGCCTACGCGGCCCGACTGGTCGCCCCCGAGCGGGTCGGCCGGGCGGTGGCGATCGTGTTCGCGGGCCAGGCCGTCGCGCTGACGGCCGGTCTGCCGCTCGGGACGGCCGTCGGTTCGGCAGTCGGCTGGCGGACGGCTTTCGGCGGCCTGGCCGTGCTCGCGCTGGTGCTCGCCGTGCTGGTGGCGCGCTTCCTGCCCGCGCGGCCCGGCGACCGGGCGCGGGGCGGGACGCGGGTGGCCGCGGTGCTGCGGACGCCCGGTGTTCTGGTCGTCTCCGGTACGACGCTGGTCGTGATGCTGGGCCAGTTCGCGGTCTACACCTACGTCGCACCGCTGTTGGAACGTGCCGGGCTCGGTGGGTCAGCGATCAGCTGGGCGCTTCTGGCGTACGGCGCGGCGGGCGCGGTGGGGGTCGGGGCGGCCGCGGCGCTGGTGGACCGTCGTCCGCGCGCGGCAGTGCTGGGCGGGCTCGGTCTGCTGGCGGGCGCCGTGCTGGTTCTCGCGGTGGCCGGACGTTCCACGGTGGTCGTGCTGGTGGCCGCCGCCGCGTGGGGCCTGGCTTTCGGGGCGTTGCCCACGCTGCTGCACGCGGCGGTGGTGCGGGCGGCCCCGGCCAGCCCCGAGGTCGCCGACTCCGTGCTCAACTCCGGTTTCAACATCGGCATCGGTACCGGCGCGGTCCTCGGCGGCCAGGTCCTCGTCCGGGCCGGGATCGGGGCGGTGCCGTGGACCGCGTTCGCCCTGCTCATCGCCGGCGCGGCAACGGCATTGGCGGCCCACCGAACGGGGTTCCCCGAGCTGAGGGCGGGGGAGGCGGGCTGAGAACGGCCGCCCCGACACTTGGCCCGACTTCGGCGGGGACCTCGGTGTTCGGCTGCCTGTGATCACGTTGGTGCGCCGGTCTCGCGGGTGCACGGGGCCGTGGGCAGGACGAGGTTCATGCCGAGGCCGGGCCGTATCCGCGCCGGCGACACACCCCGGCCAACGATCGGATGACCGAAAGAAACGGCCTAAGCCTCCCACCAGCCGTCGAGTTCGTCCGGCCGGAAACGCATCATGACGGAGGCGGTCCAGAAGAGTACGACGAATACGCCGCTCACGATCTCCCAGACGAGGTGGAAGACGTCCGTACCGGGTCTGGGACCGAGGGCCGGGTGGACCTTGCGCTGCGGGTCGATGGTGATGAGATACCGACCTCCGGTCCGCAACTCCGTGCTCACCGTGGACAGCTCGCGCTGACGCAGGTTCCCCGGGTAGGAGACGGCGTAGGTGTAGGTCGTGACGCCGTCCGGGTCGGAGGACGAGGAGGTCTCCTTCTCTATCACGCCGTACACCTCCCGGCCCCGGTCGTGCAGGGCGTTGGACGAGAGGTACTGCATGTGCAGGGCGCAGAAGAACATGGCCGCTATCCCTCCCAGCAGCCCCCACGAGTACCCGATGCCGGTGCCCAGTCGCGTGAGTGCCATGGCGCAACCGACGGCAATGCCGCTCCCCAGCAGCAGCAACAGTCCGAGTGTGCTCTCCCAGGTGTAGAGGGCATGACCGAGTAGGGTCAGCAGCCACAGTGTCACCAGCCCGGCGGCCGGGCCGAGCACGATCCCCGCACACAGCCGAAAACTTGGAACTCTCACTCCGCGGCGCGGCATTGACGACCCCCTGACGACGCTGATCCGGCCCGTACCGGTCTCCTATGGACTCATGAGTCCGGCGGGGACGTCCAGAGCTTATGGATCTGTCGGGTGAGCTCACGGACGTGGTCATAGAGTGGCGCCGTGATGACCCGGATGATCGTGCTCAACGGTGGCTCCAGCTCAGGGAAGTCCGGGATCGCCCGGTGTCTGCAGGCGGTCCTGCCGGAGCCCTGGCTGGCCTTCGGCGTCGACACACTGGTCGACGCGATGCCCGCGTCCATGCGGGCATCGGACGCCGGCATCGAGTTCGCACCGGACGGTGAGGTGGTCGTGGGCCCCGAGTTCCGTACGTTGGAGACGGCGTGGATCGAGGGGGTCGCCACGATGGCCCGTTCCGGAGCCAGGATCATCGTCGACGAGGTCTTCCTCGGCGGAGCGGAGTCCCAGCGGCGTTGGCAGAAGGCGCTGAACGGCGTAGGCGTGTTGTGGGTCGGCGTACGGTGCGAGAGCGAGGTCGCCGCAGCCCGCGAGGTGGCGCGCGGTGACCGGGTCACGGGCATGGCGGCGTCGCAGGCGGACGTGGTCCACCGGGGAGTGTCCTACGACCTGGAGGTGGACACGACGCGGAGCGAGTCCATGGAGTGCGCCCGGATCATCGCCGACCGCGTCAGGTGATCCGTTCGTTCACACCACGTCGGGGCCCGTGATCATTTCCGGCCACGACGCGAAGTCACGCACCACACGCACAACAGGCGCGGCAGCCGCAGCAGGCACAACGCACCCGGCGCCGAAGGCCGCACCGCATGTCACCGAAGGCCGCACCGCACGTCGCCGGGCTCAGGCCGGCCGATGACCCCCGTCACCGCTCCTGTCACGGCCCGGAGGCCGCAACGGGAGCGGTGACGTACGGCGCGTGCTGTTCCCCTGCGAGGACTTCTCAGTTGGCGGGGGCCTGGTAGAGGCCCCGGCCGGCGCGGTGGGCACGGGAGGTGGCGACGAGCCGGTCCAGGGTGCTGCGGACGGTGTTGATGCCGTTGGGGGTCAGCTCCCGCCCCAGGGCTTCGGTGACGTCACGGGCACGGACCGGGGTGTCGCCGAACGTGGACAGCACCTTGATGGCCATCTCGGTGAGGCTGCCACTGTCGTCGACAGCCGGTGCGGCGGGCGCCGCCTTCTTCGGGGCCGCGGCCTTCGCGGACTTGGTGGCCTTGGCGGACGCGGCGGCGGCCTTCTTGCCCTTCGGAGCGGCGGCCTTCTTGGCCGCCGGCTCGGCGGACTTCGTGGTCTTCGCGGGCTGCGCGGAGTTGGCGGCCTTGGTCGCGACGGCCTTCTTGGCCTGGCCGCGCTCGCTCTTCGGCTTGGCGGCGGCAGCCTGCTTGCGGCCCTTGGGGGCGGACGTCTTCCGGGCGGTGCGGCGTGCGGGGGCAGCCGCTGCCGGCTCCTGCGGGGCCTCTGCCCGGACGGCGGAATCGATGGAACCCTGAGCCTGCTGCGGGATCTGCGGGGTCTGCGGAACCTCGGCAGCGGCAACGCTCTCGGCCTCGGCCTTGGCGTCCTCGTCCTCGGTCTTGACGTCCTCCGTCCTGACCTCACGCGCCTCCGTGTTCGCGGGAACGGGGGAGGCGGCCAGCGAACGCAGCGCCGTCAGCGCGGTCCGCACCGACTCCAGCCGCTCGGTGACAGTCGCGAGTTCCTTCTCCAGGGTCTGCTGGTGCTGCTCCAGGCGGGGAAGTTCCGCCTCCAGCACGGCAGTTGTGGCATCGATGGTGCCCAGTGTGTTGGTCTCTGAGGTCATGTTGTCGCCCTTCTCTCCCGGCCGACCGTTGGTGACCGATGTGGTGCAGCGTAAGGGGCGTTGTGTTGTGGCCGGAAATCGACGCTTCCGCAAGCACAGTCAGGAGCCGCTCCCAGTGCCGGCCGCCAGTCTCCTGAATCCTCCTGCCGCGCGCCCCGAGACCGGCCAAGAGGCACTCGTTTGGCCGCATGCGCTTCATCGGTGGAGTGCTCTGCCGGACCGCCACGGTCCACGCATCGCAACGCGACGCGGCACGAGGAGAGGGGACGGAACACGATGCGCCAGGGGACGGAACACGATGCGCCAGAAGACGGCAGGACGTGGGGATTTCGTGGCACGGGCGCCGATGCTCGTACGCGCTGCCGGAGGCTGTGGTGACGGCGAAGGGGTCGGAGGGCGACGCTTCAGGGGTCGGGGACGACGCTTCAGGGTCCGGGGGCGACGCCTCGGGGGCCGGAACCGGGATGCCGGATCGGCGGGCGCCCGGTGCGGTCTCGCGGGGGAGATGCGTCGGTTCGCGGCAGGCGGCAGCTCGTGCCTTCATGACGCCGGGGAACGCGCACCGCCCCGGACCGCGTACCGCGCAGGCCCGGGGCGGTCATGCGTCCGAGGTGGTCACGCGTCCGGGGCGGTCACGCGTCCGAGGCGGTCATGCGTCCGGGGCGGTCATGCGTCCGAGGTGGACCCGCCACCGGGGCGAGGCTCACGCCAGGAGGGATCCGGGCCGGGGACGGGGCCCACAACCGAGACGGACCGCCGGGCCCGCCCCGGCCGACCGCCAGGCCCGCCCCGGCCGTCAACTTCCGATGTCGCTGCCGTCGCCACCATCCGCGCCGGCGCTGCGCGAGGCGGCCTCGGCCATCCGGGCCGTGGTGCTGGCGCCGTCCAGCGCCTCGCGGATGATGTCCGCGTGCCCGCAGTGGTGCGCGATCTCCCGGAAGACATGCAGCAGCACGTGCCGTACGGTCCACGTGATCGGCTCCGGCGGTGACCACGGGTACCGAGGAAGTGTCACGAGACGGCCGAGATCGGGCTCCTGCCGCACCGCGCGATCGAATTCCGCCGCCGCCGCGTGAAAGGCTTCGAGCAGCCCGGCCAGGGTCTCGCCGTCGGTCATCCGATTGCTGTCGGGATCGAGGTCGGCCCAGCCGACCTCGCCGGGCGCCGTGCCGTCCACCACGGCGAGCCAGGTCCGCTGCACGTCACCGAGATGCTTGACCAGGCCGCCGAGCGTCAGCTCGCTGACGGTGGTGGTGAGTGCGGCCTGCTCGTCACCGATGTCCGCGACGGTGTAGAGAAAGTTGGTGCGCTGATCGGCGACGATCGCGAGAAGATCCTCGCGTTCCCCGGCCCGTGCGTCGTCGGTGCTGGTCGTTCCCATGAACGTTCCCCCTCCGGACGGTTCCTGGCCGCACACTACGGCGTCTCCCGGACGGCCGGGGGTCGGAGACGCGACGGGTGCGATGAGAACGACGGGTCTCAGGCCCGCACCTCTCCGTGCATCTGTTCGCCGGAGGCGACCGACGGTCCCTGCCGCACCCCGGCGCGGTCCAGGCTCAGCCGCAGAGCCGTGACCAACAGTGCGGCGACGGCGAACCCCGTACCCACCCAGGTGAGTTGACGGGCTCCGTACGCGGACAGGACCCATCCCCCGACCGCCGTTCCGACCGTGATGCCGAGGTTCGAGAACGAGATGAAGAGGCTGTTGCCGAACTCGGGCGCGTCGGAGGCGTCCCGCCCCAGCCAGCTCTGGCTCACGACGAGCCCGCCCGAGTGCACGGCCCCCCAGACCAGCACGGCGACGACCATCGGCGCGAACAGCGGGCCCACGGCGTACAGGAGCACATAGACGAGCAGACACAGAACCGGGTAGCCGACCACGGTACGAATGAGATCGCGCCGCAACAGCTCACCGAAGACGAAGTTGCCGAGGACCATCACCACGCCGAACGCCATCAGCATGGCGCTGACCCAGGTGCCGTCCATGTGCGTGACCCGGCCCAGGTACTCGGCGAAGTAGCCGTAGACCGAGAACATCGCCGCGAAGACGAGCACGACGGACGCGATGGTCAGCCACAACCGCAACCGCTTCAGGACCTTCAACTGGGTTCCGTAGGAGACCCTTTGAGCGACGGGCATCGGTGGGACGAACAACAGCATGCCGATGAAGGCGAGCAGATTGACGAGTGCGCCGAACCAGAACGCCGAGGCCAGGGACACATGCTCGGCGAGGTACGAGGTCAGTGGCACCCCGAAGGCGAAGCCGACGGTGACGCCGCCGAACACGGTGGTCGTGGCGCGGGTGGCGTCCTCTGCGGGCACCAGCCGCGCGGCGGTCGCGAGCGCGACCGCGAAGAACACGGGATGGAAGAGCGCGGGAACGATACGGAAGGCGAGCATCACCTCGTACTGCGTGGTGAGCGCGTAGACGGCGTTGGACACGGCGAACACGGCTATCGCGGTCGCGAGCACCTTCTTGCGGTCGATGCCGGAGGCGAGCAGCGTGGTGAACGGTCCGGATACGGCGATGACCAGGGCAAACACTCCGACGAGCCAGCCGGCGGTGGACGGTGCGACGTCGAGTGCCGCCGAGACCTGGGGGAGCACGCCGACCATGCCCATCTCGGTGGTGATGATCCCGAACACGCCCAGGGCGAGCACCAGGACGGTGACGGAGGCCTTTCTCATGGCGACCTTTCGTTAAATCTGGAAAAGTAGATATGTTTGGGTCCGGAGCGGCGCTCGCGGGGGATTCGTCGGGTCTACAGCTCGTCGCGGACGTGCGCGGCGAACTCCGCGATCACCGGCTCGTTGCGCCGGTAGTACGTCCACTTGCCGATGCGTTCCGAGGTGAGCAGCCCGGCGTCCTTCAAGGTCTGCAGGTATCCGGACACCACCGACTGCGCCAGTCCGGCGCGCTTCTGGATGTCGCCCACGCACACCCCGATGTGGAAGCCGAGCCCCTGCTGTCGGTAGGAGTCCTCGTCGAAGTGCTTCTCCGGCTCCCGCAGCCACTGCATGAACTGCAGGCGTGCGGGATTGGCGAGCGCCTTGTGTACGGCCAGGGGGTCCACCGGCCTGCCTCTCCGTTCGACTTCTGGTTCATATCCAGCTTTCTCGATATGTAGGAGCAAGTCAAATCGTCGGAATCGGCCGGAGCGATGATCCAATCGTTATGCGGGACTAAGGGGGCAAGTGATGCACTCTGTGACGCATGTGGTCATAGGTGCATTGACGGGTACGCGACGGTCGCAGGAAGCTGAGCAGCCCCCCACGGAAGCCCTTTCTACTCCCAACCGTTGGATTTCCCATGCGCACAGTTGCTTCCGCAGGCACGCTCACGGCCGCCGTCACCGCGGCCCTGCTGCTTGCCCCTACGGCATACGCCACCGCCCCCGGCGACAACGGCACCGTGAAGATCCATGATGCCTCGACCGGTGAGGAGCTCCGTAAGAACGAGCCTCACGTGTGCACCTTCTATCTCGACGCCTTCGGTTTCGACGCGAAGCAGAGCGTCGACTGGCGCATCGAAGCCTGGGCCCCGACCGCCCATGTCAAGGGCGAGACCGTGAAGTCCGGTTCGCTGACGCTCGACGGTGAGGGGCATGGTCGTTCGCAGGACCAGTCCCTGCCCGACGGTCACTACAAGCTGTTCTGGAACTTCGACGGTGAGCACGGCAAGGCCAAGCACAAGGTCTTCTGGGTCGACTGCGGCGAAGAATCGAAGCCGGGCGGTGAGGAGCCCGGTGGTGGCAAGCCCGGTGGCGGCAAGCCGTCCCCGTCCGACTCCACGTCCCCGTCCGACACTCCGTCGACGTCCGCGGCCCCGTCGACGTCCGTGACCCCGTCCGGCCCGGAGCAGTCCACCGCGGAGCCCGCGTCGTCCGCCTCTGAGGGCGCTGCCCCGGCGTCCCCGGCTTCGGGCTCCTCCGCCTCTGCCTCCTCGTCACCCTCCACCCAGACCGGCGGGGATCTCGCCGAGACCGGTAACGGCGCACCCGTCGGCCTGCTGTCCGCAGCGGCCGCCGCGCTCGTCGCGGCCGGCGGCTACCTGGTGATCCGTCGTCGCAAGGCGCAGCAGCAGCACTGACGCGCCGATTCCTGTGTGCCCCCGTACTCCGTGACTTCGAGGACGGGGGCACACAACGGCTGGACGAACAGGCTGCCGTGCAGGCACGCGCGCCTCCGTGCACAGGCCGGACCATCCGGTGCCTGGTGAACAACTTCACCGGTGAACTCGCGTGCGAAGCGGCGGAGACGGTGGGCGTACCACCGGCAAACCACCGGCACAGCTCGATCCGGCTTGCCTGATGGGGCGAAGTTCCGTTCGCGTGGCGGGAGATGGAGGCGATGCGGTACGGTGACGAAATCATCACCCTCTGTGCGCTTCCGTGTACATGGGGCAGCCCCCGGCGGTGCTGACAACACCATCCGAGGGCCTACACCACCAGTGGAAGAGACCCACCGGAAATGCTGCGTCATTCTATCGCGCCCACCGCGCGCTATACGAAGGCATCACATGATGTCGTCCGCCATCCGCGTTTGAGCAGTGACGCGAAGATCCTCCTCCTGTACGTCCAGGGTCTGCCCGAGGGCCCCACGTACAAGCCGTTGAGCGAACTCGCCCAGAAGCTGGGCATCAAGGGCCGCGCGTACCAGAAGGCGAAGGAACAGCTGGTCGAGCACGGATACGTGCACGAGTGGCGGAGCCAGGGCGGCGGGGGACGCTGGCTGACCGAGCAGTTGGTCGCGAACAGCCCTCTGACGGGCGAGCAGGCGGGGCACCTGCGAGAGGCCTCGCCCACGGCCGTCCCGCCACCGAGTACGCGGTTCCCGACGGTCGGTGAACCGACTGCCCGGACGGTCGGTGGCTGTCAACCGGTAGAAGACCACAGTGACAAGACCACTCCCCACCCACCCTCCGAACCCGAGCCGACGCCCGGACCGGCACCGGAACCGACCCCGACGACCCCGGCACCCGACCCGGCGCAGCTCGCCCGAGCGGAACGGGTCCTGCTCTCCCTGCGCCACACGCGCCGCGAACTCCACCTGGGCGTACAGGAAGCACGCGCGCTGGCCGTGGAGGCGGTCAAGTGGCTGGAACGCGGCCTGACCGAGTCCGACCTCCGCCACGCCTTACTCGCCGAACGCCCCGAGAACGGCGTGCGCTCGGCAGTCGGATTCCTGCGCTACCGCCTCATCCAGAAGCTCCCCGAACTCCGGCTCCCACCGCTGCCCCACCAGTCCCAACCCGTCAGCGAACTGTTGGAGTGCAAGGGGCCGGGCGGCAAACACGTCTTCCGCCCACTGGCCGACGAGACGGAATGCGCACCGTGCCGCCGGTCCGCAGCGCAGGCGCCCCTCCACGGCGTCCCCGCGCCGGAGCCCGACCGCATCCCGTGGCGGGAACGGATCGCGAGAATCAGCGGGACGTCGGCCGCCCTGCCGGGCGAGGGCTGACCTCGCGCACGGCTCGGACTGCGACGAGGAAGGCTCACCGCACGACCACGGCAAACGATGTACGGACGCGCCGGAAGCTCTTGTGCCCACTGCGTCCGGGGTGGCTCATGCACGCCACGTCGACACGCGCGGAGTTTGTGGCAGGTCAGGTGGACCATTTGCACCAGAGGCATTCGGCTTTGTACGTGATGTCCGTGTCGGGGTGCTCGGTGATGCGGTGGAGCACCTAGCGGTATGCAACTCGGAGACGAGGGGCGCGCGGCGATCTCTCCCGTGGGCGATGCCCCTCAGCCGCAGGACGGTTGGTGGTTCAGGTGCGGGAGCAGTGCTTTCCACTGCTTCTTCTCGACGCTGAGGGGGTGGGTGGTGCACAGCCGGTCGTAGATGCGGTCGGTGTCGAAGTCGATCAGGTAGGTGAGTCCCCCCGAGTGCCGCCCTTCCAGGTCGCTGTCCGTGGTCACAGCCATGAAAGGGCTGCCGGCGGGCAGCAGCCTCAGGCCCTTCACGCCTTCCACGGTGGCGATGGCCGGCGTGCGCCATGTGCCGTCCTTCTCCGCCTTCCAGATGCGGTAGGGCTCGTCCGTCAGGACCCACTTCCCGTCCGGCGACGGCCTGATGTCCGTGAGGGCGCCGTCGAGGCGCATCTCGCCCGTCTCCCGGGGCTTGTACGGGTCGCTCGCGTCCCAGAACTTCACGGTTCCGTCGGCGAGCGTCGTCGCCAGGATGCCTTTACCGACTGGCTGATAGCCGCCGGACGCGGCTGGCAGCAGGGCAGCCTTCCGGGGCCTGCGGATGTCTCGCATGTCCCAGAGCTGGGTCCGCTGGGCGAGAGCGTCGTGCATCAGGAGCCGCGTCGAGGGCACGTAGCCTGCCTGCCCCATGGCCGCGTCCTTGAGGAGAACGCCCTTGACCGGCTCGGCGGGATCAGTGAGGTCCCAGATGCGCAGGTCCAGCGGTCTGCCCCGCCCGGGCTCGCCCCGGTCCACGATCGCGAGCCCCCGGTCGCCCAGGAAGAACAGACTCTCCCATTCGGAGACCGGCACCGCGGGAATCGTTGCGCGCCGCACCGGGCGGCGGACGTCCCGTACGTCCCATATCTGCACCGTGCCGGTGGCCATGCCGCCGAGGACCAGAAGCCTGCCGTCCGCAGATACCGCCGTGCGCACGTTCGCGGCCGTCACCGGGATTTCTGCTCCCGGAACCGGAGGCTTCTTCGCGTCTCTGCCGAAGTCCCACAGCCGGAACGCGTGGTCCTCCGTGCCCTGCGTCCATCGGTGCGCCATCAGCACCGGCCGGTCGGTCCCCGGGAGGAAGTAGCGGGCCTTCCACGGCTTGGGCAGCGTGAACCGCAGACGTGGATCGGCCCCTTCGGCCGTGTCCGCGCTGCGGAGGTCCCAGACCTGGGTGGTCTCTGTGTCGTCTGTGCCCTCTGTGCCCTCGGCGACCATGAGCGTTCCGTCGTCGCTGATCGGACTGGTGCCCGGGTCCCCGTTTGTCATCGCCCCGAGAAGCCGGGGTGCGGGAGCACGCTGTGGCCAGACTCGTACGTTGCCTCCCATGTCGCCCACGGCGAGATGGCGTCCGTCGGGGCTGTAGGCGACCGACTGGGCCGGCTCGCCCCCGCGTGCCGTCCCCAGTTCGGCCAGGGAGTCGAGCAGCTCCGCACCGGTCGCGACCGTTCTTCGGAGCTGGGCGCCACCGGTGGCCCTGTTGTTCGCCGCGGCGAGCCTTTCCCCGTCCGGGCGGAAACTCAGTGAGGGCAGGTCACCGTAACCCCATTCGCTGCCCCACTCGTCCTCGGGCTCGACGCGCTTGAGCCGACGGCCGCCCTCCACAGTCCACCAGGCCATCTTTCCGCCCGCGCCGGTCGCGACCAGCAGATCCCGCGTCGGGTGGGCGGCGACTGCCATCACTGAGGTGGTCTTGGCGGTGTCCAGCAGTCGCGCCCGTGCCGGATCGCGCACATCCCACAACCGCACTTCCGCCAGCCGCTCCGACGCGCCTTTCCCGCTGATGCCGTTGCCCGTGACCAGCAGGCCGTCGTGGCGGAACGCCAGCGAGATGAGCGCGGTGGAAGCCGCCGAGCGGTCCGTCCGCAGCAGCGGCGCCGAGGGTTTCGACACGTCCCACAGCCGTAGACGTCCCTTGTCGCTGCCTGCCGCGAGCGTGCGGCCGTCCGGAGCGAACCCCAGGGTGTACGTGACGCCTTTGGGGACGCCGCGTGCGGCGAGCCGCTTGGGCCGCCGAGGGTCGGTGACGTCCCACAGGGCGAGTTCCGTGGCCGTCTGCGCCGCCAGCAGCCGGGTGCGCGGGTGGAAGGCGATGGCTGCGCTGCCGTTCAGTTTCAATGTCCCCGCCTTCACAGGCACGTTCCGGCGGGAGATGTCCCACAGCTGCACCCACCCGTTGCGCTGGCTGGTCGCAAGGACATCCCCGTCCTGGCTGAACGCGATATTGAGCACCGGCTCGCGATGCCCGCCCGAGACTTCGACCGGCGTCTCCGTCAGGTACGCCGAGTAGAGGCTCGACCGGGTGGCGGGCGTCTGCGCCGTGCGATATGCCGCCAGGCTGAGCCGCAGCGCGGTCTGCGGATCGCGTTCGCGCATGGCGTCCGCCTTCGCTGCCACCTGGTCGGCGAGCAGGACGGTCGCCCGGCCCTCCGCGTCCCGCTGCGCGCCGCGCGCCAACACGGCGAGCGTCGTGGCGAGCAGGGCCAGCACGGTCACGACGGAAACCGCGGCCCGGCGCAGGTTCCTCGTGCGGCGCTCCGCGCGACCGCTCGCGCGCAGGAAGTCCCGCTCGACGGGCCGCATGGGCAGCGTGCCGCCACTCCCAGGAAGCTGCGTGCGCGCCGAAGCCAGCTGATCGCCCCCGTACAGGCCGCTCTGCGGGCGGCCCGCCTCGTGCCATCCATCAGCCGCATCACTCAGCCTTCGACGTGCGAGGAGTCCGGCCCGGTCGTCCGCGATCCAGTCCCGCAGCCGTGGCCAGGCGTTGAGAAGGGAGTCGTGGCACAGCTGCGCCTCGTCCTGGTCGACGATGACGAGCCGGGCCGCGGCCAGCTGTCCGAGCAGATCGGCGACCTGGTTGAGTTCCCGCGCGGGGACGCGGCGGCGCACCACGCGGCCGTCGTCGTCGACCACCAGGACCATGCGTAGCAGCAGTTCCCGCAGCCGGCTTCGGTCGTCGGCGCCGAGTGCGTCGTGGACTTCGTCGGCGGTCCGGGCGACGGAGGTGCGGATCCCGCCCGCGGCCTGGTACGCGGCGAAGGTCAGCGTGGTGCCGCGACGCCCGGCCCAGGTCTGCCGCAGGGCGTGGGCAAGGAACGGCAGCGCGACCGCGTCGCCCTCGGCGGCCCGCTCCTGACGCAGTTCGCGCAGGATGTGGTGGGACAGCCCGTCCTCCAGGCGCAGCCCGGCGTGTTCCGCGGGCCGTTCGACGGCCGCTCGCAGTTCGTCGTTGGACATGGCGGCCACGGTGAACTGCCCGGACCTGACGATCCGCGCGAGCCGAGCGTTGTTCAGGCCCTGGTCGTAGAAGTCGGCGCGCAGACCCAGCACGATGCGGGGACTGTCGGAGCCCGCCCCGGCCAGGGCGCGGACGAACAGTTCACGCTCTTCCACGTCCCGGCACTGGGTGAAAATCTCCTCCAGCTGGTCGATGACCAGCACGCCCGGCCCGCCGCCGCCGAACCGTCCGGTGCCCAACTCGCTTTCCACCTCGGCGAACGGCCGCCCCACCGCCGTTGCCCAGCTCTCCACGAGCGTATGGAACGGTTGCGCACCAGGCCCCGGGATCAGCAGCACCCCCTGACCCTCCAGGCCGGCCACGAGTCCGGCCCTGAGCAGGGAGGACTTACCGGCTCCCGATGCGCCCACCAGGACGACCGGCCCCGCGTAAGGTTCATCGGTCACCCGGCTCACCAGGCTGCGCGTCAACTCCTCACGGCCGAAGAAGAGATGGTGTTGTTCCGGCAGGAATGGTCGCATTCCGGGGTATGGGCACGGGCCGCCTCCCTGCGCGGGCTCCGGTTCCATGGCGGCGTCGTGGACGAGCCTGCCGGGGTTACGGGCGAGAGTCAGGTCGGAGGCCCGGCCGACACCATCCGAGTGCGGGCGTGCGGCACTGCCCTGGAAACGGCGGTCGAGTATCCGGTAGAGATCGAGCAGGGTGAACCAGGCAGGCCCGCCCGGATCGCCTTCCGTCAGCAGCCTCAGCAACTCCCCGCTGAAGAGAGTGTGTTCGGCATCCACGGGCGCGAACGAGGCGGCATAGTGCGTCGCCGAGGCCAGCAGAAAGCTGCCCTCGGGGCGGGCCGAGGTGATGACCTCGCGGTACGACTCCTGCGGCGCGGCTTGCGCTAGGCCCGAGAAGCAGCAGTCCAGGACGACCACTGTGCTCGCCGCGGCCTCACCGAGCCGCTTGCCCACCTGGTCGTAGGGGACGGCGTGGACGGTGTCATCGGCTGAGGAGGTGCCCGCTGTGGACAGGTACAACTGCCGCCCGGGGCCGACCAGGCCGTGGCCTATGAAGTAGAAGAGGACGACTCCGCCCTCGGAGGCGTCGATAGCGGCCTGCACGGCGGCGAGCACCTCGGTCGGCCCCTCCGGGTCGATGATCTCGGTGACCCTGCCGTCCATGCCGCAGTTCTCCCGCAGTGCCGCGGCGACAGCCTGCGCCGAGCGCGCGGCGCCGGGCAGATCAGACAGCGCTGTGCCGCCACCTCTGCCGCACCGGCCCGTACCGACCACGACCGCGTGGCAGTTGGCGCTGCTTAAGTCCCCCTGCTGATCCCTCACGGTCAGTTCCGCTCCGCCGTGTCCGGCTGCCGGTCATCGTGCCCGTCCGTCGGCGGGGCGGGTTGCGGCGGCTGCTGGAGCGCCTCGGCCACCCTCTGCGCGAGATCGCCGGCCCCTTCGGCCGTCAGCCCTCGCACCCGCTCGGAAGTGACTGTGACCTGCGTACCGTCCGGCCGGTTGATCGTCACAGTCTGGTTCCCCCGTCTGCTCTGCAACCAGGCGACGACGGCCGCGGCCACGGCGGCGGTGAGCCCACCGGGTGTCAGCAGCACGGGGATGAGCTCGGCCGCGCCCCCGCTCATGCTGCCCGGCATGGGCGGCCCGGACAGTGCCTGACCGACGGCGCCCCGCAGCTCGGGATTGCGCCGCAGCCACTGCCGCAGATCGTCGGTCTCGGCGGGGCCGCCGACTTCCAGGGTGATCCTCATGTCCCCTCCGGGATAAGGGTGTTTCACACGAGTCCGCCGAGGATAACTGCCTCTTGCCGAAGGCGACCAGGCGTTCCTGAGTCATTCCGCAGCGTGATTGAGGCGCAGCACAGTAGGACCGCGGTGGGCGAGTCGGCCGGGGCACGACGGACCGGAAAGCGCCGCAGCAGCGCCCAGGAGCGGTCGAGATCGTCGAGCAGCGCGAGCCCGGCGGCCGCGCCGTCGACCATTGCCACCGCGACCGCACGGTTGAGGAGGAGGACCACCAGGCTGCTCCTCACCCGTTCGACCCGCCTTCACGGACGAAGGAGACGACCGGAAGTGGGTGTGTCCGACCCGACTGCCATAGTGCGGCCCATGGATGAGAACTCCTTCTGGGCCCTGATGGAGGGCTGCCAGCAGCAGACCGATGACCCGGACCAGCGGCTGGAGGCATTGCGTGAGCAACTCATGCAGCGGTCACCGGCAGAGATCGTGCAGTTCCAGTCGTGCCTGCACCGGGTGCGACAGCGGATCGACACGTGGGAGATGTGGGTCGCCGCCGAGCAGATCCAAGGAGGATCGTGCTCCGACGACAGTTTCTGGTACTTCCAGTTCTGGGTGCTCGGTCTCGGCCGAGAGGCGTACGAGAGGGCGGTGGCCGATCCGGATTCGTTGGCAAGGACCCCGAAGCTGCGCGCGCTGGCCGGACGTCCCCCGCAGGAGTGGTCGGACGACGAGTGGCCCGAGTGGGAGTCGCTGGACTACGTCGCGGCCGAGGCCTTCGACCTGCTGACGGGCGAGGAGGAAGGCCTTGAGAGGGCGCTGGAGGCCGAGGGCCTGGACCTCCCCTGCAACCCCGAACCGAGCGGCGAGGCATGGGACATACGCAACGCGGACGAAGCGTCGCGTCGGCTGCCGCGTCTCAGCCGGATGTTCCCGCTCGCCCGCTGAGCCAATGGGGGAAATCCTGAGAGAGACGGCCGTCGGCTCGCCGTTGCCCGGAACGGGGCATCCCTGGTGGTTCCGCTATCCGGCCACGGCTGCACGCCTCGCCGCCCAGAATCGGTGGACAACCCAGCCGGCAGTGAGCACGGCGCCCGTCCAGACGATGACCTCGGCCAGAACAATGGTCGGGGTCAAGGTGGGGTGCGGTTGGGGCGGTAGCACGACCATCTGCACGGCAGCACCCACCGGAACCGTCAACGCCGCAAGCAGGCCGATCAATCCAGGCCGCCGGATGGCTGCACCCACCGCGCCCAGGGCCAGCCCGAGCGGCACTGCTGCCACCCCCCACCTGACCATCTCCGATTCGGCCCCCGAGGCGAAGGCGTCCGTCACGTAGTACGCCCCCGTGGCAGCGATCAGCGCCAGGGCCCCGGCCAGCGCGCCCCGGACCGGTGTCCCGGCCAGCCAGCCCACCGCCACCGCCAGCGCGGCCCAGGACCAGCCCGCGTCCACCAGCAGGCTGAGCACCTTGGCAGCGCCGGCCCAAATGGTGCCCCTCAGAGGAGCGCCGAGCTCCCCGTACGGGGAGGAAAGCGCGTTGATGAGCGAGGTGGCCGCCCCGAATCCCGCCCCAGCCGCAAGAGCACCCATCATGATCTTCATACCGGGAGAGTATCCAGCGGGCGCCGGCCCGGGCCGCGAGTGGGCGTTCGCCGACGACCTGCCGACCCCTGGTCAGCTCTACCTGATCGACAATGCGAAGCGTAATGCTGCCCTCGGTGAGGACATCACAAATCTGCAGAGGGCCGAAGCGGGACGGCTCGGACTGCTGGAGGAGGATCTCTGGATCTCCGATTCGCGACTCGTCGCGCGACTGAACTTCGACTCCGGCGATCAACTCGTGGACGTCGAACTCGTCACGGAGCCGGTGGAAGTGGTGCGCTGCTGCTGGTAGGCGACGCGGCGTGGCATCACGCTGTCCCGCACGAGCTGTTCGCGGCCGAAGTCAACGAGCTCGACTGAAAGCATGTGCTGAACCGGTGAGTTTGGACTATCAAGAGGCACGCGTGGCCCTGGGGCCAGGCTCAAGGAACTCCGCGCTCCGCGCCCTGGACGCCCGCTCACCCGCTCGGAATTGGCCGCACACCTCGGCTGGACACAATCCGAGATCAGCAAGCTGGAGAGCGGCCGCCGGACTGCCACCCCCGAAGACCTGAGACTGTGGACAGTCGCAACCGGTCACCCGGATGCGTGCGAAGAACTGCATGCCCGGCTGGGGGTAATCGAGTCCCACGTACGTTCATGGCGAAGGCAACTCGCGTCCAGGAGCCGCCCAGTACAGGACACCTGGAACGAGCTGATCGTCGGCGCCTCGACCATCCACGAGTGGGAGCCGACGATGGTGTCGGGCATGCTCCAGACGGCCAACTACGCGCGCCATGTCTTTCTCAGGTACGCGGAACTTCAGAACTCCGTCCGTGACACAGAAGAAGCCGTCCGCTCCTGAATGAAACGGCAGGAGTGGCTGTACCGTCGAGGCAAGAAACCTCATGCCCTGATGTGGGATGCGGCGCTGCGCATCCTGATCTTCCCTCCGCAGGTACTGGCCGCGGAATTGGACCGCCTGGCCGGCGTCATCGGTGTGGACACCGTCGACCTCGCAATCGTCCCCCTCCACGCAGCGGTGAAGGTTCCTCCGGCCAATGGCTTCTGGAGCTTCGACAGCCGCCTCGTGGTCACCGAGGACTGGCATGCCGAGCTGTGGCTCGACGACGCGGACCCCATCGCCACCTACGAGCGGGTGTGGCAGGCAGGGTGCGAGTCCGCTGTGTTCGGAGCCGAGGCACAACACGCGATCGCCCAGGCACGTCGGAGCCTCGACGTGCGCTGACGGAGGTTGCCAAGTCCGATCGGACGCCGATCTGCTCGGCACGCAGAGAGGCGACGAACCGAAACCGTGACCAAGTGCTGTGACGTACCGCCATGTGGGGCCCGCGTGGCCGCTGAGCCTGTCTCTCACCCTCTGCCCTTGGTCAGCTCCATGTCTGACCAAGGGCTTTGGGCCTTCCACGTGCACGGCATCGATCCTGCGCTCGGCACGTCGATGGTGTCGACCGAGGCGGAACAGATTCACGCTATCAACTGCTGGAGTGAAGGGCGCCAAGTCGGGCCACGAGCGTTCAGTGTGCCCCCCTCTACGTGTGGTGCTGCAGTCCCCGGACAAACTCGGTCCAGACGCTTCTCTGGACGGCGACTCGGGGCCCTTCAGGGCACTTCGAATCGCGTATACCGATGGCGGATGCGAGTTCGGCTACCTCAACGCACTCGGTGCCGCTTCCGCCGCTGTACGACGACTTGAACCAGTGTGCGCGTTCTTCATCCATCACAACACTCCACAGACTTGACTCAGGAGCGCGGCATGCGACCTGATGCCCCTCGCGCATGCGTGCAGCTGGCAGTAAGCCGATGGGTGCGCAAGCTTCCCGCTGCAGGGCTCCTCCTCTCATGGGATGCCTACTCCGTCACAGTGCTCTGCAGGGACGTTAGGAACCGCGTCCAGGCAGCACGGCCGAACGTCAGCCTCGGCCCGTCAGGGACTTTCGAATCACGCACGGCTGTCGACTCGGCGAGAACGGCGGCCTCGATGCACTCGGTTGTGTTGCCTCCGCTGTAAGAGGACTTGAACCACGGAAAAGCTGAGTCATCCTGATTGGACGAAACCATCAAATCTCCTTGCGGACACGCCCGATCAGGGCTGATGAAGCGGCCATGTCCAAGGCTTGTGCTCGCAGGTAGTCGAACGCAAGTCTGTATCGGTCGAGTTCTTCGTCCTTCTCCATGAAGAGCGATCCGACATGCAGGTCGACATAGACGACGTCGAGCGATGGCTCGGCGCCGCCCAGGATCACGAAGCTTCCCAGAGCTGCCGCGTGGGCCCCGTTGGAGAACGGAAGGACCTGGAGAGTGATGTCTCGTGATTCATTGGCCTCCAGCAGGCGGTCGAGCTGGCCGCGCATGATCTCGCGTGACCCGACCACGCGCCGGATCACGGACTCATCGAGGATTGCCCAGAGGTGCGGAGGCTTGGGGCGGGCCAGGATCTCTTGTCGTTTCATGCGGATGTCGACGAGTTGCGCGATCTCCTTGGGGGTGAGGCGCATCTCGTTCGCCTGCTGGATGGCAGTGTTGTAGCTGCGGGTCTGAAGCAGGCCCGGTACGTATACGCAGGAGAAGTGGTCTTCCCGTGTAGCCTCGTCCTCAAGCGTCAGAAGCAGGTTCATGTCGGCCGGGATGGAATCGGAGAACGGCGCCCACCAGCCCTGTTGCTTGACGCCCTTCGCGAGGGCGACCACTGCGTTGCGCTCTGCCTCGGATGCGTCGTATTGCCGGCATAGGGCGTCGACGATGGGCCACTTCACCGGACCTTCCTGTGTCTCGTAGCGGCTGACGGTCGCCTTTGACACGCCGACGAGTCGACCCGCCTCCTCCAGCGTCATGCCTTTGCCGGCCCGAAGCTTGCGCATCATCGCGCCGAGTTGTCTGCGCCGTGTAGTGGTCCTCGACGTCATGCGGAGTTGCCTTTCGTTCTGGGCGGACCAACGTGTCCATGCAACAAGGCGTGGTGAGACGTCAGTTGAGGAATGCGCAGATTCACCCGGGTGAGTCGCGTGAGAAGTTACATAGAGAGACTTCTCGCTGGCATACTCACCATCAATCAGCTACGCAGCGCGATCGTGCGGACACGGTGGGCGCGGAGCTGGCGTGGCCAAAGGGAGATGTGTATGTCCGGATTCGACGACAACGGAACCCGACTCCGCAACGTGTTGCCCTTCGAGGCTGCGCCCGCGTCGCTGCGTGGTCTGCGGAGAAGGGTCAGAAGCCAGCTGGGGGCGTGGGGGATGCTGGCCGTTGCTGACGATGCTGAACTTGTGGTCACTGAGTTGGCGACCAACGTGATCAAGCATGTCGGAGAAGGAGCTCCCGCCATACTTGTGCTGGAGCCTGTGGCGGAGTGCCTGCGGATCGAACTCCACGACACGGACTATCGCGTGCCGGAACTCGCTTCGATGTCCTGCGAGGAGGAGTGCGGCCGAGGTCTGCACCTGCTCGCTGGTATTGCGGTCGACTGGGGAACGGTACTGACCTCGACGGGCAAGGCTGTGTGGTGCGAGCTGCCGGCAAATCCAGAGGACCAGTGCCGGAGAGTACTGCGAGCGGAAATGGCCCTCTCGCAGTATCGGCGTGAGGTCGGCGCCGCGGGCCCGGTCCAGAGCTGCCCAGCTCGGATGCTTGAGGAATCCGCTACCGATCTCATCGCTGACCTGCTGCACTGGGTCGCCGCGCAGGGAGGTGACCCTGAGGCTCTCCTCGACCACGCTCAGATGCACTACGAGGCGGAGACAGAGGCAGCCTGATGGAGATCTCAGGGAGCTAGGAGTCAGTCAGAGGCCCGAACTGCGGCTGCAAGCAGGACCGCGACGTCCTCGTGCCGGCCGGCGTGGTTGAAGGCTGCCGTGATGCTCATGACGGCCCGTTTGTCCGTACGTTCAGCCGCGCTGATCAGTATCGCTTCGGCGGCGTCCGGCAGACCGGCTGCGCGGCATGAAGCTACGGCCTTGAGGATGTTGTCTGCGGAGTAGGACGTCCCAGCCCGCCAGAGCAAGAGATCTGCGTCGCGGTTTCGGCCGTCGGAGAGGTAGCGAGCCACGACCGCTGTCTCTGTCCATGTGACCTCGGCGGCTTCTGAAGGGTGCCGGTCCCCCTCTGCTCGGGGGACCGGCACCCTGATTCGTGTCTGCGGCATAGAAAGGTCTCGCCGACGGGTCAGGCGGCGAAGACGCAGCGCCTGCCGCTGTACCCGTGAAATCCGAACAGCGCGGGAAGCCGGCCGCTTCCCTTCTTCGCCTGCAGACGGGTATCCGACACTGCAGCAGTCGCAGTGCTTCTTCTGTGCGTGGATGCGGAGTTCCAGTAATGCGTCCAGGGTGTGCGGCAAGGGCTCACCGCCCGCGGCTTCTTTCGCTATGACCTCGTAGAACCCCTGCAGGAGAGCCTCCTCGGGGATGCGGCCGCCGTTGAGGTGGTTCGAGAGGGTCGTCGCTGCCTGGTGGGCGTCCTTGGCGATCTGTGCCTGGGTGCGGGGGCTGCACTGCCGGATCTCGCGCAGCGCCGTCACCAGGGCCCGGTGGGCCGCCGTGATGTCACTTGGCAGCTCTTTCCACTTATGCGACTTGGGTGTCACGCGTGAAGTCCGTTCGCTGAAGCGTCAGTGATGGGCGCTCAATTGTCGCCGACACGGTCACTTTTCACCGTGCGCGGGAGTTTTCCATCTCCCCTCGAAACCTCGTAGAGCCTGGCGCTGTGAGGCGCTGTGCGGGAAAACTGGCGGTGCTCGCAAGGGGTGCTAGCGGAAATCCTCCTGGCGCCAGCCGAGCTGCCGTGTACCTGACATGAGGGGAATGTGGAATGGCTCTGCCGTCGTGGCAGGACGAAAAGTTCGGAACCATGAAGCGCGCTGCGCTGTGGCTGGTGACGGTGATCGGGGAGGGCAACGTCTTCACCAAGGAGGATGTCAAGAAGGCATTTCCCGGGATCAGTCAGGCTGACCGGCGGGTGCGTGACCTGCGCGACTACGGCTGGCAGATCGACACGCACAGGGAAGACGGACTGCTGGGCCAGCATGAGCAGCGGTTCGTCGCGCAGGGGCAGCCTGTCTGGGAGCCGGGCAAGGCCACCAAGGTCAGTTCGTCCATCACGGACACCCAGCGGCGGAAGATCCTTGCCGGTGACGGGAACCGCTGCCGCTCGTGCGGGATCACGGCCGGGCAAGTCTACGCTGGCACGTTCGAGTCGGCTCAGATCGACATCGCCCGCCGCAAGGTGAAGCAGCCCGACGGCAGCACCCCGGTGCAGTTCGTCGCGGAGTGCAACCGTTGTCGTGTGGGCGGCCGCGGCTTGGAGGCAGACCTGAACGCTGTGATTACGGGCATTGAGAAGCTCGGTGCGTTGCAGCGTCAGATGCTGGCGGACTGGGTCGCCGCAGACAGGCGGGAGTTTGGTGCCGTGGAGCAGCTGTGGGCAGACTTCCGTACGCTGCCGGCGGAGTCCAGGGACAAGGTGCGCGCGGCCCTTGGGCTGCCCCCCGCCTGAGCCGGATTCACACAACCACGGTGGGGTCGCTGACGGTCGCGGCCCCACCGTCACCAGCAGTTACGTCTTTCGCAAGCCAGAGTCAAAGGAGAATGCACTGTGAGCAGGGACGTCGGGGACTTCGGCCGGCCACCACTTGCCGCTGAGAACACGGACCTCGTAGAGCGGCGCCTCAAGGAGGCCGCTGCCGGGACCGGTCTCCAAGAGACTCTGACGATTGAGTGGCGTACAAAGCCGCAGGTCGTACAGGTCATCGACATGCCGGTTGGGTCGCTCTACTACAACCCTGGCACTCACCGCATCCGGGCTCAGCGCAGTTTTGACCCGCAGCAGGACCGCAGGCTGGACGAGGATCCGTGGAGCGATGAGAGCCAGAGCTACCTCCAGTACCTGCTCCAGGCTGAGCCGTCTGACCCCTCAAAGCGGGACAAGGATTTCGAGGAGCTGAAGCAGAGCCTCAATGACTTCCGGCAGAACGAGCCGGGACTCATCACGCCCGACGGCATCCTGGTCAACGGCAACACCCGAGCGGCAGCACTGCGCGAACTCGGCGTCGCCTCTATCCGGGTGGGGGTGCTGCCGGACTCCTACACCTGGGCGGACATCAACCAGGTGGAACTCTCTCTTCAGTTGCGGCACGACACACGTCGTCCGTATTCGTATATCAACCGGCTGCTCACGATTGACGAGCAAGTTGAGGCTGGGCGGCCGCTGAAGGAGATCGCGCGGGAGTTCCGTATCCGGGAGGCGACGGCTGAGCAGGATCTCTGGGTGCTGACCTGCCTTCGTGATCTGAGGGACAGGTCTGCGACGGGTGACGTACAGCTCCGGCTGTTGGACTTCGAGGATGCTCAGGAGAAGCTTCGCGAGGTGCACCGTGCCTACGCCAAGGAGTCCAAGGGCGACCCGAGGAAGGCCGAGCTTCTCAAGGAGAACCGTCTGGCTGCCGTCGTCATGGAATTCTCCAAGACCGATGTCCGTCTCATTGAAGCGGATTTCCGGACGCGCTACCTGGACCACCGGCTGCCGGATGAACTGAAGGCCGCACCTGCGGCGGCTCCCGAGCGCGTGATTCCCGGCATCGGCCGGGCGGTCAAGGCTGAGGTGCCCCAGGTGGCCGCGGCCCGCGCCTTCACGGATTCGGTTCTCCGAGCAAAGGCTGTCATCCGCGCCGAGGACAAGGTCTCTTCAGCTCAGTTCGACAAGGCCGTCGCAGTGTTCGAGGGAGCACATAGGGCGGTAGAAGATGCTCTGGAGCCTGCCGGCAAGGACGCCCGGGTGCGTAAGCGGAAGCAGGCTGCGCCCGACCGCCTTCATGACGCCTGTCAGGACATCGAGCAGTGCATCACGGACATGGTGCTGGCCCGAGGATCCCGGAGCCTGGATGAGGAGGCCCTCGACGAGGCGGTTCTCAAGCTGCGGGCATCCCTCGGGAAGCTGGCCCTGGCTGCTGCGCAGAGCATTGAAGTACCTGGTGATGGTATTGCGTGGCTGCTCGACGCGGTACGCGAGGAGGCGTCGTGACGGTGGCGGAAGAACCGTCCCTGCATATCGGGTTCGATGTTTCGCGTACCAAGGCCGTGCTGCGAGTCGGTGAGCCGTTCCGCAGCGATCTGACCCGACTGGCAGCCCGCTTTCCTGGGGGCGGACTGCGCGGGCGGCTAGCTCTGGAGCTGTCTCTCGACGACTTCCTTGTAGGCATCGACGTCCTAGCCGACTGGCCTCATCCAGAGTCGGTCGTGTGGGCGGATGAGCTCGGCGCGCTGGTTGGGGAAGTCCTCGACGATGCTGACCGGGCGGAACAACGGCTGCAGGCGCCGAGTCCGGCGCCGGTCTGGGACGACAGCGCCCTGGAAGCGGAACTGGGATCCTCCTGGCGCGCCGACCTCACGGAATTCCAGCGGCGTGACATCGCGCATTTGCTGTCGATGCAGCACGGTGCCAACTTCAGCGTCCCTGGAGCGGGGAAGACTCGTGTGGGGCTTGCGGTGTACGCGGCCATGCGTGAACGCAGTGAGGTGCGTCGACTGCTGGTCGTCAGCCCGAAGTCAGCGTACGAATCCTGGCTGTCCGAAAGCGACCTCTGCTTTAAGGAGCCTCCGTTCACCACCGTGATGGGGAAGAATCCCGACCCCAGGGCCGAGATTCTGATCGTGAACTATGAGCGGCTCGACCGGTCGTTGGGTGCGCTAGCCTCTTGGCTGCGTGGCGCACCTTCCATGGTCATCCTTGACGAAGCTCATCGAATGAAGCTGGGGGCACAGGGGACATACGGCAGCGCATGTATGGCGCTGGGGCCGCTCAGTCGCCGCCGCCTGATCCTGACCGGTACGCCGGCACCGAATGGTGCCCGGGACCTTGAGAACTTGCTGTCGTTTGTGTGGCCGGGGCACGGTCGGCGGGTAGTGACACAGGCGGTAGGGGGAGGAGACCTTGCCTACGCCAGTTCTGTGCTCCGCCCGCTCTTCACCCGGACGACTAAGAACGAGTTGAGGCTCCCTCCGTTCGAGACGCGTATCAGGCGCTTGAAGATGCCGGATCTGCACCGTGAGGTGTACGACGCCCTGGTGGGGCGCTTCACCACCCGGGCTGAGGCCTCACGGGCGGACTTCGACGCCCTTGGCAAGGCGATGCTGCGTCTGCTCATGGCAGCCACTAGTCCTGCGCTCCTTGTTGAGGGCGGAAGCCGTTATGAACCCCTGACGTACCAGGTGCCGCCGCTTGAAGTTCCCGAGACCGAGTCGCTGTACTCGCTGATGCGGAACCTGCCACGTCACGAGCTTTCCCCCAAATACAAGGAAGCTCTGAACATTGTGGCGAAGAATGCCGCGATGGGACGTAAGACCTTGGTCTGGACGACATTCGTGCGGAGCATCACCACCATCGAGAAGATGTTCGCGGCATATCAGCCTGCGGTGGTGCATGGCGGCACACCTGATCGTGAGCAGGAAATCCGCCGGTTTCGCGAAGATTCCGACTGCCACGTACTGATCTCCAACCCTGCCACCCTTGGCGAGGGAATCAGTCTGCACCATGACTGCCATGACGCGGTCTACATAGACCGTGACTTCATGGCTGGGCGCTTCCTCCAGAGCCTGGACCGAATTCATCGGCTGGGTCTAGCGCCTGGGACGGAGACCCGGGTCACCGTCCTTGCAGTCGAGGGAACCATCGATGAGGTGGTTGCGATGCGGCTTGAAGAGAAGCTGGAGTTCATGGGACGCATCTTGGACGACCCGTCCGTGCAGCAGCTGGCCGATCTAGAGGAAGAGCCCTCTGGCACGACCGGCATGGACATGGCCGATGTCCGCGCATTGCTGAGGCATTTCGATGCTGTCACCGACCAGTGAAGCTACACGTCGTGCTGCGCTTCGGTGGCTGGAAAAGCTTCGGGTAGCGGGTGTTCCGCGTGCTCAGGTGATATTCACGCACCATCCACGCTACGCGGACCTTACGCCGGCGCAGTACGCCGAGGGGCTTGCCTGGCTAAAGCGGACAGGCATGGTGACGGCGCGCGGCCGCCCAGTCGTGGACGTTGACGAAAGCCAAGTATGGGACGCAGAGAAGGCCTCAGCAGTCCCTCACGTCCTGTGGAGCCGAGCCGCTGAGGAAGCGAGGAGGGAGACCGGGGCGGCTGGCGAGCAGG
Organism: Streptomyces sp. NPDC093149; assembly: GCF_044754145.1. Taxonomy (NCBI): domain Bacteria; kingdom Bacillati; phylum Actinomycetota; class Actinomycetes; order Kitasatosporales; family Streptomycetaceae; genus Streptomyces; species Streptomyces sp. NPDC093149. The sequence goes on from NZ_JBIVON010000002.1 coordinate 214,208, forward strand.
CGCTCCTTGAATTGCTCCGCCGAGGCGATGTACCGCAGATCAGGCATGTGGCGGCGGAGTCGGATGCATACGGATACGACATCGAAGCCATGCTGTCGTTCGAGGATGTCTCGCATCTGGAGGTCAAGTCAACGACGGACCCCACCAGGCTGGTCATTCACCTGACGCGACATGAGTACGAGGTCATGCTGACGGACACAGAATGGAGTCTCGCCGCTGTCCTGGTTGGTGCGGATGGCAGCGCGCTGAATGTAGCCACCGTCAGTCGCCGATGGCTGCACTCGGCTGTTCCGCATGACAAGACCGGGGGTGGGCGGTGGGAGTCGGCGCGACTCGTCGTGCCGACTCAGGCCATGACACCAGGGCTCTTCACAGGTACCGGGCAGAGGCTTCTGGCAGAAGCGTGGCTTCCGAACGTGCCAGTCTGGGTCCTGCCCTCACCGGCGGTACTCCCTGCCTGAGCCAACGCGGCAGCGATGCTGCGCCCGACTGCTTCAGCAACCTGAGGCGGAAACGCATTGCCAATTTGCCTGTAGGCCGAGGTCTTCCGCCCGGCGAACGTCCAGTCGGCCGGAAATCCCTGAAGCAATGCCGTCTGCGCGACAGTGAGCCGCACGGGCAGCGTCGATCCCGGCGGGGGTGGTTCATCGGCAACGCTGGAACCGTTCACGCCGAGCTTTGCCCATGCGTGCCGTGCGCGGGATGGCCCGAGGTCTGCACCTCCGTGCTTCTGGGAACCGCCGCAGAGGGTGGGTGCGATGCGCATGGCGCCCATTGCCCACTGCTCTGCGAGTTCCCAGCCGCGGGAGGCCATGGATTCGTACAGGACGGTTCCCACGGCTGGGGCCGTGTCCGGGCAGGCAGTGGGCTTGGGCCAGCTGAACTGGGCGAAGGCCTCAGGTCGCAATGCCACAAGCACAGCACGGGGACGGAGCTGAGGAACGCCGTAGTCACAGGCTCGCAAGAGCCTCCAGCTGGTGCGGTATCCCTGGTCGGAGAGCTCTTGAAGTACGGCAGACCGGTACGAGTCGAATTTGGGCTGCAGGATGCCCTTCACGTTCTCCACCATCACGGCGTGAGGCCGCAGCGCTGCGGAGAGCCTCAGCAAGTCAGGGAAGAGATTCCGCTCGTCTGCCGGGCCGAGTTGTTCTCCTGCCAGCGAGAAGGGCGGACACGGCACGCCGGCAGCGAGGAGTTCGATGCTGTGGTTGCCCGGATTGAGGCTGTCCGAGGAGAGGTCACGTACATCGGCTGGCAGAACGTTCCAGTGCGGACGATTAGCACGGAGGGTCTGCACAGCATCGTGATCCAGCTCGACCAGGAGGGTGTGTCCAAATCCCGCCCATTCGAGTCCCAGGGCCTGTCCTCCCGCACCTGCGCAGATTTCGATGCACGTTGGCCGAAAGAGTAGCTGGTGGTTGATTCCTGACTGCGCCATGCGGATGCCCTCTCGCTGTGGTGGGTATGGCAGATGCCATCAGCGAGGAGCTTGCCGCCACTTGCCGCGGCAAGTGGCGGCAAGCTAATTTCATCACCCTAAGTGCTCATTACTCATGCATACGTTCTGTTTGGAATGGACGGACAATGACGGCCGGAGAGCTGAACTGGCGCAACCAGGACCTGGGCACGCGGGTGCGTGTGGCCCTGTGGCTGCGGGATGAAGTCGGAGTCCGCGGCACCTTTTCGAAGGCCGCTCTGCGAGCAGCCATCACCGGTGCGGAGCAGGTGGATCGCCGCATGCGGGATCTTCGTCCGGCCGGCTGGGTGATCAAGACGAACCTGGACAGGCCGAGTCTGCAGCCGGATCAGCTGTACCTGGAGGAGATCGGGGCGCCGGTCTGGGAGCGGGAGCACCGTGCGGCTGGACTTCGCCAGATCAGCGCGAAGACGCGCCGCTATGTGTATGAGCGTGACCGGCACATGTGCCGGCGGTGTGGCGTTGGTGCGGCTGAGGCGTATCCGGGAGAACCTGACTCGCATGCCCGGCTGACGCTAGGCCATGTGAGCCCGCATGCGTCGGGCGGTGGCACTCATGCTGAAAACCTCATCACTGAGTGTGCACGGTGCAATGAGCTGGTCAGGAATCTGACCGGCGTCGAGTTGGATGCCGCGCAGGTTTGGGAGCGGGTGAAGGCGCTTCCTCGCCGGAGCAAGCAAGAACTGTTCGAGTGGATGGAGGCAGATGGCAGGCCTCTGAAGCCGGTCGATCAAGCGTGGGGCATGTACCGGCAGCTTCCGGCTGCCTTGCGGGACGAGATGCGGCAGGATCTGCAAGGCCTGCTGGAGAGCTGACCGGGCCGAGCGGGAGGGCGAGTGTCTTGAAGCGTTGTCAGCGGCGGATGCGACACTGGCGTGTCTGTATCAGTCACGCCAGGAGGAGCCGATGACGCTCAGCGACAACACGCCGACCTTGAGAGAGGATCACGTGTTGACCTCGATCGAGATTTGCGCGGGTGCCGGAGGTCAGGCCATCGGTCTCCATGCAGCCGGTTTTAAGCACATTGCGCTTGTTGAGATTGATGAGCATGCCGCGACTACCCTGGAAAATAACATCAAGGCCCTCGACGGCTGGAGCTGGGAGCGGAAGAATTGCGATGTCGTCAAGGGTGATGTCAAGGAATTTCGTCCACTGCCGGCAGGGTTGAAGAAGTCATCCAAGACCCTTGGTGGCCATCTCTCGCGCGGAAAACTTGACTTGCTTGCTGGGGGGGTTCCATGTCCGCCGTTTTCGCATGCCGGTAAGCAATTGGGGAAGGATGACGAGCGGGATCTCTTTCCTGAGATGCTGAAACTCGTTGATGACCTCCGCCCCAGAGCTGTGATGATTGAAAATGTTCGCGGCATTAAAGATGCGAAGTTCAGCGACTACCGCGCCTATATCGAGGCGAAGCTTCAGGGCGGTCGAGCCAAGCACCCTGAAACGGGCCTGGAAGAAGATTTCGATGGGCTTGGTTATAGGGTGTGCAAGTGGGAGGTCCTGGAGGCTAGCGACTTTGGTGTGCCTCAGTTGCGTCCGCGAGCTGTTCTGGTGGCCATCCGTGAGGATGTGCTCGGTGATCTTGAATTCGTATGGCCTACTGCTACGGGCGCCCCGAAGAGTGTTTTTGAGGCGCTTAATAAATCCATGGAAGCCAGGTATCAGCCGTACCTGGAAATGGGTGGAGATGTTGCAGTCGAGGCGCGGGAGCGTCTTGATGTTTGGAAGGAAAAGGCATCCAAGGCTGCCGCAAATAAGAGGGATGGCGGCATTGCGCCTACGCTCGTTGGTGGCTCAAAGAAGCATGGTGGAGCTGACTTGGGTCCGAGCCGCGCAAAGGCGGCTTGGAATGATCTAGGTGTGTGCGGTATGGGTGTCGCTAACGATTACAAGGAAAGCGAGAAGAAGCGCAGCAGGGAGCGCGATCTTTTCCGTCCGGACGGTCCTATGTTGACGGTTGGACAAGCGGCTATCGTCCAAGGATTTCCGAGAGATTGGAAGTTCAGCGGCGGTAAAACTGCTCAGTACCGGCAGGTGGGAAATGCGTTCCCTCCGCCTGTTGCCGAAGCAGTAGGGAACGCCATCGCTGCTGTGCTGCGCGCCGCCCACGCACGCGACGAGCGGCGCAAGGCTGAGGTGCGGGATCTGCTACCCGGACAGAGCGTGCCGTCGCTCGCGGACAGCGCTGACGATCGTGAGCGCGCAGGTGTCTGAGTCCTGATGCTCCCAGAAGCGCAGTACCAGCCAGCCGGCCTCGGCTAGGCGCAGGTCAGTGTCACGGTCACGGGCCACGTTCCGTGCCACCTTGTCCGACCAGTACCCGGGGTTGGTTTTGGGCGGGACATAGTGCTCGGGGCAGCCGTGCCAGTAGCAGCCGTCGATGAACACTGCGACCTTTGCCGGACGGAAGACCATGTCGGCCGTCCTGCGAAGGTCTGGCAGTGGCTTGGCCGCGACTCGGTAGCGGAGGCCGCTGGCATGGACAAGCCGACGGATCAGCCGCTCGGGCTTGGTATCGCGGCTCCGAATGGCCTGCATGTTCCTGCGCCGTGCGGCTGAGGACGCCCAAGAGCCTTCAGGCGGCGTCCAGGCTCCGGGGTCAGACACTGCACTCCAATCTTTGGTATCTAGTGCCTGTAAGCAGTCTGGCACGTGGCTGCCTGCGGACTACTTGGCCGATTCGTCTCGAAGCGCTATCCACTCGCCGGCGCCGAGGGCGATACCTCGTGCTGCGGCTTGTTCGCGGGATTTGACCCAGTCGCCGCACAGAAGTATCAAGCCTTCCTTAATGGCTTCATCCCGAGCCTGCCTGGTTCGGCGCATTGGGTCGTCCCTGCCTGCTCCGACAGTGAGGATGACGTTCCGGGGAATTTTGTGGCCCTCTAGAAAGCGGAACATCATCAGCAGCCGCTTCACCTGTCCGGGCTTCTTCGCCAGGACCTGCGTGGCCTGTTCTTCGGTCAGGTACCGCAGAGGGTTGATGGGCAGATCTTCCCAGTCGTAGAGCGGGACGCCCCAGTTAGTGCGGGCGTCAACGGCCAGACCGCGTTTACCGTCATTGTTGCCCTTGCCCCTGTACAGCCACGATCGGTGTGTCCGGACAAGCCATGACCTGTGTCGATTTTTCTTCAGCTGAATCTGGGTGCAGATGCACAGCTGGCAGTGCGCTTCCTTCGGGATAGCCCAGTTGTCCCCGACTGTCGCTTTGATGTCTACCGGGGCGCTGGCGATGAGCGTATCGAGAGGCTTGGCTTTGGGGAGGTTAAAGATCCGTAGAACCTCGTACTCCAGCTTCGCACCAACCGAAGCCCGCTCGCCCGGATGCACGTCGGGCGACAGCAGATCGAACCGGCCGGTTCTGCCTCCATCAAGGACATAGTCGATCGAGTTGCGGATTGCTTCGGTGTAGAGCAGGCCGGTTGGCTGGTCACGGAACCAGCCAAGGACGGCCTGGAGTTCGACGTCATGCTCAGGCCTGCGAAGGACATGCTCCGGGGCTGTATCCGTGTTCGTGCAGATTTCCCCAGGCGCCTGAAGAACAAGCCGTCCCACCTGCAAGCTCCCGATCTCTGGTCCGATTTCCTGTCGCGTAGAACGTCGTCAACCGGCCGTGACGATCGCTTCCCCGTCGCGTGATGAGTCGATGGTGCGGAAGCGAACGAAGGGTACCTGCTTGGCTGTTCGGCTGACAGCCGGGATGAACGCTGCAGCCATCACGACCTCGGCCGGATCGATATGGCCCCTAGTTGCGACATCGGCGGGTGCGCCAAGCTCGCGGTCGACTGCCGGATAGAGCAGCACGACGCCCCGCCGCTGCTGGTGGAACTGGGTGGCAAAGGGGTCTTCCTCGCTGAGCGGAAGCAGGCCGGCGATGCGTTCGGCGGACTGGCGGTGGGCCATACCGGAGATGCGGTTGAAGACGCCGCGGGCGTTGCGCTTGCGCTGAACGAGAGTGAGCGGATCTGAGTCCCCGATCCGCGCTTCCACGCTTGTGCGGCCGGAAGTCTGCGGGAGCACAAGGACCCAGTCGTCGGTCGCGCACCCGCTGTCGTTGGGGTCCTGGAGATACGCGAGGTGAGGAGCGAAGAGGTCTGGGCGACCCCAGGTAAGGCTACTCATGATGTCCAGCAGCTGACGATGGGGGAGGACGGCGGTCTTCGCCGGGTAGCGGGTATAGCTGCCCCGGTCTGTTTCGGAGAGGGTGACAAAAACGGCCGGGTCTGTGCTCAGCGACCGAAGGGCGGGCATCCACACCTCCGCGTTGTGCCGCAGGTCCCCCGGAGCCGTCGGGTATGCCGTCGGCTCGACCCACTGTCCGGGCGAGCGGATCTCCACCAGCTCCGCGTTGAACATCTTGTTGCGGCCGCTCGGCCTGATCCACGGCAGATGCTGGGAGACCAGCGGCGGGACCTGGGCCGGGGTCACCTGTGGTTTGCCGTCGACCAGTTCCGCGTAGCGTGAGAGCTGGGAGCGGAAGGTTTCCTCGTCGCGGCAGATGGCCTCGAAGGCCTCGTACAGGTCGACGGTCTGCGTCTTCGTGAGTGGTTCCTCGCGGCCGATGTAGAGGCGGACCAGGTCGCGGTAGCCGGGGCGGAAGCCGAACCAGCGGCCCATCTGCATCAGCGTGTCCGCCTGGCGGGTGGTGCGGCGGTAGTAGGTGACGGTGAGGCCCTCGACCGTGAAGCCGCGGGACAGCTTGGTGCCGCCGACCAGGATCTTCCAGACGTTCGGGGTGCGGTCGAAATCCAGGTCGATCTGGGAGAAGTAGCGGTCCGTGTCGCCGTTGACGACCACGACCGGGTTGCCGCCCGCGTTGATGAGCTGGCGGGCGCGCGACACGTAGGGGCGCAGTTCGGCGTACGTGCCGGGGGCCTGAAGACCGGCGTCCGCGTATCGGGCGAAGTCGTCGGTGAGCAGCTTCTCCAGGCGGGCGTGGCCCTCCTGGGAGGTGTAACCCGCCTGGTGCCACCGGGTGTTGATACGAAGTGCGAGATCGGCGTGGTCGTCCATCTTCACCGACTCGTGCACCAGCATCGTGTGGTGGCGGAACGGGCCTTCCGGGACCCCGTGGTCGGCGCGGTACAGCTTCAGGGCGCCGGTCAGGACGAACGCGTCCATGGCCTCCTGGAGGCGGTCGCCCGTGCTCTCGTGAATGCCGCGTACGTGGGTCTCCTCGGCCGTGCCCTCGCCGTCCAGGTCGTGGAAGTCCTGCACGCCCATGTAGCCGACGGGCCGCGGCAGGGAGATTAGGAAGTCGCGCGGGAAGATGTCCTCGCCGTCGCTCGGGTCGATGAAGACGTTCGCGAACGGGGTGGCGGTGTAGCCGACGTACTGGGCCCGGGGGAGCAGGCCCAGGAGCTGGGAGATCAGTCCGTTGATCGCCGTGCGCCGCGTCTGGCCCGACTCCCATTTCTTGGGGTCGGAGGTGTTCACGGACGCCTGGTCGGACTCGTCGTCGATGATCAGGGTGGGGATCTCGCGGAGGATCGGGCCGATCTTCTTGAGATCCTTCACCAGGTTTGTCAGGACGGACTTGTTCTTCTTGACGACCATGACACGGGCGGCCGCCCGGTGTAGGTTCTCGGGGGCGTACAACGGGAGGTGCGGTTCGCGCTTCTCGATCTCCAAGGCGCGGATGCCCTGGAGGAGGCTGCGGTAGTCGTTGTCCCGGGTGGTGAGCCGCTCGATGTTGAACGGACGGTGGCCGTGGCTGACGAACTGCGCCGGCCAGTCCTCGTCGTCCTGGTAGTCGATGCCGACCAGGGCGTCCGGATCGGACGGATCGGCGCCGCGCAGGATGTTCTCCTGGCCGATCAGTTCCATGTCCAGGCGGCGCTGGGTCTGCCCCCTCAGCAGGTTCAGCGTTCCGCCGAGGACGATGACCAGGCGGTAGCCGGCGTCGACGGCCTTTGCGGTGACTCCGGTGAAGTTGGCGGTCTTGCCGGACTGGACATAGCCCACGACCAGGCCGCGGGCGCCGTACGCCTCGGTGCGGATGGGGTCGGAGAGGCGTTCCACCACGGCATGGCTCGCCTCGTCGAGGCTGGAGACCGCGGCGTCGGACCAGCCCTTGCGGCGCAGGAGCTGCTCGTAGGAGGTCCAGTAGAAGGAGCGGGCGGGCGCGATGTCACGCGAGTACCAGGAGGTGAACTCCTTGCTGATGACCGTGGGGCCGGGCTCCTTGAAGACCGGGACCGCCTCGTCGAGTGCCTTGCGCAGGTCGGCGCTGAAGCCGAGGCGGTTGTACGTGTCCGTGCGGCGGGCGTCCGTACGGGGTGGGGCGGTGGACCAGTCGGCCTGTTCCGCCAGGTCCCAGGCGGTTAGTGTGCGGTGCCAGAGCGCGGTGAGCTCCTCGCCGGGACCGGCAGCGACGATCCGGTCCCGGAAGTGGCTCAGCTCCGTGTCGGCAGGTTCGTCGGCCTCGGAGAGGGCGAAGGCCAGTTTGGTGAAGTGCTTCGGGCCGCGTCGCATCGCGGCCAGGACGTCGCCGTGCAGGTTGAACAGATGATCGGTCATGGCGGGAGGCTTTCTCGTACGGGGCGGGGCGGCGGTCCGGTGGTTCAGCGCGCGAGTTCGCAGCGCGCCGCCGTCACCAGGACGCTGTTCCACAGGGCGACGTTGTCAGTGTGGACGGCCCTGACCCGCTCCTTCTGGAAGATCTCGTTGACCAAGAGGTAGAGCATGCTCTTCACCACCGGCGCGTCGTTGAGCCCGCCGCGGCGGCCCCCGTTGAAGACCTGCCGGTACTCCTTGTTGAGCCGCACTTCCCGTCCCTCGCGGTCGAGTTCGAAGAACACGTCCGACGGCAGCGCGTCCCAGCGGAAGGAGATCGGGTCCTCGCCCTCCAGCTCGGGCAGCTCGTCGCGCAGCGTGCGCCTCAGCTTCGGGTCGATGCCCTTGCCTGCCGGGAGGACGGCCTTGCGTTGCGGCTCGGTGGCGCGCCGGGCGGCTTCCCGGTACGCCGTCTCCGCTTCCTGGACGTACGCGCCGAAGGTGTGGTCGGCCCCGTCCGTGGCCTTTTCCAGACCGCGTGCGAATGCGGGGGTGACGGTGACGCCGTCCTTCTTCACCGTGAGGCTGAAGACGTCGTTCGACTCGTTCGGCAGGTCGACGGCGATCCGGGCGAGAGCGAGGTGACCCTCCGCGCTGCGGGTGCTGTTCCAGCCGCCCGCTTGGACGAGACGGTCGTTGCGGTAGATGTAGAAACCCTGGCGTTCGGCGAGCGGTCCGATGCCGCGGAAGCTGACCAGCGGTGACTTCGGCGGCCAGATATGGGCGGTCAGCGCCACTTCACCGACGCCCTCGACCGGCGCGGTGTACGTACGGGGATACCCGGCCCGGCCGGATACCCGATAGCCGAACGGGTCGATCGGCTCTACACCGCGGTGGTCCAGCTCCTCCCTGGTGCGTACGTCCTCGACGACGATGTCGATGTTGAAGTCGTCGCAGGTGAGGAAGCGGTGCAGATGGAGTCCGAGATGAGTCTCCAGCTTCTCGATCGCGTCGTTGAGGAAACGGTCGGCCTGACCGGTGGTGACGGTGTCGAAGGCGCGGACCCGGTCCCAGCGGACGATCGTGCCGTGCCACTCGATCAGCCCGTCGTAGCGGTCGACGAGGTCCTGGCAGTAGCCCGGGTCGACGATGTCGCACGTGAAGTCGGCCTGGGCGCGCGCGGTCAGCCAGCGGCGGCCGGTCGACGGGCTGCGCTTCGTACGGCTGATGACGGTGAGCGAGTCGGCGTGGGAGAGGGACGCGGCCTTGAGCCCCGCACCGAAGTGACCGAGTGCCGTTTCGGAGTAGCCCTCACGGCCGCCGACCGTCATGGCCGTGTCCAGGGCCTCGTCGTTCATGCCGCATCCGTCGTCGAGGACGAGCAGGCTGACGAGCCGTTCCTCGTCCCGGAGGAAGCTCACCACGACGTTGCGAGCGCCGGCGTCGATGGAGTTGTCGACGAGATCCGCGATGGCCGCCTCGAAGCCGTAGCCCTGGTGTGTCAGAGATTCGACATAGCGTGCAGCGGGAGGTAGTTGCTTGCTGCCGGAGGTCGGGATCTCGAACTGCCAGTCGGCGGACGGCTGATAGGGCGCCATGTGAACTTCCTCGAGCACACAGAGCTGAGACCTGCATGCAGAGGCGTGGCCCTGAGACGGCTAGTTGGAATGTGATGATATTGCAAAGGTGCGACAGGGGGAGGTCCGATTGACAAAACCCCTGGCGGCTTCTCAGACCTCGCCCGCCGTACTCCGTACGTAAGCGAGCCCCGGGTATCCCTCCAGCTGGACTTCTTCTCCGGTGGGGACGAACCCCGTTCGGCTCAGGACCGCCTGTGAGGCCGGGTTGTCGTGTGTGGTTGCGGCCCGCAGTGTGGTCAGGCCGTACTCCTCGGCCGCCAGGGTGCAGAGGTGGCGGACGGTGGCGGTGGCCAGGCCTCGGCCGGTGGCCTTTTCGGCTACCCGGTAGCCGAGTTCGGCGGAGCCGTTCGCCGCGTCGACCAGGTTGAAGCGGCCCAGGATCACACCCTGGTCGTCCACCAGGACGTGGAAGTGGCAGTCACCCGTGGCCTGTTCGGCGAGGAGGGCCGCGAGGCGGGCGTCGAAGTTCGTGAAGTAGTCGTCGCCGCGGTCCGGGACCGATGCGGCGAAGAACGTGCGGTTCTCCTGCTCGAACGCGAGCAGGGCCGGGGCGTGGTCGGGGTGGAGACGCTGGAGGTCGGGCATGGCTGCACCCTACGGATCGGCGGCATGACGGGGCCATCGAGATTCCGGGGGCCGCCACCCCCGTCGTCGTGACGTGACAGTCGGGGCCCGATGTGTCACGTTCGCACGCGAGGTCATGGGTGGGTGGCCGTGCGGTACGGGAACGGCCCCGGCCGGGCCGGGGCCGCCCTCCGTGCCGTCGGTTCAGTCCGTGCCGTGGCACTCCCGGTACGTCCGGCCCGAGCCGCACCAGCACGCCGCGTTGCGGGCCGGGGGCCAGGGGGTCGCCCGGCCGCGGGCGGCGAGGGTGGTGGCGTACTGGGGGAGGAGGTCCGGGTCGGCCGGGGACGTGGCCTCCGAGGCGGCGAAGGCCTCGTACGACGGGACCGTGCCGGTCACGATGCCGAGGTTCGGGGTGCCCGCGTGGTGGAGGTCGCGGAGTGCGGCCTCCAGACGGGCCAGGTGGTCGGGATGGGAGGGGTACTCGCTGCGCAGGTTCGGGTACGCGGTGAGGAGTTCGTCGAGCTCGGCGGCCGGCCAGTGCAGCACCGCCACCGGGAACGGGCGGGACAGCGCGGTGCGGTACGTGCCCAGTTCGGCGCGGATGCGGGTGATCTCGGCCCGGAGCTCGCCCGGGTCCGAGGAGCCCAGCGCCCACAGGCGCTTCGGGTCGTGCAATTCGTCCAGCGGGACGGCGGCGGTGTGGAGGGTGTCTGCCAGTTCGTCCCAGACGTCGTGGTCGGTGCCCATCAGCCTGCGCACACGGTGGCGGCCGATCAGCAGCGACTGCGTGGCGTACGGGACCTCCTCGCCCGGCGTCAGGAGGAGGGTCAGCGCGGTCGTGAAGCAGTCGTGGGCCGCGGTCAGCTCGTCGTGCGATTCGAGAGTCTCGGCCGCGATCTCCCACGGCGCGGGGTCGAGCGGGCCCGCGGCGCGGATGCCGTCGAGGATCGCGCGGGCCTCGGCCTCGTGGCCGTACTCCCACAGGTTGGCCGCGTTCAGGGCCTTCACCAGGTGCGGGTGTTCGAGGTCGGGGGAGGCGAGCAGTTCGTCGTAGAGGGTGGTGGCGCGGGCGCGGTCGCCGGCGAGCTCCAGGTGGGCCGCGGCCTGGAGGAGCAGCGGCTCACGGTCCTCCGGATACTGCGCCGCGGTGCGCAGCAGGCGCTCGGCTTCGGTGGTGTGGTCGGCAGGCGTGTCGGGGCGCATGAATCACACCGTACTGCTGTACGGCACCTGCACGGAGGGCGGTTCCGGCTCTGGAGAGTTGGGGGACATGGCCCTATCGTGCGGGCCGTGCGGGAGCGGATACCGGTTGTGACACAGCGGAACTCGCGAGGGCGCAGGGCCGCCGCGCGCGGGCTCTGGACGGGTGCCGAGGTGGTGGTCACCCTCGGCGTCGTCCTGTTGTTGCTCGTTGTTCATCAGCTGTGGTGGACCAACCGGCAGGCCCGCGCCGACGCCCGGCACGAGGTGCGGGCCCTTCAACGGGAGTGGGCGGAGCCGGAACGGGAGAAAGCGGGGCAAGAAGGGAACGAGGGGCAGTCGCAGGGGGACGGCGACGGTGCGGGGGGCCGCGGCGGGTCCGGCCCCGGGGTCTCCGGTGGCCGTTCGTCCGCGGGACACACCGTACCCACCGGACCCCGCCGGGATCAGGCGTACGCCGTCATCCGCATCCCGCGGCTCGGGCTCGCCGCCCCCGTCGCCCAGGGCATCAGCAAGCGCGGGGTGCTCGACAAGGGGTACGTCGGGCACTACCCGGGCACCGCGCAGCCCGGCCGGGCGGGGAACTTCGCGCTCGCCGGGCACCGCAACACGCACGGCGAGCCCTTCCGGTACATCAACCGGCTGCGGCGCGGGGACCGGATCGACATCGAGACGCGGGACGCCGTCTACACGTACACCGTCGACCGGACGCTCGGGCAGACCAGTGCGCGCGACGGCGGTGTCATCGCGGCCGTCCCGCGCAGCAACGTGAAGCCGTACCCCGGCTACACCGCGGCCGGCTCCTATGTGACGCTCACTACGTGCACGCCCGAATTCACCTCCCGATACCGGCTTGTCGTATGGGGGAGGCTGACGGATGTCCGGGCGCGGTAGCGGTGCAGCCCGCTCGCCCTCGTGCACCAGGCCGTAAGGTTCCCTGACGTGCTCAGAAGACGTCCGCATCTGTTGTGGTTGCTGGTTCCCTACGCGCTGTACCTGGGGGCGCTGCCGTTCGTGAACCGGGTCCGTCCCGTGGTTCTCGGACTGCCGTTCCTCTTCGTGTGGCTGCTCGGCGCGACGCTGCTGACCCCCGTCGCCGTATGGCTGACCCGACGGGGGGACCGCCGGTGAACGCCACGATCGCGACCTCCGTCTTCGGGGTCTTCATGGCCGCCACCGTCGCCCTCGGGCTGCTCGCGATGCGCGGGCGGCGGAGCGGGAGCGGGGGCGGTGGCGGGCTCGCGGAGTGGTCCGTGGGCGGACGCAGCCTCGGGACCGTGTTCATCTGGGTGCTGATGGCCGGTGAGGGCTACACCAGCTTCAGCTACCTGGGCGCCGCGGGATGGGGCTACAACTACGGGGCGCCGGTGCTCTACGTGGTGGCGTACATGTCCTGCGGCTACGCCGTCGGCTATGTCGTCGGGCCGATGCTCTGGGCGTACGCGCGCAAGCACGGACTGGTCGGGATCACCGACATGGTGGCGCACCGCTTCGGGCGGCCCTGGCTCGGCGCGCTGGTCGCCGTCCTCGCCACCGTCTTCCTGCTGCCGTACATCCAGCTCCAGATCACCGGCATGGGCGTGGTCGTCTCGACCATCTCCTACGGTGCCATCAGCCTGAACTGGGCGTACTTCATAGCCTTCGCCGTCACCACCGGCTTCGTCGTGGTGAGCGGGCTGCGCGGCAGCGCGTGGGTGTCCGTCCTCAAGGACGTCCTCGTGATCGCCACGCTCGGCTTCCTCGCCTTCTACGTCCCGCTGCACTACTTCGACGGATACGGGCCCTTCCTCGACCGGCTCGTCACCGAGAAGAGCGAGTGGCTGACGTTCCCGGGGCACGGGGACAGCGGGCTCGGCCAGGCGTGGTTCATCACCACCTCGTTCCTCAACTCCCTCACCGTGGTGATCTTCCCGACGACCGTCGCCGGCTACCTCGGCGCGAAGAACGCCGACGTGCTGCGCCGCAACGCGATGCTGCTGCCCGCCTACAACGTGCTGCTCTTCGTGCCGATGCTGCTCGGCATGGCGGCTCTCTTCGTCGTGCCGGGGCTCGTCGGCGCCGAGTCCAACCTGGCCCTCTTCAAGCTCGTCGTGGACTCCCTGCCGGCCTGGACGGTCGGCATCATCGGTGTGGCCGCCGCGCTCTCGTCGATCGTGCCGATGGCCGTCTTCATGCTGGTCATCGGCACGATGTGGGGGCGCAGCGTGCTCTCGCTCGTGCCGCGGTGGGAGCGGCGGCAGAAGGGCGCCGCACAGACGGTCGTGGTGGTCGCGGGGGTGATCGCGCTCGTGCTCACGTACACCGCGCCGAACACCCTCGTGCGACTCTCCCTCATCTCGTACGAGGGGATGGCGCAGCTGCTCCCCATGGTGCTGCTGGGGCTGATGTGGCGGCGGTTGACCCTGCTCGGGGCGATGAGCGGGCTGGTCGTCGGGGTGGGCCTGGTGTGCGGGTTCGTGTTCACGGAGCACGATCCGTTGTGGGGGGTGAACGCGGGCATCGTGGCGCTCGCCGCCAACCTCGTCGTCGCGCTCGCCGTGACGTACGCCGGGCCGCGCGAACGCGACGACCGGCCGGACGACGACGTGCTCGCGCGCGACGAGATCGGCACCGAGGAGGACGGGCAGGAGATCAGCGGCGCTCGCGCAGGAACAGGACACTGACCGTCGCCACCAGGGCCAGGGCGACCGACAGCAACAGCGCGCCGTTCGCGCCCGAGCCCGTCGCGGCGATCGCGATCGTCAGGGCCACGCCCGCCGACGAGCCGATGTACCGGGCGGTGTTGTTCGCGCCCGAACCCATCGCCGCCCGTTCGGGCGGCACCGACTCGACCGCCAGACGCGGCAGCGCCGCGTTGAGCAGTCCGCTGCCGATGCCGGCCACGACCAGAGCGAGCAGCAGCCGCAGCCACAGCGACGCGCCGATGTGCGCGGTGCCCGCCGTGTCCAGGGTGCCCAGCAGCGACAGCACCGCCACCGCGTGCAGGACGAAGCCCACGGCCAGCTGGTGCCGGGCCGCGACCCGGCCCGCGAGCCGCCGCGCCTGCAACGCCACCACGAACGACGTACCGGACCAGAGCAGGAACAGCCAGGCCGTCCCCAGCGCCGACATTCCCAGGGCCTGCTGGAGCAGCGTCGGCAGACAGCTGAACAGACCGATCACCGACAGGCCGGTGAACAGCCCGCCGGCCGACGACGCCAGGAACAGGCGGCTGCGCAGCAGCGACAGATCGATCAGCGGCGCCGCGGCCCGGCGCTCCACCGCGACGAATCCGGCGGTCAGGGCCAGCGCGGCGAGCAGCAGCAGACCGATGGGCGCGCGCAGCCAGCCGTCCCGGCCGAGCGTCAGCGCGGCCAGCAGCGCCGTCATCGCGAGGCCCAGCGCCGCGGCCCCCGCCAGATCGGGGCGGCCACCGCGTGGCGCCCGGGACTCTTCGAGCGTACGGAACGCGAACACGCCCGTGAGCAGGGCCGCGAGCGCGAGCACGGCGTACGGGAGCCGCCAGTCGACGGAGCCGAGCGAGCCCGCGAGCAGCGGGCCGAGCGCGATGCCCGCGCTGACGAACGCGCCCCAGATCCCGGTCGCCCTGATCCTGGCCGCCCCGGCGGGGAACGCGCCGACCAGCAGGCCGAGGCTGGCCGCGAGGATCGCGGCGCTCGCCGCGCCCTGGGCCACGCGCGCCAGGGTGAAGGCGACGGTGGTGGTCGCGAGGGCGCCGAGGCCGGTGGTGACGCCGAGGGCGAGGGTGCCTATGAGGAAGAGCCGACGGCGGCCGTAGTCGTCGGCGAGGCTGCCGACGATCAGGAGGAAGACCGCGAGACCGAGCGGGGCGCCGTTGAGCAGCCAGGCCCGGCCGGACACGGGGGTGGCGAGGGCGGCGGAGATGCCGGGGACGGTCGTCATCGGCGCCGTGTAGTTCATCAGCGCGACGGCGGTGGCGGCCGCGGTGGTCGCGAGCGTGGCGCCGGGGCGGAGGGCGGCACGGCGGCGGGTGAGGGGGTCGGTGGCGACGGTGGCCGTCGGGGGGCGGGTCAGGGGCTGGGGCGGGGCATCACGGCTCCGGTGCGTCTCGGGTGTCTCCCGCGCGGCAGAGGGCTGCGGGGGACCGGGGCGTACGGGCTGTGCCATGGCTTCGCTCCAGGGACTGTGGGCTGCGGAGGGGGCTGACGGGCTGCTGTGGAACCGGGACCGGGACCGGTCCGGGCGGTCCGTTCGACGAGGAAGAGAGGGTCCAAGGTTCGGTCATTGAACTCATGCGTCCGTGCCGACGCTAGCACGGCAGGTTCGTTCATTGAACTGTCGCGGGGTAAAGTGGTCGCCATGGCTCTCGGCAAGGACTACGCGGCGCAGCAGTGCTCGATGGCCCGCGCGCTGGAGGTGGTCGGGGAGCGCTGGACGCTGCTGGTGGTCCGCGACGCCTTCTTCGGCGTACGCCGTTACAACGACTTCCTGGCCCACCTCGGCATGCCCCGCGCGGTGCTGGCCACCCGGCTCCAGTCCCTCATAGAGGCCGGAGTCATGGAGAAACGCCGCTACCAGGAGTCGCCGCCGCGCGACGAGTACGTCCTCACCGCCAGCGGCGAAGCCCTCTGGCCGGTCGTCCGTACCCTCGGGGCGTGGGGGCGCGACCACCTCCCCGGCACCCGGCGGATGCGCGTCTTCGTCCACGTCTCCTGCGGTACGGAACTGGGCGCGTACGGCGAATGCCCGGCCTGCGCGCTGCCCGTACCGCCCGGGGACGTCGAGATGCGGCCGGGCGAAGGACTCGATCCGGACCCTGCCGATCCGGTCGGCCGTGCCCTGCTGGTGCCGCACCGGCTGCTGCGACCTCTGGACACCGGACGCCCCTGAGCGCGGACGAGTGCGCCGGACTCATCGTGTATAACGGCTGGAGAGCCGAACGCACACCTGCGCGAGAAGCGTGTGGGCCGGCCGTCCGGCCGCGAAGGGGAAGAAGGGAGGGGCCGATGAGCGGTGACACGAAGCGTCTGCGCGGCGCCCTCGCCCGGCTGCTCCGCCCCGCCGGACTGCTGATCTTCTTCGTCACCGAAGTGCTCCTCGCCGAGGGCGGCAGCCTCCCCGCCGCCGTCGCGCTCGCCGCCACGGCCGCCGCCGGCTCCGCGCTCGTCGCCGCCTCCGTCATCAGCGCCCGTTGCGCCGTCCCCGTGCCCCGCACCCGGGTCCGTACGGCCATCCGCGACCGGGAGAAACGCACCGCGTTCCTGCCGCAGCGAGATCCTGACGCCAAGGGGCGCCGACGCCCCCGAGCCCCCGGCCGCGCCCTCCCGACGGCCGCGTAGGGGCTCACGCAGCAGCGAGCACCCCCCTCGCGGTCCGTCATGCCGAGTTCGTTCTTCTTCCCGGCACGACGAGACCCCCGGAGGGCTCACCCATGTCCGTCTTCATGTCCGCATTCGCCGGCCTGGTCGGTGGCCTGGCCGATGTGCTGCACCCGCTCTTCCAGACCGCGTCCGCCGCCGCCGCGATCGTGCTGTTCACGGCGCTCGTGCGGCTCGCCGTGCACCCGTTGTCGCGGGCCGCTGCGCGCGGACAGAAAGCCCGCACCAGGCTCCAGCCGCAGATCGCCGAGCTGCGCAAGAAGCACGGCAAGAACCCCGAGCGCATGCAGAAGGCGCTGATGGAACTGCACAAGGCGGAGAACGTCTCGCCGCTCTCCGGCTGCCTGCCGAGCCTTCTGCAGATGCCCGCCTTCTTCCTCCTCTACCACCTCTTCTCCAGCCGGACGATCGACGGCGACCCCAACGAGCTGCTCGGCCACCAGCTCTTCGGCGCCCCGCTCGGCGAGCGCTGGCAGGACGCGCTCGCGCACGGCGGGCCGTTCGGGGCGCAGGGCATGGTCTACCTCGGCCTGTTCGCGATCGTCGCCGTCGTGGCCACGTTCAACTTCCGGCGTACGAAGCGGCAGATGGCCGCCAACCCGGTCACCCCGGCCACCGGCCCCGACGGACAGCCGGTGCCGGGCATGGGCGCGATGACAAAGCTGATGCCGCTGATGTCCTTCGCCACCCTCTTCACCGTCTCCGTCGTGCCGCTCGCCGCCGCCCTGTACGTCGTCACCAGCACCACCTGGACCGCAGTCGAGCGGGCCGTCCTCTACCGCGACATGCCGGCCGCGGGCACCGCCGTGGCCACCGCTGCGTGACCGGGGCGGCGAGTGCGCCGGTCCAGTGTGTGAACAGGGTCTTGCGGAGTGATCGGATGTCTTGGACGATCGGACAAGCCTGCGGTGGCCGCCACCCATCCGACGGGCCCGATCTCTACCAAGGGGAGAAAGACCGTTGAAGCTGCTTCGTGTGGGAACGGCAGGTGCGGAACGGCCGGCGCTGCTGGACCGGGACGGAACCCTGCGTGACCTGTCGGGAATCGTCGCCGACATCGACAGTGCGCTGCTCGCCGACGAGTCCGCGCTCGCCCGGGTGCGGGCCGCCGCGGCCGCGCCCGGAGAGCTGCCCGCGCTCGATGCCGGGGGACTGCGGGTCGGGCCGCCGCTCGCCCGGATCGGCAAGATCGTGTGCATCGGGCTGAACTACCACGACCACGCCACCGAGACCGGTGCGGAGATTCCCACCGAGCCGATCCTGTTCTTCAAGGCGCCGGACACCGTCGTCGGGCCGCACGACACGGTGCTGGTGCCGCGCGGCAGCGTCAAGACCGACTGGGAGGTCGAGCTCGCCGTCGTCATCGGGCGCACCGCCCGATACCTGGAGTCCGCCGAGGAGGGACTCGCGCACGTCGCCGGATACGCGACCGCGCACGACGTCTCCGAGCGCGAGTTCCAGATCGAGCGCGGCGGCACCTGGGACAAGGGCAAGAACTGCGAGACGTTCAATCCGCTGGGGCCGTGGCTGGTCACGGCGGACGAGATCGCCGACCCGCAGGCGCTGCCGCTGAAGCTCTGGGTCAACGGTGAGCTGAAGCAGGACGGCACCACGGCCGACCAGATCTTCCCGGTGGGCGAAGTGGTCCGCTACCTCAGCCACTTCATGACCCTGTACCCCGGCGATGTGATCAACACCGGGACGCCTGCGGGGGTCGCGATGGGGCAGCCCGAGCCCAAGCCGTATCTGAGGGCCGGGGATGTCGTGGAGCTGGAGGTCACGGGGCTGGGGCGGCAGCGCCAGGAACTGAAGGACGCCTAAAGATCGGAGGGGTGGGGTGTCGCGTCGGTGGCGCCCCACCCCTCCTTCGCGTCATGCGCCGATCGTCGTCGCGAACTGTTCCAGCGCCTCGACCACCAGGGCGTGGTCCTCCGCCTGGGGCAGGCCCGAGACCGTGACCGAGCCGATGACGCCCGCGCCCTCGACCGCGATCGGGAACGAACCGCCGTGCGCGGCGTACGTGCCGGGGTCCAGGCGCGAGGCGTCGTCGAACGTCGTCCCCTTCGCCCGGAACCGGGTTCCCACCAGGTAGGAGCTCTCGCCGAACCGTTCCACGACCTTGCGCTTGCGGTCGATCCAGGCGTCGTTGTCGGCGCTCGATCCCGGCAGCGCGGCGTGGAAGAGCTGCTGTGCGCCGCGGCGGATGTCGATCGCGATCGGGGCGTGCCTCTCCCGGGCCATCGCGACGAGCAGGCCGCCGAGCGCGTAGGCGTCGTCGTAGCTGAAGTGCGGCAGCGTCAGTCGGCGCTCCTGGGCGATGAGCTCGGAGATGGTCGGAGCGGTGGGGTTCATACGGGCTGCTCCTCGTTGTCGGCGGAGGCGGACGGGGGTGCGGCTGGCAGGGTCACGGTGACGCCCTCGCGGGCCGAGCGGCGGGCGGCCTCCAGGACGTCCAGGGCCGCCGCGGCCTGCAGAGCGGTCACTGGATTGTCACCCCTTCCGCGCAGCGCGTCGGTGACCGCCGCGTAGTACGCGGGGTAGTCGCCCGGCTGCGTGCGGATCGGGGCGCCGCCGCCCGTCAGCGGGGACTCGCCCGAACCGATCCTGCCCCACAGCGTCTCGGGCTCCTCGCCCCACGGACCTCCCGGCGTCGGACGCGCTCCCGCGCGCAGGGCGGCCTCCTGCGGGTCGAGGCCGTACTTCACATAGCCGGCGTTCGAACCGAGCACCCGGAAGCGCGGACCGAGCTGGGCCGCGGTGGCGCTGACGTACAGATGCGAGCGGACCCCGTTCGCATGGGTGATCGCGAGAAACGTGTCGTCGTCGGCGGCGGCGCCGGGGCGGCGTACGTCGGACTCCGCGTACACCCGTACCGCCGGTCCGAACAGCACGAGCGCCTGATCGACGACATGGCTGCCCAGGTCGTACAGCAGTCCGCCGATCTCCTGCGGATCGCCCGACTCGCGCCAGCCGCCCTTCGGCTGCGGGCGCCACCGCTCGAAACGGGACTCGAAGCGCTGGACGTCCCCCAGCTCGCCGTCCGCGATCAGCCGGGCGAGCGTGAGGAAGTCGTTGTCCCAGCGGCGGTTCTGGAAGACCGAGAGCAGCAGCCCGCGCTCCTCGGCGAGGGCCGCGAGCTCCCGCGCCTCGGCGGCCGTACCGGCGACCGGCTTGTCCACGACGACCGGCAGACCCGCCCTGAGCGCGGCGGTCGCGATCGGGACATGGGTCCTGTTCGGCGAGGCGATCACGATGAGATCGAGTGCGTCCGCGCGGTCCCACAGCTCCTCGGGCGACGCGGCGAAACGCACGCCGGGGAACTCGGCGCGCGCCTGCGCCCGCCGCTCCTCGTTCGACGTGACGACCGTGTCGAGGACGAGGCCCTCGGTCGCGGCGATCAGCGGGGCGTGGAAGACGGAACCCGCCAGGCCGTAGCCGACGAGCCCGACGCGCAGGGGGGTCCCGGGCAGTCCGGGCGTCTCGTGAGTCGCGTTGCCAGTCATGCATGTCACTTAAGCAACGCTGTTGCCGAAGTGCAAGCGACAGGGACAATGGTGCGGTGAACAGGAGTAATAGCGGCGCGAACCTGCCGACGCTGCGCAGCCACAACGCGGCGCTGCTGCTGGATCTGCTGCGGGTGGCGGGCGAGCCCGGTATCAGCAGGCTCGAACTCGCCGAGCGCACCGGGCTCACACCGCAGGCCGTCAGCAAGATCACCGCCCGGCTGCGGGCCGACGGCCTGGTGGCCGAGGCGGGCCACCGGGCCTCCACCGGCGGCAAGCCGCGCACCGTGCTGCGGCTGGTGCCGGACGCCGGGTACGCGGTCGGTCTGCACCTCGACCGTGACGGGCTGACGGTGGTGCTCGTCGACCTGGCCGGCGCGGTCGCCGCGAGCCGCACCGCCCCACTGGACTTCGGCGCCCCGGCGGACGAGGTCCTCACGGCGGCGGCGGACGCGGTCGCGGCGGTGCGCGGCGCGGGTGCGGGGACGGCCGAGCGGGGCAGGGGCGTGTCGACCACGGACCGGCCGGTGCTCGGGGTCGGCGTGGCGGTGCCGGGGCCGCTCGACCACCGGGGCGGGGTGCTGCACCGCGTCACCGGGTTCCCGCAGTGGGACGGGTATCCGCTGCGGGACGCGCTCGCCGCGAGGACCGGGCTGCCCGTCGACGTCGACAAGGACACCAACGCCGCCGCCCTGGGGCTCGCCCTGCGCGCGGCCGGCACGGGCGATTTCGCCTATCTGCACCTCGGGACGGGGCTCGGCGCCGGGCTGGTCCTCGGCGGGGCGCTGCACCGCGGGGCCCGTACCGGGGCCGGTGAGTTCGGGCACCAGACCGTCCAGCTGGACGGCCCGGTGTGCGGCTGCGGCGGGCGGGGCTGCATCGAGGCGCTCTGTCTCGCCGCCGTCGCCCGCGGCGACGTCGCGGAGGCCGCCCGGGTGCTGGGCACCGGCGCCGCCAATCTCGTCGGGCTGCTCGACATCGACCGGGTGGTGCTCGGCGGCCGTACCGTCGCCGCCGATCCCGAGCCGTACGTACGGGGCGTCCGCGCCGTGATCGACGAGCGCGCCCGCCGGGGCGGCCCCGACGCGCCGGTGCCGGTCACCGCCGCACGAGGAGGGGACCGGCCGGTCGCGGAGGGAGCCGCACAACTGGTTCTGGCCCCGCTGTTCGGACGGGTCGGGAGCGCGGACACGGGCGAGCGCGGCGCGCGGCTGGGCTGATCGAGCGGTGCCCGGCGGCCGGCCGGCCGATCCACCGGCATGTCGGTGCCGGTCGCCTCGCGCGTGCGTGGCAGCGTCGCCGTCCAGGACCGGTGAACTCCGGCACACAAAGGCTGGGCGGGTGCTGAGGATCTTGGCCGGACCCGTGGCGGTCGGCACGCACGGCTCCGGCGCCTTGTGGTTGTACGCGTCGGCCGCCGCTCCCAGGTCCGGCCAAGGTCTTCAGCGCTCTCCCAGCCGACCGTCCCGCGAGCCGCGAAGGGTGATCCCCGCATGCCCTCCACACCACCCCCGTCCGCCACGCCCTCCCCGGCCGGCTCCGGGACGGGCCGCGCGGCCGACGCCGTATCGCCCTTCACGTCCGGCATCGCGTCCCTCCCCATGGCGAGCCCCGTGTCCCTCCCGCTCCCCGGCGGGGCGTCCATCCCCGTGTCCACCGCCTCCGCGCGGCCTCCCTCGCCGCCCCTGCGCGTGTCGCCGCTCCCCGGGCGGACGCGGCACGGGCTGGCGCTCGGGCTGGCGGCGGCGAGCGTGGTTCCCGCCGTTCTCGGCGGCGCGTCCGCCGCTCCGGCCGCCGCGGCGTCCTCGGCCGCCCCGGTCTCGAAGCCGGAGGCCGCCACCGCCGGCCAGCCGTCCGCCTGCGGCGATCCGGCGGCGAGCGAGTTCCCGATCAGCGCCCGTATCCGCGGCGGCCCGGACACCTACGCGTCCGGCGGCGGCTACGGGACCTGGTACCTGGACCTGACCAACACCACCACCGAGCCGTGCCGGGCCATCCATCCGGTGCTGGTCCTCACCGACGGGGACCGCAAGCTGACCTCCGGCCAGATCCAGCTGAAGTTCTCCGAACAGACCCGTCCCGAGGTGGAGCACCGGGTCAGCTGGGAGACCAGCGACCAGGACGAGCAGATCGGCGTCTTCGGCGACGACGGCGACACCTTCGAGGGCTTCACCGTCCCCGCGGGCGCAACCGTCACCGTCGAGGTCCGGATGGCGTTCACCTCCGACACCAGCCCGGGACGGATCACCGCCAACGCCGCGATCGTCCAGCGGCAGCACGGGGCGAGCGGCACGTCCGGGAAGGACGACGGGGCCTGGGTCGGTGAGACCGGCGACTACCCGTTCACCGTCGTCGACGACGGCGGCGGGACCGATGAGCCCGATGAGCCCGGGGGCATCGCCGGAACCGGGGACGTCGGCGAGCCCGCGGACGTCGGCGGAACCAAGGACACCGCCCACACCCCCCGCGACACCCCGCGTGACGCCGCGCCCGACGGGTCCCGGACCGTCGGTGGCGGCGAGACCCCGCGGCCGGTCCGGCCCGGCCGGGCCCCGGGGGAGAGCGGTCTGCCCGAGCTGGCCGCGACCGGCTCGGACGCCGTTGCGTACGCCGGCATCACCGTCGCCGGGTTCCTGATCGGCGGCGGGGCCATGGTGCTCCGGACCCGCCGTCCGCGCCGCCCCCGCCGCTGAACCGCCCTTTCCCGCCGCCTTCACGCCATCGGCCGTTCACGCGTGTTCATGTCCGTCTGCCACCATCGGGCGCGTGGACTACCCGCACGACCAGACACCTGGCGCACCCATCCGCTCCGGCATCCCGGAGCACGGCCGCATCCCCAAGTACTACGCGGTCAAGGCTCATGTCTCCCTCCTCATAGAGGAGTTGGGTGAAGGTGGCATGCTGCCCACCGAGCGCGATCTCGCCGAGCGCTACGAGGTCTCGCGCGAGACGGTGCGCCAGGCGCTGCGCGAACTGCTGCTGGAGGGGCGGCTCGCCCGCCAGGGGCGCGGCACCGTGGTCGCGGGCCCCAAGCTGGAGCAGCCGCTCTCGCTGGCGAGCTACACGGAGGGCGTGCGCCGCCAGGGCCGTACCCCCGGCCGCCGCCTCATCGGTCTGGAGCGGTTCCCCTGCCCCGAGGCGCTGGCCGCCGATATCGGGGTGGCGCGCGGCGAACCGGTCTGGCACCTGGAGCGGGTGCTGCTCGCCGACGACGACCGGGTCGGCCTGGAGAGCACCTACGTCTCCGTCGCCCGCGTACCGGATCTGGACACGGGGTTCGACCCCGACTCGTCCTTCTACGCCCATCTGCGCGACCGGCTCGGGATCTCCTTCGGCGACGCGGACGAGCGGATCGAGACCGTGCTCGCGACGCCGCGCGAGGCGCTGCTCATCGGTACACCGCCCGCGCTGCCCATGCTGCTGATCCACCGGATCTCGCGCGACACCGACGGCGAGCCGCTGGAGCGCGTACGGACCCTCTTCCGCGGGGACAGGTTCTCCTTCACCGCGCACCTGGGCGCGCAGGACGGGCGCTGAACGACCCCGGGGCGACGGTGGTCGGCCGACTTATTTTGATAACGAGAATATAACGGGTCTAGTCCAAGTTTGGGGCCCAGTTCACCCTCCCGTTGCCGCACCGATCCGTACGGGTCACCGGCCCCGAGGAGCGTGGCCGCCGTGAGAGTCATCGTCGTAGGAGCCGGCGTGGTGGGAACCATGCACGCCTGGCACGCAGTGAACCGCGGCCACGAGGTCGTACAGATCGAGCGAGAGAGCGAGGCGCGCGGGGCATCGCTCCGCAATTTCGGACAGATATGGGTCAGCGGCCGGGCCGGTGGCGAGGAACTGGAGACCGCCCTGCGCGCCCGTGAACTGTGGGAGGGCATCGGGGCCCGGGTCCCCGATCTCGGCTTCCGGGCCTGCGGCTCGCTCACCCCGCTCCGCACCGGACCGGAGATCGCCGTGGCCGAGGCGGCCGTCGCCCGCTCCGACGCGGCGGCCCGCGGCTACAAGCTGCTCACCGCCGACGAGGCCCGTGCGATCAACCCCGCGCTGCGCGGCGGATTCACCGCCGCCCTGTGGTGCGAGCGGGACGCCGCGGTCGAGCCGCGCACCGCCCAACTGGCCCTCAAGCGAGAGCTGTTGAAGTCGGGCCGGTATACGTACCTCGGCGGGCGCGAGGTCCGCGAGGTGGTGGGCACCGCCTCCGTCCGCGACGACCACGGCGATGTCCACACCGGTGACGCCGTGATCCTGGCCACCGGAGCCTGGCTCGGCGGACTCGTACGCGAACTGGCCGGCCCCGATCTGCCGGTGCGCCGCGTCCGGCTCCAGATGATGCAGACCGACCCGCTCGGCGAGCGGCTCACCACCTCCGTCGCCGACGCCGACAGCTTCCGCTACTACCCGGCGTACCGCAGCGAGGCGCTGGACACCCTCAACGCCGAACAGGCGCAGGAGCCCACCGCCGCACAGCACAGGATGCAGCTCCTGATGGTCCAGCGCCGCGACGGCGGACTGACCATCGGCGACACCCACGAGTACGAGCACCCCTTCTCCTTCGACACCGTCGAGGAGCCGTACGAGCACCTCACCGGAGTCGTCGAGTCCTTCCTCGGCCGCCCGCTGCCGAGGATCCGCCACCGCTGGGCCGGCGTCTACGCCCAGTGCACCGACACCAGCCGTGTCGTCCACCGCCGGCAGGTGCGGGACGGCGTCTGGCTGGTCACCGGTCCGGGCGGGCGCGGCATGACCTGCTCGCCCGCCATCGCCGAAACGACCGCCAACGAACTGGGCTGGTGAAGAAGTTGAGCAACACCTACACGTCGAACACCACCGACAGGCTGAACCTGATCGTCCTCGACATGGCCGGCACCACCGTCGCCGACGGCGGTCTCGTCGAGCAGGCGTTCTCCGTCGCGGCCGAGCGCCTCGGCGTGGAGCCGGGCTCCGCCGACCACGCGGAGAAGCTCGACCACGTGCGCGCCACCATGGGCGAGTCCAAGATCTCCGTCTTCCGTCACCTCTTCGGCGACGAGGACCGGGCCCAGCGGGCCAACACCGCCTTCGAGGAGGCGTACGGGGAGCTGGTGGGCGGCGGCCGGATCGCGCCGGTACCGGGCGCCCGCGAGGCCATCGAAAGGCTCAAGGCCGAGGGCCGGACCGTGGTCCTGTCCACCGGTTTCGCCCGCACCACCCAGGACGCCATCCTGGCCGCGCTCGGCTGGCAGGACCTGGTCGCCCTGACCCTCTGTCCGGCCGACGCGGGCGGTCGCGGCCGCCCCTACCCCGACATGGTCCTCGCCGCGTTCCTGCGCACCGGCGCCGTCGACGGTGTCCAGCGGATCGTGGTCGCGGGCGACACCTCGTACGACATGCTCAGCGGCGTGCGCTCCGGGGCCGGGATCGTCGCGGGTGTGCTCACCGGCGCCCACGACAAGGACCGGTTGACCCGTCACGGCGCCACACATGTGCTCGGCTCGGTCGCCGAGCTCCCGGACCTGATCGCGCGGGCAGAGGCATGACGGGCGGGGCCGACGCCGTCCGCAGCGGCATCAGGTTCGACCAGGTCAGCGTCGCGTACGGCAAGAACACCGTCCTCGACCGGCTCGATCTGGCCGTCGAACCCGGCGAGGTCATGGCGCTGCTCGGGCCCTCCGGGTCGGGCAAGACCACCGCCCTGCGCGCCGTCGCCGGATTCGTCCAGCCCGTCTCCGGCCGGGTGTACCTCGGCGACCGCGACGTCACCGGCCTGCCGCCGCACAGGCGCGGCATCGGCATGGTCGTCCAGCAGTACGCCCTCTTCCCGCACATGCGGGTCCGGGACAACGTCGCCTTCGGGCTCAAGGCCCGCAAGGCCGCCAAGGCGGAGATCCCCGAGCGGGTCGCCGAGGCGCTCGAACTCGTCGGCATGGCCGGCTACGCCGAGCGCTACCCGCGCGAACTCTCCGGCGGCCAGCAGCAGCGCGTCGCCATCGCCCGCGCGCTGGCCATCCGCCCCGGCGTTCTCCTGCTGGACGAGCCGCTCTCCGCGCTCGACGCCCAGCTGCGCTCCGGAATGCTCGCCGAACTGGCGCGACTGCACCGGGAGCTGCCGGACGTCTCCATCCTGTACGTCACCCACGACCAGGTCGAGGCACTCACCCTCGCCGACCGGATCGCGGTCATGGACAAGGCGCGGCTGCAGGACTGCGGCACCCCGCAGGAGCTGTACCGCCGTCCGCGTACCGAGTTCACGGCGTCGTTCGTCGGCAACGCCAATCTGCTGCCGGTCACCGTCGCCGACGGCGCCGACACCGTCGACTTCGCGGGGCGCGCGCTCGACGTACCGACCGGCGAAGTGCCCGGCGGTGCCACCGCCACGCTGTGCGTCCGGCCCCACCTGGTCGGGCTCGGCGACGGGCCCAACGCGCTGAGCGGCACCATCGCCGAGGTCCAGTGGCGGGGCTCCACGCACCGGCTGTACGTCGACATCGACGGGCACCGGGTCAAGGCGGACCTCCGCGAACTGCGCGAGACCCCGGCGCTCGGGGACAAGGTCACGCTGCACTTCGCGGCCGAGGACGCGGTACTGCTCCCCGTGGGTGCGGCGCCGGGAGCCGGAGGAGGGGCCGATGGCTAGGGTCTTTCGTTCGGATCAGGCCGGATCAGGGAGCGGGGTTCGGTGCTGTGGATCGCAAGGCGGAGGAGGGAGGAACGGCGGAGCCATGGCGACCGACGACAACGCGGCGAGGCGCGGCACCGAACCCCGCGAGCCCGGCGTGATCCAAACGAGAGGCCCCGGCACCGCGCACCCCGTCACGCCCGGCATCACGGCGGCGAAGGCGCCCCGCCGGCGCACCGGCGGCAGCGGGACCGGCCCGTACGGGGCGACGCCCCCGGCGGCCGGCCCGCAGGCCCCGGCCCGCGAGGCCCGCCGCATCCCCCGCTTCGTCTGGGCGCTGCCGCCCGTCGCCGTCCTCGCGCTCGTCTTCCTCTACCCGCTGGCTCTCGTCGTCCAGCAGTCCTTCGGCCCGGACGAGGGCGGCACCTCGCTCGCCCCGTACGGCGAGGTGTTCGCCTCCGAGTCGTTCCGCTCCGCGCTGACGACCACCGTCTGGCTGGCGGCCGGCTCGACCGTCGGATGCCTGGTGCTGGGCTTCGTCCTGGCCATGGTCATCGCGTTCGTACCGTTCCCCGGCGGCAAGGCGGTCGCCAAGTTCATCGACGTCTTCCTCTCCTTCCCGTCGTTCCTGATCACGCTCGCCCTGCTGTTCATCTACGGCAGCGTCGGCATGGCCAACGGCCTCTGGACGGACGTCACCGGGGCGTCGAACGGCCCCTTCGACTTCCTCACCACCCCGTGGGGCGTCCTGCTCGCCGAGATCACCTACTTCACCCCGTTCGTGATGCGCCCACTGCTCGCCGCGTTCTCCCAGCTCGACAGCGCGCAGCTGGAGGTGGCGTCCTCGCTGGGCGCGAAGCCGGCCCGGATCGTGCGGCAGGTGATCCTCCCCGAGGCGGTCCCCGCGCTCGCGGCGGGCGGCAGCCTCGTCCTCGTGATGTGTCTCAACGAGTTCGGCATCGTGCTGTTCACCGGCGCGAAAGGGGTCACGACCCTGCCGATGCTCGTCTACAGCAAGGCGATCCTGGAGTCCGACTACCCGGCGGCCTGTGTCGTCGCAGTCGTCAACATCGCGATCTCCGTGGGTCTCTACAGCCTGTATCGGATGGTGAGCCGCCGTGTTGGTGCATAGCCGTACGGGGAAGTGGGCCGCCTGGGCCGTGTTCTTCGTGCTCTTCGTTCCCCTGTTCGCGGTGCCGCTGCTGGTCGTTCTGGCCGCGTCGTTCACCACCAACTGGTCCGGCGCCTTCCCCTCGGGGCCGACCACCGGGCATTACGCGGCCGCGACCGGCGGCGACTCCCTGCAGGCCCTGACCACCAGCCTGATCACCGCCGTCAGCGCCAGTCTGCTCGCCCTCACCGTCGGTTCCTGGGCCGCCCTGGCCGCCGCCTCGCTGCGCAGCCGCGGCAGAAGGTTCCTCGACGCGCTGTTCATGCTGCCGGTCGCCGTGCCGTCCGTCGTCGTGGGCCTCGCCGTGCTCGTCGCCTTCAGCAAACCGCCGATACTGCTGAACGGGACGAGCTGGATCGTGATCCTGGCGCACACGATTCTTGTCACGGCGTTCGCCTATTCGTCGGTTTCGGCGGCGACAGTACGTCTCGACCCGATGTACGAACAGGCGGCGGCCAGTCTCGGTGCCCGACCCTCGTACGTCCTGTGGCGCATCAAGCTGCCGCTCCTGCTGCCGTCCCTCACGGCGGCGGCGGGGCTCTGCTTCGCGCTGTCCATGGGTGAGCTGAGCGCCACGATGATGCTCTACCCGCCGGACTGGACACCGCTCCCGGTGCAGATCTTCGCGGCCACCGACCGCGGCTCGCTCTTCACCGGAGCGGCCGTCGCCGTGGTCCTGATGGGAACGACGCTGCTCGTGCTGCTCGGCGTCTCCCGGATCCGCACCAGGGCCTCGTTCCGCTGATCCGCCGACACTCCCGTACTGACTCCGGCCGGCTCCCGGCCGACTTCCAGGAGATACGACTGCCATGCGCAAGAACCACCTCAAGCCCATAGCCGCCGTCACCGGCTGCCTCGCCCTCGCCGCCACCCTCTCCGCCTGCGGCGGCTCCTCGGCCGCTTCCGACGAGAAGGTCGTGACCGTCTACAGCGCCGACGGCCTCAAGGGCGAGAACGGCGACGGCTGGTACGACAAGGTCTTCAAGGACTTCGAGAAGAAGACCGGCATCAAGGTCGAGTACGTGGAGGGCGGCTCCGGCGAGATGGTGCAGCGCGCCGTCCGCGAGAAGTCCAACACCCAGGCCGATGTGCTGGTCACGCTGCCGCCGTTCATCCAGCAGGCCGACAGGAAGGGGCTGCTGGCGGCGTACGCGCCGGCCGGTTCCGACCAGGTCGACGGCGCCGACAAGGCGTCCGACTCCAAGTGGACCTCGGTCGTCAACAACTACTTCGGGTTCATCTACAACAAGAAGGAGCTGAAGACGGCACCCACCACCTGGGAGGAGCTGCTCGACGGCAGGTTCAAGAACAAGATCCAGTACTCCACCCCCGGAGTCGCCGGTGACGGTACGGCCGTACTCATCAAGGCCATGCACGACTTCGGCGGCAAGGAGCCGGCGATGGCGTACCTGAAGAAGCTCCAGGCCAACAACGTCGGCCCGTCCGCCTCCACCGGCAAGCTCGCCCCCAAGGTCGACAAGGGCGAACTGCTCGCCGCCAACGGCGATGTCCAGATGAACTACGCGCAGTCCAAGGACATGCCCAACCTCGGCATCTGGTTCCCCGCGAAGGAGGGCGGCAAGCCCACCACGTTCGCCCTGCCCTACGCGGCCGGCCTGGTCGACAAGGCCCCGCACAGCGCCAACGGCAAGAAGCTGCTCGACTTCATGCTCTCCGAGCAGGCCCAGAAGGACGTCAGCGCGGTCGGCGGAGGGTTCTCCGCCCGCAAGGACGTCGAGGCCACCGACGCCAACGCCCTCGCGCTCGCCAAGCTGATGGACGGCGTCGAGGTCTTCGCGCCCGACTGGTCGGACATCGGCACCCACCTGGACACGTACGTCGGGGCCTGGAAGTCGGCCACCGGCAGCTGACCGCGGCCCGGAGACGCATCGCGGGGAAACCGGGCCCCGGTCCATCGTCGCAAAAAGGTAACGGGTCTGGGCCGTCCGGTCGGATCACGCCGGCTGGTCCAACCGGACGGCCGTGGTCCCGGCCCCGGCTCGCACCGAGCGCTCCGGCACTACCTGCCGGTCGAACGGACGCTCTAAAATCGGGGACGTCGGCGCTGCACAACGCGGTGCCGCCGGCGTCCCCGCACACGGCGTACGGCAGGAGTCCCACATGGCAGAGCGCAAGCCGATCTCATCCTGGCTCACCGACATGGACGGAGTCCTGATCCACGAGGGGACACCGATCCCCGGGGCGGATGCCTTCATCAAGCGGCTGCGGGACTCGGGGTTGCCCTTCCTGGTCCTCACGAACAACTCGATCTACACCGCGCGTGATCTGCACGCCCGCCTCGACCGCATGGGTCTCGACGTGCCCGTGGAGAACATCTGGACCTCCGCCCTGGCCACCGCCCAGTTCCTGGACGACCAGCGGCCCGGCGGCACGGCGTACGTCATCGGAGAGGCCGGGCTCACCACCGCTCTGCACGACATCGGCTACGTCCTCACCGACCACGACCCCGATTACGTGGTCCTCGGCGAGACCCGTACGTACAGCTTCGAGGCGCTCACCAAGGCGATCCGGCTGATCAACGGCGGCGCCCGCTTCATCTGCACCAACCCGGACGAGACCGGCCCGTCCGCCGAGGGCCCGCTGCCCGCGACCGGGTCCGTCGCCGCCCTCATCACCAAGGCCACCGGCAAGGCCCCGTACTTCGCGGGCAAGCCCAATCCGCTGATGATGCGCACCGGGCTCAACGCGATCGGGGCCCACTCCGAGTCCAGCGCCATGATCGGCGACCGGATGGACACCGACGTGCTGGCCGGACTGGAGGCCGGGATGCAGACGTTCCTGGTCCTGACCGGCCTCACCGCCGTCCCCGACATCGACAAGTACCCCTTCCGGCCGTCCAGGGTCGTCGATTCCATCGCCGACCTGGTCGACCTCATCGACGCGGACTGAGCCCGGCGGGCGCCGCCAGGAGAGGCGCGGGGGCGATCCGGGGCGGTCCCCGCGCGCCCCGTACCCCCCGCTCCTGCGGATGCGGAATGCCGACGCAGGCGTGAACCTTTCCTGAGGAGGTTTACGATGCGTTCCATACCCCTCACGTTCTGTGCCGTCGCGGTGGTCGTGGCGACCCTGGTGCCGGCTTCCGCCGCGCTGGCCGACTCCGGCACCGGTTCCGGCCCGGGGACGGGCTCCGGCAGTCGCGCCGGCCTCTCGGTGACCCCGCTCTCCGCCGCCCCGGGCGACGGGGTGGACCTGCGGCTGGACGGCTGCGAGGGCAAGGAGGCCAAGGGCGAATCCGATGCCTTCGCCTCCGGGACACGGTTCTCGCCCGCCACGGACGGGGGCCTCTTTGCCGCGGCCCGGATCAGCTCGGACGCCTCCCCGGGCGACCACGACATCCGGGTCGTCTGCTCGGACGGCCGAGGCACCACGATGTCCGGCAAGGTCACGGTCGCCGACCGGAACAGACCCACGCCGCTGGCCCCGGTCCGCGCCGGAGGGGGCGGGACCGCCCTGCTCAACGAACAGAGTGCCCATCGGAGCGGCCCCGGCCTCGTGCACGCGGTGATCGGCCTGGCCCTGGCCGCCGTCGCGGTCGTCGTCGTCGTGTTCCGCAGCGTGCGCCGTCGCCGTCCGGCCAAGGACTGACGTGTCCGCCCCGGACCGCTCCTCGGACCACGGCCGACTGCTCACCGGAGTGGCCTGGGCCGTCCTGCTGATGGGCCTGTGGCTCTGGGGCCGCGACATCACCGACGGCTCCGGCGCCAGTTCCGCCCCGACCACCGGCGACATCGCCGCGGTCGGACGCCCGCTCGGCGTCCCGCTGCCCCCGCCGCACGACCCGGTCGAGGGCTCCGTGCCGAAGCGGGTCGAGATCCCGTCGCTCGGCATCGAGGCGCCCGTGATCGCCCGGGGCCTGGACGGGGACGGCGCGATCGAACCACCGTCGTTCGACACGCCCCGGACCGTCGGCTGGTACGGCGACGGCACCCAGCCCGGCGCGAAGGGCCCCGCCCTCTTCGTCGGCCACGTCGACACCGAGACCGAGCCGGCCGTCTTCTACGGACTGAGCGCGGCCCGCCCCGGCGCCAAGGTCGAGGTGACCCGCGCGGACGGCAGCGTCGCCGAATTCACCGTCGACGACGTCCAGGTCCTCACCCGTGAACGCTTCAACGCCGACAAGGCCTACGGCCCCCGTAAGCGGGGCCGCGCGGAACTCCGCCTGATCACCTGCGGCGGCACCTACGACCGGGCATCGCACTCCTACGACGCGAATGTGGTTGTGTCGGCCTATCTGACCGGAAGGAAGTCCGGCGGGAGCGACGGCGCCTGAGGCCGTGGGCGGCGGACGGATTCGCCGTCGATGTGTCCAACTTCCGTACCACGGCGGACAGTACGGGAGCCGTACGGCATCGTCCCGGCCATCGGGTCGATCCGCACGCCCGAGGCACCCGTCCCCGGGACCGGAGCACAACTCGGTTCCGCGAGAATCCAGTTCGGGGCGGACGCCGGGTAGAAGATGATCAACTCGGTGACTGTCGAGGAGTTTGCCCTCGGGGGGCGGGAAGAAGCCCGTCCGGTACTGATCGAGGTCGTCCCGTACGCCCCCGCGGTCGGCGCGGCTGCCGGGTGAGGGGATCCGTCCACGCGGTCGGGCCCTCGCCGAGCTGTGGGGGCCGTGCTCGGTCCGCGCGGTGCGGGCCCTCCTGTGGCGGAGGAGTTTCGGGCCGCTGGGTGACGGGACGGTGACCGCGTGTCCGTGGCGGGCCGGCCGTGCGCGGGGCGCGCGTCGGCTGTGTGGCGGTCGCGCGATGCTCGCGAAGGCGGCGATGCGGAGGCCTTCTTCGGAAACGAACAAGGCCCCCTCACGCGTAGTGAGGGGGCCTTGACTCTGCGTGCGCCGCCAGGGACTCGAACCCCGGACCCGCTGATTAAGAGTCAGCTGCTCTAACCAACTGAGCTAGCGGCGCCTGCTGACCTGGAGAACTCTACCCGAAGGTGGGGCGTGCTCCTGACCATTTCCAGCCCCTCACGGCCTGTCGGATGGTCGTTTTTTCTCTTCTGTCCGTCAAAATGCATTATGTCAGGAGAGTTGAGACACTGACGCCCGTGCAGATGCGCCCAAAGATCTTGACGAGTGCGGAGGGGAATCGCATGACTGTGCCGGCTTTCGAGGAGTACGTGCCCGCCATCGACTGCATCTGTGCGGGGTGCGCCGCGCAACGGCGAACCGCCGCCGGTGCCTTGCCCGTGCGGTACGGAGGTCATCCGGCCGCACATGGCGCGCGCCGTGCGCTGGTGCTGGTCACCGCGGCCGGCGTGGTGCTGAGCACCGGCGCGGCGGAGGCGGCGAGCGCGCCGGGCGGCCGGCCGGTGGAGTCGACCGGAGCCGCCCGGACGGACGGGACGACGGCGTCGACGGTTCCGGCGGACCCGGCCGACGAGGGCGACCCGCTCGCCCTGGCCGACGGGGATCCGGACAGCCCGCAGGGCAGGCCCGGACCGCTGAAGGGCGCGGGGGCCTCGGGCCCGCCCTCGTCCACGGGCAGCACGCTGCCCAGGACCAGCAGGGCCGCGATCATCAACCGCGCGAAGAAGTGGGTGGCCGCGCAGGTTCCGTACAGCATGAACAAGTACTGGTCCGACGGATACCGGCAGGACTGCTCCGGCTATGTGTCGATGGCCTGGAACCTGCCCGGCAACGAGTGGACCGGCAGCCTCGCCAAGTTCGGGCAGCGGATCGCGAGGAAGGATCTGCAGCCGGGCGACATCCTGCTCTTCCACAATCCGGCGAACCCCGCGAAGGGCTCGCACGTCACGATCTTCGGCGGCTGGACCGACTACACGCACACCCACTACACGGCGTACGAGCAGACGAAGCCGCACACCCGCAAACAGACGACGCCCATGGCGTACTGGACCAACTCCGGCAAGTACGTCGCCTACCGGTACAAGGGTCTCAGCAGCGGGAGCGGCAGCGCAGGCAGCGGTCCGTCGTCGTCGACGGGGTTCCCGGGCGCCGGGAAGTTCGGTCCCGGGGCGAGCAACGAGTACGTCACCCGGCTCGGGAAGATGCTCGTGGAGCGGGGCGGCAAACGTTTCTACAAGGTCGGTCCCGGCCCCGTCTGGGGCGACGCCGACCGGCTCGCGACCCAGGCCTTCCAGAAGGCGCAGGGCTGGAAGGGCAAGGAGGCGGACGGGATCCCCGGCCCCGGCACCTGGCGGTTGCTGATCGGCGGAACCGGTCGTGACGTCCCCACCGGAAGCGGAGACGGCCAGGGGGGTTCGAACTCCGATTCGACGTTCCCGGGCCGCGGCCATTTTCGGCCCGGCCAGTCCAACAGCCATGTCGACAGGCTCGGCAAGCAGTTGGTGAAGAAGGGATACGGCACGTACTACCGGTCGGGACCGGGACCCCGCTGGACCGAGGCGGACCGGCGCAATGTCGAGGCCTTCCAGCGGGCCCAGGGCTGGCGGGGCGGAGCGGCCGACGGCTACCCCGGTCCGGAGACCTGGCGGCGACTCTTCGCGTGACACGACGGCGGACATGCATGACGGAGGCGGGAATGGGATCCACGGTGTCGGACAGCTCCGGAACCCCGGAGAACGGGAGGGGACGGGAAGAGGAGCAGGGGGGCGACGGGGGGCCGGGCGCGATTCCGGTTCCGGGGGCGGGCGGGGGGCCGGACGGTGCTCCGGGGGCGGAGGCGGCTCCCGGCCGGGCGGCCGGTGCGGGCCCGGGGCCGGGTTCCGCCCCGGACGTGGGGTCGGGCGCGGGGCCGGACTCCGTGGTCGACCTCGTGCTGGACCTGGTGCCGAGGAAGTCCGTGGACCCCGCGACGCTCGGCGCGGCCTCGGCCGCCGTGTCGGTCCCGGCCATGGGTACCGCAGCTGTCCCGGCCGCGGGCACCGCACACGTTCCGGCCATGGGCACCCCACCGCTCCCGGCCGCGGGCACCGCACACGTTCCCAAGGCCATGGGCACCGCAGCTGTCCCGGTCGCGGCTTCGGGCAGCGCGGCCGTCGAGGACTCGGTGCCGGGCCCCGCGCCCGTGCCGGCCTTGGCCGGGCACCGCACCGGGCCCGGTTCCGACACGCCGTTCCCGTCCCCCTCCTCCCGGCACCGGGCGGCAGTCGACACCGTCTTCGGCCCCCTTCCCGTCTCCGGGGGCGACGGGGCCGAGCGGTCCGGCGGCAGCCCGTGGGGCGCCGGGCGGCACCACGCCGTCATCGCGGGTGAGCGGACCGCGTCCATTCCCGTGCACCTGCTCTTCCGCGAGGATTCCGCACACGCCGACGCCGCCGCGCTCCCCGCCGGTGTGCTGCCCGGGGGAGCCGACGGCGGCGGTCCGACGGTGCGGGTGCGGCGACCGCCCGCGCCGAGGGGACCGCAGGTGCGGCCGTCGACGAGGCCGGCACCGGTCGGTGACCCCCGGCTGGCCGAGCGGCCGGGGCCCGCGCTGCCCGGCTGGGTCGCGCTGCTCGCCGGACTGGCCGGGATCGCCGCGGGGTTCGCCGTCCTCTGGTGGGTCGGCGCGCTGCCCGCCGCCGTGCCCGACCGGCTCGGGATCGGCTCGCGTCCGTACCACGGAATCGGCCTCGGGGCCTGGGCGGCGCTCGCCGCGCTGGTCACGGTGGTGCTCTTTGCTCTCGGCGGTCTGAGCCGCGGACGGGTCGGGTACGCCTGGGTGCTGACGCTCTTCGGCGAGTACCGGGGGAGTGCGCGCCGGACCGGACTGATGTGGATCAGCCCCCTGCTGCTGCGCCGCCGGGTCGACGTACGCCTGCGGCACTGGCGCAGCGAACCGCTCCCCTCGGTGGACGCCAACGGTACGGCGCTGCGCGTCGTCGTCCTCGTCGTGTGGCGGATCAGGGACACCGCACGGGCGACGCTAGGGGTCGCCGACCACGAGGCGTATCTGCGCGAGCAGGTCGAGGCGGCGATGGCCCGGGTCCTTTCGCAACTGCCCGCCGACGCGTTCCACGAGGACGCGCACACGCTGCGCGACGCGGAGGCGGTCGGTGACGCGCTGACCCGGATGCTCAAGGCCGACTGCGAACCCGTGGGCATCGAGGTGTACTCGGCGCAGCCGACCGGCATCGAGTACGCGCCCGAGGTCGCCGCGGCCATGCAGCGGCGCAGGATCGCCGCCATCGACGCCAAGCACCGTGACAGCGTGCTGACTTCGGTGGTCGACGCGGTGGACGACACTGTCAACCGGCTCACCGCGAGGGGGATCGTGGAGCTGGACGACTATGAACGGAAGTCGCTGGTCAAGGACTTGACGGTGGCTTTCTACACCGGACGCAGCAGCGGGGAGGGGGCCTGAGGGACTCGTGGGGGCGCTCGGGAGGCGAAGCGGAATCCAACTCCCATTGGTCTGGACATGTTCATGCCCCGTCAATAATCTAAGGCTTGGTCTAGACCGCAACACGCGCGCAGCAGGGCTCATGGAACCTCCCCCACGTTCTTGAGGAGCGACAGCAATGCGTAAACGGGCAAGCGCGGCCGTAGTCGGCCTGGCGGTGGCGGCCGTCTCGATGTTCGCGACGAGCAGCGCCGGCAGTCACGGCTACACCGACAACCCCATCAGCCGCCAGAAGCTCTGTGCCAACGGCACGGTGACAAACTGCGGCAACATCCAGTGGGAGCCGCAGAGCGTCGAGGGCCCCAAGGGCTTCCCGGCGGCGGGTCCGGCCGACGGCAAGATCTGCTCCGGCGGTCACTCCGAGTTCGCCCAGCTCGACGACCCGCGCGGTGGCAACTGGCCGGCCACCGCTGTCACGGCCGGGCAGGGCTTCAGCTTCCGCTGGCAGTTCACCGCACGCCACGCCACGACGGACTTCCGCTACTACATCACCAAGAACGGCTGGGACCCCACCAAGCCGCTCACCAGGGCCGACCTGGAGCCGCAGCCCTTCATGACGGTGCCGTACGGCGGCAAGCAGCCCCCGGCGACCCTGACCCAGCAGGGCACCATCCCCACCCAGAAGACCGGGAAGCACATCATCCTGAGCGTCTGGACCATCGCCGACACGGCCAACGCGTTCTACGCCTGTTCCGATGTGCAGTTCTGACGCTTAGCCAACGGCTGTGCGGAGCGGGGCGGTCCCAACCGGGCCCGCCCCGCTCCGCCCCCCCCGGGGGCTGCCACTGACCGGGACCGGTGAGGCACCGGCTGCCCGGGCGCCGCGCCTCGATCCGGGCCGACTCACCCGATCCACCCGATTCGCATGAGAGCCCCTAACTCGTCAGGGCCAGTTCGTCCCGGCTCGCCGGGGCGGTGCGCCGCCGCAGCAGCGTCATGGCCAGCACCGCTCCCACCAGCAGCAGGGCGGCCCCCGTCACCGAGGCGTACTGCATGCTGTGCACGAACGCCTCCCGCCCGACGGAGATCAGCGATTCGTCTCCCGTGGCCACCGCACCTGGCAGCGTCTTGCGGGCGGCCTCCGGTGCCGAGCCCGGCATCTGCGCGGTGTAGACGGCCGTGGCCACCGCACCCAGCAGGGCCATGCCCATCGCGCCGCCGAACTCCTGGCCGGTCTCCAGCAGCGAGGCCGCCGAACTGGCCCTCGCGGGCGGGGCGGTGGACAGCGCCAGATCCGAGACGAGCGCCATCACGGTGACGATGCCGCAGCTCATCACGGCGCAACCGCCCAGCAGCAGCCACAGCGAGTCCGTACCGGTCAGGGCGAGGACGGAGAAACCGGCGGCGGCGATCACGAAACCGGCGCAGATGACACGCGTGCGGTCGGTCCGCTGCGCGATCGCCGTGGCCGTCGGGGCCGCGGCTCCCACCGCCAAGGACGGGGCCAGGCTCCACAGCGCGGCCTCCATCGTGCCCATGCCGAGCACCGACTGCAGATACTGCGTGGTGAAGAACGAGGAGCCCATCATGGCGAACGTGGCCAGTGCGTTCAGCCCGATGCCCGCCGCGAAGCCGCGGTCCCGGAACAGCTCCCGGCTGATCATCGCGTCGCCGCGACCGCGCTGACGGCGGACGAAGAGCAGTCCGACGAGGAGCCCGGCCGCGATGAGCAGCGCGCGCGGCACGTCGAACCCGTGGGCGGCGCTCTCCTTGACCCCGTAGACGACGGGCAGCACGGCGCCCATCGACAGCGGCACGCTCAGGAAGTCGAACCGGCCGGGGTTCGGGTCCTTGGACTCCGGAACCAGCACCGGCACCAGGACCAGCAGCAGCACCATCGCCGGCACATTGATCAGAAAGACCGAGCCCCACCAGAAGTGCTCCAGCATGACACCGCTGAGCACCGAGCCGAGCGCGATCCCGCCGGCCATGGCACCCGACCAGATGCCGATGGCCCGGCCCCGCTGCCGCTCGTCGCGGAACATGCTCCGCACGAGCCCCATCGTCGACGGCATCAGCGTCGCACCGCCGATCCCGAGCACGGCGCGGGCCGCGATCAGCATCTCGGGACTGGTGGAGTACGCGGCGACGACGGACGCGGCACTGAACGCGAACGCGCCGAGGAGCAGCAGCCTGCGGCGGCCGATCCGGTCGCCGAGCGAGCCCATCGTGATGAGCAGGCCGGCCAGGGCGAAGGCGTACACATCGAAGATCCAGAGCTGCTGAGTGGCGCTGGGCGCGAGGTCCCGGTCGATGGACGGGATCGCGAAGAAGAGGACGGAGACGTCCATCGAGACGAGGAGGAGGGGGAGCAGGAGGACCACGAAGGCGGTCCATTCCCGGCGACCGGCGAGGTCGCCGCGTGCGGCGGTGGTGCTCGTAGCGTTCGTCATGCCTGGGAATATACGGGCGTGTAATACGCATGTCTAGTACGACTGTGTAAGACGATCGTTCATTACGTTGGGCAGCAAAAAACGCACTGGGCGGTTCACGTGTGTACGTGAACCGCCCAGTGCGTTGTCTGTGCGCCGCCAGGGACTCGAACCCCGGACCCGCTGATTAAGAGTCAGCTGCTCTAACCAACTGAGCTAGCGGCGCCTGCTGACAGGAAAATAATACCTGCTCCCGAGGGGTGCTGATGACACCGGGAATGAACGGGGCCAGAACCGGGCGAAACCGGATGAGACGGTCTGAAACGGTTCGATCCGGGAAGGTCGAGTCGGCCGGAGCGGCATTGAGCCTCTCCCCCGCTGGGGGTGAGGCCGCCCCGGGATGCCCCGCGCGGTGTCAGAGCGCCAGCGACAGGAGCACGGGCGCCGCCCGACGGTTGAGCGTGTCCGCCGCCGCGCGCAGGCGATGCGCGTCCTCGATCGGCAGCGACAGTGCCAGGCATCCCGCCGACGAGCCGGCCGTGAGCGGCACGGCCGCGCACACCGTGCCGACCGCGTACTCCTGGATGTCGAGCACCGGGACCGTGGCCGGCTGGCTGTCCAGCTTGGAGAAGAGGACCTTCTCGTTGGTGATCGTCCGCGAGGTGAGCCGGGCCGTCTTGTGGCGCGAGAGATGGTCGCGGCGGCCGTTCTGGTCGAGCTGGGCGAGCAGGCACTTGCCGACCGCGGACGCGTGCGCGGAGGAGCGGAAGTCCACCCACTCGTTCACGGCGGGGGTGAGGGGACCGTCGGCGTACTGCGTGACGCGGATCTCGCCGTCGACGTACCGGCTGATGTAGACCGCCGCGCCGACCGAATCGCGCAGCTGTGCCAGCATCCCCTGGAGCTTGGTCTCCAGTGCCTGTCTACGGGCCGCGCCGGAACCCAGGAGCAGCAGCGAGGAGCCGATGACATAGGCGCCGTCGGTGATCTGCTCGACGTACCCTTCGCGGCGCAGCATCAGCAGCAGGGGGGTGAGGTGCCCGAGGGGCAGCCCCGTCTCCCGGGAGATCTGGGTGTCCGTCACACCGTTGCCGTGCTTGGAGACCGTTTCGAGAACACGAAGGGCGTACTGCACCGAATGGAACGGTGCGGTCGGTTCGGGCTTCAACGTCACGGTTTCCCCCACCAGGTTGTGACCGCAAACTCTGCCCTCACGATAGCCGCCAAGGGCCCCTTCCGGGGCGGGTGTTGGTGATGTCGCGGTGTGCCCTCCGGCTCCAGGAGCTGGGGCGCATCCGTCCGGCATATGCCAGAGTCAATGACGCGGGACGAATGGCGAGGTCACAGCAGTGCGGCCAGGAACTCGCGCGTACGTCCGTGTGCAGGATCGGTGAAGATTTTTTCCGGTGGACCCGACTCGACCACGCGTCCGGCATCGAACATCAGTACCGTCTCCGAGACGTCCCGGGCGAAGTTCATCTCGTGGGTCACACAGAGCATGGTGATGTCGGTGTTCCTCGCGATGTCGCTCAGCAGCTCCAGCACGCCGGCCACCAGCTCCGGGTCGAGCGCGGACGTCACCTCGTCCAGCAGCAGGATCTCCGGCCGCATCGCCAGTGCGCGGGCGATCGCCACCCGCTGCTGCTGTCCGCCGGAGAGCTGGGAGGGGTGTGCGTCGATCTTCTTCGAGAGCCCGACCAGATCGAGCAGTTCGCGGGCGCGCGCCTCCGCCTCGTCGCGGTCCATGCCCAGCACGCTGACCGGGGCCTCGGTGATGTTCTGCAGCACCTTCATGTTCGGGAAGAGGTTGAACTGCTGGAAGACCATGCCGATCTTCTTCCGGACCTCGCGCAGATGCTTCTCGGTCGCCGGCCTCAGCGACCCGTCGGGCGCCTCGATGTGGGACAGCGGGGTGCCGTCCACCCGGATGACACCGTCGCTGACCTTCTCCAGCGTCATCAACAGCCGCAGGATGGTGGTCTTTCCCGAGCCGCTGGGCCCGATCAGGGTGACGTGCTCGCCGCGCCGCACCGAGAAGTCCAGGCCGTCGAGGACGACATGGTCCCCGTACCGCTTCACGACGTGGTCGAAGCGGACCAGCGGATGGCCGGTCCCCGGCGCGGCGGAGGCCGGTGCGGCGTCCTTCGGGACCGGGGCCGCCGTCTTGTGCGGAGGGAGGGGTTCAGTGGCCAAGGCGCTTCTCCAGCTTTCTCATCAGCAGTGAGGTGGGGTAGCTCGCGACCAGGAAGACCAGCCCGGCGAGCGTGAATGCCTCGGTGTACGCGAAGTGGTCGGCGCCGTACTTCCGCGCCTCGAAGACCATTTCCTGCACCGTGATCACGGCGAGGAACGGGGTCTCCTTGAACATCGCGATCGCGTAGTTGCCGAGGGCGGGCAGCACATTGCGCACCGCCTGCGGCAGGATCACGGCCTGCCAGGTCCGCCGGGGGCCGAGCGAGAGCGCCCGGCAGGCCTCCCACTGGCCCTTCGGCACGCCGTCGATTCCCGCGCGGTACACCTCGGAGGTGTACGCGGCGTAGTGGACACCCAGCACCACGATGCCGGTCACCAGCGGTTCCACCGAGGTGAACAGGGCTGCCGCGCCGACGAGTTGGACGAGCAGCGGGGTGGACCGGATGAACTCCATCACGACCCGAACCGGTACCGTCACGAACCGGCTCGCGGCCCGTCCGGCGACCGCGACGGCGAGCCCGAGAACGGCGGCGACGAGCGTGCCGAGCACGGTCGCGAGCAGTGTGACCTCGAAACCTCGCAGGAGCAGGGGCAGGGCGTCCCCGGCGGCGTTCCAGTCGAATCCGTTCACCGGGCACCCCCGGTCGCCGACGCGACGGCTTCCGCGGCGCTGCGGCTGCGCAGCAGCGAGCCCGCACCGGTCGCCAGGCCGAGCCGGCGCTTGGCGTTCCGCTCCAGCAGGTTCATGAGCAGGGTCAGCGCGTAGGCCAGGACGAAGTAGACGACCAGCAGGGTCAGGTACGCGGTGAGCGTCTCACCGGTGCGGTCGCGCAACTGCTGGACCACGGTCATCAGGTCGGCCGCGGAGATCAGCCACAGCAGCGGGGTGCACTTGAGCAACTGGATCAGCAGATTGGTGAAGGACGGGATCATCTGCACCCAGGCCTGCGGAAGGATCACCTTCCGCATCCGGTGCAACGGCGTCATGTTCAGCGCGACGGCCGCCTCGTACTGGGCACGCGGTACGGAGTTGATCGCCCCCCGCACCACCTCGGCCCCGTACGCGCCGTAGTTGAGACCGAAGGCGACGACACCGCAGAGCAGCGGCGTCAGTTCGTACCCGGTCAGCGTCGGCATCGCGTAGTAGAGCCAGAACAGCTGGATGTAGAGCGAGGTGCCGCGGAAGAACTCCACGACCACGCGGGACACACCGCGCAGCACCGGCAGCCGGCCGACCGACATCAGACCGAGGACGAACGACAGGAACAGGGCGGCCAGCGCGCCCAGGACGGTGGCTTCGAGAGTCACCCACAACCCCGAGCGCAACTGCGGCAGATCGTCGAAGAAGGCGGAGAAGAAATCACTCATGCGGTGCGGCCCGTCCCCGTCAGCCGTTGCACAGATCGGCCGTCTTCAACGTGGCCGGCGGGAGCTCGGTGGCCCCGAAGCCGTAGTCCCGGAGCAGGCCCACATAGCGCGAGCTGTCCGAGACGATCTTCTTCAGCTCGCGGTCGAAGGCGTCCCGCAGCTCCTCGTTGCCCTTGCGGAAGACGGCGCCGCCGGGGCTGTACTGCTTCTTGCCGTCGAGCTCGGGCAGGAAGGGTTCGGTGACCTCGGTGTCGGGATTCGTCTTCGCCAGCCAGCGCAGCGAGATGCCGGTGAGCAGGAACGCGTCGATCCGGCCGCCCTTGACCGCGTCCGCGCCGTCCTGCGGCTTCTGCAAGGACTTGATCCGGTCCTTCGCGATGCCGGCGCCCTCGGCGTACGAGCCCTCGACGGCGCCCGACATCACGCCCACGGTGATCCCGGCGGCCTTCGCCGACGCCAGGTCGGTGACCTTCCTCGGGTTTCCCTTCTTCACCATCAGCGCGGTGGGCGAGATGAACTCGGGCTCGGAGAAAAGGGCGTTGGCGCAGCGCTCCGGTGTGATCGCCATGCCGGCGCTGACCACGTCGTACTTGCCCGCCTGAAGTCCCGGGATCAGGCCGTCCCACTCGGAGAGGGTGGGCTTCAGCTCGTCGACGCCGAGGGCCTTGAAGATCTCCCGGTGCAGGGTGGGCGCCTCGCCCTTGAGCTGCTTGCCCTCCAGATAGCCGTACGGGGCCTCATTGGCGTACGCGACCCGGACGAAGCCCTGCTTGCGGAGCTTGTCGAGCGCCCCCGCACCGTCCGCCGAACCGGCGTCCGTCCTGCTGCATGCGGAGAGCAGACCGGGGACGACGAGCAGACCACCCACGGCTGCTGATCGGTTGAGGAAGCCCCTGCGGGACAGGTCGGGGAAGTCAGCCATGGTTCGTGATCTCCTGGAGCGGGCGAACAGTCCGGACAGGGGGAGCGCCTGCCCGATCCCGTGCGTCTATGCAGGAAGGCGCCGCCTGTGATCGAACGGTGGCCGGAAGGTGACCTTCCCGTGTCCGTTCGCGGGCGGAGCGCGGCGGCCGGTGCGCAGGGAGTACGGCCCTGCCGGGAAAGGTCCATGACGACCCGTCATGGGGAGATCTCCGTCATCGAAGGCTGGAACGGGCGACGGACCGCACCGGTCGAGCTCACTCGTTCCGGTCCCGCACGGGGACGTACCCGCGCCGCTTGTCCACCACGTTCGGCAACGGCTCGCCCGCCGCCCAGAGTTCGTACATCTCGACGAACTGCTCGCCCAGCCGGTCCCGCCAGCCCGCCGTGTCGCCGCTCATGTGCGGCGACACGATCAGATCCGGCACGTCCCAGAGCGGGCTGCGCGGCTCCAGCGGCTCCCGCTCGAACACATCGAGCGCCGCGCCCGCGATCCAGCGCTTGCGCAGCGCGGCGGCCAGATCGTCCTCCACGACCAACGGTCCGCGCCCCACGTTGATGAAGCGGGCCGAGGGCTGCATCAGCCCGAAGAACCGCGCGTCGAACATGGAACGGGTCGACTCCGTCAGCGGCGCCGCGCAGATCACCCAGTCGGCCATGGAGGCCAGCCGGTCCAGCTCCGCCACCCCGTGGATGGTGCGCCGCGCGCTGCGTCCTACGAGCGCCACCTGGACCCCGAGGGCGATCAGCATCCTGGTGATCTCCCGTCCGATGGGACCCGCGCCGACGACCACCGCACGGCTGCCCGCGACCTGGACGCTCTCCCTGTGCCGCCACAGCCGCCGCTGCTGGAGCTCCAGCGTGCGGGGGAGGTCCTTGGCGAACGCCAGCACCAGACCCGTCACGTACTCGGCGATGGGCCGCTCGAAGATGCCCCGCGCGTTGGTCACCACCGTGTCGGACGCGGTCAGCTCCGGGCAGAGCAGCCGGTCCACGCCCGCGCTCGCCGTATGGACCCACGCCGGGCGCGGCCCGTCGCCCGGCCAGGCGGCCCGTACCGCGTCGGAGGTGAAGTCCCACACCAGCAGCACGTCGGCTGCCGGAAGCCGTGCGGCGAGTCCGGCCTCGTCGGTGTACCGGATGTCGGCCCTGCCGGTCAGCCGGCCGAGACGCGGCGACGGGTCGGTGTCCA
The DNA here is from genome assembly GCF_044754145.1 of Streptomyces sp. NPDC093149. Taxonomy (NCBI): domain Bacteria; kingdom Bacillati; phylum Actinomycetota; class Actinomycetes; order Kitasatosporales; family Streptomycetaceae; genus Streptomyces; species Streptomyces sp. NPDC093149. The sequence continues at coordinate 258,574 of NZ_JBIVON010000002.1, forward strand.
GGACGAGCAGGGTGGGCTCTGACATGAGGGACGGTCGCTCCGCTGCCTCTGGGATGTGCGGATTGACCACGCTCGCAGCCACGCCCGTCTTCGTCAACAGCTCACCGGGGGAGCGACGACGGATGGGGGAATACTGGGAGGGACGGGCGAAAACGCTCACGCGCGCGTACGCCGCTCCCGTCCCGTCCAGGCACCCGCAGGAACAGAAGGGGTGGACATGACGACCCTCGGTTTTCTCTACCCGGGCCACTTCGCGGAGGACGACTTCCCGCGGATGGAGATCCTGCTCGACGCCGTCAGGCTGGTCGTGAACCACACCGACGTCGACGAGGACGACTACGGGACGGACACGCTGATGCGGACGGGTACGCCCGAGCGGCTGGCCGCCGGGGTGGCGGAGCTGCAACGTGCCGGCGTCGAGTCCGTCGTCTGGGTGAGCAGCAGCGGCAGCTTCCTGTACGGCTGGGAGGGCGCCCATGAACAGACGGCCGCCCTGGCCAGGGCGGCCGGGGTGCCCGCCTCCAGCACCTCCTTCGCCTTCGTCCACGCGGTACGGGAACTGGACGCCGCCCGGGTGGCGGTCGCCGCGACCTACCCCGAGCCCGTCGCCGCGCTGTTCGCCGCCTTCCTGCACTCCGCGGGCATCGAGGTGACCGCCACCCGCGCCGCCGGTCTCGCCTCCGCCGCCGAGGCCGCCGCCTGGGACCTGGACGAGGTGAAGGACCTCGTCATGGCCGCGGACCGGCCGGAGGCGGACGTGATGCTGCTGCCCGACACCGCCCTGCACACCGTCGCGCACGTGACGGAGCTGGAGAGGCTGCTCGGCAAACCGGTCCTCACCGGGAACCAGGTGTCGGTGCGGGAGGGGCTGCGGCTGGCGGACCGCCGGGCGTGGTCCCCGAGGCTCGGCAGGATCTTCGCCGAGCGCGAGGCACCCCCGGCCCCGGTGGCCAAGTGGGGCGCGGGCCGGGAGCGCGCGCACAGCGGAAGAAAGGGGTGGTCCGGAAGGCAGACCCACACCGGCCGGTGAGCCGGGGCGCTCGGCCGTCCGGCCGGCGGGGAATAAACGGAGACCACCTCCTGTTGGGCTCTTCCGGACGTACGAGCCGGACGTAGGCGCAACACCGGAGAGGCCAGGACGTGGACGAGATTCGAGGCGACGAGATCCGTGGCAAGACGGAGGGAACGGCCACCGTTCCGCTCTCCGTGCTGGACCTGGTCACCGTGGGCCAGGGCCGCACCGCCACCCAGGCGCTGCGCACCAGCGTGGACATCGCGCAGCTCGCCGAGCGCCGTGGATTCCACCGCTACTGGGTCGCCGAACACCACTCCATGCCCGGCGTCGCCTCCTCCTCACCGGCCGTGATCCTGGCCCACCTCGCCGCACACACCGAGCGCATCAGGCTCGGCTCCGGCGGCGTGATGCTGCCGAACCACGCACCGCTCGTCATCGCCGAACAGTTCGGCACCCTTGAGGCCATGGCGCCGGGCCGCATCGACCTCGGTCTCGGGCGTGCCCCCGGCACCGACGGCGCCACGGCAGCCGCCCTGCGCCGCACGGACCGGCTGGGCGAGGGCGCCGACGACTTCCCGCAGCAGCTCGCCGAACTGACCCGGTTCCTGGACGACGACTTCCCCGACGGCCACCCCTACTCCCGTATCCACGCGGTCCCCGGACCGGTCCAGGCCACGGCCGAGGGCGGCGTCCAGTCCGTGGCCCGTCCGCCGATCTGGCTGCTCGGTTCCTCCGGCTTCAGCGCCCGGCTGGCCGGTGTGCTCGGCCTGCCGTTCGCCTTCGCCCATCACTTCTCGGCGCAGAACACGGTGCCGGCCCTCGATCTGTACCGGGAGTCGTTCCGGCCGTCCGCGGTGCTCGACGCCCCGTACGCGCTGATCGGGGTCTCGGCCCTGGCCGCCGACGACGCGGGCGAGGCCCGCCGCCAGGTGCTCTCCGGCGCCCTGTCCATGGTCCGCCTGCGCACCGGCCGCCCCGGCCTGGTCCCGACACCCGAGGAGGCGGAGGCGTACGCCTTCAGCCCCATGGAGCGGGAGTTCGTCGACAGCTGGCTGGCCAACATCGTCCACGGCACGGCGGACGAGGTCCGTACGGGCCTCGACGACCTGGCCAAGCGCACCGGCGCCGACGAACTGATGATCACCGCCAACGCCCACGGCGGCGAGGCCCGGCTGCGCAGCTACGAGCTCATCGCGGACGCGTACGGGCTGCCGGCGGCCTGACCCGGGCACCGGTGGTCCGGCCCCCCGGGGAGGGCCGGACCACCGGGGCTCAGACCTTCAGCCCGCCACCGATCAGCTCGGCGATCCGTTCCGGGGCCACCGCCCGTGAGTACAGCCAGCCCTGCCCGGTGTCGCAGCCGATCCGGCGCAGCCGTTCGGCCTGGCCCGCCGTCTCCACGCACTCCGCGGTGACGGTCAGGCCGAGGCGGTGCGCCAGGTGCACCATCGCCTCGACGATCGTCTCGTCGGCCGGGCTCGGGTGGGCACCGTCCTCGTAGCGGAAGCCGCGCACGAACGAACCGTCCAGCTTCAGTACGGAGACCGGCAGCCGGCTCAGATTGGCGAGGTTGGAGTAGCCGGTCCCGAAGTCGTCGATGGCGATGCGTACGCCCATGTCGCTGAGCGACTGGAGGGCCTGGAGCGGGCGGCCCGCCGAGCCCATCACCGCCGACTCGGTCAGCTCCAGCTGCAGCAGTCCGGGATCGAGGCCCGTCTCGGCGAGGATCTCCGCGACATCGGTGACCAGGTCGGAGTCCCAGACCTGCCGCACGGCGACATTGACGCTGATGAACAGCGGGGGCTCGGTGGGGTGATCGAGCTGCCAGCGGCGGGCCTGGCGGCAGGCGGACCGCAGCACCCACCGGCCGAGCTGGACGATCGAGCCGTCCTCCTCGGCGATGGCGACGAACCGATTCGGTGAGAGCATGCCGAACTGCGGGTGGTTCCAGCGGACCAGCGCCTCCACACCGTGTACGACTCCGTCGGCCATCCCGACCAGCGGCTGGTACTCGATGGTGAACTCGCCCCGCTCGACGGCGGGCCGCAGGTTGGAGGAGAGCGTCTGCCGGGTCATCCGGTGGGCGTTGCGCTCCGGGTCGAAGACCGTCCAGCGGGACTTGCCGTCCGCCTTCGCCCAGTACAGCGTGGTGTCGGCGGCCTGCATCAGTCCGGTCGCCGAGGTGCCGGCCACGGCCCGTTCCACCACCCCGATCGAGGCGGAGACGGAGAGCCGCTGCCCGGCCAGGTCGAAGGGCTTCTCCAGCGCGGCCAGGACCGTCCGGGCCAGGTCGGTGAGCTGCTGCGTACCGGCGGAGTCCTCGACCAGGATGGCGAACTCGTCGCCGCCCAGGCGCGCCACGAGATGGGCACCGGGGCGGTGCGGGCCGTCCTGGGCCACGCAGTCGGTGAGCCGTGCGGCGACGGCGGCGAGCAGCCGGTCGCCGATCCGGTGGCCCATCGTGTCGTTGACGGCCTTGAAACCGTCCAGATCGAGGTAGCAGAGCCCGATCCGGCCGTCCCGGTGCCGGGGGGCCTCCAGAACGGCCGAGAGGCGCTCGAAGAACAGCGTCCGGTTGGGCAGCCGGGTCACCGGATCGTGCATCTGGAGGTGGCGCAGCCGCTTCTGCAGCTCACGCCGGTCGCTGACGTCCGCGACGGAGAGGAGCACCCGGCCGGAACCGGAGCCACCGGCGCGGCCGGCTTCCGGTTCGGGCATCGGCACGACGGTGATCTCTGCCCACATGGAGCGCCCGTCGGGATGCTTGAGCCTGCGGGTGCAGCGGAACCGCGAGCGCCGCCCGTGCAGCACCTCGCGGTACGCGTGCCAGGTGCGGCCGTCCGCGACGAGGTCGAGCAGATCGGCCGCCGACTGCGCGGTCAGTGCCGCGGCGGAGTTGCCGAGGAGGCTGCCGAGAGCGTCATTGGCGGCGACGACGAGGCCCTCGTGGTCGACGACGGCCATCGGGAGCGTGGCGGCCCGGAAGGCGGCGCGGTAGCCGTGCGGCTCGGATCGATGGGCCCCGGCAGGGGGCCACAAGGTGTGACACTCCGTGACCGACGGTCCTGCGGAGTGGGGGTGTGTGCCCGCCGTGGGCCTCGGCCCTTCGGAGGTTCCGCTCACCGTTCGCTCCCGCCGTGCAGTTCTGTCCTGAACAGGTGTGGCCGGACTGGCCCACCGCGCGGAACGCCGCTGTCGGAGGCGGGATCCACGCGGGAAAGCCTGGTGAAGCATAGAGGCTGGCACGTCGGCCGTTCCAGCGCCCGCCCCCTCCACGCCCCGCGTTCGCCCCGCATGGGTCAGTCCCGAGCTGATCTGGTTTGCCCGCGACCGGTCGTTCCTGAGTGGTTCCGTTCTTTCGCGATCTTCCAGTGATTGATTGTGACTGTCCGTGAGGGTGAACGTCTTGGCCGGACGCTGACTCGACTGGGGCAGCTCAACAGGACGGAAGCCCCGAACCATCACAGGGTGGGTGCGTGACCGCAGTCCGCACCCGGAGGTAGATGTGCCGCGTCAGCACAGGACCGGGGGAGTGGAGAGGCCGAGCCTGCGCGGCGTGGCCGCGGCCGTGACCTCTCTCCTGGCCCTCGCGGCCACCTCCCTCGTCGCCGGGCCGGCCGTGGCCGCCACCGGCGAGGCGGGCCCGTGCGCACTGCCCCGCACCGAGGCGCACCATTCGCTCGGCCTGGGGGACTGGAACGACGCCTACCCCCGCCCCGTCCGCTCCCTCGACGCGGTCATGGTCTTCCTGTCCTTTCCCGACCACCGCCCCACCGTCACCCCGAAGGAACTCACCGCCGACTACTTCCCCGCCACCACCCGGTTCTTCCAGCGCGCCTCGTACGGGAAGTTCACCCTGCGCCCGCACCCGCTGAAGCAGTGGATCCAGATGCCCGAGTCCTCCGACTGGTACGGGATACAGCGCGACTGGAACAACGAGAGGCGCAGCGCCTATCTGCGCGATGCCATCGCGACGGCCGACCCGAAGGTCGATTTCTCCCGGTACGACATCGTCTATCTGGTCGCCGACCCGGACGCACCGGGCGTCGACTCCGACGCCACCAAGGTCGTCAACTTCGAGCAGCCGCTGCACGCGGACGGTACGGAGATCCGGCGCCTCGTCACCGTCTTCGAGCAGCACCCGCCGGACCACAACGTGCTGGCCCACGAGACCGGCCACGTCTTCGACCTGCCGGACCTCTACCACCGGCCGCCCGACGGCAAGGGCGACTGGGACACCTATGTCGGTGACTGGGACGTGATGGGCAGCCAGTTCGGTCTCGCACCGGACTTCTTCGGCTGGCACAAGTGGAAGCTGGGCTGGCTGGACCGCGGGCAGGTGGTCTGTGTCCAGCGCAGCCGGGACATCACCCTGGAGCCGATCGCCGCCGCGCCCGCGCCCGGCGGCTCCCTCGGCACCCGGCTCGCGGTGATCAGGACCGGTGAGGGCAGCGCTGTGGCCATCGAGGCGCGGGGTGCGACCGGCAACGACCGGACGACGTGTGCCGAAGGTGTCCTGATCTACCGGGTGCGGAACACGATCCCGTCCGGCGGCGGACCGGTCGAGGTCCTCGACACCCACCCGACCACCGACGCCTGCTGGGACCGGTCCGTGTACGCCCCGCTCGCCGACGCCCCGCTGCGGGTCGGCGAGACATACAGCATCCCCGGCGCGCACGCCCGGATCGAAGTCGCCGACCGGACGCCGTCGGGTGCCTGGACGGTCCGGATCACCACGGGCACATGAGCTTCTGTGATCACGAAGAAGCCCCCTCGTTTCCGCGAGGGGGCTTCTTCCGTCTGTGCGCCGCCAGGGACTCGAACCCCGGACCCGCTGATTAAGAGTCAGCTGCTCTAACCAACTGAGCTAGCGGCGCCTGCTGACGTCGTAGACATTAGCACTCTGATCGGCAGGAGGAAAAATCGGATTCCGGGCCGCCGACGAGGGCGCCGACCTGGTGACGCGTACGCAGGCCCAGAGCAGTACGTCGGGACCCGGCAGCCAGGGGCCGCGGGTGTCGGGGGCGACCACCCAGCGGGGCCCCGGGGCGGCGGCCGTGCAGGTCAGGGGCGGGACGGTCACGGCGTCCCCGGTGCCGTGGCAGAGCAGCGGCGGGACCTTGGCCTCGCCGCCGTCCTGCTCCCGCGGATCCGCGGCGGCCCGCGGTTCGAGACCGCCGCCCCACTCCTCCCAGTCGAGCAGCGACGGCAGCCGCTGGGCGGTGCCGGGGGAGGCGAAGAGCAGCATCCGTCCGCGATGCGTGGCGACGGGCCCGGAGCCGGGCCCGTCGGACCACAGGTGTTCCAGCATCCGGCGGCCGAAGAGAGTGGGCACGTTCACCACGTCGAAGGCCGATCCGCACGGCAGTACCCCCGGGGAAGTGGGGTGGGCCTCCCACTGGGCCAGCGTGCTGCGCGGATAGGCCGTGGCGCCGGCGAGCCAGGCGGCGCCGGCCGCCGTCACCTGGGCCGTCTGGTCCGAGGTCCGGTCCCGCAGGAGGGCGAAGACGTCAGGGCAGTGCCGGGGGGTGTCGCCGGTGTGCAGGGTCGTTTCGTCTGGCAGCCATGCGCTCATGCAGGCATGTCTACCGGGAGTGATCAAGAGGATTCCGAGAGTTGCCGGAAATCGGGACAGGTGAGGGTGCGGAGGAGTATCTTGCCCGCCGGGCATATGCCACTGGTGGTACCCGCAGTCAGGTGGTGGTACCCGCGGTCAGGGCCGGTGCCGGGGCCGGGCCCAGGGGCGGAGGTCAGGGTGCGGAGCCGCCCAGCAGGCTCCGGCCGAACTCCACCATCTTCTTGGCGTAGTCCTCGGTCCACTCCGCGCGCTGCGCGATGTCCGCGGTCGTCAGCCGGTCGAACCGGCGCGGATCGGCGAGCTGGGCGGCCGCGATCGCCTGGAACTCGACCGCCCGGTCGGTCGCGGCGCGGAACGCCAGGGTCAGCTCGGTGGCGCGGGCCAGCAGCTCCTGCGGATCGTCCATCGACTCCAGGTCGAAGAAGTGCTCGGGATCGGCGACCGCCGCCGACGGCTCGAAGAGCAGGGGCGCGGGTCGCAGCCGCTGCTGCTCGTTCCGCTCGGGTTGTGCCATGTGGTGTTTCCTCCTTCGGTGGGCCCGACGGCCACCCTCCATTGTCCAACGTCGCGCAAGTGGCCGTCCGGCGTTCCGCGAACGGCCGGCCGTCGTCGCCTCGGTCGCGGGAACCAGGGAACGGCATGCCGCCCGTCCCGAACCGCTGAAGGAGGAACCTTCTGCGCCCGGCAGGCGGGTTCCTCGTCCTGGTCCACGGGGACAGGACGAGGACACGTTCGCGGCCCCTCGGCCGGGGCGGAACTCGTTGCCCTCGATGTCCCGCATCACGAGGCACGATTCCGGGAGAGGCCCCTGCGCGCTACGGCCGCCACGACACCCGGTGTTCCGCCAGATGCGCCAGTACCGCGTGGTTCGCCTCCCAGCCGTCGGGGAACTTCACCGTGACCCCCAGCTGCACGGGCTCCGTCGACGGGTGCTCGTCCAGGAGCTCCGCGACGCCCGCCCGGCACACCACGACGCAGGCGTGCCGGTGGCGCGAGGCCAGTACGCACAGCCGTCCCGTCTCCAGATGGAACGCCGTGGCGTCCGGGCGGCCGGAGAGCGGGTGCAGGACCACCGTCACATCGAACTCGCGGCCCTGGAGCCGGTTCGCCGTGTCCACCGCCACGCCCGTCACCCCCAGCTCCGCGAGCGCCGCCCGTACCGCCGCCGCCTGGTCGCGATGGGCGGTGCCGACCGCGACCCGGTCCGCCGTCACCGGGACCGGCTCGGAGGAACGCTCGCTCGTCGCCGCGCCGCCCCGGTCCAGCAGCCGGCGGACGACCAGCGCCACCGCCCGCACCGCCTCCGGGTCGGTGCGCGGGGTGTGCCGGGCCGGGAGCTCCAGCAGGCCCCAGCCGGACTCCGCGGCCTCGTCCAGCACCCGGTCCGGTGCCGAGCCGTCGGACGCGACGCCGAACGACAGCCGCCGGTCCCCGTGGTCCGTACCGCTGCGGAACGGGGTGTACGGGTAGAACGCGTCCGAGACCAGCGGCGCGGCGGAGGCGGGCAGCCGCCACGACACCGGCAGCCGGTGCTGCGGCAGCCGGGGATTGTGCGCGAGCAGTGTGGACACCGCGCTCGCGGACGGGTCGTACGACAGCCCCGCCCACTGGTCCGCGCCGACGATCGAGAACGGGTCCAACTGGCCCGGGTCACCGACGAACAGCGCCCGTTCGAAGAGCCCCGCGACGGCCAGGAGAGCGTCCGAACGCATCTGGTACGCCTCGTCGACGATCGCGTGCCCCCACGGCTCGACGTTCTTCACGTGCGCCCACTTGGCGGCCGTCGAGATGACGACGTCGAGCCCGGCGAGGTCCGACGCCTTGGCCGACTTCCGCACATTGGCCAGACCGTCCAGCACCTTGTCGTACGGGTCGGTGTCATTGCTGTGCAGTCGGCCGACCGGCAGTCCCGGGTCCTTCTCGGCCAGCCGCACCACCAGGTCGTCGACCTGGGCGTTGGTCTGCGCCACCACCATCAACGGGTGCCCGGCCGAAGCGAGTTCGAGAGCGGCGCGCACCACGAGCGTCGACTTGCCCGCGCCCGGCGGGGAGTCCACCACGATGCCGCGCGACGTACCGCTCAGGGTGTCGGCGAGGATCGCGTCGGTCGCCCGCGCGGCCTGCGCGCCCGGGTCGAATACGGCCTTCACAGGAGGTCCTCCGCGGTCACGGGATCGGGATGCTCGGCGCGCTCCGCGGCCGCACCCGGCGGTCCGCCGTGGGTCCACGGCGTCTGCTCCGGGTCCGGCAGCTTCGGGCCGCCGCGCTGATCGTGCTCGAACAGCGTCCAGGAGATCCGGTCACCCTGCTCGGGCACCGAACCCGGGGCCGGTTCCTTGCTCCTGCCCATCCGGTCGGTGATGCGCAGCACCAGCGGCGGCGGGCCGCCGTCCTCCGGTTCCGCGGCGAATCCCACGAACTCGGCGGTCTGCGGCCTGCCTTCGAGCGAGCGGTACACCTTGGTGCGCTCGCCGAGATGCGGGCGCTCGTCCGTGCGGACCGTGATCAGTGGACGCGGGGACGGGCGCTTCGACTCGCTGTACGCCATCACCACCTCCGTCACCTCGCCGACGAACGCCTCACCGGCCAGCCGCCGCCCGGCCAGCACCAGCGGATCGTCCAAGGCCTCCTGCGCCTCCAGTTGGGCCTGCGCCGTCTCCCGCGAGGCCAGTTTCTGCGCCGCCGTCACCGCGTCGTCCCGGCGCGGCTGCGGCGGCTCGCCGGAACGCACCCGGTCCCGGTGCCCGGTGAACGACCAGCGGTCCCTGGTCCAGCGGTCCTCGGCCCTGGCCCCCTCGGGCAGCTCCCTCAGCAGATCGAGCCCCCGCCACACCGCGTCCCACGTCGGCCGCATCACCCCGGCCAGCAGCGCCCGGATCTCCCGCTCGGCGGCGGTCAGTTCGCCGAGCCGGGCATCGGCGGCGAGACCGTCCTCGGCCGCCGCGAGCGAGGTGCGCGCCCGGTCGTACTTCTCGATGGCGGGCGCCAGCAGCCGGTTGTCGAACGCCGGGTCCGTGGCCGGGCCGGCCGGCGGGCACAGCAGCTGGCCTTCGCCGTCGCGCTCCCGCTCCGCACGGAGTGCCGCCCGTGCCCCGGACTCGCCCGCCGGGGCGTCGATCCAGGCCAGCAGCGCGCCCAGATGCTGGTCCTCCAGGCTGCTCTGCCCGGTCGCCCAGTGCCGGTTCAGCAGATCCGTCGTGGCGAGCAGCAGGGAGGAGCCCGGCACCCTGGCCCGCTCCCCGTAATGCGTCAGCCAGCGGCCCAGCAGCGGGACGCGGGCGGGCGCGGGGTAAGGGGCCTCGGGGTCGTCCTCCGCCGTGCGCCGGAACCGCATCGAGCGGCCGAGCAGCCGTACGAAGTCGATGCCCGTCCGGCTCGGCACGATCAACTGCGGTGCGTCCGCGCACAGCTCGACCTCGACCTTGACCTTCTTCCCGGTCGCCGGATCGGTCTCGCTCCGCTCGGCGGGCTCGACGACGTCCTCGTACGCCTCGATGTGCGGCAGCACCGCCTCGGCCAGCTCGGCGAGGAACGCGAACCGCAGGTCCCGGTCGCGCGGCTGCGCGACCGTCAGCAGCCGGGGTGCCTCCCGGTCGGTACCGACGAGCGCGCCCAGCGGGGCGCCGGCCTCACCGGCGGTGGTCAGCGGCACCAGGACGAGCGGCCGGTCGGTGAGATGGCGGTGCAGGACCGTCGTCATCGGCTGTGCCCGGCCGCTGTCCACGGCCTCCAGCCGGGCCAGGGTGCTGATCAGCGACATGCCGGGCCGCCCTCCAGGGCCTCGGCGCGCAGCGCCGCCGCCCGCCGCAGGGCCGCGACCGTCGGATCGGCCGGGTCGCCCTCCTTGCCCGCGGCGGCGGCCAGCACCGCACCCACCGTGGTCAGCCCGCCGAGCTCGCCCCGCACGCTCCGTCCCAGGGTCTCCACCGCACCGGCCGCGCGGGACTTCGCCCGGCAGTGGAAGGCCAGCTCACAGGCGGACAGGCACTCCGGGGCGTAGGCCGCGCCGACCGACTCGACCGCCGCGTCCAGCTGCTGCCGGGGGCACTCCGGGTCGAAGGTGACGCCCTCGGGCAGGGTCGCCGCGATGTCCTCGATCCGGGTCAGCCTGGTCAGCTGGCGCCGGGTGACCGCACGCTGCTTGCGTACGTCGACGACCGAGGCGGTGGGCAGATTGGAGAAGTCCTTCGGGCAGACCAGCAGGACCCGGTGACCGACCCCGGCGCCCTCGGTCCGCTCCGCGATCCGCTCCAGGGCCAGTACGTAGACGGCGGACTGCCGGGCCGCCGCGCCGACCTTCGCGGCATCGGCGGAACCGTCGATCATGGGGAAGGACTTGATCTCGATGACCGTCCAGGTGCCGTCGGGATGCACCGCCACCGCGTCCGGCTCCAGGTAGGCCGGGGAGCCGGCGACCTCCAGGGCCAGCATGGGGTGGTCCAGCAGTGCCCAGCCGCCCGACTCGGTCGCCTCCCGCAGAGCGAGGGCCGTACGCGCCGCGCGGCCCTCGGGACCGGCCGCGGTCAGGTCGGGGACCAGCACCTCGCGGGGGGCCTCGCCGTCGCCGCCGAGACGCTCGTGCAGCAGCCGCATCAGCTCCGTACCGCCGTCGGCCTTGACCTTGGCCTCGAAGGCGTTGCCCCGGACGAGAGCGAACTGGGACTGGCCGAAGGGGGCGGGCGAACCGAGCGCGGCGGCCAGCGCGGCCTTGTCCACCCCCGCGCCGTCCAGCAGGGCGCGGCGCCGGCAGCCGGGGTTGGCGGCGAGGGCCGCCAGCGCGCGGGCGTCCAGCGGACGGGCCGCGACGGCCGGGCCCCGCAGCTCAGCGAGCCGCTGCCGGAGCGTCGTCCTGTGCTGGTCGAGCGCCTGTGGGGGCTGCGGTGTCGGCCCGGGACGCGCGGCCGTCCGAGGCGTCTGCGTCGGCCGATGCCGGGGCGTCGGTGGAATCTGCGGAGGTGGTCCGCTGGCCAGGGATTCGCTCACCCGCCGAAGTGTTGCATCCGGTACTGACAACCGGGGACTTCGTGGTCGTGACGAGCCTCGGGAAGCGGGCTCCGAGCCGGTCCCTGACCCGGTCCGCGAGACGCATCACCGGTCCGGCCAGCAGGGCTCCGACGCCCATCACGGCGGCGCCCGCGACCGCGTCGAGGAAGTAGTGGTTGGCCGTGCCCATCACCACGAACGTGGTGATCAGGGGGTACGCGATGCCCGCGGCCCGCACGAGCGGGTGGCGGCCGTGGCGCCACAGCAGGATTCCGCACCAGAGCGCCCAGCCGACGTGGAGGCTCGGCATCGCCGCGTACTGGTTCGTCATTCCGCTCATGCCGCGCGGGGCACTCGCCCCGTTGCCCCACCAGCCGTACGAGCTGTACTGCGCCATGGTGTCGACGAAGCCGTGCGTGGCGTCGAGCAGCCGGGGCGGGCAGGTCGGCAGCAGGGTGAAGCCGATCAGGCCGAGCAGTGTGGAGGTCATCAGCCAGGTGCGGGCCCTGCGGTACAGGGCCTCGCGGCGGCGGAAGAGCCAGACCAGGACGGCCGGGGTGACCAGATAGTGCAGGGACGCGTACACGAAGTCGGCGGGTATGCCTATCGAGGAGTGCGCGGTGAACAGCCGGTTGAGCGGGTGTTCGAAGTTGATGTGGAGGGTCTTCTCCAGGTCCAGGATGCGCAGGCCGTGGTCGACGGCCGTGGACACGTCGCCGCGCACCACCAGCCGGCCCGCCGAGTAGGCTGCGTACACCAGGGCCAGCAGCGGCAGCTCGGTCCACCAACGGGGCCGGGGGCGTGCCACGGGCGCGGTGCTGGCGTGCTGCATCCGGAAGCTCTCCATCATGTGTTAATGCGACCGACGGCGGGCGTTCAACCGTACGGTGCGCGCCTGCCGTGATTCCCCCGGGGGTCCCCGTCGAAGACCCCCTGCGTGTACGGACTTTTCCGCCGGATTTCTCCGCCGGATGTCTCCGCGCAGAGAGGGACGCCTGTTCGGCCCCGGGGGTTGCCTCGCGTACGCGTGCGCGATGATGGGAAAACCGGACGATCCGCTCTGTCCCGATCCCCGGCCTCAGATCTCAGTTTCAGGGAGAGCCGTCATGGCACCGCGTATCCTGCTCGCCCGGCACGGCCAGACGGAATGGTCCGTCAAGGGCAATCACACCGGCAGGACGGACATTCCGCTGCTCGACACCGGTCGTGCGGGCGCCAAGCTCCTCGGCGAGCGGCTGCACCGCGGGCCGTGGGCGGACCTGCCGGGCCTCGAAGTCCGCACCAGCCCGCTGCTGCGCGCCAGGGAGACCTGCGAGATCGCGGGTTTCGCGGACCGGGCCGAGCCGTGGGACACGCTCATGGAGTGGGACTACGGGGCGTACGAGGGGATGACTCCGGCGGAGATCAAGGCGATCCGTCCCGACTGGTTCATCTGGCGCGACGGCGTGCCGGAGGGGGAGACCCTGGCCGAGCTGTCCGCCCGCGCCGACGAGATCGTGGACTGGGCCCGCTCGGCCGACCGCGACGTCCTGGTCTTCGCCCACGGGCACATCCTGCGGGCACTGGGGGCGCGGTGGCTCGGCGAGGACGTGTCGTTCGCGGCGCGCATCCGGCTCGATCCGACATCGCTTTCGGTGCTGGGGTGGGCGTACGGGGTACCCGCGCTGGAACGCTGGAACGACACCGGCCACCTGGAGCGGTGACCCGGCCGTCGCGGGGGCGGCTCCGCCCGCCGGACGGGGCCCCGCCCGTGCTCCCCGGGCCAGGGGCGGGGACTTCGCGTCCGGACGGCCGGCGGGCCCGGTTCGCCGGCCCGACCGGTCCCGGCCTCCGGGACCGCGGCGAGGGCTCGTCCGCCGTCGGACGACGCCACGCGCACGCCGAAGCGGCTACGCGCCCGGCTCCGCGACCTCCGCGTACCGCTCCAGAAACCCTCGTACCTCCACCGCACCCCGCTGCGGCGCCAGCACCGCCGTCGCCCCCGCCAGCATCGCCCGGATACGGGACGACTGGACGCGGTCCAGCAGGTCCAGCACCTGATGGCCCGCCGTCGCCGCCTCCGCGGCCCGGCCGGCCTGTGCGAGGTCCGTGGTCAGTTCGGCCCGGTACAGCGCCAGGTTCCGGGTGAAGTGCGGGTCCTGGAGCCGCGTCGCCCGCAGTGCGTGGCGGGCCGCCCGCGACCAGTCGCCCAGTGCCGACCAGCACTGGGCCTCCAGCATCTCCAGCTCCGCCTCCCGGAAGAAGGTCATCCACTCCGGATCGGCGTCGCCGGGCCCGCGCCCGAACGCGGTGTGCGCACGGCCGATCGCCCGTTCGCAGCCCGTACGGTCCCCGAGCCCCGCCCGGCCCCCGGCCTCCCGCAGGGCGAGCAGGGCCAGCAGCCGCGGCGAGCCGAGCGGCTGTGCCGCCCGCTGCCCGGCCTCGGCCGCGCGTACGGACTCGCGGGGCCGTCCCGTGTCCCTGGCCAGGAACGACGTATTGCAGAACGCATGGGCCTCCAGCGCCGCGTCGCCCGCCACCCGCGCGGTGGCGAGCGCCTCCGCGTAGTGCGAGCGGGCGTCCTCGAACCGGCCCGAGTCATGGGCCAGCCAGCCCACCGAGATGGCGAGTTCGCCCGCTCCGGCATGCAGCCGGTCGGCGGTGGACCGCTTGGTGGCGGCCCCGGAGTCGAGCAGCGCGTACGCCGCCCGCAGCGGCCGGGACGCTCTTCGGTACAGACCGTCGCCGCCGTGCCGGTCGTCGAGCAGCCGGATCTGCCGTACTGCCTTCTCGACGGCGCTCACCTCGGCCTCGCCCACGCGTCGCGGGTCGGGCAGGGGGGCGGCGGCGGACGGGCCGTCCAGGCCGAGGCCCAGGGTCGCGGCCGCCATCGCGGTGGTGCCGCTCGTCATGAATACGCGACGCAGCACGTCGCTCTCCTCATCGGTGTCGCTGTGGAGCGCAGGGGGCGGTGGGGTTTCGGCAGCGGCCCGCGCACCCCGGCCGCGTACGGATTCGCGCGGCGAGAAGCCCAGGTCCGCCAGGGTCGTCCCGGGGAACATGTGCAGGAAGACCCGCTCGTACGCGTAGTTGGGGCAGCGGATCTCGCCGGACTCCACGCGTCCGATGTACCGGGCGTCGCACGCGACCTGCTCGCCGATCTCGCGGGCGGACCTGCGTACCGCGGCAGCGAACTCCCCGGCGGAGCGCGGGCCGCGCAGCCGCCGGAAGGCGAGGTTGGGAACTGCCCCTGTCGACACCATGGGATAGGCCCTCTCTTTCGGATCCTGCCGGGCTCGCGGGGTCTGGCACGCACATCTGCGGCGTTGTCGTCAGTCCTCAACTCCCCCGTGGCCTCGAAGGCATGGGGGACCCCCTTCGCGTTGCTTCCCTCCTCCGCCGTGCAGCTGTACGCACCAGACCCCGCTCCGTGATCCGGCCTGATCCGAAAGAGAGGGACTGGCCCTCTCTTCTGCAGCCGGGGTTCCTGCTTCCGGTGTCCCGGCGGAGCAAGAAGGTACCGGCTGTGACGGGTCACACATTCAGCGTTTATGTGCAAAAGGGGTATATCGCCCACGATCCGCCATGAACTGCCACCCTTTGCGGCGGCGTGGCACCGTAGCCCTTGACGCCATCGGCGCGTTGGTCCATGCGGAGACGGAATCCGGCTCCGCCCGGCGATGAGAGGAGAGGTCCCTTGTTGCATCACGGCACGGAGACCGGCTCGCGGACGACCGCGACGACCCCGGCCGCAACGGGTGCCACGGCGCCCGCCGCCCTCACGGAGGACCACGGCGCCGAACCCTGCGACCTGGTGACGGTACCGGCCCGCCAGGGACTGGAGGCCGTGGACATCCTGCGCCGCGGCGCCGACCTGGAGGCCGTCGGCCCGGTCCTGCACGACGGCGCCTGCGACACCCTCGGCTTCCTGGTGCCGCCGGGCACCGCCGAGGCGTGGGACGTACCGGGCAGCGCCTGTACGCGGACCGACGGCCGCGGGCTGCGCGTGCCCGCCGAGCCGCCCGTCACCGGCAGTGGCTGGCTGCTGCCGCCGGGGGAGGACGCCCCGGTCACCGACCCGGCCGCGCTGCGGGCCGCGCTCGACCAGGCGGCCCGGCTGATCGAAGCGGCCGACAGCTGCCGCTGACCACCGCCTCCCTGCCCGCGCGCCCATAATGGGCCGGTGGCCGGATCCCTCCGGCACGGCCGGTTCCGTACCGGCCCGGAGCGATGAGCAGTGAGCAGGCGCGAGCAGCAGTGGCACGTCGAGGAACGCCGGGCAGCGGCGCGGGCGCCCGTAAGCGGACCGACCGCAAGGCCGACGCCAGGTCCGAACGCGTGGGCGGGCGCAGGGCGGAACCCCTCGCCGAACCCGTGGACGGCGGTCTCGCCGAACTGGTGCCCGACCGGGAGCGCCCGCACGCCTGGACACTGACGCTCGACGGCGCCCCCCAGTCCCATGTGGACCTCGACGACCCCACGTATCTGTCCTTCGAGTACCAGCGCAGGATCGGCCACATCGCCGACCTCGTCGCACCCCCGGGGCAGCCCCTGCACGTCGTGCACCTGGGCGGCGGCGCCTTCACGCTCGCCCGCTACGTCGCCGCTACCCGGCCCCGCTCCACCCAGCAGATCGTCGAGGTGGACGCCGCGCTCGTCCAACTGGTCCGCCGGGAGCTGCCGCTGGACCCGCAGGCCAGGATCCGGGTCCGGTCCACCGATGCCCGCGCCGGGCTCGGGAAGATCCAGGACGACTGGGCGGACCTCGTCATCGCGGACGTGTTCAGCGGGGCCCGTACCCCCGCACACCTCACCAGCACCGAGTTCCTCGCCGAGGTGCGCCGGGTCCTGAAGCCCGGCGGGAGCTACGTGGCCAACCTGGCGGACGGGCCGCCGCTGACCCATCTCCGCGGCCAGATCGCCACCGCGGCCACGGTCTTCCCCGAACTGGCGCTCGCCGCCGACCCGACCGTCTGGCGCGGCCGCCGCTTCGGCAACGCCGTGCTGCTCGCCTCGGACCTGCCTCTGAAGGTCGCGGAGCTGACCCGCCGGGTCGCGACCGATCCGCACCCCGGACGCGTCGAACACGGGCGGGCGCTCGCCGACTTCACCGGCGGCGCGGCGGCGGTGAGCGACGCGGACGCCAGGCCTTCACCGGCGCCACCGCCGTCGGTCTTCGAGTAGCAGAGCGCCGAAAGTCTCGGCCGGGATGCCAAGGGCCGACAACACCGTTCCGGGTCAATGGGGTTCGGGGCTCCTGTACGTCGGCCGGGCGACCACGCCCCGGTTTCCCGGAACGGCGATCGAGGCGCGGACAGCTCACTCGTCGACGGAGTCTTCGGACAACGCGACCATCATCGGCTCGTCGGCACGACCGACGCCCACGGACCAACACCCCCTCCACGCGCCCCGGCCGGTCCCATACATCCGGCCGGGGCGCGCGCCCCCTCTTCCTCGGTGCCCGGGCGAAGCCCGACGGTCCCGCTGGGGCGTGTTTCGAAAGTCCCGCCTGCCAGGCGGCGTCCGGCACGCACGCTCGCCGCGTTGTCGGGCTCGCCCCGATACGACCGGTATCGGGGCGACCCTCCGCCTTGCGAGCACGCACCAGACGCCGCCTGGCCCGCCCTACGGGCGGACGACGCTACTTTCGAAACACGCCCTGATCCGCCCGGTTCACCGCCGACAGCACGGCCTGGATCGACGCGGTGAGGACGGACGTGTCCTGGCCCGCCCCCCAGATCCGCTCCCCGCCGGTGCCGACCCGGCACTGCGTGTACGCCATCGCCGGGCTGCCCCGCCCCGTCGGCGTCGCGTGCTCGGTGAAGTCGAGGATGTCCACCTCGATGCCCGCCGCGGCCAGCGCATGGGTGAACGCCGACACCGGGCCGTTGCCGGTGCCCTCGTAGTCGCCCTCCCGGTCGCCCACCCGCAGCGTGCAGACGAACCGGTGCTCACCGGCCGGGTTCCGGTCGGTGGACCAGGAGGTCAGGGCCACGTTCCCGTCCCGCCCGGGGGCCAGGTACGCCGCCTCGAAGAGTTCCCACAGATCCTTCGGCGTGGCCTCCAGGCCGCTGTCGTCGGTCGCGGTCTGCACCGTGCGGGAGAAATCCGCGCGCAGCCCGGCCGGCAGGTCCACCCCGTAGTTGCTCCGCAGCAGATGGGCGATGCCGCCCTTTCCCGACTGGCTGTTGACCCTAATGACCGCCTCGTACGTACGTCCCACGTCCGCCGGGTCGATCGGCAGGTACGGCACCGACCACAGGTCCGAGCCGCTGCTCGCGTGGTGGGCGAAGCCCTTGCTGATGGCGTCCTGGTGGGTGCCGGAGAACGCGGTGTGGACGAGATCGCCGCCGTAGGGGTGGCGGGGCGGCACCGGCAGCCGGTTGCAGTGCTCGACCGTGCGGCGGATCTCGTCGATGTCGGAGAAGTCGATCATCGGGTCGACGCCCTGGGCATGCAGGTTGAGGGCCAGGTTGACCAGGTCGACATTGCCGGTGCGCTCCCCGTTGCCGAACAGGCAGCCCTCCACCCGCTGTGCGCCCGCCAGGACGGCCAGTTCGGCGCACGCGGTGCCGGTGCCGCGGTCGTTGTGCGGGTGGACGGAGAGGATCACGGCGTCGCGCCGTTCCAGGTGACGGTGCATGTACTCGATCTGGTCCGCGTACACATTCGGCGTGGCGATCTCCACCGTGGCGGGCAGGTTGTGGATGACCGGCCGGTCCGGACAGGCGTCCCACAGCTCGGTGAGGCCGTTGCAGAGCTCCAGGACGAAGTCCGGCTCGGTGAGGACGAAGACCTCGGGGGAGAACTCGAACCGGATGTCCGCCGCGGGCCGCGCCCGCGCCAGGCGCTCCATCCGCGTCGCCGCCTCGCGCACCACGCCGTGCAGCTCGGTCCGGCTGCGGCCGAGCACGACATCGCGCCAGACCGGAGCGGTCGGGATGTACAGATGGACCACCGCGCGGTCCATTCCCTCGATGGATTCGAAGGTCCGCTCGATCAGATCCTGCTTGGCCGGGGTGAACACGACCACGGTGACGTCGTCCGGCACGGCGCCGCTCCCGGCCAGATGCCGGACGAAGTCGAAGTCCGTGCGGCTCGCGGACGGATAGCCGACCTCGATCTCCTTGTACCCCATGGCGACAAGCAGATCGAACATCCGGCGCTTGCGCGGGGTGTCCATGGGTTCGGCCAGTGCCTGATTGCCGTCCCGCAGGTCGACGGGCACCCAGAGCGGGGCCTTCTCGATCCGGGCCTCGGGCCAGGTGCGCCCGGTCAGCGGGACCTCGACGCGGTCGAAGGCCGAACGGTAGCGGTGGGACGGCATGGAGCCGGCGCGCTGCGGGTTCCAGCGGGGTGCGTCGGCGGGCACGGGCCCGCGCGGGGTGCAGATGGTGGGGAAGCTGTGCATCGGTGACAGACGGTCGGACATGAAGGCGGTCTCTTCTCGCATCGCCGGATGCGACCGGCACAGCACGGCACCCCGCGGCGGGGTGCCGGTCGCTTCAGGCCCCGCCGCGGCAGCCGAGAAGAAGGAGACCGCTGTGCGTCATGCCCGGTAGAGTAGCCAGGAAGCAAGTCCTCAGACAACCTGACAGGTGAAACCCGTGTCCTCGCTCGGTCCGCTCCGCCCCAGCCCCCTGGTCGAACAGGCCACGCACCATCTGCGCGAGCAGATCACCGAGGGGCACTGGCCGGTCGGCACGAAGATTCCCGGCGAGACCACCCTGGCCAAGACCCTCGGAGTGGGCCGCTCCACCGTCCGTGAGGCGGTGCGCACCCTGGCCACGCTCGGCCTGCTCCAGCCCCGTCAGGGCGCGGGTGTCTTCGTCATCGCCGACCACGTGACGGAGGACTGGCCGACCCGACTGCGCCGGGCCTCGGTCACCGACGTCTACGAGGTGCGCATGCTGATCGAGGTCCAGGCCGCCCGGCTGGCCGCGCGACGCCGCACGGACGAGGACCTGGTCGCCCTCGACGCGGCACTCACCGCGCGGCGGGCGGCGGGGGCGGGAGGGGATGCCGAGTTCGTCGACGCGGACATCGCCCTGCACCGGGCCGTGGTGGTCGCGGCCCACAATCCCGTACTCACCGACCTCTTCGGCGAGTTCGCCCCCGCGCTGAGGCAAGGGCTCATCGACCTCGTCGAGCTGTTCGGCCTGCGCCGCGAGGATCCGCACCACGGCGATGCGAGCCATGACGCACTGGTGCGGGCCGTCGTGGCCGGTGACGCGGATTCGGCGGGCCGGGCCGCGCAGACCGAGCTGGAGGCCACGCTGGCCCGGCTGCGGGCGGCGTAGGGCCGACGGCTCCGACGCGTCGCGGCGGCGCGCCCGGCCGCGGGGTGTCGGGGACGAAACCGGCAACCGGCCCCCGGGGGCCACGGAACCGTGGTCGACGCCGGGATCGCTCCCGTCCGCCCGGCGCACGGCCGGGATGCCGCGCCGGGTTTCTACGCAAGGTCACGGGGACGACGCCGCCCGGCTCTCCCCGCTCAGTCACGCGAACCTCGACGTGCTGGGCCGCTATGGCTTCCGCGCCTCCACTCCGGCCGGCGACGGCCCGCGCTTGCTGCGTGCCCCGACCGCTGCGCGACCCGCCCACTGCGCGATCCGCCCGCTGCGCGGCCCCGGCCGTGGTCGAGCCCGACGACGGCGGTACGGCCGGGCCGCCCGGCGTCGGCCCTGCACCCTGGAGGGATTGAAGAGCGAATTGGAAAAATCAAGATTCACGGCTTGGAATCTTAAAAAACTCAAGGTACAAATGAATGGCGAGCGTGACGCCGAGAGAAGGGGGCCAGCGTGGACTGGCAGGAACTGACGGACCTGACGCAGGGGCGGCCGTTCGTGGTCGAGCGTGTCCGCCTCGCCGGTAGCGGTGTCGTGGTCGAGGGGCAGTTCGAGCCGCCGCAGCTGGCTCAACTCGG
This sequence comes from Streptomyces sp. NPDC093149, assembly GCF_044754145.1. NCBI lineage: Bacteria > Bacillati > Actinomycetota > Actinomycetes > Kitasatosporales > Streptomycetaceae > Streptomyces > Streptomyces sp. NPDC093149. The sequence continues at coordinate 279,055 of NZ_JBIVON010000002.1, forward strand.
CGTCGACGACCAGGTGTTCGTTGCCGCGTTCGTACGGTCGCACGGTTCGATCAAGGAGATGGAGCGGATCTTCGGGGTGAGCTACCCGACGATCAAGTCCCGGCTGAAGCGGATCGGTGAAGCCCTCGATTTCGTCGACACCGATCCGGTGCCCACCAGCGCCGATGTCGTCGACCGCCTGCAACGGGGGGAGATCAGCGCCCAGGAGGCGCTGGCCGAGCTGGAGAGGCCCCGATGATGCCGTTCCTGGTGACGGTGAGCCATCGCCGTCCCGATGGCCGCCGGTGGCGGCTGCACGTCCCCGTCCTGCCGGTCCTGCTGGTGCTGTCGCCGCTGCTGCTGCTCGCCGTGACGGCCGGACTGGTCGCATGCCGCGCCACCCGGGTGAGCCCGGCGGGCGCGCTGCGCGTCACCGGACAACTGCTGTGGGCGCTGCCCGGCACCCGGTTCGAGATCGAGCAGGGCCGAACGGCCGTGCTGGTAAGCGTCAGATGAGTCAGAGGGGAAGAGCAACGATGAATGAGCAACGCCGCCAGATCCTGCAGATGCTGGCCGAAGGCAAGATCACCGCGGACGAGGCCGAGCGGCTGATCGGCGCCCTCGAACGCCAACAGCCCGAGTCCCCGGCGGGAGCCGCGCCCCGCCCGAAACCCCGACCCAAGTACCTGCGCGTGGTGGTGAACTCGGAGGACGAATCCGGTGGCGACGGGCCGAGCCGGGTCAACATCCAGATCCCGCTCCAGCTGCTGCGCGCCGGGGTCCGGCTCGCGAGCCTTGTCCCTCCGCAGGCACTCACCAAGGTCAACGCGGAGCTCAACAAGTCAGGGGTGCCGATCGACCTCACCGAGCTCAAGCCGCAGCACCTCGAGGAGCTCGTCGAGCAGCTCGGCGACGTCGTCGTCGACGTCGACGACCCCGACGGAAAGGTGCAGGTGTTCTGCGAGTGACACGTGCGTCGTCGGCGGCGTGCTGCAGTCGGTCGCCGGCGTGGTCTTCGTCGATGCCGTCGCCGTGGCCATCGGTTTCCGCTCCGCGGAGGCCAAGGCCCTGGAGTGGCCGGCGGCGTTCGGGCTGCTCGTGCTCTTGGCCCCGGCGCTCACCTGGATCGCGGTCAAGACGGGCATGGCCGGCCCGAACCCCGAGGCCGTCGGCGACGCGGCCACGCCGCTGATCCTCCTGCCGCTCATCTCCAGCGCCTTCACCCCGGCCGGCACGATGCCGGGCTGGTTCCGGCCGATCGCCGAGTGCCGGCCCTTCACCCCGGCCGTCGAGCCCCTGCGCGGCCTGCTGCTGAGGGGTGTCCCGTGATCCCTGGTGAATCAGCGCGCGGCGTCGGATGCGGTGCATCGCAAGGCGGAGGGATGTCCGCATAGTTGGATGTATGCGGATGTTCCGGCAACGTGGCGAGGTGCGGTAGCTGTCGTCGCGCGCCCGCCATGGGCACGGGACACCCCTCAGGCACCGAGATCGGTGACAACGGATGGCTCGCGATCGTCCGGTGCGTCGGCCTGATCGCGCTCGGCCACCGCTGGTCGACAGCGCAGTTCGACCGTGACCCGGAACGACTGCGCGGGCCGCCTCCCGCAGACCGTCCCGCTCCAGGGCGGCGTACTCCGACGGCCGCGTCGGCGTACGTCGCCCTGTCGGCGTCCTCGGTCTGCCGGGCCGGGCCGGTGCGCCTCCGGGCCCGGTCGCCCCGGGCCCGGAGCGCCGAGTACCGGCGTCGGGTTCGGAGAAAGAACGCGGATGCGCCCCCGACCACCCCCGTCGCGTGATGCCCCGTTCACCTTCCGGCGGGCGGTCGGCCGTGAATCGGGGATGACGAGGGCCACTCCCGGTGGCGGCCGGAAACGCGGCGCGTCGGCGGCTGTTCGGCGTCCCCGGTGCGGCGGCCCTCCCTCGGAAAGCCCTTGGCCTGCGTGTTCTCGGAAACGCGCGGCCCCGCGGCCGAAGTCGGCGAGTTATGGCAAGACTTGGGCGGGACACGGTCTCGTGACTTGCAGGACACACTCGGGCAACGGAAGCGCCTTCAACTCTTGACACCCACCCCCTCAAGGCAGGAACCTTCCGACATCGACGCATGGGAGCGCTCCCACATCGTGCGGGGATTCCCGTCCGAACGGCACTGCCCGTGTCCTCCCCCCTGAACCACCCGGCACCCGCGCTCACCGGTGCGTATGCCACGCAGTCAGAACGCCAGTCCCACCCTGGAACAAGGAGTAGTGGAATGCGCATCACCCGCACCGTCGCCGGCCGGAGCCGCAGAGCCGCGGTTCTGGCCACCACGGGGCTGACAGCCTCGGCCCTGTTGCTGACCGGCTGCAGCAGCGACTCGGACTCATCGGGCAGCACGGGCCCCGATGCGAACGGGAAGATCACGCTGACCGTCGCCGACTTCGGGCAGTTCGGCTACAAGGAGGCCGGGCTCTTCGCCAAGTACCACGAGCTGCACCCGAACATCACGGTCAAGGAAGACGTCACCTCCGACGAGAAGGTCTACTACCCCAAGCTGCTCCAGCAGTTGAACTCGGGCAGTGGTCTCGCCGACGTCCAGGGCATCGAGGTCGGCCGGATCAAGGAGATCGTCGACACCAAGGCGAACGCCTTCGCCGACCTCAGCAAGGTGATCAACGTCGACGACTGGGTCTCCTGGAAGGAGAAGCAGGCCACCACGCCCGACGGCGCGGTGATCGGCGCGGGTACCGACATCGGTCCGATGTCGCTCTGCTACAACACCGACCTCTTCAAGAAGGCCGGCCTGCCGACCGACCGCGAGGAGGTCGCGAAGAAGGTCTCCGGCGGCTGGGAGGACTACCTCAAGCTCGGTGAGGAGTACAAGAAGAAGGCCCCCGCGGGCACCTACTTCATGGACTCCGCGAGCGCCATGTTCAACGCAGTGGTGAGCTCGAACGCGAAGCAGTACTACGACGAGAGCGGCAAGCCGGTCTACAAGGAAAGCCCCAGCGTCGAGCAGGGCTGGAACCTGGCCGCCGAGGCGGCGTCCAAGAAGCTGACGCAGGGCCTCGCCCAGTTCAACGACCCGTGGAAGGCCGCCCTGCGCAAGGGCACCGTCGCCACCGTGGCCTGCCCCGCGTGGATGGCCGGTCAGATCTCGGTCAACGCCGGTGACGCCAACAAGGGCAAGTGGAACATCACCACCGCGCCCGGTGCGACCGCCGCCAACTGGGGCGGTTCGTTCCTCGCCGTGCCCAAGTCCGGCAAGAACGTCGACGAGGCCACCAAGCTCGTCAAGTGGCTGACCGCCCCCGAGCAGCAGGCCGCCGTCTTCAAGGCGATCGGCAGTTTCCCGTCCAACAAGGGCGCGTACGACCTGCCCGACGTGAAGAACGCGAAGCTGGAGTACTTCAACGACGCGCCGATCGGACAGATCTACGCCGACGAGGCCAAGTCGATCCCCGAGACGGTGCTCGGCCCGAAGGACGGCGTCATCAAGGACACCATCTCCACCCAGATCAACAACATGGAGCAGCGCGGCACCAGCCCGGACGACGCGTGGAAGGCGGCGACCAGCGCGATCGACAAGGCGATCGGCTGACCGTCGCCGGTGCGGGCGGCCTCCAGGAGCCGCCCGCTCCGGCACGCGCCCCCCGTCATCTGCCCCGCCCCCGGCCCACGCCCGCCCCTCACCCGGGCGACCCCGTTACTCAGGGAAGGACTCCCGCCCGTGGCCACCTCGACTCCCACCCGGGATTCATACGCACCGCCACCCTCCGGCGGCTCCCCGCACGCGTCGGTGCCGTCCCGCCGACGGGCCTGGCGGAGCCGGCTGTGGCGGTTCGACGACAAGGCGTCGCCGTACGCCTACATCGCTCCGTTCTTCCTCGTCTTCGGCGCCTTCGGGCTCTATCCGCTGCTCTACACCGGATGGATCGCCCTGCACCGGGTGGAGATGACCGGCCTCGACCGGATGGAGTGGGTCGGCTGGGACAACTTCGACAAGATCCTGCACGACGCCGAGTTCTGGACGGCGGTCGGCAACACCTTCCTGATCGGGGTCATGTCGACGGTCCCGCAACTGCTGGTCGCGCTCGGCCTGGCCCATCTTCTGAACTACCGGCTGCGTGCCAGCACCTTCTGGCGGACGGTCATCCTCACCCCGTACGCCACCTCCGTGGCCTCCGCGGCCCTCGTCTTCGCCCTGGTCTTCCGGGCCGACGGCGGACTGCTCAACTGGGCGCTGCACTTCGTCGGCCTCGGCGACACCAACTGGGCCAACGGCCACTGGACCTCGAAGATCGCCATCTCCGTCATCGTGATCTGGCGCTGGACGGGTTACAACACGCTGATCTACCTGGCCGCCATGCAGGCCGTACCGAGCGATCTGTACGAGGCCGCGTCGCTGGACGGCGCGTCGCGCTGGCAGCAGTTCCGCAAGGTGACCATCCCCTCGCTGCGGCCCACGATCCTCTTCACGATCGTCATCTCGACCATCGGCTCCATGCAGTTGTTCGGTGAGCCCCTGCTCCTGGAGGGCGGCACGCTCGGAGCGACCGGCGGCAACGAGAATCAGTACGAGACGCTCAGCGTCTACCTCTACAACTACGGCTGGAACCTCGGGCACCTCGGCCCGGCCGCCGCAGTGGCCTGGGCGATGCTCGCCCTCCTGCTGATCATCGCCGCGGTCAACTGGCTCATCGGCCGCCTCGTACGCAAATCCGCGGTCTGACCGGGAGCGATTTCCATGACCATGACCAGCCCCACCACAGCACCGGAACTCGGCATCCCGCAGCCGGTCCACCGGGCGACGCGGCGCCCCACCCGCTTCCGGCCGGGCGCGGGCAAGCAGTTGCAGGGCGGCCCGTTCGCCTACATCGCCCTGGCCGTCGTCGGCATCGGCTCGCTCCTGCCGCTCTACTGGACCCTGGTGGCCGCGTCCCACACGCAGGACGAAGTGCTCGCCACCACACCGCCGTTCCTGCCCGGCAGGCGGCTGCTGCACAACCTCGACAGCGCCTGGAACCAGGCACACCTCGGCAAGGCGATCGTCAACAGCGTCATCGTCTCCAGCTGCATCACGGCGGCGACGCTCTTCTTCTGCACGCTGGCCGGCTACGCCTTCGCCAAGATGCGCTTCAAGGGCCGCGGCGCGCTGATGACCGGGGTCGTCGCCACGCTCACGATCCCGCCGCAGCTCAGCGTCGTCCCGCTGTTCATGATGATGTCCGACATCGGCTGGGGCGGAAAGCTGGAGTCGGTGATCTTCCCGACCCTGGTCAGCGCGTTCGGCGTGTTCTTCATGCGGCAGTACCTGAGCGAGGCGCTGCCCTACGAACTCATCGAGGCCGCCAAGATCGACGGCGCCAACAACTTCCGCATCGTGCGCAGCGTGGTCCTCCCGGTGGCCCGCCCCGCGATGATGGTGCTGGGGATGCTCACCTTCGTACAGGCCTGGAACGACTTCTTCTGGCCCTACCTCGCCCTCAATCAGCAGAACCCCACGCTCCAGGTGGCCCTCGGTCAGCTGAGCGCCTCCTACACCCCCGACCAGAGCATCGTGATGGCCGGTGCGCTGATCAGCACCCTGCCGCTGCTCGTGGTCTTTGTGATCTTCGGCAAGCAGATCGTCGGAGGGATCATGTCCGGCGCCGTCAAGGGCTGACCGAGCGTCACCCGCCCCACCCCGGACGCTCCGTACGGACTGTCTCCCGACCGCAGGCCGTACGGCCCGGAGCCCCACCCCTTACCTGCCCCTGTCCGTCCATCCCTGGGAGCGCTCCCGCATGACTGCTGTACGACCCGACATCGCCCCGAAGCAGGCACCCGAGGCAGCGGACTTCCCGACCGGTTTCGTCTGGGGAGCGGCCACCGCCGCCTACCAGGTCGAGGGCGCCGCGGCCGAGGACGGCCGCACCCCCTCCATCTGGGACACCTTCAGCCGCACTCCGGGCAAGGTCCGCAACGGTGACACCGGAGACATCGCCGCCGACCACTACCACCGCTACCGCGACGACGTGGCGCTGATGAAGCAGCTCGGCCTGAAGGCCTACCGCTTCTCCGTCTCCTGGTCCCGGGTGCAGCCCACCGGCCGCGGCCCCGCCGTCGAACGCGGACTGGACTTCTACCGCAGGCTCGTCGACGAGCTCCTGGAAGCGGGCATCGCGCCCGTCGCCACTCTCTACCACTGGGACCTGCCCCAGGAGCTGGAGGACGCCGGCGGCTGGCCCCAGCGGGTGACCGCCGAGCGCTTCGCCGACTACGCCGCCATCATGGCCGGCGCCCTCGGCGACCGCGTCACGACCTGGACCACCTTCAACGAGCCGTGGTGCTCGGCCTTCCTCGGTTACGGCTCCGGCGTGCACGCCCCCGGCCGCACCGAGCCGGCCGCCGCCCTGCGCGCGGCCCACCATCTCAACCTCGCCCACGGCCGGGCGATCGAGGTTCTGCGCGACCGACTCCCCGCTGCCGCGCAGACCTCGGTCACCCTCAACCTCCACCAGGTCCGCCCGCTGACCGGCAGTGAGGCCGACATGGACGCGGCCCGCCGGATCGACGCGGTGGGCAACCGGGTCTTCACCGGCCCGATGCTGCGCGGCGCGTACCCCGAGGACCTGATCGCCGACACCTCGCACCTGGTGGACTGGTCGACGCTGGTCCGGGACGGCGACCTGGCCGCCATCTCCCGGCCGGTCGACGTCCTCGGCGTCAACTACTACACGCCGACGCTGGTCTCCACGCCCGCCGACGGTTCCGGCGACTCGCGCGACGACGGCCACGGCAACAGCGACCACTCGCCGTGGCCCGGCTCCGAGCACGTCGCCTTCCACCTCTCCGAGGGCAAGAAGCGCACCGCGATGAACTGGGCGATCGACCCCGACGGGCTGTACAACCTGCTCGTCGACGTCTCCCGCGAGAACCCCGGCCTGCCGCTGATGGTCACCGAGAACGGCGCGGCCTTCGACGACTACGTCTCGCCCGAGGGCCGGGTGGAGGACCCCGAGCGGATCGACTACCTGCGCGGCCATCTCGACGCCGTACAGCGGGCCGTGGCCGACGGGGCGGACGTCCGCGGCTACTTCCTGTGGTCCCTGATGGACAACTTCGAGTGGGCGTACGGGTACTCCAAGCGCTTCGGCGCCGTCTACGTCGACTACGCCACCCAGCGCCGCATCCCCAAGGCGAGCGCCCACTGGTACGCCGACGTCATCCGTCGCCACGCACTGCCCCCCGTCACCGACCTCGGCTGAGCCCGACCGGCACACGCCCCCTCCCGAGACCCGGCCGTCCGCGCCGGGTCTCCGTCATTTCCCGCCGACACCGGCGGTCGCGGAACCCGATATGCCGTCCCCGTAGAATGGGAGCGCTCCCATAATTGATGCTGCGGATAAGGCCGCCGGGCCCGGACGAGTGTCAAGGGAGCCGACACCAGGACTTGGTTCGGTTATCCGACTGTGAGAAATTGACCGCGAACGGGAGGCAGCCATGGCGGCAGCGCGAGTACGGAGCGGCGGGCGGCCCACGCTCGAAGAGGTCGCGGCACGGGCGGGGGTGGGGCGAGGGACGGCCTCACGGGTCATCAACGGCTCCCCGCGGGTCAGCGCGCACACCCGTGAGGCGGTGGAGGCGGCCGTCGCCGAACTGGGCTACGTGCCCAATCGCGCGGCCCGTGCGCTCGCGGGAAACCGTACCGACGCCATCGCCCTCGTCGTGCCCGAGCCGGAGACCCGCTTCTTCGCCGAGCCGTACTTCTCCGACATCGTCCGCGGTGTCGGCGCGGCGCTCGCCGACACCGACATGCAACTGCTGCTCACCCTCGTCGGCAACGACCGCGAGCGCCGACGGCTGGCCCAGTACCTGACCGCGCACCGTGTCGACGGAGTGCTGCTGGTCTCCGTCCACGCCGACGACCCGCTGCCGGACCTGCTGGAACAGCTCGGCATGCCGGCCGTGATGAGCGGCCGCAGGTCCGCCTCCGAATCGCTCGCCTCGGTCGACTCCGACAACTTCGAGGGTGCCCGCGCCGCCGTCGACCACCTGATCGCCCGGGGCCGCCGCTCCATCGCCACGATCACCGGGCGTCTCGACGTCTACGGTGCCCGGCGCCGCCTCGACGGCTACCGCAAGGCGGTCTCCGAGGCCGGTCTCGGCCCCGACGAGCAACTGATCGCCCGCGCCGACTTCAGCGAGGAGAGCGGCGCTCGGGCCATGCGCGAGCTGCTCGCCCGCCGCCCCGACGTCGACGCGGTCTTCGCCGCCTCCGACGTCATGGCCGCGGGAGCCCGCCAGGTGCTCCGCGAGGCCGGCCGGCGCATCCCGGACGACGTGGCCCTCATCGGCTTCGATGACTCGGCCGTGGCCCGTCACATGGACCCGGCGCTCACCAGCGTGCGCCAGCCGATCGAGGAGATGGGCCGCACGATGGCCCGGGTGCTGCTCCAGGAGATCGCGGGCGAGAACCAGGAGCGTCCGCAGATCGTGCTCCCCACGGAACTGATCGTCCGCGACTCCTCGTGACTGCCGTCACACGGCCGCCCGGTGAGGGGGGCTCAGACACGAGAAGGGCCCCGGTCATCGACCGGGGCCCTTCCCATCAGGGTGAGTAACGGGACTCGAACCCGCGACATCCTGGACCACAACCAGGTGCTCTACCATCTGAGCTATACCCACCATGCCCGGTCTTTTCTGACCGGCCGAGAAAAAGTGTACAGGGTCCGAGAGGGTGCTCGCGCCCCCATTGTTCAGCCGCCGGTCCCAGCCCCCGAAAGGCCTATGACCAGCGGCTTCACAAGGACCTACGGCGTGGGCGGCGCGACGTGCGCCGCGATCGCCTTGGCGCGCTCCGAGTCCGGACCGGGCTGCGGCACGAAGATCGCCTCGCGGTAGTAGCGCAGCTCCGTGATGGAGTCACGGATGTCCGCGAGCGCCCGGTGGTTGCCGTTCTTCTCCGGACTGTTGAAGTACGCCCTCGGGTACCAGCGGCGCGCCAGCTCCTTGACCGAGGACACATCGACGATCCGGTAGTGGAGGTAGCCCTCCAGGGCCGCCATGTCCCGCGCCAGGAAACCTCGGTCGGTGGAGACCGAGTTTCCGCAGAGCGGGGCCTTGCCGGGTTCCTTCACGTGCTCGCGGACATAGGCCAGCACCTGGGCCTCGGCGTCGGCCAGGGTGGTGCCCCGGGCCAGCTCGTTGAGGAGGCCCGAGGCGGTGTGCATCTGGCGCACCACCTCGGGCATCGTCTCCAGGGCCGTGTCCGGCGGGCGGATCACGATGTCCACCCCTTCGCCGAGCACGTTCAGCTCCGAGTCGGTGACCAGTGCGGCCACCTCGATGAGTGCGTCTTCCGTCAACGAGAGCCCGGTCATCTCGCAGTCGATCCACACCATGCGGTCGTTCATGGCCCCACCCTACGGGGCACTCCGCTGACCCGGCAGGGTCGGGCGTCCGGTGGAGTACGCGTCGGGTCCCGGTTTGCCGTGCTCCGGCTGCCCCGTCCCGACCGCCGCCGACGTCACGACATGCGGGCCCGGAGGGGCGGCCGCGGCCGTGGCACGACGGCCGGCCGAGGGCCCCTGGGCGGGCACGACCGGCTCGATCGTCGCGGTGACCGGCTCCGCGCCGCCGCCCTGCGGACGACGGGCCCGGTAGGCGGCCCGGTACGCGGCGGGGGAGGAGCCCAGCTGGCGCCGGAAGTGCCCGCGCAGCGCGACCGGCGAGCGGAAGCCGCAGCGGCCCGCGACCTCGTCGACCGAGTACTCGGACGTCTCCAGCAGGCGCTGCGCCTGCAGCACCCGCTGGGTGATCAGCCACTGGAGCGGTGCGCTGCCGGTGAGCGAGCGGAACCTGCGGTCGAAGGTCCGCCTGCTCATGTAGGCGCGCGCCGCCAGCGTCTCCACGTCGAACTGCTCGTGGAGATGCTCCAGCGCCCAGGCCACGACCTCGGCGAGCGGGTCGGAGCCGATCTCCTCAGGTAAAGACCTGTCGAGGTAGCGCTCCTGCCCGCCACTGCGCCGCGGCGGCACGACGAGCCGGCGGGCCAGTGCCCCGGCGGCCTCCGTGCCGTGGTCCGTGCGGACTATGTGCAGGCAGAGATCGATCCCGGCCGCCGTCCCGGCAGAGGTGAGCACGTCGCCGTCGTCGACGAAGAGCTCGCGCGGGTCGACGTGCACCGACGGATAGCGCTTGGCCAGCGTCGGTGCGTACATCCAGTGCGTGGTCGCCGGTCGGCCGTCCAGCAGGCCGGCGGCGGCGAGCACGAACGCCCCGGTGCACAGCCCGACGATGCGGGCCCCCTCTTCATGCGCGCGGCGCAGTGCGTCCAGCGCCTCCGCGGGCGGCGGTGAGGTGATCGAACGCCAGGCGGGCACCACGACGGTGCCGGCCCTGCTGATCGCCTCCAGCCCGTAGGGCGCGGTGAGTTCGAGTCCCCCGGTGGTCCGCAGCGGTCCCTCTTCCCCGCCGCAGACGAGGAGTCGGTAGCGCGGAACTCCCGCGTCCTGGCGGTCGATTCCGAACACGGAGAGCGGGATCGAGCTCTCGAAGATGGGGCCGCCGCTGAACAGCAGCACGGCGACGACTTCCCGTCGTCGTCGTCCACTGAGCTTCCGTACAGCCTCCGTTGCGGCGGCGGAGTCCTGGCTCATGACGCTAAGCCCCCCTCGGTGTTCGCGTCTTTCTGGTCCTTACGGGCCTGTCGCTCCTGCACTTTTCCCCTCGGTCCTGCACGAGTCCCCAGTCTTCGATACCCAAGATCGAATCTACTGCGTCCCGTGGTGCCGGCGTGACAAGTTCACCAACCGGCGTTATGTCGACAAGGCAACTTGGCGGGAAGCATTCGATCACGAAGGGTTTCACTCGGCGGCCGTGCAGGGAAGTGCGCCTCGCCTTGATGGCCCAACCCCGTCGGGTAGAAGCGTACCGCGCGGTCTCTTCCTGCCTGGTGGCAAGGGGGTTGATCGGCCAATTCGGCAAGGATGCGACAGGGGTATGAAGTTGGCTGAAAATAGATGGTTGTGCGTACGTGATTCGGTCAGTGGACCGGCGCACAACCGTGATGAGCGGTTGCTTCTTTGCGCCCCTCGGCAGGTGGGCGGCCGATCGCGGGGAGTGGCGCGACGGCCTCGCCGGGCAGTCGGATCCTGCCCGGCGGACCGACATGCGCCCCCCGGCCGGGCGGCGGGCTCCGGGCGGGGCGGGCGGGCCGGGGTGACGCCGGGGTGACTCCCGGGGTCGGATCTCGGGGCCGGCGGTCGACGGCGGGGTGATGATCCAACTCCGGGTGCGCGGCGGCTGCGCGGTGCGGCGGAGGGGGTGACGGACGGGGTCCCGCCGGTCACCCGGCGGAGCCGTCCGGGCCCGGCGTCGTCGATGTACCGCGCAACCGGCATTGCCATACGGGTCCGCCTCGGGCATGCTCCGTGAAACGTCGCGCGCGCTTTGCGCGGGTCTGGGCAGTGGAGGAGTGGCGCCGTACCCTTGGGGGTAAGGGGTTGGGAAGATGATTCCCGGACACCGCAACACCGCCCGCTGACGCACCTTCCCCAAGTCGCTCTCCTCACGAGGACTCTCTTCGCCGAGACACCGATGGCCGGTCACGAAATCCCCGAACCCGCCGACCGCAAGCAGGTAGCCGACCCCATGTCGGACCCGCAGGCGGTCGAAGAGACACGTCATTCCTGCGATCCCGCCTTCCGGCATGGGGTCGTGGTCGGCTTCGACGGCTCGACCTCCAGTGAGCGCGCCCTCGCATACGCCATCGGCATGGCCCGAAGATCAGGTTCCGGCCTGATCATCGTCCATGTCGCCAATCGGCTGCCGACCACGGTCTGGGCAGGCTGCGAGCCGCCCGTCTTCGTCGATGTGCCCGATCACCGCACCGAGGTGCTCGGCCTGGAGCTGGCCTGCGCGGACTACCTCTCCGAGGTTCCCTGGGTGCTCGTGGAGCGCGGCGGGGACATCTGTCACGAGCTGGAGGAAGTCGGCCGGGAGTACTCGGCGGACGCCATCGTCGTCGGCTCCACGCACGGCATCGCCGGCCGCATCTTCGGCTCGGTGGCGGGGCGGCTCGCGCGTCGCGCGCAGCGGCCGGTCGTCGTCATCCCCTGACTGTTCCGCGTCCCGGCGGTCCCTGTCGCCACCCCTGTCACAGGGGTGGCTCTTTTCACCGACGTGGCGTCAACTCGCCTGTGGAAACCGGCAATCCATTGTCGCGCACAGGTGGATTGCGCGCTTGTGAAAGGTGCATAAGCCTCATGGGGCAGCAGGATCACCGCATGTGAAGGGAGCCCTCCGTGGACGATGGCGACTCTGCGGAAAGCACCGGCACCGCTGCCCCCGGCCATCTCGCCCCGCGACTCACCCTGTTGGGGTTCGGTATCGGTCACACCGGGGTCGTCGCGAGCCCGGCGGCATCGGGACGAGAGGCCCCGGGGCGGGCGGCGGCCCGCACGGGAGCGGCCCCGTACCCACGACGGCGGTGGGTACGGGGCCGCTCTGCCGGGCACGGCCCGTGCGGGGCGCTACTCGACGGTGACGGACTTCGCCAGGTTGCGCGGCTTGTCGATGTCACGGCCCATGGCCAGCGCCGTGTGGTACGCGAACAGCTGGAGCGGGATGCCCATCAGGATCGGGTCCAGCTCGTTCTCGTTCTTCGGCACGACGATGGTGTGGTCGGCCTTCTCCTGCACCTGGTGGGCGACGGCGAGGATACGGCCGCTGCGGGCCTTGATCTCCTCCATCGCGGCGCGGTTCTTCTCCAGCAGATCGTCGTCCGGCACGATCGCGACCGTCGGCATCGCGGGCTCGATCAGCGCCAGCGGCCCGTGCTTCAGCTCGGAGGCCGGGTACGCCTCCGCGTGGATGTACGAGACCTCCTTGAGCTTCAGCGAGGCCTCACGGGCGACGGGGTAGCCGCGCACCCGGCCGATGAACATCATCGACTTGGCGTCCGCGTACTGGGCCGCCATCTCCTTGATCTCGTCCTCGTTCGCCAGGATCTCGCTGATCTGGGCGGGCAGCCTGCGCAGCCCGTCGATGATCCGCTTGCCGTCGGCGACCGACAGATCCCGGATCCGGCCCAGGTGCAGGGCGAGCAGCGCGAACGCGACGACCGTGTTCGTGAAGCACTTGGTGGAGACGACACAGACCTCGGGGCCGGCGTGGACGTACGTACCGCCGTCGGCCTCCCGGGCGATCGCCGAACCCACCACGTTGACGACACCGAGCACCCGGGCGCCCTTGCGCTTGAGCTCCTGGACGGCGGCCAGCACGTCGTACGTCTCGCCGGACTGGGAGACCGCGACGTACAGCGTGTCCGGGTCGACGACCGGGTTGCGGTAGCGGAACTCCGAGGCGGGCTCGGCGTCCGCGGGGATACGGGCCAGCTCCTCGATCAGCTGCGCGCCGATCTGGCCCGCGTGGTACGAGGTGCCGCAGCCCAGGATCTTGATCCGGCGGACCCCGCGCGCCTCGCGGGCGTCCAGGTTGAGCCCGCCCAGGTGCACGGTGGCGAAACGGTCGTCGATCCGGCCGCGAAGCACCCGGTCGACGGCGTCGGCCTGCTCGGAGATCTCCTTGTGCATGTACGTGTCGTGGCCGCCCATGTCGTACGACTCGGCCTCCCACTCCACGGTGGTCGGCGTGGCCGTCGTGGACGAACCCTCCGTCGTGTACGTACGGAAGTCGTCGGCCTTCAGGGTGGCCATCTCGCCGTCGTCGAGGGTGACGACCTGACGGGTGTGGGCGACCAGCGCGGCGACGTCGGAGGCGACGAACATCTCCTTCTCGCCGATGCCGAGGACGACCGGGGAGCCGTTGCGGGCGACCACGATGCGGTCGTTGAAGTCGGCGTGCATGACGGCGATGCCGTACGTGCCCTCGACCGAGCGCAGCGCCTCGCGGACCTTCTCCTCCAGGGTGTCCGCCTGGGCGCGGGCGATCATGTGGACCAGCACCTCGGTGTCGGTCTCGGAGAGGAAGGTGATGCCGTCGGCGACGAGCTTCGCGCGCAGCTCGTCGGCGTTGTCGATGATGCCGTTGTGGACGACGGCGACCCTGTTGTCGGCGTCCAGGTGCGGGTGCGCGTTCTCGTCGCTCGGGGCGCCGTGGGTGGCCCAACGGGTGTGGGCGATACCGGTGGTGCCGGTGAAACGCTTGGGGACGCGGGCCTCCAGCTCGCGGACCCGGCCCTTCGCCTTGACCATCTTCAGGGCGGCGGGCTTCCCGGCCGACGCCTTGCCGGTGATGACGATGCCCGCGGAGTCGTAACCCCGGTACTCCAGCCGCTGCAGCCCTTCCAGCAGCAGCGGGGCCACATCACGCTTCCCGATATACCCGACGATTCCGCACATAGAGTCTCTGCCCCTCCATCGACGTACCTGTGGTGCTCGTTGCTCAGCCGTAGACGATGCGGCGCAGCTGGCGGAGCGAGAGCTCCGGCGGCGCGACCGCCCGGTGCGGCAGCTCGGCCGCGATCCGCTCGAAGATCTCCGCGTTCACCAGGCCGCCGGACTGCAGTTCGCGGTGGCGGCGGCGGACGAAGTCGTCGGTCGTCTCGTCGAAGTACGCCAGCACGTCGAGGACCACCCGGGCGGCCTCGCCGCGCTGGAGCGCGGTGCTGCGCACCAGGTGATCGATGAGGTCGTCATGCGACGAGCGGCGTTCGAGCACTCGTTGATATTGCGGTGGGCGGAGCACTTACGCAACAATTCTGCCCGATATCGGGCAGGGCTGGGTGTGATTGCGCTCTCGGGCGGGCTCGGAGGTGATCGATGAGTGCATCGGGACGCCTGCGATTCACAGACGCTTCAGGACGGCCTGCTTGGCGGCCGTGAACTCGTCGTCGGTGAGTATCCCGGCCTGACGCAGCTCACCGAGCTCCCGCAGCCGGCGCAGCAGCGCATCGTGGTCGTCCGCGGGCGGCGCGGGGGCGGACGTCACCGCGCCGCCCGGGGCAGGGGCCGGGATCTTTGCGGGCCGCGCGCTTCCGGCCCCGGCTCCGGCCTCCTGCGTCGCCGCGCCCGGCAGCCGGACCAGTACCGCCGCCGCGACCAGTGCCGCCGTGTACTCCTTCTTGGACAGCCCCCACAGATCCAGCGAGTACGGGTCGAACTCGGCCGCCGGGGCCGGAGCCGTGGCCGCGCCCCGTACGAAGCGCAGATGGCCGTTCTCCAGGCCGATGGCGGGCATCCAGTGCACCCCGGTCACCTCCGACACCGGAAAGGCGACCGGGCCGGCCGAGCTCTTGACCTCCTTGGCCTTCCAGTTCCAGGTGAGGCGGATGGTCTCCCCGTCGAACGAGGCCGTGCCGTCCCCGCCGCCCCCGGCCACCGGCACCGAGGGGCCCGGCAGCAGGAAGCCGTCCACCGGACCGGTGGGCACCTGCTCGATCAGCAGGGCGCTGCGCACCTCCCCGACGAAGTACTCCGCTACTCCACTGCGGTCCTTCTCCACGGCCAGCTGGTACGGATCCGAGGCGTCCTTGAGCCTGCCCTCCGCGGCGCGCAGGACCGGGCACGCGCCGTCGCGCAGCCGCAGTCGCAGCCGGCCTCCCTTGCGGCCGGGTTCGAAGGCGATGCCCGCCAGGGCCCGGAGCGGGACGACCCGTTCGCCCAGCTCCTGCCGGAGGGGATGGATGCCCTTGCCCCCGCCCGGCACGATCCGCACCGTCTCGCCGTCGAACGTCCATGCCCCGTCGCGCTGGATTATTTCCGCCATGAGCCGGATTCTCTCAGCCGCATAACGGGGAAGTGGTCTACACCTTGACCGTCCGTGGGGCAGGCGATACGCATGGTGATGGTTCGGTCAGGAGATCCACAGGTGTGAACCCGTCGAAAGGGACCCGGCTTGTGAGACTGCACAGGACACAGCGCATCGCTCTTCCCCGTCTTCTCGGCTCGCTGCTGCTCGTCACGGCGGCCGGTATCTCCAGTGTCGGCGCGGCGCCGCAAGGGCACGCGGCGAGCGGCGGGACGGCCACGGCCGCAACGCCCCGTCCGCTCGGGCAGATAGTGCCCGCCCCCGCCGAGGCGAAGCCCGGCGGCACTCCGTACACCATCACCGCGGACACCAGGATCCGCGTCGAGGGCGACTCCCGCGAGGCCCGGAAGATCGGCGACTACCTGGCGGGCGTGCTCCGCCCGTCCACCGGGTACGCCCTGCCGGTCACCGGCCGGGGAGGCGACGGCATCCGGCTCCGGCTCGACTCCCACGACAAGGGGACGGGCGCCGAGGGCTACACGCTGAAGTCGAACCGGGGCTCGGTCACCATCACCGCGCGCGGCCCGGCAGGGCTCTTCCACGGCGTCCAGACGCTGCGCCAGCTGCTCCCGGCCGACGTGGAGAAGGACAGCCGCCAGAAGGGCCCGTGGAAGGTCGCTGGAGGCACGGTCGAGGACGCGCCCCGGTACGCGTACCGCAGCGCCATGCTGGACGTCTCGCGGCACTTCTTCTCCGTGGCCGAGGTCAAGCGCTACATCGATCAGCTCGCCCTCTACAAGATGAACAAGCTCCATCTGCATCTCTCCGACGACCAGGGCTGGCGCATCGCCATCGACTCCTGGCCGCGGCTCGCCACCTACGGAGGACAGACCGAGGTCGGCGGGGGAGTCGGCGGCTACTACACGAAGAGCGACTACAAGGAGATCGTCCGGTACGCGTCCTCCCGCTATCTGGAGGTCGTGCCGGAGATCGACCTGCCCGGCCACACCAACGCGGCACTCGCCTCGTACGCGGAGCTGAACTGCGACGGTGTCGCGCCGCCGCTCTACACCGGCACCGCCGTCGGTTTCAGCTCGCTCTGCGTCCCCAAGGCCGTCACGTACGACTTCGTGGACGACGTGATCCGTGAGCTGGCCGCGCTCACCCCCGGAAAGTACCTCCACATCGGCGGCGACGAGGCGCACTCCACCAGTCACGCGGACTACGTGGCCTTCATGGACAAGGCGCAGGCCATCGTCGGCAAGTACGGCAAGACCGTGATCGGCTGGCACCAGCTGACCGGGGCCACGCCGGTCAAGGGCGCGGTCGCCCAGTACTGGGGTTACGACCGGACGGGCGCGGCCGAGCGCAAGCAGGTGGTGGACGCCGCCGTGAACGGCACGAAGCTGGTGCTGTCCCCGGCGGACCGGAGCTACCTCGACATGAAGTACGACAAGGACACCGAGCTGGGACTGGCCTGGGCCGGATATGTCTCCACCCAGCGCTCCTACGACTGGAACCCGGCGACGTACCTCGACGGGGCCCCGGAGGGCTCCGTCCTCGGTGTCGAGGCGCCGCTCTGGTCGGAGACCCTGACCAACAGCGCCGAGATCGAGCAGATGGCGTTCCCGCGGCTTCCCGGCGTGGCGGAGCTGGGTTGGTCGCCCGCGGCCACGCACGACTGGGAGACGTACAAGGTGCGGTTGGGTGCGCAGGGGCCGAGGTTCTCGGCGCTCGGCATCGACTACTACCGGGCTCCGCAGGTTCCCTGGGCCGCGGAGTGAGGTGACCGGGGCCGTCCGGCGACCGTCGCGTCGCCGGACGGCCCCGGTCTCAGGGCCTGGCGATCGGGTTCCGCAACGTGCCGACCAGCTGCAGCGCCCCCGACGGATCGGCCAGATCGACCATCTGCCTGTTGTTCCGCAACTGCAGCCGGTTCAGGCAGGACAGCGCGAACTCCTGGGTGAACATGTCGTACTGCTCGAACTTCTCGGCGAGATACGGCACCGACTCCTGGTACCCGCCGACGCATTCCGCGACCGTCCGCCAGAACGTCTCCTCGTCGAGGACGTCCTCGCTCGCCAGCCCCGCGCCCAGGAAGCGCAGGAAGCAGTCGAAGACATCGGTGAGGACCGAGAGCAGCTTCATGTCCTCGGGGACCTCGACCCGGATCCGCTCGACCCGTGGCGGCAGCACCGCGTCCGGGTCCATGACGGCGATCTCCTCGGCGATGTCCTTGAAGACCGTGCGCCGTACGACCCCGTCCTCGACGACCAGGATGACGTTCTCGCCGTGCGGCATGAACACCAGGTCGTACGCGTAGAAGCTGTGCAGCACCGGCACCAGGTAGGCGTCCAGGTAGTGGCGCAGCCACACCGCGGGCGCCAGCCCCGACTCGGCGATCAGCGCGGCGGCGACGGAGCGGCCCTCGTGGTCGGTGTGGAGCAGCGAGGCCATGGTCGCGACCCGCTCGCCGGGTGCCAGCCCGGGGACGGGGCTCTCCCGCCACAGCGCGGCGAGCATCTTCAGATAGGGCGAGCCCTTGGTGGTCGCCGCCTCGTACGTCCGGTGGTGGTAGCCGACGGCCGCCCGCTCCCGGATGATCGAGAAGCGGGCCCCGCGCAGCAGTTCGTCGCGCTCGATCAGCTCGGCCAGCCAGTCGTTGATCGCGGGGGTGGCCTCCATGTACGCGGCGGAGAGCCCGCGCATGAAGCCCATGTTGAGGACGGACAGTGCCGTCTTCACGTAATGCCGCTCCGGCGCACTGGTGTTGAAGAAGGTACGGATGGACTGCTGGGCGAGATAGGTGTCCTCGCCCTCGCCCAGGCAGACCAGATGCCGCTGCGCGAGCTCCCCGGCGAAGGTGACGGCCAGCTTGTTCCACCACTGCCAGGGGTGGACGGGGATCAGCAGGTGGTCGTCGAGGTCGAGCCCGAGACCGGACATCGTGGCCGCGAACCGGGCCAGGGTCTCCTCGCCCAGCTCGCCCGCGATCAGCGTTCCGTAGTCGAGCCCGGCGCCCGCGGTGAAGGTGGCGCGGTCGCGGCGGGCGGCGAGCCAGATGAGACGGATGCCGGACGCGGTCTCGGGGGCGTACGCCCGGTACTCGTCCACGCCGAAGCCGAGCCGCCCGTTGTTGGCGACGAAGCAGGGGTGGCCCTCGGTCATGCCGGTCTCGATCGCCTGGAACCCGGCCCGCACCAGTTCGGCGGAGGTGACGGGAGGCTTGGTCAGTTTGTACGCGGTGCCGGCCAGGGTGGAGGAGATCTCCTCCAGATAGACCGGCAGGATCTCCGCCGAGAGACCGAGTGCGGAGCGCAGCTCCACGAAGAACTCAGCCGCGTCCAGCGGTAGTTCGCAGCCGTGCCGGTGACGGGACAGGGAGTCCGGTTCGACCTGCCAGTGGTCGAGGGCGAAGAGCCGCGCGGTGAAGCGGTACTCGGTCGCCGCGTCGTCGCTGCACACCGCGTAGCGGTCGCCGCCGAGCGGCGTGGGGGTCAGCAGCCGTTCGTGGCTGAACTCGGCGAGGGCCTTGCGGATCAGCAGCCGGTTGGCGGTGGCCCAGTGCTCCGGGGTGAGGTGGGCGACGCTGTCGATGACGGCGGACATCAGGCCGGGCCTCCGGTCGCTGCGGCGAACTGTTCCCGTGTGCAGGCGCTGAGCAGGGCGTTCTTCTCCGGTTTGGCTATTTCGCCCAGCACCTCGAAGCCGACCGCCTTGTTGAGCGCGTGCACCGCGCTGTTGCGCACATCGGGTTCGACGACCACCCGGCGTACGGACGGGTCGGCGAACAGCGTCCGCATCACGGCGGTGATCACACCCAGCGTGAAGCCGTGCAGCGGGGTGTCGGCCGGGGCGACCAGGAAGTGCATCCCGATGTCGCCGGGCTCGGCCTCGTACAGCCCCTTGAGTTCGACCTCGGCGGGGTCGTACCGCTCCATCAGGAAGGCCGGCTCCCCGTCGTGCAGTCCGATGAAGGCGTCGTGGTGCGGGTGGGCGGCGATCGCCATGTACTCCCGCTCGACATCCTGGAGCTCCGCGTCGCCCATCAGCCAGAAGGCGGCCTTGGGGTGGGTGACCCAGCCGTGCACCAGCTCGGCGTCGGCGAGGGGGTCGAGGGCGCGGACGGAGAAGGTGCCGAGGGCGGTGTGCCCGGCGGCGGCACGGTTGTGCGGGCTCATACGGCGAACTCCTGGAAGGCGATGGACTTCTCGACGGGGTAGTACTCACGGCCGAGCAGCTCGCCGATGATGTACGCGTTGCGGTAGGCGCCCATGCCCAGGTCGGGCGAGGTGATCGAGTGGGTGTGCGTGCCCGCGTTCTGCAGGAAGACGCCATGGCCGGTGGTGTCGATGGAGTAGTTGCGGGCCACGTCGAAGCGGCCCCGCCCGTCCCGGCGCAACCGGTCGTCGATGCCCTTGAGGAATGCGGGCGGGCGGTAGCGGTAGCCGGTGGCGAGGATCAGGCCCTCGGTGGTGAGGGTGTAGTCCTTGCCCTGTTCCTCCTGGTGCAGGCCCAGCGTGTACGTACCGGTGCTCTCGTCGTGACTCACGGTGTTCAACGAGGAGTTGGTCAGCAGTCGGGTCGGCACCGGACCGGGCAGGTTCTTCTGGTAGAGCAGGTCGAAGATCGCGTCGATCAGCTCGCCGTCGATGCCCTTGAAGAGGCCCTTCTGTCCGGACTCCAGCCGGTAGCGGGTCTCCTCGGGCAGGGCGTGGAAGTAGTCGATGTACTCCGGGGAGGTCATCTCCAGCGTCAGCTTGGTGTACTCCAGCGGGAAGAACCGGGGCGAGCGCGTCACCCAGTTCAGCCGGTAGCCGTGCACATCGATCTCGGAGAGCAGGTCGTAGTAGATCTCGGCCGCACTCTGCCCGCTGCCGACGAGAGTGATGGACTTCTTCGCCTGAAGAGCCGCTTTCCCTTCCAGGTAACGGGAGTTGTGCAGGTAGTCGCCCCCCAGTCCCTGACAGGCGTCCGGGATGTACGGGGAAGTGCCGGTGCCCAGCACGAGCCGCGGGGCGCGGAAGACGCCGCCGGTGGTGGTGCGGACGGTGTAGAGCGCGCTGCCCTCGTCGTAGGTGACCGACTCGACGGTCTCGTCGAAGCGGACGCTGCTCAGTTCGGCGGCGGCCCAGCGGCAGTAGTCGTTGTACTCGGTCCGCAGCGGGTAGAAGTTCTCCCGGATGTAGAAGGAGTACAGCCGCCCGCGCTCCTTCAGATAGTTCAGGAAGGAGTACGGCGACGTCGGGTCGGCCATCGTGACCAGGTCCGACATGAACGGCGTCTGGAGATGGGCGCCTTCGAGGAACATCCCGGAGTGCCATTCGAAGTCCGGCTTGGACTCCAGGAACACCCCGTTCAGTTCGTCGATCGGCTCGGTCAGACAGGCGAGCCCCAGATTGAACGGGCCGAGCCCGATCCCGATGAAGTCGTGGGGGCCGCGGGAATCACGGGGTTCAGGAAGCGCGGTCAAGGGAGTCTCCCAGGTACTGCTCGGCGTGGCCGGAGATCAGGTCGAGTACCGCGGCGATGTCCAGCGCGGTCGTTTCGGGGTTGAGCAGGGTGAACTTCAGGTACTGGCGGCCACCGACCTTCGTGCCGGCGACGACGGCCTCGCCGGAGGCGAAGAGCGCCTTGCGGGCGTGGAGATTGGCCCGGTCGATCTCGATGGGCGCGGTGACGCCGGACGGGATGTAGCGGAACACCAGCGTGGAGAGCCGCGGCTCCACGACGACGTCGAAGCGCGGATCGGCGGCCAGCAGCCGCCAGCCCTCGGCGGCCAGGTCGCAGACCTCGTCGAAGAGCCTGCCGACACCGTCCGCGCCCATCACGCGCAGCGTCATCCACAGTTTCAGGGCGTCGAATCTGCGGGTGGTCTGGAGCGACTTGTCCACCTGGTTGGGGATGCGTTCGGCGGCCATCCGCTGCGGGTTGAGGTACTCGGCGTGGTACGTGGCGTGGCGCAGCGTTGCCCGGTCCCGGACCAGTACGGCCGAGGAACTCACCGGCTGGAAGAAGGACTTGTGGTAGTCCACGGTGACCGAGTCGGCGTGCTCGATGCCGTCGAGGAGGTGCCGGCGCGTGGGCGAGGCGAGCAGGCCGCAGCCGTACGCGGCGTCGACGTGCAGCCAGGTGGAGAACTGCCGGCAGAGCGCGGCGATTTCGGGCAGCGGGTCGATGGAGCCGAAGTCGGTGGTGCCCGCGGTGGCGACGACGGCCATCGGTACGGCGCCTTCGGCGACGCACTGCTCCAGGGCGCGGGCCAGCGCCACGGTCTGCATGCGCTTGTTGTGGTCGACGGGGACGGCGATGACCGAGTCCGGTCCCAGACCGAGGAGTTTCGCCGACTTCTGGACACTGAAGTGGCTGCATTCGGAGGTGAGGACGCGCAGCCGGGTGAAGTGGTGGGGCGGTGTCTTGGCCTCTTCTCGGGCGAGCAGCAGGGCCTGCAGATTGGACTGCGTGCCGCCGCTGGTGAAGATGCCGTCGGCGGCCGGGCCGAGCCCGATCCGGCCCGCGGTCCAGTCGATGAGACGGCGCTCGATCAGGGTGCCCCCGACGCTCTGGTCCCAGGTGTCCAGCGAGGAGTTGACGGCCGAGAGCACGGCCTCGCCGAGTACGGCGGGAATGACCACCGGGCAGTTGAGGTGGCCCAGATAGCGGGGGTGATGGAAGTAGACGGCGTCCTGGAGGTAGACGCGGTCGAGCTCGTCGAGGGCGGCGGACGCGTCGCCCAGCGGTCGGTCCAGATCGATCGCGTCGACGACGGGAGTGAGCTCGTCGACGGAGATACCGGTGAACGGCCGGTCTGTGGCGGCGAGTTTGGCTGCGACCCGTTCGACTCCTGCGGTCACGGAGCGCCGGTAGTGCTCCGCGGTCGTGTCGTTGAGCAGGTGCGAACGCATGAAGGGGTCCTCCCGGATGCGGGGAAACTTCATCGGCCCTCAGGGCAGAAGGAGGGGGCGAGGGCCCGATGCTGAAGTTAGGTTAGCCTAACCTAACTTTGCATCGGATTGTTCCCTCGCCCCCGCGTCGCGCGCAGGTTGTCCGATTCGCGCGTAGGGGATGGCCGCTTCCGGTCTGCGGGCCGTGCGCGGCTCGGGCCGCGGCTCCGTTCCCGGGGGTGCGGGGGTCCGTACTCCGGGGCGTACGACGGCCCGCGCGGCCGTGGGTGGGCCGGATGCGGGCCCAAGGGCTGTCCCGTGATCCCTGGTGGATCAGCGCGCGGCGTCGGATGCGGTGCATCGCAAGGCGGAGGGGCGTCCGCATACCGGATGCATGTGGACGTTCCGGCGGCGCGGCGAGGTGCTGTAGCTGTCGTCGCGCGCCCGCCGGGGGTTACGGGGCGGTCCTCAGTGGTCCGCGGCCGTCGCCGTCTCGCGCAGCTGCTCCTCGCTCATCCCGCGCCGCCAGTACCCGACGAACGTCACGCGCCTGCGGTCGAACCGGCGTTCCTGTACGAGATGGCGGCGCACTGCCCGTACCTGCGACGACTCGCCCGCGATCCAGACGTACGGCGTCCCCTCGGGCAGCTCGGCCGCCCGGACGGCCTCCAGGGCGGAGGGCGCGCCCTCGTCCCGGACGAGCCAGCTGATCCGGGCCTTCGCCGCGGTGTTGAGGGCCTGGCGGTCCTCGGTGTGCTGGACCTCCAGCCAGACCCGGGCCCGCATGCCGGCCGGCAGCCACTCCAGGGCGGCGGACGCGGCGGGCAGGGCGGTCTCGTCGGCCCAGATCAGCACCCAGTCGGTGTCCTGCGGCGGGCGGAAGCGGACGGCGGTGTTGTCCTCGACGGCCGGGCCCAGTGCCTTGAGCGGGGCGCCGGGGGAGGCGGCGGCGGCCCAGCGGCATGCGGGGCCGCCGTCCCCGTGCAGCGCGAAGTCGATGTCGATCTCGGTCGCCCCGTCGGGCGTGTGGCGCTGGGCGCGCACGGTGTACGAACGCATGACGGCCCGTACGTTCTCCGGAAGGGCGCGCCAGGTGGCGAACCAGTTGCCGTCCTCGCCGACCGGAACGACTGGTTCCGCCTGGCCGGGGTGCGGCAGGAACAGCGACAGGCTCTGGTCGCGGCCCCCGGCGGCGAAGCCGTCCAGTCCCGGGCCGCCGAAGGTGACCCGGAGCATGGAGGGTCCGAGCCGTCGGGTCCGCAGGACGGTCAGGTCGAAGAACCGGAAGGGGGCGATGGGGGGTGCGACGGACGTCGTCATGCGGGGGGTCCTCCCAGGAACAGGAAGCGAAGCCGGGAATCGGCCGCCGATGTGTTCGAAGGAAGGTTAGCCTAACCTCATTGAACATTCGAGAGTTGCCCGGCCGCTCACCAGATCAGGACCCCGCCGCCCACCGCCCGCGCCCGCAGGGCGGCGCGGGTGATGTTGGCGAGCCGGGCCACCACGTAGTCCCGTCGGTCGCCGCCGCCTCCGGCGAGCGTCGCGGCGTTTTGGTGGAGCAGTTCGCACTCGGCGAGGAAGTCGACGACGTCCTCCGGGTCCACGTACAGATCGCCGGTGGCCAGCTCCGGGAGGAACCGGGCGCCGAGCATCCGGGCGGCGTCCGATCCCCACAAGGTGGTCCGGCAGATCTCGGTCCCGGCCATGTCGCTGCCGTCCTCCGGGTCGTCGAGAAGACGCGGTCGGCCGTGCTCGTCGTGGACGAAGGTGTGCACCGACAGCGTCATGCCCCGAACTCCTTCCGGCAGCCGTCGAGCCCCTCGACCGTCACCTCGACGGCCCGGTGCTCCTCCCAGCGGTCCCGGTCCAGCCGCAGCCGTTGCAGGGTGACGGGCGCACCCCGTACCGCGGCGACCTCCAGCCCGTCCGGCAGATAGCCCAGTCGCCGCGAGACGCCCAGCGAACGCGGGTTGTCGGTCATCGCGGCCGAGACGGCGGTCCGGGCGCCGAGTCCGGCGAAGGCCAGATGCAGGGCGGCGGCCCGCATCTCGGTGCCGATGCCCCGGCCCTGATGAGCGAGACCCAGCCACGACCCGGTGCTCACCTCACCGGTGACGGCGAAGTCCTTCGCCATCACGTCCTGCCGCCCGACCACCTTCCCCTCGTGCAGCACGGCGAGGCTCAACGCCCAGCTCCGCACGGACCAGTCGGCGACGGTGGCCAGCACGTGCTGGAACACGGCCTTCCCGCGCTCGGCCGGCGGGGCGTCGGTCCAGGGGGCGGTGAACGGCATCTCGGCCGGCGGATGCACCCCGTCGACGGCGACCGACGCGAGGTCGTCCAGCAACTCCAGGTCCGGAAGGCGGAGTTCCAGACGCGGCGTGCGGAGGCGGAGCCCGTACAGGGGCCAGTGCTGCGGTTTCATGGACCGACTCTGCCGCCCCGGTCCGGGCGCTGTCGAACGATTACGGCCCGGTGCACGAGAGCGAGCAGGCTCCCGGTGTCATGCTCCCTGATCCACCCTCCATCGTGCACCCGGCCGTCAGCCGCCGAGGCCGTGGTGACGGCGGGTCGGATCGTCGTCCACGGCGCCCCGGCCCGCGCCCCGGGTACGGCGAAGCGGACCACCGGGGGCTTCTCCAGGAGACCGGCCCGGCATCAGGTACCCGCGCACGGCCCCGGCGGCAGGGGCCGGCCGCGTCGCCGGGCGCCGCACGGGGGCGGTCCCGCAATCGGGAACCGCCCCGTGGTCACTCGTACGTCAGGCCGGCAGACCCAGCTCCCGGGCGATCAGCATCCGCTGCACCTCGCTCGTGCCCTCGCCGATCTCCAGGATCTTGGAGTCGCGCCACATTCTGGCCACCGGGTACTCGTTCATGAAGCCGTAGCCGCCGTGGATCTGGGTCGCCTCGCGGGCGTTGTCCACCGCCACCGAGGACGAGTACAGCTTCGCGATGGCCGCCTCCTTCTTGAACGGTTCGCCCGCCACCAGGCGCGAGGCCGCGTCACGCCAGCCGATCCGGGCCATGTGCGCCCGCGTCTCCATGTCCGCGATCTTGAACTGGATGGCCTGGTTGGCGCCGATCGGCCTTCCGAAGGCGTGGCGCTCCTTGGCGTACTTCACCGACTCGTCCACACAGCCCTGTGCCAGGCCCGTGGACAGGGCGGCGATGGCGATCCGGCCCTCGTCCAGGATGCGCAGGAACTGGGCGTAGCCGCGTCCCTCCTCGCCCAGCAGGTTCCCCAGGGGCACGCGGACGTCGGAGAAGGACAGCTCGCGGGTGTCCGAGGCGTTCCAGCCGACCTTGGAGTACGGGGCGGCGACCGTGAAGCCGGGGGTGCCGGACGGCACGATGATGCAGGAGATCAGCGGGGCGCCGTTCTCCTTGTGGCCGGTCACCGCCGTGACCGTGACCAGTTCCGTGATGTCCGTGCCGGAGTTGGTGATGAAGCACTTGGAGCCGTTGATCACCCACTCGCCCGTCGCCTCGTCGCGCACCGCCGTCGTGCGGGTGCCGCCCGCGTCCGAACCGGCATCCGGCTCGGTCAGGCCGAACGCGCCGAGCGCCTCGCCCGCGCAGAGTTTCGGCAGCCACTGCCGCTTCTGGTCCTCCGTGCCGTAGTGGTACACGGGCATCGCGCCGAGCGAGACCCCGGCCTCCAGCGTGATCGCCACGGACGAGTCGACGCGGGCCAGTTCCTCCAGGGCGATCCCGAGGGCGAGATAGTCGCCGCCCATGCCGCCGTACTCCTCGGGGAACGGCAGCCCGAACAGGCCCATCCGTCCCATCTCCCGCACGATCTCGTACGGGAACTCATGGCGCTCGTAGAAGTCGCCGATCTTCGGGGCGATCACGT
This sequence comes from Streptomyces sp. NPDC093149, assembly GCF_044754145.1. Classification (NCBI taxonomy): domain Bacteria; kingdom Bacillati; phylum Actinomycetota; class Actinomycetes; order Kitasatosporales; family Streptomycetaceae; genus Streptomyces; species Streptomyces sp. NPDC093149. Next base: position 305,448 of record NZ_JBIVON010000002.1, read on the forward strand.
CGTGCGCGAACTCCTCGACGGTGCGGCGCAGTTCCTCGTGCTCGGCGGTCAGCCGGTGGTCCAGGGGCATGGCAGTGTCACTCCTTGTGGGACTGGGTGGACCGCACCGAGAGCGCGCGGACGGTACGGGACGGGCTGGGTCGGCCCAGCTGTTCGGCGAGCCACACGCTGGTGGCGGTGAGCGCGTCGAGGTCGACCCCGGTTTCGATGCCGAGGCCGTCGAGCATCCACACGAGGTCTTCGGTGGCGAGGTTTCCGGTCGCGCTCTTCGCGTACGGGCAGCCGCCGAGGCCGCCCGCGGAGGCGTCCACGGTGGTCACACCGTGCTGGAGCGCGGCGAGGGTGTTGGAGAGGGCCTGACCGTACGTGTCGTGGAAGTGCACGCCGATGGTGTCGGTGGGCACACCCTCCTCGTTCAACTCGGAGAGGAGGTCCTGCACATGGCCGGGGGTGGCGACGCCGATGGTGTCGCCGAGGGAGAGTTCGTCGCAGCCGAGGTCCATCAGCGCCTTGGCGACCCGGACGACCTGGTGGACGGGGACGGGCCCCTCCCACGGGTCGCCGAAGCACATCGACAGATAGCCGCGGACATGCACCTTGTCGGCCTTGGCCCGTGCGACGACCGGTTCGAACATGGCGAGCGACTCGTCGACGGTGCGGTTGAGATTGCGGGCCGCGAACGTCTCGGTCGCCGAGCCGAACACGGCGATGCGGCGGGCGCCGAGCGCGAGCGCCCGGTCCAGTCCGCGTTCGTTCGGTACGAGTACGGGCAGGGCGACATCCCCGATGTCTCCCAGAAGCGGGAACAGGTCTTCCGCGTCGGCCAGCTGGGGCACCCACTTCGGGTGCACGAAGCTGGTCGCCTCGATGGTGGTCAGGCCCGACGCGGCGAGGCGGTGGATGAACTCCGCCTTCACCTCGGTCGGCACGACCGCCTTCTCGTTCTGCAGCCCGTCGCGGGCGCCGACCTCGTGGACACGCACCCGTGGGGGCAGGTCCTGGGCGGGCACGGTCATGGGCAGGGTGCGGGGTGTCATGCGTCCTCCCCGGGAGCTCCGGTGGGTGCCACCACGGCCAGGACCTGGTCCATGACGACCGTGGCACCCGCGATGACATCGAGCTCGGTCACGGTCCCGGCGTGCGGGGCGGAGATGACGTGTTCCATCTTCATCGCCTCGACGACGAGCAGGCTCTGACCGGCCACGACCTCGTCCCCGACCGCCACCTTCACGACGGTGACGGTGCCGGGCATGGGCGCGGCGAGCGTGTCCGCCCCGGAACGGGCGGCACCGGCCAGCGCCGCCTCCACCGGGTCGTGGTCCTGGACGTGCCAGGTGTCGCCGTCGCGGCCCAGCCAGGTCCCCTCCGACGAGGCCGCGTGGGCGAACGTGTGGGTGAAACCGGCGAGTTCGATGACGATCCGGTGCGCGGTCAGCTCCACCGTCTTCGCCGTCTCCCTGCCGCCGGGCATCGGGGCCAGCGGACCGCAGGCGCCCGTCGCGGGCTCCGGCGGCTGCGCGCCCTCCCCGACATGGCCGAACGTCAGCTCGGTGCCCGCCGGGCAGGTGCGCAGCGAGACCTGGACGGGGTCGTGGCCCGGGAGCCGGAAGTGGCGCACCGTGCGGGCCGGGGTACCGCCCAGCCGCCAGCCGTTCGCCACCGAGAAGGGGTCCACCCAGGCCGCGGCGGGCTCGGACGCCGGTACGCCCTGCCGCAGCAGTGCCGCCGCCGCGTAGACCTCCTCGGGCACCCCCTCCGGCACCAGCCCGTCGACCTCGCGCTCCACCAGACCGGTGTCCAGATCGCCGGCCACCACGGCCGGGTGGGCGAGCAGCCGGCGCAGGAAGCCCGCGTTCGTCGGGACGCCGAGGATCTCCGTGTCCGCGAGCGCCGCACGCAGCTGGCGCAGGGCGGTGGCGCGGTCGGGGCCGTACGCGATGACCTTCGACAGCATCGGGTCGTACAGGCTGCCGACCTCGCCGCCCGCGCCGAGCCCGGAGTCCGTCCGTACGCCGTTGCCCTGCGGCTCGTTCAGTGCGAGCACCGTGCCGCCGGACGGCAGGAATCCGCGGGACGGGTCCTCCGCGCAGATCCGGGCCTCGATCGCGTGGCCGGTGAGCCCGATGTCCTGCTGCGCGTAGGGGAGCCGCTCGCCCGCCGCGACCCTGAGCTGCCACTCCACCAGGTCGAGGCCGGTGATCAGCTCGGTGACCGGGTGCTCGACCTGGAGGCGGGTGTTCATCTCCATGAAGTAGTACGAGGCGGGGTCGTTGCCCGGGACGATGAACTCCACCGTGCCCGCGCCCACGTATCCGCAGCTGCGGGCCGCCTGGACGGCCGCCTCGCCCATCGCCGCCCGGGTCTCCTCGTCGAGCAGGACGGACGGCGCCTCCTCGATGATCTTCTGGTGGCGGCGCTGGAGCGAGCACTCGCGCTCACCGAGGTGGACCACGTTGCCGTGGGCGTCCGCCAGAACCTGGATCTCGATGTGCCGGGGCCGGTCGATCCACCGCTCCACGAGCAGCGTGTCGTCGCCGAACGAGGCCCGTGCCTCACGCCGTGCGGCGGCGATCTCGTCCGCGAGCAGCGCCGCGTCGCGCACCAGCCGCATGCCCTTGCCGCCGCCGCCCGCCGAGGGCTTCAGCAGCACCGGTGTCCCGATCTCACGGGCGGCGTCGCCCAGCTGGGCATCGCTGAGCCCGCTCCCCGACGAGCCGGGCACCACCGGAACCCCGGCCGCCGCGACCGTCTCCTTGGCCCGGATCTTGTCGCCCATCAGCGAGATGGCGTCGGCGGGCGGACCGATGAACACCAGCCCCGCCTCCGCGCACGCCCGCGCGAAGCCCGCGTTCTCGGCGAGGAACCCGTATCCGGGGTGGACGGCCTGCGCGCCGCTGCGACGGGCCGCGTCCAGCAGCGCGGGCACGCTCAGATAGCTCATCGAGGCGGGCGCGGGCCCGATCCGTACCGCCGTGTCGGCCTCCCGCACATGCCGGGCGTCCGCGTCCGCGTCGCTGAAGACGGCGACCGAGCGGACGCCGAGCTCGCGCAGCGTACGGATGACACGTACCGCGATCTCGCCGCGGTTGGCGACAAGAACGGTGTCGAACATCGTCATCTGTTCCTCACATCCGGAAGACGCCGAAGCCGGGCGCCGCAGGGTCCTTCTGGGGGAGCGGGGCGTTGGCGCACGCGGTCAGGGCGAGCCCCAGCACCTGCCGGGTCTCCATCGGGTCGATCACACCGTCGTCCCAGAGCCGGGCCGTGGCGTAGTACGCGTTGCCCTGGGTCTCGTACTGCTCGCGGATCGGGGCCTTGAAGGCCTCCTCGTCCGCCGTGCTCCAGTCGTCACCCAGCTGGTCGCGCTTGACCGTCGCGAGGACGGACGCGGCCTGCTCGCCGCCCATGACGGAGATCTTCGCGTTCGGCCACATCCACAGGAAGCGCGGCGAGTAGGCCCGCCCGCACATCGAGTAGTTGCCGGCTCCGTAGGAACCGCCGACCACCACCGTCAGCTTCGGCACTCGGGTGCAGGCGACCGCCGTCACCATCTTGGCGCCGTGCTTGGCGATGCCGCCCGCCTCGTAGTCGCGCCCCACCATGAAGCCCGAGATGTTCTGCAGGAAGACCAGCGGGATGCCGCGCTGGTCGCACAGCTCGATGAAATGGGCGCCCTTCTGGGCGGACTCGGAGAACAGGATGCCGTTGTTGGCGACGATGCCGACGGGGTGGCCGTGGATGTGGGCGAAGCCGGTGATCAGCGTCGTCCCGTACTCCGCCTTGAACTCGGCGAACCGCGAGCCGTCCACCACCCGGGCGATCACCTCCCGTACGTCGTACGGCGTCCGGGAATCGACCGGGACGGCCCCGTACAGGCCGGCGGGATCGACCTTCGGCTCCTCGGCCGGCCGCACCGGCCACGGAAGCGTCCCGCGCTCCGGCAACGTGGCCACGATGTTCCGTACGATCCGCAGCGCGTGCGCGTCGTCCTCGGCGAGGTGGTCGGTCACCCCCGACGTACGGGAGTGCACCTCGCCGCCGCCCAGTTCCTCGGCCGTCACGACCTCACCGGTCGCGGCCTTCACCAGCGGCGGACCGCCCAGGAAGATCGTGCCCTGGTTCCGTACGATCACGGCCTCGTCGCTCATCGCGGGGACGTACGCCCCGCCCGCCGTGCACGACCCCAGCACCGCCGCGATCTGCGGGATCCCGGCCCCCGACATCCGGGCCTGGTTGTAGAAGATCCGCCCGAAGTGCTCCCGGTCCGGGAAGACCTCGTCCTGCATCGGGAGGAAGGCCCCGCCCGAGTCGACGAGATACAGGCAGGGAAGCCGGTTCTCCAGGGCCACCTCCTGGGCACGGAGGTGCTTCTTCACCGTCATCGGGTAGTACGTGCCGCCCTTGACGGTGGCGTCATTGGCGACGATCACGCACTCCCGCCCGCTGACCCGGCCGATCCCCGCGATCACCCCGGCCGCCGGGGCGGCGCCCCCGTACAGCCCCTCGGCCGCCAGCGGGGCCAGCTCCAGGAACGGCGACCCCGCGTCGAGCAGGGTGTCCACCCGGTCCCTGGGCAGCAGCTTGCCGCGCGCCACATGCCGCGCGCGGGCCCTCTCACCCCCGCCGAGCCTGGCCGTGGCGAGCCGCTTGCGCAGCTCGTCGGCGAGCGCGTGATGCGCCGCCTCGTTGGCCTGCCAGGCCTCGGAGGCGGGATCGGCCGCGCTCGCCAGCACCGGTGCCTGCTGCATCGTGTCGAGCCCCCTTGCCCGTACCGCAGTGGTTAATGAGCGTTAACGTCTTCCTTCAGGTTAACGACCGCTAACCCGCCTGTCTAGAATCGAATCCATGACCACCAGGACCGACGCCCCCACCCGCCGCGAGCAGATCCTCAAGGAGGCCGCCCGCCTCTTCGCCGAGCGCGGCTTCCACGGCGTCGGCGTCGACGAGATAGGTGCCGCCGTTGGGATCAGCGGCCCCGGCCTCTACCGGCACTTCCCCGGCAAGGACGCGATGCTCGCCGAGCTGCTGGTGGGTATCAGTGAGCGGCTGCTGGCGGGCGGGCGGCTGCGTGTGTCGGAGGACGCGGCCTGTGGGGACGGCTCCCCGCAGGCCCTGCTCGACGCGCTCATCGAGGGGCACATCGACTTCGCCCTCGACGACCGCCCCCTGATCACCCTCCACGACCGCGAGCTGGACCGCCTCCGGGAGGCCGACCGCAAGCGGGTCCGCCAGCTCCAGCGGCAGTACGTCGAGGTGTGGGTGGAGGTGGTCCGCGAGCTGTATCCGGAGCTTCCCGAGCACGAGGCCCGCGCCGCCGTCCACGCCGTCTTCGGGCTCCTGAACTCGACCCCGCACCTGGGCCGCCCCGGCGCGCAGCCGGACCGCGCGGACACGGCGGCACTGCTGCACCGGCTGGCCCGCGGGGCCTTCGAAGCGGCCGCGCGGGCGTAAGGGCTGTTCCGTAGGGCCCGGCAGCGACACTGCCGTGACGCATGGCAGTGGCGCATGGCCGTGGCACCTGCGGCGGATGCGTCGTCATCCCCGTGCGGCACCGTTTTCACCGGCCCTTTGAACATATGAATTTATGTAAAAGGGAGAAGCGGCTCCTCAAATTCTCCTTCCTTTTCCTCGGCGAGCTCCGCAGGACGGAGTGTCGCGATGACCCTCAGGCATATGGTTTGAGCTGTCTCGCCCACGCCTGATGGGGAATTCAAATGAAAACATGTCAGGTTTCGGTCGTTGTCCCCTGCTTCAATGAGGACGAGGTGATCGACGCATTTCACCGTGCGCTGATCTCCGTCCTCGAACCGACGCGGCGGACCTTCGAGATCTGTTATGTCGACGACGGCAGCAGCGACCGCACCAGGATCCGGATCGGATCGCTCGCCACCGCGGACCGACGGGTCCGCTACACCTCCTTCAGCCGCAATTTCGGCAAGGAGGCCGCCATGCTCGCGGGACTGCGCATGTCCCGCGGCGACGCCGTCGTCCTCATGGACGCCGACCTCCAGCACCCGCCCGAACTGCTGCCCCGCATGCTGGAGCTGCGGCGGCGCGGCTACGACCAGGTCGTCGCGCGGCGGGACCGCACGGGCGAAGGTGCCCTGCGTACCGTTCTCAGCGCCGCCTACTACCGGGCGATGGGCCGGTGCATGGACGTCGAGGTCGTCGACGGCGAGGGCGACTTCCGGCTGCTGTCGCGCAACGCCGTGGACGCGGTGCTCGCGCTGCCCGAGACCAACCGGTTCTCCAAGGGGATCTTCTCCTGGATCGGCTTCGACACCGTCAGCTTCACCTACCAGAACACCCAGCGCGCGGCCGGACGCTCGAAGTGGGGCGGCCGACGGCTGCTCAACTACGGGATCGACGGACTGATCTCGTTCAACAGCCGCCCGCTGCGTCTGGCCATCCACGCCGGCCTCGCACTCGCGCTGGCCGCGCTGGGATACGCCCTGTGGATCATCACCGAAGTCGCCCTGCACGGTGTCGGCGTGCCCGGTTACACCACCCTGCTGACGGCCGTCGTCGCGCTCGGCGGAATCCAGCTCGCCACGCTCGGCATCATCGGCGAGTACGTGGGACGCATCTACTACGAGGTGAAACGCCGCCCCCACTACGTGGTGCGCGAAACGGATGAATCCCCGCACGTCCTGCCGGTCGACATTCCGGCAGAGGTCCGTTCGGACCCTCCCGCCACCGGGGGCAGGAGGCCACTCGCGGGACGCACCGGATCGACCGCGATCGGGGCGTCCAGATTCCGTACCGTACGCCAGTTCATCATTTTTGGGATGATCGGCGTCGTCAATACGGCGGTATATCTGGCGGTGTACGTCTCACTGAACACCTGGATTCCCTATCTTGCCGCGCACGTCATCGGATACGCGGTCAGCATCGTGGGATCGTTCCTGCTCAACTCGTACATCACCTGCCGTACGAAGCCGACCTGGCAGGCCTTCGTCCGGTATCCCCTGTCGAGCGTCGTCAATCTCGTGCTCACCGGCGTTCTGCTCTACCTCGGCGTGAGCGGGCTCGGCATGGACAAGAACATCGCCGCCGTGGCCGCGGGAATCCTCGCCACCCCCTTCTCGTTCCTGCTCGCCCGCTGGGCCATCGACTCGGGCGCCGCCCTGGCCCGGCAGAGCACCGGGCCGGCCGAGAGCCCCGCCCGGCCCCCCGTCCCCTGAACCCGTACCCCCCGCACCCCCACCCCCGCATCCCCACCGCCTGAACCTCTCGGCGCGCAAGACGCGAGCAACGTACGAAGGGCACCAGTGCACATGACCGCGGACACGTCCAAGACCGCTGACGCACAGAAGGAGAACGAGGAGTCCCCCCGGGAGGCCCGTCCGGGCCCCGTGCGACGGTGGGCTTCGATCTGGACGGTGGCCCTCACCCTGGTGCCGCTCACCCTGCTCGGCGCGGCCTTCTGGATCGGCCGCCTGGTCCGCCCCGGAGGGGACGACTGGTGCTTCCTCCCGGTCGTACGGGACGACGGCGCCTCCGGGATGATCGCGAAGTTCTTCCTCCACGACAACGGCCGCATCGCCAACGCCTTGCTGGTCATCGCGTACGGATCCTTCGGTGTCGCGGGCCATCAGTGGTTCGCCCTGGTCAGCGGGGTGCTCATGCTGGGCATCCTCTGGGCGCTGACCGCCTCCGCGCTCCGCAGGGCCCGACTGACCGCGCCGCGCGGTCTCGCGCTGCTGGTGGGCGCGATGACGGCGGTGGTCTTCTTCTTCGCGTCGCCCAACCCGTACAAGGCGTTCTACTGGCCCGCCTCCTCCGTCTCGCACACCGTGTCACCGGTGCTGGCCTGCGCCGCCCTGATCCCGATGCTGCGTGCGCGGACCGGGCGGGGACGCGACTTCGCGGTGGGCATCGCCTTCGTCGTCGGCGTCTTCATCGGCACGCTGTCGGAGGAGACGGCGGTCGTCGCGTTCGTCGTGCTCGCCGCCGCGCTGCTGCTCAGCCGCTGGATGGCCCCCGGTACCGGCCGGACCTACGCGCGCTTCTGGTGCGCGTTCGCCTTCGCCGGAGTGGCGGTCGGCTCGGCCATCCTGTACCTGTCGCCCGGCGCACGCGCCCGGCGCGCACGGTTCGGCGCCGACAGCTCCTCCATGTTCGGCCCGGAGGCGCTGATCACGGGGCTGCGGGCGTTCGGGCACATCCTGGGGACGATCCTCACGACCTGGCAGTACGTGGGAGCGCTCGCCGTCGGCGTACTGCTGGGCCTGCTGGTGCGAGGCGCCGGACAGGGAACGGACGGGCCGGCCGGATCCCTGCGCCGCAGGCCCTTCCTCCTGGTCCTCACCGGATGCCTCACCTTCCTGGTCTCCGGGTACCTCTGCACCGTCGTCGCCTACCCCGCCTTCGGGACGAGCGTGGTGATCGCGTCCCGCGTCTGGGGCGACTTCCTCCTCCTGTACGTGATGCTCCTGGTCGGCATCGGCGCGCTGCTGGGACGGGCGCTGCGGGCGCGCCGACCGGGGATCCGTACGGCGACGGCCGTGGCCGCGGGCGCCGTGTGCGCCGTGGCCTGTGTCGGCCTGGCGGTTCCGCTGCTCCACCTGGAGCGGCAGATGGACGTGCGCGCCCAGCGCTGGGACCGCCAGGACCACTTCCTGCGGACAGGGGCGGCGCGCGGTGCCCAGGTGCTTCCGTACACCCCGGTGTCGGTCAGCGGGATGGGGGAGCCGTTCGGCAACCACGGCAAGAACCAGTGGCCGGCGCGGTGCGTCGCCCAGTACTACCACCTGAAGAAGATCACGTACTCGACCCGCCTTTCCTGAGCGGCCGGCCCGTCCGTCGTGCAAGACACCCGGCACACTGCGCACACCTGACGGCACAATGGGTTCATGCCGATACCCAGCCGTGCCGCCCTAGTCGAACATCTCGTCCGTACGCGTATCGCCGGAGACGTCGCCACACCCCGCGACAACAACCTCTCCCACTACCGCAAGCTCGCCAACGGCGACCGCCACTACTGGCTGGGTCTGGAACTGGGCGACCGGTGGCGCGACGAGCAGGACGTGCTGGCCGTGATGGCCGAGCGCTGCGGGGTCAGCGACGACCCGGAGCACCGGTTCGGGCAGGACACCATCGACCCGGAGCTGACGGTCGACGCCCTGGAGCGGATGGCGGCGCGGCTGCGGAAGGCGGCGGCGGGCAGGGAGCGGGTGCTGTTCGCGACGGGGCACCCGGGCGGGCTGCTCGACGTCCACCGGCAGACGGCCCAGGCGCTGCGGGCCGCCGGCTGCGAGATCGTGAGGATTCCCTCGGGGCTGGTGGCCGACGAGGGCATGGTGTTCCAGTTCGCGGACGTCGCGGTGCAGGAGCGCGGCGCGACGCTCTGGCACACCCACTCGCCCGCCCCGATGGCCGCCATCCTGGACGGTCTGGAGCGCGAGGGCCGGCCGCTGCCGGACCTGGTGGTCGCCGACCACGGCTGGGCGGGGTGCGCGGCGCAGCGCGGGCTGGACGCGGTGGGGTACGCGGACTGCAACGACCCGGCGCTGTTCGTCGGCGAGGCGGAGGGGACGCTCCAGGTGGCCGTTCCGCTGGACGACCATGTGCTGGACCCGCGGTTCTACGACCCGCTGACGGACTATCTGCTGGACGCGGCGGGGCTCGTCTGACGCAGGCCGGTCCGCCGCCGACCGGTCCGCGGTCGGCGGCGGGGAACGGATCAGCCCCGGGGGACGCGGACCACGCCCTCCTGGATGACGGTGATCGCCAACCGGCCGTCCTGCGTGTAGATACGGGCCTGGCCGAGCCCGCGCCCGCCGGACGCGGACGGCGACTCCTGGTCGTACAGCAGCCATTCGTCGGCCCGGAACGGCCGGTGGAACCACATCGCGTGGTCCAGGCTCGCCCCGACCACGTCGCCGACCGTCCAGCCCCCGCGCCCATGGGCGAGGAGCACCGAGTCGAGCAGCGTCATGTCGGAGACGTACGTCGCCATGCAGACATGCAGCAACGGGTCGTCCGCGAGCTTGCCGTTGGTGCGGAACCACACCTGGGAGCGGGGTTCGCGCGGTTCGCCGACCGTGCCGAAGGGCGGGGCGTCCACGTACCGCAGGTCGACCGCGGCCCGCGCCTCGATCAGCCGGTCCACGACCCCCGGGTCGCTGAAGCGGTCCGCGTACCGGGGCAGCATCTGCGCGGCCGTGGGCAGGGTCTCCGGGGCAGGGGCGGACGGCATGGCCGCCTGGTGCTCCAGGCCCTCCTCGTACGTCTGGAACGACGCCGAGAGATGGAAGATCGGCTGGCCGTGCTGGACGGCGACGACCCGGCGGGTGGTGAAGGACCGGCCGTCCCGGATGCGGTCGACGCTGTAGACGATCGGCGCGCCGGGGTCCCCCATCCGCAGGAAGTAGGAGTGCAGGGAGTGGGCCGTGCGATCGGCGGGGACGGTACGGCCCGCGGCCACCAGGGCCTGGGCCGCGACCTGGCCGCCGAAGACGCGGGGTACGACCGCCGAGCGGCTGGTACCCCGGAAGATGTCCTGCTCGATCCGCTCCAGGTCGAGCAGATCGAGCAGGGAATCGAGTGCTGAGCTCATGGAAAGAACGTAACCGTTCTACAGGCCCATGGACTTGGCGATGATCGACTTCATGACCTCGCTGGTGCCGCCGTAGATGCGGTTGACCCGGTTGTCCGCGTAGAGACGGGCGATCGGGTACTCGTTCATGTAGCCGTAGCCGCCGTGCAGCTGGAGGCAGCGGTCGATCACGCGGTGCGCGACCTCGGTGCAGAACAGCTTCGCGGAGGCGGCCTCGGCGGCGGTCAGCTCACCGGCGTCGTGGGCCTCGATGGCGCGGTCGCAGACGGCCTCGGCGGCGTCCACCTCGGCCTGGCAGGCGGCCAGCTCGAACTTGGTGTTCTGGAACGACGCGACGGTCTTGCCGAAGACGGTGCGCTCCTGCACGTAGCTCTGGGCGAACCGGACGGCGGCCTTGGCCTGTGCGTACGCGCCGACGGCGATGCCGAGGCGCTCCTGCGGGAGGTTCTGGCCGAGGTACGAGAAGCCCTTGTTCTCCTCGCCGAGGAGGTCCTCGACCGGCACCTTGACGTCGACGAACGCCAGCTCGGCGGTGTCGGAGGTGCGCAGCCCCAGCTTGTCGAGCTTGCGGCCGACCGAGTAGCCCTCGGCCTTGGTGTCGACGACGAGGAGGGAGATGCCGTGCCGGCGGTCGTCCGCCTTGGGGGCGTCCGTACGGGCGCAGACGATGACCCGGTCGGCGTGGACGCCACCGGTGATGAACGTCTTGGCGCCGTTGAGGATGTAGTGCGTGCCGTCCTCGGAGAGCTTGGCGGTGGTCTTCATGCCCGCCAGGTCGGAACCCGTGCCCGGTTCGGTCATGGCGATGGCGTACATCGTCCTGCCGCTGACGAAGTCCGGCAGCCAGCGCTTCTTCTGCTCCTCGGTGGCGTACGCCTTGATGTACGGCAGGCAGAGCAGGACGTGCACGCCGGAGCCGCCGAAGTTGACGGCCGCGCGGGCGCACTCCTCGGAGATGATCGCCTCGAACTTGAAGGACTCCACACCGGCGCCGCCGTACTCCTCCGGCACCTCGATGCCGAATATGCCCAGCTCGGCGAGCTTGTAGTAGAAGTCGCGGGGCACCTGGCCCGCCGCGAACCACTCGTCGTAGACGGGGGCGACCTCGGCCTCGATGAAGGCGCGGATGGTCTCCCGGAACGCCTCGTGGTCCTCGTTGAATACCGTACGGCGCACGGGGTGCCTCCTTGGTCAGCTTCGATCGGCTTCGGGCGAGCTTTCGGGTGAGCTTCGGCCAGGCTGGCTAAGCGCTTGCTCAGTCCTGGTCAAAAGTTACCCGCCGGTCATCGACGCTGTCCAGGGTGATGCTCAGCACGCCCGAGCCGATCTTCCGGCCGCGGACGCGCGGGAGCCCTCCCCGGCCGGCGGCCGGGAAGGGCTCCCGTACGTGCTGCCCGCTCCCGCCTACTGGGGCTTGAAGGAGCGGATCTGGTAGCTCCCCTGGAGGTTGCCGCCGCTTCCGGCGGGGGTGGATCCGACCCGGGAGTTGTAGTTGGTCTTGGTGTAGTACTGAACGCGGTGCCCGGTCCCGTTCCAGACGGAGCGGACGTTCTGGCCCCGCTGGATGAAGGAGCAGTCGTCGGCGGTGTTCGCCCGCTGCTTGTCCGACCACTGGCAGCGGGTACCGCCTCCGTTCCAGTCGCTGTAGATGCAGAAGTAGCCGGGGCTGCAGCTGTAGGACGCCGCGGCGCTCCCGGTGGCGGCGGGCCCGGTCCCGGCGTTCTCGGCGGCTCCGGCCGCGGCGGGCCCGGAGCCGAGGCCCAGGGTCAAGGCGATCGAGGTGACGGCGAGCGCGGCGATGCGGTTCATGACGAAGCCCCTTCATTCCCTTGTGTGATCAAGCAGGCACTCTCGGTGATCATCACCGTGTCACGGCTGTTACCGCTGAAGCCAGGGCGGAGGGAGGGGCGCCCGAAGCGTGCGTCACGGCTCGGGGCGCCCCTGTGTACACCGGCGCGCAGTCGCCGTCCGCCTGCCCGGACCACGGCGTCATAGGGGCAGGCCTCACGAGATCACCGAGTCGGGATCACCGAGTGCGGTAGGCGTCGATGACGGTCTGGGTGAGGGTGTTCCCCTCGGTGTCGGTCAGCGCGGCACGCAAAGAGACGCCGGTGCCCGCGCGCGGGTTGTGGATCTCGACGGCGCCCCGCTCGACCGGGACCCGGGTCCACGAGGTGCCACCGTCCACGGACATCGAGACCGCCAACGAACGTGCGCGTCCGTTCGCGGCGGCGCCCAGCACGGTGACCGGGACACGGAGCGTCGCGTTCGCCGGCGCGGTACCGGTCGGGCTGAGTTCGGGCGAGAACCGCACGGCGCTCGCCGGCACCGGGACCGGACCCCTCGTCGTGTCCGAGGTGAAGGTCCACGACGTGGTCACCCGCGTGGCGACGCCGGGCGCGCCGCCGCGCTTCACCGTGCTGGTGAGCCGGTACGCCGCGCGCCCCGGCGCCACGGTGAACGCGGCCTTCCCGGGGGTGCCGGTCTTCGTCCCGACGCGCACGCCGTTGCGGTGCAGAGTGCTCGACGCCGAGTCGTACGACGGCGCCGACGGCACGTGGCCGTCGCCGTCGGCGAGCAGCGGGACGTCGACGGCGAGCCGGTCACCGTCGCGCACGATACCGGGGCGGTCGGTGAGATCGGGGCCGAAGACGGCGTTGTCGAAGGTGTGGGTGGTCGTGCTTCCGGCGCGTACGGCGATGCCGTCGGCGCTGTAGCGGTTCGATGCCGCGCCGGGCGCGGTGGGGACCCAGTAGGTGATGTCCCAGGTGCCGCGTTCAGGCGTCACGTAGTAGGTGGCGGTCGCGGGGGCCGGCAGGGTCTGGGAGACGCCGAGGGTCGGTCCGGCCGTGGGCTGCAGGTCGACGGTCGCCCGCCCCTCGGTGCCCGGCCGCGCCGCGCCGCGGATCCGCACCGTGGCCAGGTCCTTCGCGGCGGGGTGCCGGACGAGCCCGGTCAGGGCGCGGCTGCCGGTGAAGGTGTGGCCGAGCGCGTAGCCGGCGGTCTCGGTGCTCCAGTAGGAGTCGAACCACTGCTCCACCGATCCGGGTTCGCTGTCGGGGCCCAGGTGTGCGACGCGCAGGTTCGGTGTGCCGTTGACGAGGTTGGTGGTCCGGACCGCGCCGTCGTGCTTGACCTGCACGAACATCACGCTGTGCTGGAAACCCGCGGAGCGGTCGGGCGGAGTCACGTCGACAGGGGCGGTGGTCCGTGCGTCGACGGTGATGGTGGAGTCGTGGTCGAGGTCGAGGCGCGGCTGGACGACCCAGTCCGTGCCCTCCGCCGCCGTGCCGGTGGTCAGGGCACTGTCCAGGAGGTACCGGCCCTTGGGCAGACGCACGGTGGTCGTGCCGGAGGCGTCGTACGGCTGGACGGCCTCGTCGGCACCCGGCCCGGAGACTCCGGTGACATGGGTGGTGTAGTCCGCCGTCTTGTGGCCGGTGCGGTCGAGGTGATTGATCGTGAGGGTGTACGTCGCCGGCTCCGCGGCGAAGGCGGCGGTGTTCCACGCGGGCGTCGTGCTGCCGACCAGGGCGACGGCGAGAGCGAGTGTCCGGAGCGCGCTCCGGCGGGATACGGAAGAACTGTTCATGACTTGCACTGCGCTGCCGGGCGGCGGCGTTCCCGTGAGCTGAGTCACACGGGCTGCGGGGTGTGATCCCGGGGCGGCATGCGTGTGGCGCACGTCACCGGAACCGGCGCAACGGGCGCGGCAGTGCAGAGTGTGGAATCACTCATGAGGAACCGCTTCCGCCGCGGAGACCGCGACGCCCTGGGGGAGCTGTACGACGAGCACGCCCAAGCGGTGTACCGCTATGCCCTGCGGGTGACGGGCAACTGGGCGGAGGCCGAGGACGTCGTCTCGTCGACCTTCCTGGAAGCGTGGCGCAGCCGCGAGAAGCTGCGTCCCGACGGGGACGGTCTGCGCCCGTGGCTGCTGGGCATCGCCACCAACATCATGCGCCGCAACGCACGCACCCGCCGAAGCCGCGAGATCGCGCTCGCCCGCGTCCCGGAACGCGGCTCGATCCCGGACTTCGCCGACGACCTCGTCACGCACCTCGCGGACACCGAGCAACTGCGGGCCGCGCACGCCGCTCTCGCCCGACTGCGGCGCCGGGACCGGGAGGTCTTCACGCTGGTGGTGTGGGCCGGCCTGGACTACGCGGCAGCGGCCGAGGCGCTCGGCGTGGCGGTCGGCACCGTCCGGTCGCGCCTGTCCCGCGCCCGTACCCGACTGCGCGAGCTCACCGAGGCCGAAACCCGCGCCACACGCGCGCCGGACGCACGGGCCGGAACCGACAGGCCACCCGCGGCGGGAAACAGAGCCCCCGCCGCGACCACCACCCCCGACAAGCCACTGCCGGGCCGCGCCCCCGTGGCCCCGTTGCTGACCCAGGAGAACCACAGATGAACTTCACCTCGCGGCGCCGTACGCACCACCGGTCCGAGGAGACCGAAGGTCCCGGCCTCACCGCACTGCTGCCCCCGCCGTCGGTCCCCGGCCTGGACCCCGACCGTGAACTGCTGCTGAAGGAAGCGCTGCTGCGCGAGGCCGCCGTCGCCGAACCGCGTGGCGGCCTCGCCCCCCGGGCCGCGCGCCCGCGCCGACGTCTGGTCCGGGTCATGGTGCCCGCTGTCGCCTGCGCCCTGGCGGTCGGCGGCGTCGTGGTGGTCAACCTCGCGGACGCGCCGGGGCGCGGCACCACCGCGGCCCCGGGCGACCGCACCCCCGGCACGTCCGAAGCGGCACAGCTGCTCGACCGCATCGCGCTCGCCGCCGCCGGGGAGAAGCAACCGACGGTCCGCGACGACCAGTTCGTGTACATCGAGAGCAAGGTCGCCTTCGCCGGACAGAGCGCCGGAGGCGGCGAGGTGACCATGCCTCCCGCACACACGCGGCAGGTGTGGCTGTCCGCCGACGGCAGCCGCCCCGGCCTGCTGCGCGAGGAGGGCGAGCCCGACTCCTCGCTCGGTGACGACGCACCGGTCTACGACCTCGACCGCCGAGGGGCGACACCCCGGCCCCGCACCGCGCACAAGAAGGCCGCGTCGATCAGCGACCCGACGCACAAGTACGTCGCGTCGCTGCCCACCGACCCGGACGCCCTGCTGAAGCTGATCCGGGACGAGACCCGCGGGCAGGGCCAGGACCCGGACCAGCGAGCGTTCACCGCGATCGGCGACCTGCTGGCCGAGACCTGGGCACCCCCGCAGGTCGGCGCCGCGCTCTACAAGGCCGCCGCGAAGATCCCCGGAGTCACGGTGATCGATGCGGCCACCGACGCCGCAGGACGCGAGGGCGTCGCCGTCGCCCGTACGGCACACGGGCAGCAGACGCAGTGGGTCTTCGACCGGACCACGTACGCGTTCCTCGGTGAGCGCACGGTCCTCACCGAATCCGGCGACGCCGGCCCGGCCGGAACCGTTGTCGGCACCTCCGCGGTCCTCACCCGAGCCGCGGTCGACCGTACCGGCGAGACTTCCGCCCCGACGACGGCGTAACACGGCAGCGCCGCACACTCGTACGGCACGAACAGCCCCGCCCCGGTCCGCCTTCGCTGCGGGCCGGGACGGGGCGTTCAGGCGGGGAAGGTGCCGTCCTTGACCGCGGCGACGAAGGCCGACCAGCCGACTGCCGGGAAGACGAGGGCGGGGCCGTGCGGGGCCTTGGAGTCGCGGACGGGGACGCCGGAGGGGTGACCGTCCAACACCTCGACACAGCTGCCGGATTCGCTTCCGCTGTGCGACGACTTGCGCCAGCCGCTGAGCGTCGATGCGTCCAGGACGGTGCGGTCAGTCATGGTGTGCGTATTCCTTCACTGTCGCCCTCAGCAGGGCTTGTGACTCCTTCAGCGGCAGGGCGTCGCTCAAAGCGAGATCGTAGCGGCTCTGCAACTGCCTCACCACGGACGGAGAGTCATGCACCTTCCCCATGCGTAGGGCCTCGCTGTACGCCACGGGCGGTTGGTCCTCGAACCACATCAGGGTGAGCATGCTCTCCATGAGCGGGTGAAAGCCCAGCGCGAAGGGCAGTACGTGCACACGGATCCGCTCGGTCTCGGCCAGTCGGACGATGTGCATGAGCTGCTCCGCCATGACGCCCGGCCCGCCTACGGGGCGATGCAGCACCGCCTCGTCGAGCAACGCCCAGACTACGGGCGTCACGGGATCATTCAGGATCTTGGCTCGTTCCAGGCGTGTGACGACGTGCTTGTCACGCTCTTCGTCGCTCTTGGGCGGGAACGCTGGGCCGAGCACCGCGCGAGCGTATCGCTCCGTCTGAAGGATGCCGGGCACGAAGTTCAGAGCGAACTCCCTGATCATCGTGGCCTGCTGTTCGAGCTGGCGCGCGGGCTCGAAGAAGTCGGCGATCGTGCCGTCATTCTTGCCCGGCAGGAAACTGCTCAGTACGTTCCCCGTGTTGAGGGCTTTGTCCAGGCGCCGGGCGTCCTCCTCCGACGGGATGCGGCGCCCCGCCTCGATGTGTGAGATGTGCGACCGCGTCATGATCGCCGCGTCGGCCAGCTCCTGCTGCGTCAGTCCGGCCGCTTCCCGCTGAGCCTTCAACCAATCGCCATAGGTATTACTCATGGTCAACTCCCGTGCGCCAAAGGGCCTGTCACCTGGAACCCCCTGGCGAGCCTAGTCCGCACCGTCTCACTCTGTGAGTGGATCACTACACAGCGGTGGCTCGCCCGGACGTCGGCCGCCGCCGTCGCACGGTCCGGAAAACGCCCCTCTACCTCAACGGAGTTGACGACGTGCTGCGCTGTATCGCCGATGCTTTTGAGCCGCTGCTGCGGTTCCGGTGGCCCGCCCTGAAGTGCCACCGGCCCATGGACTCGTATCGCGCCGTGCCTCCCGCGGGCGTACGCCCCACTCCGGACATCGGCATCGCGCCTCGCCCGATCCATGGTGTCGAGGTGACCGCGTGATCGCCCCGAACGCCCCGGGCTCCGATTCGGTGCGTCTGCTTCCGTGGTCCGGCGTGGACGGCAACCCGTGTTACGTCATCGGTGACGGGACCGGATACGTCTCCCGCGTCGCCGACAATGTCGAGAGCGTGCAGCTCGGCATGGCCGCCGAACTCCTCGACCACGTCGACGACATGCTCGGCGATTCCGAGGTCACGTCGGTGCAGCTCCGCTATGTCGTGGCCCGCATGGCCGAGGCGCTGCGCGATGTGTGCCGCGTCGCCGAGAGCCGAGGCCTTCGTCTCCGGACCTCCGGCCGGGGTCCCGGCGACCCGGACGCCGGCCCGTGCCCTTCGGAGTCCTGAACCACCCTGAATCCACCATGCCCGGCCCGGTGATGCCCCTCGCGTCCTGGGCCGGAGGCGGCTGCGAAGCCCTCGGGGAAGATCCGTGGTGACGGAATCGGCGAGCGGGTCCGAGTGCGCATGACGGTCTCACCGGGGGTGGCCGTGCACGCCGATCCGTGCGACGGCGCAATCGACCACGTGCGTTTTCCTCGTGGGCGCGCCAAGCGCACCCCTGTTCATAATGTGACTAATTGAAATATCTCTTTCAGTTGGTGGTAAAGCGGGAAATAGGTGGGTGAAGGGCCAGGGAGGCCCGACACCATTGAGCAGGACGGCTTCGGCCCCCGACCCCCGCGCATCCGGCTCGACCGGCGAGCGTTGCTGACTCCACCGCATCCCGTGAACCCGCGGGCGACACAACGCGAAACCAAGGGATTCTCCCGATATCCGAATGCGCCCGCGAGAGCACGCCGCGGTCCGTGAGGGGTCCTGCCACGCCGGAACCACGACACACGGAGGTGCCATGCCGAGGGTGGAGCACCCGGAGGCGCGCTGGGTACAGGTGAACCTGGCCCCGCGGTCGAGTGCGTGGCCGCGCCTGTACGCCTGGCTCGCCGACACCGCGCGCGACCTCCTCGGCGCGCACACTGCACACGCCTTCTTCTTCATGCACAAGCCGCCGGGGTTGTGCGTGCGCTTCCAGGCGTTCGGGGCGGACGACGCCGTGGGACTGCGGGTCGAACTCCGGGGCCGCTTGACGGAGTTCGACGGGCTCATCGCCCCGCCGGTGTACGTGGTGTACGAGCCGGAGTCCTACCTCTTCGGCGGTCCCGCCTCCATGCCGTGGGTGCATGAGGTGTTCACGGCGGACTCGCTGGCCTGGCTCGACCACCACGCCCGGCGCTGGGACGGCGACGGGCAGGTACCGGCCGACTGGCGGCTCTCCCTCCTGCTGCTCCGCGAGATGTTCGACGGCCTGGGGATCGTCGGCCGGGAACACCGGGGCGTCTGGGAGGCGGTGCTTGCGGACACCGGACCCGCCCTGGCCGGCGGCCCCCGGGACGTCGCGCTCCGCCAGGCCGCCCAGGGCATCCGCATCCACTGGAAACGGCCACGCGCACAACTGCTGGACGGGACGCCGGAGGCCTGGCGCACGTCGCAGGAGCTCCACGGTGAGGCGGTGCGCCGGGCCGCGGATCGCTGGCGCACCGGCTACTTCGAGTCCGGTGGCGCGGTGCGTGGACCACGTCGCGCCGCCGCCCACGCCGTGATCTTCCACTGGAACCGGGGACGGCTGTCGTACGCCCGGCAGAGCCTGGTCGCCGAGGCCCTGGCCGACGTCGGGGTGGTGGACTGACATGGCCGAAGTCCGAATCCGCTCCCGTCATGCCGCGACCGAGGGCAAGCTCCTCGGCCGTACCGCTCCGGTGCGCGCCTCCGCGGCCCCTGTTCGACCATGTCGACGCGGTCGAGCGGCGGACAACAACCGCTGACGGCTCTCCCCCCGGACATCACCTGCCCACCGCTGAGTTGAACCAAGCCACCCGGACCCGATCCGCGTGGCTCCCCCGACCAGGAGCTCCGATGCACCCAGGCAGCCAGGCCCCGCCGCGTCGCGCGGCTCTCGACGGCGCCGTCCGGATCGCCGTCCGACTTCTCGACGATTTCTCCGACGGAGAGCATGCGACGCCCGACCCCGGCATTCCCGTACTGGCCTGTCTGGTCGCCGGGACGCGCGGTCCGGCGGCGCGGACACCCGACCCCGCGGCCGCTGAGAGCGCCGGACGCGCGGTGGCCGCGTGGGCGCAGGCCATCGGTCGCGGCGCCTCCCACTGCGGGCTGTACGACGGCGGGATGGCCGGAACCCTCGTCGGCCTGCGACTCGGCGCCCGCATCCACCCACCACTGCACCGCGCCGCCGACCGGCTGCGCGACCATCTGCTGGACAGGGCGGGGGCGCGCCCCTGGCGGGCGGCGGACGTCGGCCTGTCCGACTACGACCTCATCAGCGGCCCGTCCGGCACCCTGCTGGCCCTCTGCGTCGGCGAGCCCCAACCGAGACGTAGTCAACTACGTACTTTCACAGCTCACTTGACCGAGCTGTGCGACAGCGGTGACCTGCGCCGACTGCGCGTCGGCCAGTACTCCGGTCACC
This sequence comes from Streptomyces sp. NPDC093149, assembly GCF_044754145.1. Classification (NCBI taxonomy): domain Bacteria; kingdom Bacillati; phylum Actinomycetota; class Actinomycetes; order Kitasatosporales; family Streptomycetaceae; genus Streptomyces; species Streptomyces sp. NPDC093149. The sequence goes on from NZ_JBIVON010000002.1 coordinate 325,428, forward strand.
CGAGTCCGGGCTGGATGCAGGGCCGGGTGAACACCGGGACGGAGCACGGCGTGGCGGGGCTCGTCGCCGCGCTCACCGCCGCCGTCCGCCGCGTCGGCCCGGAGCAGGAGCTGCTGGACGCCCTGCGCGGGGCCACCCGTTGGCTGGTACGGCAGTCCTTCGACGACGACCGGTCCATCCGGAGCTGGGACCCGGCCGGACTCGACGGCCTGCCTCCTTCCGGGGCACGAGCCCGTCAGGCATGGTGTTACGGCACTCCCGGTGTGACCTGGGCGCTGTGGGACGCGGCCGACGCCATGGGCGACCGGTCGACGGCCGACTGGGCGGCGACCGCGTTCACCACCCTCGCGGAGCGGTACGACGAGGACACCGACCTGTTCGGTGATCCTCTGACGGACCGACTCGGGCTGTGCCACGGCGCCGCCGGCGTGCTGGCGGTGGCGGACGCGTTCCACCGCTGGGCCGGCCTGCTGGCCGCCGGCGCCCTTCGTGACCGCCTGGCCGATCACCTGGGCCGACGACTTTCGGCGGCGCTCACCTCCGGCGAACCCCGAACCACCCGGCCCGGTCGGGCCTCGGCAGCTCGGACCTCCCTGCTCGACGGAGCCCCGGGCGCACTGAGCGCCCTCCTCACCGCCGACCACAACGCCTCGCGCGACTGGCTGCCCTGCCTCGGGCTGCGGTAATGACGCCAGCACCCGACCACGCCACAGCCGCCGCCCGCGCGTGTGAAGGCACTCGGCCCGGCACGGCAAGGACCCTTTGTCCCGGCGCGGTTGGCACGGCCTGCGCGAAGCGCCCTCTGCGCTCGCCCGCGCGTGGAAGTGCTCTCTCCGCTCGCCCGTGTGTGAGGTGCGGTGGCGAACTCGCCGGTCCTGGAACGCTCCTGGAGTGCTACGGGCACGTCCTGCGAGTCGGCCTCGGCGTGATTCCGGGGTGTGAGCGCCGTCGGCAACTCGACAGACAACGCCTCGCTCCGGTGGCTGGTCCAGGACGTCGATGAGTATCAACAGGTCAGTAATAAAACATGAATGCGTTTTCGTCATGACAGGGAAGGCCCCGACGAATGGACCATCCGTGTGCCTGCGTGCATGGTCTTGCGGGTGCTGCCATGGCTCCGGATGGCGGCGCTGGTACTCCTGAGGGCTGTCCCGTAACCCCCGGCGGGCGCGCGACGACAGCTACGGCACCTCGCCGCGTTGTCGGAATGTCCACATGCATCCAGTGTGCGGACGCCCCTCCGCCTTGCGATGCACCGCATCCGACGCCGCGCGCCGACCCACCAGGGCTTACGGGACACCTCTTAGGGGCTAACCGATCGTTGGGAGAACGTGGATGAGAATCTTGCCTGCTGTTGTCGTCGGGGCCTCTGTGCTGACGCTGGCCACAGTGACGTCTTCGGCTCAGGCCCAGGACACGACTGTCACCTTCACCGTTCAGGGGTCGAATCTCGTCATGAGCGCGCCGGCCGGCGCGGCTCTGTCGAACACGACCTTCGGCGGTACGGCCACCGGGCAACTCGGCACGGTGACGGTCAACGACCAGCGCGGTGTCGTGCCCGCTCCGTGGACCGCGACGGTGACCTCCACGGCCTTCACCACCGGTGCCGGAGGCGCCAACCAGAGCATCCCCAACAGTGATGTCGAGTACTGGTCGGGGCCCGCCACGAGTACGAACGGAAGCGGCACTTTCACCCCCGGCCAGGCCACCGCGGCCGCCGCCGTCACCCTGTCCTCCGCGCAGACCGCCTTCGCGCACACCGGGGGCGGCGGTGCCGACAACGCCTCCTGGAACCCGACCGTGATCGTGAACGTCCCCAGCACCGTCGCCGCCGGCCAGTACACCGGCACGATCACGCACTCGGTGGCCTGACAGCACGATGAAGCGAGTTCTCACATTCCTGGCGGCGGCAGGGCTGCTCAGCCTCCCCGCCGCCGCCACGGCACACACGGCACCAGGCGTCCCCCGGATCACCCTGGGAATCAAGCTGCTCGAAGCGCCCGTCGAACGCAAAGACGATCCGCGCGCCGCCAGTTACATCATCGACCACCTGGCACCCGGCGCCACGATCCACCGCAAGCTCGAAGTGGCCAACGACAGCCGCAAGCCACTGAAGCTGCGCATGTACGCGGGCAGGGCAGGCATCCATGGAGGCCACTTCGTCTACCTGCCGAACGGCAGGCGCAACGAACTCACCCGCTGGATCACCCTCAGACCGGCCCGCCTCACCCTGCGCCCTCACACCAAGGCCCGTATCCGAGCCACCATCCATGTCCCCCGCCGTGCCTCGGAAGGCGAACGCTACGGCGTCATCTGGGCCCAGCACCGCTCAGCCCCGGGACGTCACAACAACATCGCCATGGTCCAGCGCGTCGGCACCCGCGTCTACCTGGACATCGGCCCCGGCGGCGAACAGCCCTCCGACTTCCGCATCACCAACCTCATCCCCGCACGCGATCGCGGTGGCCTGCCCCAACTGCGCGCCCAGGTACGCAACACCGGGGCGCGGGCTGTGGACATCAGCGGCAAGCTGATGCTGAAGAACGGCCCGGACGGCCTGGCAGCAGGCCCCTTCACCAGCAACCAAGGTCCCACACTCGCCACCGGCGAAACCGGAGAAATCACCTTCACTCTCGGCACCAGCGTCCCCAAGGGGCCGTGGACGTCGGAAGTCACCCTGCGCAGCGGTCTCCTGGAACACACCGCCGCCGGGCACCTCTCCTTCCCCGATGCCGGGGACGGCAGACCCGTGCGCGCCATGATCGCCGCCGGTTCCGGCCGCGCGCTCTGGGCAGCAGGCGCCGCAACCCTTGTCGCCGTCGGTCTGCTCGCACTCGCCGTACGCAAACGCGGCCGGAACACCACCTCCTGACCTCACACACCAAGGCACCGACGGACATTCGTGCACACCCGTATCCTGCTCACCGCCGTCCTGTTCACGGCGGTCATCCAGCCCTCACCGACACCATTCGCCTCCGCGCCGGCCACGGGCACACCGAGCGCGGAGGCAACCGGACCGGGAGCCGTCCCCACCATCGCGAAGACACCGCAGAGCAGCGCCCCGTCCTCCCGCCGGGCGAAGCCGCCCCCCACGCGTGCCCTGGCACAACCAAGTCTGACCATCAGCGTGCCGACGGCGGCCAACCTGGGCAGTGCCTCGGTCGGCAGTACCCACAGTGCGCAACTGGGGACCATCACGGTCACAGGAAGCGAGGTATCACAGTGGGACGTCACGGTGACCGCGACCGCCCTGACCGCCGCAGGCGGCAGCATCGCCACGAGCAACATCGCCTACTGGTCCGGACCCGTCACCGCCGACTCGGGCAACGACGCATGCCATCCCGGACAGACGACTGCCGCCGACCAAGTCACTCTCGACGCGGCTCGCACGGCCTTCTCCCACTCGGGGGCGGTCGCGACCCAGACCTGTGGCTGGAATCCCACTCTGGTCATCACCGTGCCCGCCACCGCAGCCGTCGGACAGTACACCGGCACGATCACCCATTCCGTCGCCTGACCGGTTCTGGCCGTCCTGGGGGATCCCTCCTGTTTCGCCGTCGAGCAGGCCTGCGGTCACGGAGTCGGGACGGGGTGCCGGGGCGCGTCAGGAGGGCGGGGCGGGCGTCAGGCTGAGCTCACCGGTCCGGGTGACGCGTCGCGGGTTCATCCCCGAGGGTGTCGGCCAGGGCCCGGCGCAGCTGGTCGGTCGTCGGCACGCCGGCCAGGCCGTCCGGGGTCCGGTACACGCGGCAGGTCAGTCCGGGGGCCCGGCCGGGCTCGGCGAAGGGGTCGCGTCCGTCGATCAGGATCGTGGGCGAGCCGGTGAAGTGCGCGGCCTCCGCCTCGGCCTGGCTGGTGATGGTGCGGGTCCGCAACGTCACATCGTGCAGGCCCAGTCCGTCGAGCTCCTGACGGAGACGGTCGGCGGCGGTCCGGGTGTTCGGGCAGTCGGGCACGACCAGTAGTTCGATGTGCATGGCGTCGTTGTGCCTGTTGTGCATGTTGTGCTCCCGTACGGCTCAGGTGCGGCAGTGGCAGAGGGCGGCCTCCGAGGCGGCGGCCGGTGTCGTGGTGCAGGTACGTCAGGAGTGGCGGCGGCTCACCGCTGCCGCAACGCGAACCACAGCTCCGTCCGTACGTCCATGTCGTCCAGGTCCGCGTCCAGCAGTGTCGCGCAGCGGGCGATGCGCTGGCGGACCGTGTTGCGGTGGACCTGGAGGGCTGTGGCCGTGCGGTCCCAGCTGCCGTGCAGGCTCAGCCAGCAGCGCAGGGTCTCGGCCAGGGGCTCGGTGAGCGGGGCGAGGAGGGCGCGGGCGTGCGCCTCCGCCTGGTCGGGAGGGATCAGGGCGGCCAGGCCGGCTCCGGCGCCGGTGTGGTGGTGGGCCAGCGGGGTGCGGGTGGCCACGGCGCGGCCCAGGGCGCGGGATGCCTGGCCGTCGGCGAGGTCGAGTGCCGTGATGGGTGCGGGGGAGGAGGCACCGAGCGTCCAGCCGGGCTGCGGGGTGATCCGGTCGCCGCCGGGGACCAGCACCCTGACGGCGTCGCGGCCCCGGCCCCCGTCGACCAGGGCCGAGCCGAGGGCGGCGCCCAGCGCACCGGCGGTGAGCGGGTCGACCGGGGCGTCGCCGCTGCGGCGCGCGTGCACCACCGTCCACTGCTCGGCGCCGCCGAGCAGCGGCGCGACGTCCTGCGGGTCCGCGCCCAGCAGCATCCGTACGAGGGCGGCCGACCGGCCCGCCGCGTCGGCGCCCTGGTGCGGGGCGGCCAGCAGGGAGAGCAGGACGACCGCGACCCCGGCGATGGTGTGGTCGCCCGCCTCGCGCCGGTCCGTCGCCAGCGCCAGGACGAGACCCTGGCCGCCGCCCAGCGCGTACGCGGACAGGTGCGCCTCGCGCAAGGTGTCGGTCGCGGACGCCGGGGCGGGGCGTGTCACGGTGGAGACCACCCGGGTGAGCCGGGTCAGCGCCGCCCCGATGTCGGGGGCCGGACGGCGGCCCGCCGCGTGCAGCTCCTCGCCGTCGGCGGAGAGCAGCACCGCGCGGCCCTCCAACTGAGCCGCCAGCTGGTGCAGCACCGCGGGGATCGGATCCGGCCTGGCCGCCGCCGTGGCCAGGGCCTGCTGGGCCCGGGTCACCCGGCGCAGTTCGCGGTGCCGGGCCTCGGCCATCAGCCGCCACACCGCCCGCGCGATCGCCGTGAACGGGACCTCGGGCGGCACCTCCACCAGCGGCAGCCCATGCCGGTCGCACGCCTCGATCAGCGCCTGCGGCACCGTGTCGAACACCGGCGTCACCCCGAAACCGAGCGCCGCCGCCCCCGCCTCCACCAGCCGGGCCACGAAGGCGTCCGGGTCCTTGAGCAGCACCCCGGCGCTCAGCAGCAGCTCGCCGCCGAGCAGATACGGGTACGGGTCGGCCATCTCCGAGGTGTGCACCCACAACAGATCCGCCTCGGCCGGACCCGCGATCCGGTGCAGCCCGAGCTCCTCACGGGCGAGCAGTTCCGTGAGCGGGATCGGGGGCGTGGGGGGAGCGGAGAGGGGAGGGGGACTGGGCGGGGCGACCCCGGCCGAGGCTTCCGGCATGGACGGTCCATCCATCGAGGATTTCAATTATGGATGAAACGTACACTTCAGCGTCGCTTGCGGGCCACCTACCGTCTTCACCACATACGACGAGCGCATATGACTGAAACGGAGGAAGCCCATGGCTGTCGACTACGCGGTGATCATCGTCTATCTGGCCGGCATGCTCGCCATGGGCTGGTGGGGCATGCGCCGCGCCAAGTCCAAGAGCGAATTCCTGGTGGCCGGGCGCCGCCTCGGCCCCTGGATGTACTCCGGCACGATGGCCGCCATCGTTCTCGGCGGCGCCTCCACCATCGGCGGCGTCGGCCTCGGCTACCAGTACGGGCTCTCCGGCGCCTGGATGGTCTTCACCATCGGCCTCGGACTGCTGGCCCTCTCCGTCTTCTTCTCGGCGCGCATCGCCCGGCTGAAGGTCTACACCGTCTCCGAGATGCTCGACCTGCGCTACGGCGGCCGGGCCGGGATCATCTCCGGTGTCGTCATGTGGGCGTACACGCTGATGCTCGCGGTCACCTCGACCATCGCGTACGCCACCATCTTCGACGTGCTGTTCGACGTGAACCGGACCGTCGCGATCATCCTCGGCGGCGCCATCGTCGTCGCGTACTCGACGCTCGGCGGCATGTGGTCGATCACGCTCACCGACATGGTGCAGTTCGTCGTCAAGACCATCGGTGTGCTGCTGCTCCTGCTCCCCATCGCGGTGATCAAGGCGGGCGGCTTCAGCGAGATGAAGGCCAAGCTGCCCACCGAGTACTTCGACCCGCTGGGTATCGGCGGCGAGACGATCTTCACGTACGTGCTGATCTACACCTTCGGCATGCTGATCGGCCAGGACATCTGGCAGCGGGTGTTCACCGCGAAGAGCGACCGGACGGCCCGCTGGGGCGGCACCGTCGCCGGTACGTACTGTCTGGTGTACGCGATCGCGGGCGCCGTCATCGGCACCGCCGCCAAGGTCATGTACCCGAACCTGTCCAGTGCGGACACCGCGTTCGCGACCATCGTCAAGGACGAACTGCCCGTCGGCGTAAGGGGACTGGTCCTCGCCGCCGCGCTGGCCGCGGTGATGTCCACCTCCTCCGGTGCGCTGATCGCCTGCGCGACCGTCGCCAACAACGACATCTGGTCCCGGCTGCGGGGCGTGGTCTCACGGGGCGGCGGTGAGGAGCACGACGAGGTGAAGGGCAACCGCGCGTTCATCCTCATCATGGGTGTCGCCGTCATCGCCATCGCCATCGCGCTCAACAACGTGGTCGAGGCCCTGACCGTCGCGTACAACCTCCTCGTCGGCGGCCTGCTGGTGCCGATCCTCGGCGGCCTGCTGTGGCGCCGCGGTACCGCGGCGGGCGCGTTGGCAGCGGTGTCGGTCGGTGGCGTCGCCGTGATCGGCCTGATGGCGACGTACGGCATCCTCGCCAACGAACCCGTCTACTACGGGCTGCTGGCCTCGCTCGCGGTGTATGTGATCGTCTCCCTGGCGACGAAGCCCACCGACGCGGCCGTGCTGGCCGTCTGGCGCGACCGGCTGGCGGGGCGGGCGGACCAGGACGGTCCGGCGGCCGAGAAGACCGCCGCCGCCGCGGGGACCCCGCACTCCACCGCGTCCCCCGCAGTCGAATAACGTACGAACGCCCACAAGGCTCGCACCACCTCCGCGTCACCCGCATCGCAACAAGAAAGGCACCCGCCATGAGCAGCAACGAAACGCCGCGCGGTCCCGTCGACTCCTCCCGCGTCCCGCGGTACGCCGGACCCGCGACGTTCGCCCGGCTGCCCCGCCTCGACGAGGTCGGCACCGCCGACGTCGCCGTCGTCGGCGTGCCCTTCGACACGGGTGTCTCCTACCGCCCCGGTGCCCGCTTCGGCGGCAACGCGATCCGTGAGGCGTCGCGCCTCCTGCGCCCGTACAACCCGGCGCAGGACGCCTCGCCGTTCGCCCTCGCGCAGGTCGCCGACGCCGGTGACATCGCCGCGAACCCGTTCAACATCAACGAGGCCGTCGAGACGATCGAGGCCGCGGCCGACGACCTCCTCGCGACCGGCGCCCGTCTGATGACGCTCGGCGGCGACCACACCATCGCGCTGCCGCTGCTGCGTTCCGTCGCGAAGAAGCACGGCCCCGTCGCCCTGCTCCACTTCGACGCCCACCTCGACACCTGGGACACGTACTTCGGCGCCGAGTACACCCACGGCACCCCGTTCCGCCGGGCCGTCGAGGAGGGCATCCTCGACACCTCCGCGCTCTCCCACGTCGGCACCCGCGGACCGCTCTACGGCAAGCAGGACCTGGACGACGACGCGAAGATGGGCTTCGGCATCGTCACCTCCGCCGACGTCATGCGGCGCGGTGTCGACGAGGTCGCCGACCAGCTCCGTCAGCGCATCGGTGACCGGCCGCTCTACATCTCCATCGACATCGACGTCCTGGACCCGGCGCACGCCCCCGGCACAGGCACCCCGGAGGCCGGCGGTCTGACCTCCCGCGAGCTGCTCGAAATCGTCCGCGGCCTGTCCTCCTGCAACCTGGTCTCCGCCGACCTGGTCGAGGTCGCCCCCGCGTACGACCACGCCGAGATCACCTCCGTCGCCGCCTCCCACACGGCGTACGAGCTGACGACGGTCATGTCCCGCCAGATCGCAGAGGCCCGCACGAAGTGAGCCACGACCACCACGACGAGCGGCCGCAGCTCACCCCCGAGCAGATCGCGGCCGCTCTGAACCCCCCGGCAGGACGCAACGGCGGAGACCTCGTCGTCGAAACGCTCCAGGGCCTCGGCGCGACCACCGTCTTCGGTCTGCCCGGCCAGCACGCGCTGGGCATGTTCGACGCGCTGCGCCGCTCGTCGCTGAACTACATCGGCCTGCGGGTCGAGAACAACGCGGGCTTCGCCGCCGACGCCTACGGGCGGGTCACCGGCGAGGTCGCCCCGCTGCTGCTCTCCACCGGCCCCGGCGCGCTCACCTCCCTCGCCGCTCTCCAGGAGGCGGCGGCGGCCTCCGCCCCCGTGCTGGCCGTCTCCAGCCAGATCCCGACCGCGGGCCTGGGCGGCGGACGCCACGGCTACCTGCACGAACTGAGGGACCAGAAGGCGTCGTTCCGCGATGTCGTGAAGTCGGTCCACACCGTCCGTACGGCCTCCCAGATCCCGTCGGCGATCGCGGCCGCCTGGGAGTCCGCGCTGACCGCCCCGCACGGTCCGGTCTGGGTCGAGATCCCGCAGGACGTACTCCTCGCCGAGACCACGCTGCCCGTCGTCACGGCGATGGACGCCACCCCGCGCGCACTGCACGCCCGTCCCGAACTGACCGCCGTCGCGGCCGACCTGCTGTCCAGGGCGGAACGTCCGGCGATCATCGCGGGCGGCGGAGTCGTGCGCTCCGACGCGTCCGGCAAGCTGCTCGCGCTCGCGGAGAAGATCGACGCGCCCGTCGTCACCACCTTCGGCGGCAAGGGCGCCTTCCCGTGGGAGCACCCGCTCTCGCTCCAGTCCTGGCTGGAGGACCGCCACACGACGGACTTCCTGGAAGCCGCCGACGTGCTGCTGGTCGTCGGCTCCGGGCTCGGTGAACTCTCCTCGAACTACCACACGTTCGCCCCGCGCGGCCGGGTCGTCCAGATCGAGGCCGACGCCGGCAAGCTGGAGTCCAACCATCCCGCGCTCGGCATCCACGCCGACGCCCGCGAGGCCCTGTCCGACCTCCTCGACGCGGTCGACCGCCGCGAGGACCCGTCGGCGCCGGAGCGGGTCCGCACGGTCCTCGCAGCGGTGCGCGACCGGATCGCCGCCCAGGAACTCACCCTGGAGCAGCAGCTCATCGCCTCGGTCCGTCAGGCCCTGCCCGACGCGTCGCCCAGCTTCTGGGACATGACGATCCTGGCCTACTGGGCCTGGTCCGCCTTCGACGCCCGCCATCCGAACACGATGCACTCGGCCCAGGGCGCGGGCGGCCTCGGTTACGGCTTCCCCGCCGCCCTCGGTGCGGCGGCGGCCGACCGTACGAGGCCGGTCCTGGCGGTCTCCGGCGACGGCGGCGCGATGTACTCGATCGCGGAGCTGGCCACGGCCCGCCAGTACGACCTGCCCGTCACCTGGCTGATCGTCGACGACGGCGGCTACGGCATCCTGCGCGAGTACATGACGGGCGCCTTCGGCGAGGCCACGGCGACGGAACTCGCCCGTCCCGACTTCGTCGCCCTCGCCGAGTCCTTCGGCGTCCCGGCGGTCCGCACGACCCCCGAGACGCTCGCCGCCGACCTGGCGAAGTCCCTCGCTCAGCCGGGCCCCTCGGTGGTCGTGCTCCCGGCCCTGCTGAGGATGTTCGAGCCGACGCATCTGTGACCGCGCCGGACCTCGTCCGTCATGTCATCAGACGGCCGTGCGTGGTCGCGTACTCGGCCATCTGCTGATGGAAGCCCTTGGTGAACTCCCCCTTCTCTCCCTCCCCGAGAGCGGCGGGGAGTTTGCCGTTGGCCGGTATGAAGTCCACTATGGCGCGGAACAGTTCGTCGGCCGCCTTTGCGCGGTCCGACCCCTTCCGCCGGGCCGCCATCACGTACTGGGCTGCCTTGCCCAGCGGGGGTCCGAGGTGCTCCTCCGGCCGCTTCAGCACTTTGTCCCGGGCCTCCTGCTTGTCCAGCGCCCGGTCGCCGGTACCGACGGAACACAGGACGTGCAGGGTCGCGTACAGCTGACCGCAGCGGTAGGCGGTGCTCGGCTGGGCTTCGGACATGACTTCGTGAACCTCCTCATGAGACCGGGCGACGAATGCGATCACTGACTACCCCGGTCCCGGACACGGCGAACTTCCGGGCGGAGGCATCGGGCCCCGAGCGTCAAGTCCTGGCCAATTGGACCGTGTTTCGTACAACTTTCCCGTCCGCCGGGAGTCATCTGTACGGGCGTGCCGGGGGCGCGCCCGTACAGATGACTCAGGGGACGGAAGCCTCATGACTGGATCCCACATAACCCGCCGTGCGCGTGGCGCGCTGTCCGTCGCGCTCGCCGCGGGCGTGCTCGTACCCGTGGCGCTCGGCGCCGCGCCCGCCGCCGCCGCGACACCGACGGTGAGCTGCACGTCCGGCAAGGCGGGGCTGGCAGCCAAGCTGACGAAGGACATCACCGCCGCGCTCAAGGGGAGGACGTCGACGACGGCCGTGGCGCTCTACGACCGCACCACCAAGACGAACTGCTCCCTGCGGGCGACGACGAAGTACGACTCCGCCAGTGTCGTGAAGGCGACCGTGCTGGCGGCGCTGCTCTGGGACAACAAGAAGCACAACCGCTATCTCACCCAGCGCGAGATAAACCTCACCACCGCCATGATCACCAAGTCCGACAACGACGCGACCACCAGCCTGTGGAAGCAGCTCGGGGTGACCAAGATCAAGGCGTTCCTGAAGGCCGCCGGAATGACGCACACCGTGCCCGGCTCCGGTGGCTACTGGGGGCTGACCCAGATCACCGCCCAGGACGAGCAGCGGCTGCTGACCCTGCTGACCGCGAAGAACTCCGTGCTGAGCGACAACGCGCGCTCCTACGAGCTGGGCCTGATGCGCAAGGTCGTCTCCTCGCAGCGCTGGGGCACGCCCGCCGGTGCGCCGTCCGGCGTGACCGTCCAGGTCAAGAACGGCTGGCTGCCGCGCGCCACCCACGGCTGGCGGGTCCACAGCATCGGCGCCTTCACGGGCAAGGGGCACGACTACGCGATCACCGTGCTCACCCAGGACAACAAGACGATGAACGACGGCATCAACACCATCCAGGCCGTCGCCCGCGCCGTGCACAAGGACCTCAACCCCGCCGTCGCCACCCAGTCCACCGTCGCCCCGCCCGCCGCGCCGCAGGAGGCGGTGCCCGCGGTCCCGGAGGCACCGGCCGTACGGATGCTCACCGCGACACCGCAGTCGTAGCCGCGTGCCGGAGGCCGGATCGGCCGGCCTCCGGCACCGACCGGCCGCCCACCGCCCGAGAGCCTGGCGGGTGACAGGCCCTGAGCGGCCGGTCGTATGCAGGTCGTAGGCAAGACGTCGCACCGGCCTACAGCCCTTTGGGCCCGTTTTTTGTAACAGCGGGATGAAATCCGCTGCCCACCGCGTTGGTGCCTTCCGGTAGAGCAGGTCGAACGGGGAGGTACCGGTGACGGACGCAGGGCACGCGGAGGGCACGGCGCAGGCCTCGGGCTGGGCTCGGCGGCTGATCGGCTACGCCTGGCGCTACCGGCGCAATGTGCTGCTGGCGCTCGGCTCGTCGCTCGCCGGCATGGCGGTGATGGCGCTCGTCCCGCTGATCACCAAGGTGATCATCGACGATGTCGTCGTCGACCACACGCGTTCCCTCGCCGTCTGGACCGGGCTCCTCGTGGTCGCGGCCGTGCTGGTGTACATATCCACGTACATCCGCCGCTACTACGGCGGCCGGCTCGCCCTCGACGTACAGCACGACCTCCGTACCGAGATGTACGGGACGCTCACCCGCCTCGACGGCAAGCGGCAGGACGAGCTGTCCACCGGACAGGTCGTCGGGCGCGCCACCAGCGACCTCCAGCTGATCCAGGGACTTCTGTTCATGCTCCCGATGACCATCGGGAACGTACTGCTCTTCCTCATCTCCCTGGTGATCATGGCGTGGCTCTCGCCCCTGCTCACCCTGGTCGCGATCGCCGTCGCCCCCGCCCTCTGGTACATCGCCCGCCGTTCCCGCGCCCGCCTCTTCCCCGCCACGTGGTACGCCCAGGGGCAGGCCGCCGCCGTCGCCGGAGTCGTCGACGGGGCCGTCTCCGGGGTCCGGGTCGTCAAGGGCTTCGGACAGGAGGACCAGGAGGCCGGCAAACTGCGCGAGGTCGGCCGCAAGCTGTTCGCCGGACGGCTGCGGACGATCCGGCTGAACTCCCGGTACACCCCGGCGCTCCAGGCCGTCCCCGCGCTCGGCCAGGTCGCGATGCTGGCCCTCGGCGGCTGGCTCGCCACCCGGGGAGAGATCACCCTCGGCACGTTCGTCGCTTTCTCCACCTACCTCGCCCAGCTCGTCGGTCCGGTCCGGATGCTCGCCATGGTCCTCACCGTCGGACAGCAGGCCCGCGCCGGTGTCGAACGCGTACTGGAACTGATCGACACCGAGCCGGCCATCAAGGACGGCACCAAGGAACTCCCGGCCGACGCCCCCGCGAGCGTCGAGTTCGACGACGTACGGTTCGGCTACGCGGACGACCGCCCCGTCCTCGACGGGTTCTCGCTGACCATCGAGCCCGGTGAGACGGTCGCCGTCGTCGGCGCGTCCGGCAGCGGCAAGTCCACCGTCTCGCTGCTGCTGCCCCGCTTCTACGACGTGACGCACGGCGCCGTCCTGGTCGGCGGCCACGACGTCCGCGAACTGACCCAGCGGTCCCTGCGCGCCGCCATCGGCCTCGTGCCGGAGGACAGCTTCCTGTTCTCCGACACCGTCCGCGCCAACATCGCCTACGGATTCCCGGACGCCACACAGGAACAGATCGAGCAGGCGGCCCGCGCCGCCCAGGCCGACCAATTCATCGCGGACCTGCCCGAGGGCTACGACACCAAGGTCGGCGAGCACGGACTCACCCTCTCCGGCGGCCAGCGCCAGCGCGTCGCGCTCGCCCGCGCCATCCTCACCGACCCCCGGCTGCTCCTCCTCGACGACGCCACCTCCGCCGTCGACGCCCGCGTCGAGCACGAGATCCACGAGGCGCTGCGCCAGGTGATGGCCGGGCGGACGACCCTCCTGATCGCACACCGCCGCTCCACCCTCGGCCTCGCCGACCGGATCGCCGTGCTGGACCACGGCAGGCTCGCCGACATCGGTACGCACGAGGAGCTGGAGCGCCGCTGCGCGCTCTACCGGCAGCTGCTCACCGACCCGGACGAGCTCGGCGGCACCTCGCCCGGACACCACCCGCTGACCTCCGCCGTCGACACCACCCCCGAGGACGACCGCGCGCTCCAGGAGGAGCTGGACGCCACGTTCGACGCCGAGCGCGGCATCAGCCCCCACCTGTGGGTCCGCAAGGACGAGCCCCGCGACGTCGGGGCGGCCGGCATGCCCGCGACACCCGAGCTGCTCGCCCAGGTCGAGGCCCTGCCACCGGCCACCGACACCCCCGACATCGACGAGGCGAGGGCCGTCCGGCCCGAGGAGTCCTACGGACTGCGCAGGCTGCTGCGGGGCTTCGGGCTGCCGCTCCTGGTGAGCCTGGTACTGGTGGCGGTGGACGCGGGCGCCGGACTCCTGCTGCCCGTACTGATCCGGCACGGCATCGACCAGGGTGTCTCCCGGCTCGCCCTCGGTGCCGTCTGGGCGGCCTCCGCGCTGGCCCTGGTGGTCGTGCTCGCGCAGTGGGCGGCCCAGATCGGCGAGACCCGGATGACGGGCCGCACCGGCGAGCGGGTGCTGTACTCCCTGCGGCTGAAGATCTTCGCACAGCTCCAGCGGCTCGGCCTGGACTACTACGAGCGCGAGCTGACCGGCCGCATCATGACCCGGATGACGACGGACGTGGACGCGCTGTCGACGTTCCTGCAGACCGGTCTGGTCACGGCCTTCGTCTCCGTCGTCACCTTCTTCGGCATCATGGTCGCCCTGCTGGTCCTCGACGTGTCGCTGGCCCTCGTCGTCTTCGCCACGCTGCCCGCGCTGATCGTCGGTACGTTCTTCTTCCGCCGCAAGAGCGTCAAGGCCTACGAGCTGGCCCGCGAACGCATCAGTGTCGTCAACGCCGACCTCCAGGAGTCCGTCTCCGGACTGCGGATCGTGCAGGCGTTCCGCCGCGAGCGCGACGGCGCGGACCGGTTCGCGGAGCGCAGCGACCACTACCGCCGGGCCAGGGTCCGCGGCCAGTGGCTGATATCGGTCTACTTCCCGTTCGTGCAGCTGCTGTCGGCGGTGGCCTCGGCCGCCGTCCTGATCGTCGGCGCGGGCCGGGTCGACAACGGCACGCTCACCACCGGTGCGCTGGTCGCGTACCTCCTCTACATCGATCTGTTCTTCGCCCCGGTGCAGCAGCTCTCCCAGGTCTTCGACGGCTACCAGCAGGCCACCGTCTCCCTCGGCCGCATCCAGGAACTGCTGCGCGAGCCGACCTCCACCGACGAGGCGGACGAACCGCTGGACGTGCTGTCGCTGCGCGGCGAGATCGCCTTCGAGGACGTGTCCTTCGCCTACGGCTCGGGGGACGACGCCGAAGAGGCCCTGATCGGGGTCGACCTGCGGATACCGGCCGGCCAGACGGTCGCGTTCGTCGGCGAGACGGGCGCCGGGAAGTCCACCCTCGTCAAACTCGTCGCCCGGTTCTACGACCCGACGGGCGGCCGGGTCACGGCGGACGGCACCGATCTGCGCCGGCTCGACCTCACCGCGTACCGGCACCGGCTCGGAGTCGTGCCGCAGGAGGCGTACCTCTTCGCCGGTACGGTCCGCGACGCCATCGCCTACGGGCGGCCCGAGGCCACCGACGCGCAGGTGGAGGCGGCGGCGCGGGCGGTGGGCGCCCACGACATGATCGCCACGCTGGACGGCGGGTATCTGCACGAGGTCGCCGAGCGGGGCCGCAACCTCTCGGCCGGTCAGCGTCAGCTGATCGCGCTGGCCCGCGCCGAACTCGTCGACCCGGACGTCCTGCTGCTCGACGAGGCGACCGCCTCCCTGGACCTGGCCAGCGAGGCCCTGGTCAACCAGGCGACCGACCGGCTCACCGGCCGGCGCACCACCCTGGTCGTCGCCCACCGGCTGACCACGGCGGCCCGCGCCGACCGGGTCGTGGTGATGGACCACGGCCGGGTCGTCGAGGACGGCACGCACGACGAACTCCTCGCCCGCGACGGGCACTACGCCGTGCTGTGGCGCACCTTCATCGGGGAGGACGAGCCCGCCGGGGTGTGAACGGCGGGTCCGTCCACCCCCGTTCACCTGCCGATGCCGGAGATCCTTCCGGTCCGCAGGTCCGACCGCACGGTCAGATACGTGTGTGCGGGGTGCTTGCCGTTGCTCCAGGTGAGCCGCACCTTCGACCAGGTGTGGCCCGCCCCGCTCTCGCCCGGAGTGACCCGGAAGTCGAGCGGGGTGTTCTGGGCGCGGAGCACCGCGTCCGCGTGGTTGCGTCTCTCCCAGGTGTTCAGCTGGGTGCGCAGGTGGGACGTCAGGTAGAACGACCTCAGGGCGGCGGCGAGCTTGCCGCCGCCCTCCGCCCTGACGGCATCGATGTAGGCACCGTAGAAGTGGGCCACCTGTTGGTAGGCCGGGGTGCCGGCGTCGCTGCGCACCGGCGCCGCGGCCATCGGCGCCCGCGGGGCCGACGCGGCGGCCGGGACCACGGCGACGACGGAGAGGAGTGCGGTGGCGAGCAGCGTCCTTGCGACGGCGCGTCGGCCGAGGGGGCCCTGTGCATGGCGGAGTCGGAGCATGGCGGTTCCTGCCTTTCCTGTGGCTCTGCCTGGTTGGAGCCATGCTGGGGCGATGCGGCTGCCCGGGAGGCGGAGCACGCCGGGTGCAACCTTCGGATGGCCTCCTGCGTCGTACGCATGTGTGCGTATGTACCGAACAAGGGCGCAAATGTTCGATTAGCTGATGGGGCTGCTGGTGATCAGAAGGACCGGAAGGGCCGGAGGGGCCGGAGGGGCCGGGGAGACCGGAGCGGCTGATGCGGCCGATGCGTCCGACGCGGTCGGAACGGCCGGCCGGGGCGGAAGAGGCATCGGCATCGGACGCCGGATGCTCGCGCACCTGTTCGTCCTGCCGCTGGTGACCGCCGGTCTGCTGCTCACCGGCACCGCTGCGAGCAGCGCCCACGCCGCGGCCGTCTGCCCCGGGCGCCTCGCGAAGGCGGTCCCGTTCAAGACCGGTGAGCTGCGCGTCTACAAGAGCCGCTCCTACGCCTGCGCCGTCGCGGTCGCCAAGAAGCCGGGCCCGCGCCGCAGGATGGCCGTGATGATCCAGCCGCGCGGCGGCAGCCCCGTCGTCGACAGCGGCAAGTACACCAAGCAGGCCGGACCGGTGACGGTCCACGCGCTGAACCGGTGCGTCCGGGCCTCGGCCACGATCGAGGGGAAGTCCGGTTCCACGGGCTGGATTCTCTGCTGACGGAGGGCGGGCCGACGGCGGCGGCCGGGGTGGTCGCCGAGAGCCGACGGCCCGGGTCCATGGTTCTGCCCTGGCATCTTTCCCCTGCAACAGGGGCTGGCGGTGCCGGTGTTGCCCCGCTAGGTTCACGACGAATGTTGTGAATCATGGGGAGGGTGCATGCGCAAGGCGCTCAGAGGGTTCCTGTCGCTCGCGGTGCTCATCGGCACGGTGAGTGCGACGGGTGCCTCGGCCGGGGCGGCCACCGCCGCGGAACCGACCGCGTTCCGGAGCACGGCCGTCGGCGACGACGGCACGAGCACGGACATCAAGGACCGCATCCTGGCCATCCCGGGAATGAGTCTCATCGAGGAGAAGCCGTACGCGGGCTACCGCTACTTCGTCCTCAACTACACTCAGCCGATCGACCACCGGCACCCGTCCAAGGGCACCTTCCAGCAGCGCATCACCCTGCTGCACAAGGACACGTCCCGCCCGACGGTCTTCTACACCAGTGGCTACAACGTCTCCACCAACCCCAGCCGCTCCGAGCCGACCCGGATCGTCGACGGCAACCAGGTTTCCCTGGAGTACCGTTTCTTCACCCCGTCCCGCCCGGCGCCCGCCGACTGGTCCAAGCTCGACATCTGGCAGGCCGCCAGCGACCAGCACCGCGTCTTCACCGCGCTGAAGCAGATCTACACCAAGAACTGGCTGACCACCGGCGGCTCCAAGGGCGGCATGACCGCCACGTACTTCGAGCGCTTCTATCCCGATGACATGGACGGCGTCGTCGCGTACGTCGCGCCCAACGACGTCGTCGACAAGGAGGATTCGGCGTACGACCGGTTCTTCGAGAACGTCGGCACCAAGGAGTGCCGCGACAGGCTGAACGGGGTGCAGCGCGAGGCGCTGGTCCGTCGCGGGCCGCTGGAGAAGAAGTACCAGGAGTACGCCGCCGCGAACAGCTACACCTTCGACACCGTCGGCTCGCTCGACCGGGCCTACGAGGCCGTCGTCATGGACTACGTCTGGGCGTACTGGCAGTACAGCCTGCTGTCCGACTGCGACACCATCCCCGCCGACGCCGAGAACGCCCCCGACCAGGCGATCTGGGACTCGATCGACTCGATCTCCGGATTCTCCGCCTACACCGACCAGGGCCTGGAGAGGTACACCCCGTACTACTACCAGGCGGGCACCCAGCTCGGTTCGCCGAACATCAAGCAGCCGTGGCTCGGCAAGCTGAGCCGGTACGGGTACCAGCCGCCGCGCAACTACGTGCCGCGCTCCATCCCGATGAAGTTCCAGCCGTCGGTGATGCGTGACGTCGACACCTGGGTGAAGCACCACGCCAACCACATGCTGTACGTGTACGGGCAGAACGACCCGTGGGGCGCGGAGCGCTTCCGGCTCGGCGCGGGCGCCCGTGACAGCTATGTCATGACCGTGGCGGGTGGCAACCACGGCTCCAACGTGGCAGGGCTCGACGCGGATGACAAGGCGACGGCCACCGCCGCCATTCTGCGCTGGGCGGGCGTCGCGCCGGCCGCCGTGCAGGAGGACCCGGCGAAGGCGAAGCCGCTCGCGAAGTTCGACGCGCGGCTCGACAAGCGGGACGTGACGAACGAGCGCGGACTGCGCCCCTGAGCAATCGGTCCTCGTGAGACCGTCCTTGTGAGGCCGTCCTCGCGAACGCGGTCCACGTGAGGCCGTCCTCGCAGACAGGGAAGGGGCTGTGCGCACGCACAGCCCCTTCCCGGGTTCTGGTGCCCCTCCCGGCAGGCTTTGCCCCGTCGCGCCGTCCAGCACGCACGCTCGCGGCGTTGGCCAAAAGTCCTGGTGGCTCCGCTAAAAGGACTTCCGGCCGCCTTGCGATCGCACGCACTGGACGACACTCCTCACGGGGCAAACCTTGCCGGTCACGGCACTAGTACGTCAGCCCGTGACCGACCGGGTACAACACCCGCGCCGGATCGTCGGCGCGCTGCACGGGCACCGGCAGGGTGCCCTCCGGCTCCGCGCGGCCCGCGATCACGCGGGCGGCGGCCCGCAGTTCGACATCGGTCCAGGAGTACGTGGCCAGGTTCGCCGCGAACCCGGTCCCGGCCAGCTGGGCGATGTCGTACGGATTGCGGATCGCTACGGTGATCACCGGGATGCCGGTCGCCGCGAGGGCGCTCACCAGGGTGCGCTGCGAGCTGGTCGCCGTGACGTTGTACGTCCCGACGATCACCGCGTCCTTGCCCTGTGCGGCCGCCACCGCCTCGTCGATCTTCGCCTTGGTGGGGGCGGTACCGGTGGACAGCGCCGTTGCCGCGTAACCCAGTTCACCGAAGGCGGTGGCCAGGGTGGTGGTCGGCGGTCCGGTGGTGCCGGACGGGGAGGCCGGGTCGGCGCCGACCACGAGCAGGTTCTTGTGGGACCGCCGCGAGAGCGGCAGCACCGCACCGTCGTTGGCGAGCAGTGTGGTGGTGCGCTCGGCGATCCGGTCGGCGGCGGCCAGATGGGCCCGTGTCCCGACGGTGTGGTCCACGCCCTTGTGACTGACGAACGGGTCGTCGAACAGCCCGAGCTTCGTCTTCAGGCGCAGGATGCGCAGGATCGATTCCTCGATCCTGGCCTCGCTGATCTCACCGCTCTTCACGGCCTCCAGGACGGCGTTCCAGGAGACGTCCAGGTCCGGCGGGTTGAGCAGCTGGTCGACGCCCGCAAGCAGGGCGAGGACCGGCACGCGCTCGTCGCCGTACTTCGTCCGCACGCCCTCCATGCCGAGCGAGTCGGTCACCACGACCCCGTCGTAGCCGAGTTCCTCGCGCAGGATGCCGGTGAGGATCGGACGGGAGAGCGTCGCCGGGTCCTCGGCCGGATCCAGCGCCGGGACCACGATGTGCGCGGTCATGATCGAGTCGATGCCCGCCGCGATCGCGGCCCGGAACGGCGGCTCGTCCAGCTCCGCCCACTGCTCCCGGGTGTGGCGGATGACGGGCAGGCCGGTGTGGCTGTCGGTGCTGGTGTCGCCGTGGCCCGGGAAGTGCTTGGCGGTCGAGGCGATCCCGCTGCTCTGATACCCCTTCACCTGCGCGGCGACCATCGCCGCGACCGACTGCGGGTCGGAGCCGAAGGACCGTACGCCGATGACCGGGTTGGCCGGGTTGACGTTGACGTCGGCGTCCGGGGCGTAGTTCTGGTTGATGCCGATCGCCGCCAGCTCGGCGCCCGCGATCTGCCCGGCCCGGCGGGCGTCGGAGCGCGAGCCGCCCGCGCCCAGCGCCATCGCGCCGGGCATCAAGGTGGCGGGCTCGCCGACGCGGCAGACGATGCCGTGCTCCTGGTCGGTGGAGACGAGGAGCGGCAGCGGAGTCGGGCCGGCGAGGCCGGCGCGCTGGATGCCGTTGGAGAGGTCGGCGATCTGGTGCGGGTCGCGGGTGTTGTGCGCCCAGGCGAAGTAGATGATTCCGCCGACGTGGTACTTGGCGATCAGCTCGGCGGCGGTGCGGACGCCGATCTCGGCCAGGTTGGCGTCGATGTCGGCCTGATCGGGCTCGGTGGCGGAGTGCCCGTACACCCGCATCACGAAGAGCTGCCCGACCTTCTCCTCCAGGGTCATCCGGGAGATGAGCCCCTTGAGGCGCTTGGTGGTGGCGGCTGAGTCGTGCTGCCCGCCGCCGGGCCCGCTGCTCGCGGACCTCTGGGCGGCGACGGCGCCGGGGGCGATGACGCCGCCGGTGACGGCGACCGCGGCGGTCGCGGCGGTGGCGGTGAGAAGGGTGCGTCTGGAGGTGCGGTGGTGCACGTGAGCTCCTTCGGCCGTACTCGGGGACGAGAGAGAAGGTGAAAGAAACTTCCAAGGAGCACGGATATACAGAAAATAACTTCCGGTCAAGGGTCTGGACCGTTTTGAGCCTGTCCAGTGCTTGAAGGGCACGGGCGATCCCGTCCCGATCCGGCGATCGGGGGCGCGGCGCCACGACCCCGGCCGGCCCGCTACCTCAGCCCCACCGCTGCCCCGTGCGACTGGAGGGCCGACACGGCCGCCGTGATCGCGGGCCGCCGGGCCGCCTCCGTGCGCCACAACGCGTACAGCCGGCGCACCGGTACGGGGGCGAGCGGCACCGCCACCACTCCCGTCGGCAGCGGCCCACGTCCCAGCCGGGGGATCATCGCGACCCCGAGACCGGCGGCGAGCAGGGCCAGTTGGGTGTGGTTCTCCTCCGCCTGGTGCCGGATGTCGGGCTCGTAACCCGCCGCACGCAGCGTCCGTACGAGCCAGTCGTGGCAGACCGTCCCCGGAGGCTGGCAGATCCACCGCTCCCTCGCGAGTTCCTCGCGCCGCACCGCGTCCCGCCCGGCGAGCCGATGACCCTCGGGCACCAGCAGATCGCACAGGTCGTCACCGATCACCGCCTGCGCCACGCCGTCGGGCGCGGGCAGCGGGGCGATGTCCCAGTCGTGCGCGACCGCCAGATCGATCACGCCCTTGGCCACCAGGTCGACCGAGAGGTGCGGATCGACCTCGGTCATCCGCACGTCCAGAGCGGGGTGGTCCCGGTCCAGCCCGGCCAGCACCCGGGGCAGCAGTCCGCGCGCCGCGGACGCGAACGCGCCGATCGACAGCCGCCCGGTCGGCAGCCCCCTGCGCTCCTCCAGCGTGGTCTCCGCGCGCTCCATGATCGCCAGCAACTGCTGGGCCGTCGCGGCGAGATGGAGGGCCTCCTCGGTCAGCGCGACACCGCGTCCACGGCGTTCGAGAAGCGTCGTGCGGGTCTCCCGTTCCAGCTTGGTGATCTGCTGCGAAACCGCCGACGGGGTGTAGCCGAGCGCGGCGGCCGCGCCCGCGACGGAGCCATGGACGGAGATGGCGTGCAGTGCGCGCAGCCGGGACAGATCGAGCACCGGAACCTCCCGGACTTGGGGCCTCCCCACGACAGGGAGTGGGGGAGGCCGTTGGGATCTTGCGATTCATTAGCAACGCTCAATTCCACCATGAAGGAGTCCGTGCTGGTGCTACATGGTCCGCGCGGGTGATCCTCGGTGCATGCGTCCCCTCCACATCGCCCTGGCCGCCCTGGTGGCCGCCGTCTGGGGTGTCAACTTCGTCGTCATAGAGATCGGCCTCGGGCACTTCCCGCCGCTGCTCTTCTCCGCCCTGCGCTTCCTGGTCGCCGCGCTGCCCGCGGTCTTCTTCGTCGGCCGGCCCAAGGTCGCCTGGAAGTGGATCGTGGGTGTCGGGCTCGTTCTCGGAGTGGCGAAGTTCGGTCTGCTCTTCATCGGCATGGACCGAGGCATGCCCGCCGGCCTGTCCTCCCTGGTGCTCCAGGTGCAGGCCGTCTTCACGGCCCTCTTCGCGGCGCTCGCGCTGGGCGAACGCCCGGGAAGAGTACGGATGTCGGGGATGGCGGTGGCGCTGGCGGGCATCGGCGTGGCGGCGATCGACGAGGGCACGAGCGGGCCCGTGCTCGCCTTCGTCCTGGTGATCGCGGCGGCGGCCTGCTGGGGTGTGTCCAATGTGCTGACCCGCAGGGCCGCACCGCCCGACTCCCTCAACTTCATGGTCTGGGTCTCGACCGTCCCCGTGCTCCCGCTGCTCGGCCTCTCCCTCCTCTTCGAGGGCTGGGACCGCGACGCCGACGCGCTGGCCGCGCTCGACTGGAGCGGCGTCGGAATCATCGTCTACGTCGCCTGGATCACCACCGTCTTCGGCTTCGGGGCCTGGGGCTTCCTGCTGCGCCACCACCCGGCGTCCTCGGTGGCCCCGTTCACGCTGCTCGTCCCGGTCTTCGGGATGTCGTCGGCCGCACTGCTGCTGGGCGAGTCGGTGAGCCCGCTGCGGTGGTGCGCGGCGGCGCTGCTGGTGGGCGGGGTGGCTCTGACGTCGCTGGCGGGGGCGCGCCGGACCGGCGGCGCGGTACCGGCGACACCGGAACGGATGCCGGAACCGGAATCGGAGCAGGCACAGCAGCCGGAGCAGGGACCGGACCAGGAACCGGAACCGCGGCCGAGGGCGCGGGCCTGAACACGCCTGCGACTGCGCCCGCGACCGCGAGGTGCCCGTGCCCGCGTCCGCCTACGACGTGGGTGCCCCCAGCCGCAGCAGGTGCTCGCGTCCCGCGCCGAGCAGCCCCGGCAGTTCCGCCGCCCCCGGGTGCCACCGCTTCTCGTACTCCCAGCAGACCCAGATGTCCGGGTCCAGCGTGTCCAGGCAGTCCCGCAGGGGCAGTACCCCGGCGCCCAGCGCCAACGGTTCGGTGTCCTCGGCCGACGCGATGTCCTTCACCTGTACGTAGGCCAGGTGCGGGGCCAGCACGGCGTGGCTGGCGGCCGGTTCCTCGCCCGCCAGCCAGGTGTGCATGATGTCCCACAGCGCGCCGACCTGCCGGTGCCCGACCGTTTCGACGACCCGGGCCACGTCCGCGCCCGCCCGGTGCGAGTCATGGGTTTCGAGCAGGATGCGTACGCCCCGGTCGGCGGCGTGCGGAGCGGCGGCGCCCAGCCGCCGGGCGGCGATCGCGTCGGCCGCGGCGGGGTCCTGGTCGCCGCCGCCCGGGAAGACCCGGACGTGCCGGGCACCCAGGTCGTGGGCCAGCTCCACCAGCCCGGCGAGTTCGTCCAGCACGGGCCGGTCGTCCCCCTCGGCCGCGGCCCTGACGTACCCGGCGACGGTCAGGATCTCGACGCCGCCCTTCCTGAACTCCTCGACGACGTCGGCCCGTTCCGGTGCCGAGAGACCCGGATGCACCGGTTCCTCGGGGTGGGCGCGCAGTTCCACCCCCTGATAACCGTGCTCGGCGGCGAGCCGGACGACATCGGCCATCGGCATCCCCGGCACTCCGAGGGTCGAGAAGGCGAGCTTCATGTGCGTGTTCCTTCCGTCGGTACGTGTCACCGTCCCGCGCGGACCGGACGGTGGCCGGCACATCATGACCCCGGTGCCCGCCCCGCCGGTACCCCGGCCCCGGGGCGGAGCCTCACACCGCCCGCGGCGGCGCCGTCGACCCCCGCACCATCAGCTCGGCCGCGATCGTCGCGATGCCTCCCGGCGGCGGCGCCTCCTTGCCCATCGCCAGCCGCCCCGCCCGTGCGCCCGCCTCGAAGAGCGGCAGCCGTACGGTCGTCAGCGCCGGGACCGCGTCCACCGAGAACGGCAGATCGTCGAATCCCGCCACCGAGACGTCCTCGGGGATGCGCAGGCCCCGGTCCCGGATCGCCGCACTGGCGCCCAGCGCCACCGTGTCGTTGGCGGCGACGACGGCCGTCACCCCGGGTTCGCGGCGCAGCAGTTCGAGGGTCGCGTCGTAGCCGGAGCGGCGGTCGTAGGGGCCGTGGACGGTGAGCCGCTCCTCGTCGTACGCGTGCGCCGGGCTCCCCTCCGTACCCCCTTCGTCACCGAAGAGCCCCGCCGCCCGCATCGCGGCACGGTGGCCCTCGAGGCGGTGGCGGGTCGTCGTCCGCTCCAACGGGCCCGCGACATAGCCGATCCGCCGGTGGCCGAGCGAGAGCAGATGCTCGGTGAGGCGTCGCCCGCCGCCCCGGTTGTCGAAGGCGAGCGAGGCCACGACCGCCTCGCTGCCCGGCAGCGGGGGCCGCCCGCACAGCACCACCCGGGTGCCCGCGTCCGCGAGTTTCGTCAGCTTGGCGGAGACCGCCGCCCGGTGTTCCGGGTCCTCCACGGCGCCGCCGGTCAGGACGACGGCGGCGGCGCGCTGGCGCTGGAGGAGAGTGAGATAGGTCAGCTCGCGCTCCGGGGAGCCGCCGGTGTTGCAGATGACGGCGAGCTTCTCGCCGCCCGCTCGGCCGGAACCGTCCCCGGGCCCGCCGATCTCGGTCTGCGCGGCCCCGGCCATGATCCCGAAGAACGGGTCGGCGATGTCGTTGACCAGGATGCCGACCAGGTCGGACGTGGCCGCGGCCAGCGAACTCGCGGGCCCGTTGAGCACGTAGTCCAGGTCGTCCACCGCGCGCAGCACCCGCTCCCGGGTGGACGCGGCCACCGGGTAGTTGCCGTTCAGCACGCGGGAGACGGTGGCCGGGGACACCCGGGCGCGGGCCGCCACATCAGCCAGGGTGACTGTCATCGGTTTCCTCCGAGGAGTGCCGGGGGTGAGAGGAGTGAGAGAGGTTGCCGGCGCGCCCCCTCTTGTCCGGGCCGCTGTCGGCAGGCTAGCGTCATCTCCGATAGAAAGCGCTTGCTACGGGTGTATGGAGGAACTTTCGTGACACGCAGGACAGTGCGCATTGCCATGAACGGCGTGACGGGTCGCATGGGATACCGGCAGCACCTGGTGCGCTCGATCCTCGCCATCCGCGAGCAGGGCGGCCTCGACCTCGGGGACGGCGACGTGCTGTGGCCCGAACCCGTCCTGGTCGGCCGCCGCGCGCATGCGCTGGAGGAGCTCGCCGCGCAGCACGGCCTGACCGAGTGGTCGACCGACCTCGACGCGGTTCTCGCCGACGAGACCATCGACATCTACTTCGACGCCCAGGTCACCTCGGCCCGCGTCGAGGCGATCAAGAAGGCGATCGCCGCGGGGAAGCACATCTACACCGAGAAGCCCACCGCCACGGACGTCGAGGGCGCCCTGGAGCTGGCCCGGCTGGCCCGTGACGCGGGGATCAAGCACGGCGTCGTCCAGGACAAGATCTTCCTGCCGGGCCTGCTGAAGCTGAAGCGCCTCATCGACGGCGGCTTCTTCGGCGAGATCCTCTCCGTGCGCGGCGAGTTCGGCTACTGGGTCTTCGAGGGCGACTGGCAGGAGGCCCAGCGCCCGTCCTGGAACTACCGCGCCGAGGACGGCGGCGGCATCGTCGTCGACATGTTCCCGCACTGGGAGTACGTGCTCCACGAGCTGTTCGGCCGGGTCTCCACCGTCCAGGCGCACGTCCAGACGCACATCCCGCAGCGCTGGGACGAGCGCGGCAAGCCGTATGCCGCCACCGCCGACGACGCCGCGTACGGCATCTTCCAGCTGGAGAGCGGTGCCGTCGCGCAGATCAACTCCTCCTGGACGGTCCGCGTCAACCGCGATGAACTCGTCGAGTTCCAGGTCGACGGAACGCACGGCTCCGCCGTCGCCGGACTCCGCAACTGCCGCGTCCAGCACCGCTCGGCCACCCCCAAGCCGGTCTGGAACCCGGACCTCCCGGTCACCGAGTCGTTCCGTGACCAGTGGCAGGAGATGCCCGACAACGCCGTCTTCGACAACGGCTTCAAGGCCCAGTGGGAGCTCTTCCTGCGCCACATCGCCCTCGACGAGCCGTACACCTGGGACCTGATGGCCGGTGCCCGCGGCGTGCAGCTCGCCGAACTGGGCCTGAAGTCCTCCGCCGAGGGCCGCCGCCTCGACGTGCCGGAGCTGACACTGTGACGAGCCGCCCGGCGTGCCGGGCGACGGAGCCGATCCGTTGACCGGCCACCTCGCGCACGGGACGTCGGAGGCGATCTTGTGACCATCCACCCCGCGTACGGAACATCGGAGCCGACCCCGTGACCATCCACCTCCCGCAGGGCCCGTACGAGCCCCGCACCACCCCGCTCGACCTCGCCCCCGGCGGCGCACCGCTCGCCTCCCGTACGGTCTTCTCCGCCGCCCATGTCGTCGCCGACCCGTTCGCGGACATCAGCCCCGACTCACCGGCCGCCGTCGACTGGGACGCCACCCTCGCCTTCCGCCGTCATCTCTGGTCGCACGGTCTCGGCGTCGCCGAGGCCATGGACACCGCCCAGCGCGGCATGGGCCTGGACTGGGCGGGCGCGGCCGAACTGATCCGCCGTTCCGCCGCCGAGGCGAAGGCCGTCTCAGGCCGTATCGCCTGTGGTGTCGGCACCGACCAGCTCCCCGCCGGCCCGGCCTCGCTCGCCGAGGTGAGGGCCGCGTACGAGGAGCAGCTCACGCTCGTCGAGGAGAGCGGCGCCCAGGCCATCCTGATGGCCTCCCGTGCGCTCGCCGCCGCGGCGAAGGGGCCCGAGGACTACCTGGAGACGTACGCGCACCTGCTGCGCCAGGCCTCCGAACCGGTCGTCCTGCACTGGCTCGGCCCGATGTTCGATCCGGCGCTGGAGGGCTACTGGGGCTCCTCGGACCTGGACGCCGCCACCGACACGTTCCTGAAGGTCATCGCCGAGCACCCGGACAAGGTCGACGGGATCAAGATCTCGCTTCTGGACGCCGAGCGCGAGATCGACGTGCGCCGCCGCCTGCCCGGCGGGGTCCGCTGCTACACCGGCGACGACTTCAACTACCCCGAGCTGATCGCGGGTGACGACCGGGGCTTCAGCCATGCCCTGCTCGGCATCTTCGACCCGCTGGGCCCGCTGGCCGCCCATGCCGTACGCGTCCTGGACACCGGTGACACCCAGGGCTTCCGCGACCTCCTCGACCCGACGGTCGAACTGTCCCGCCACCTCTTCCGGGCGCCCACCCGCTTCTACAAGACGGGCGTGGTGTTCCTTGCCTGGCTCGCCGGGCACCAGGACCACTTCACCATGGTCGGCGGCCTGCAGTCCGCCCGCTCGCTGCCGCATCTGGCGAAGGCGTACGAACTGGCCGACCGACTGGGCCTGTTCCCCGATCCGGAACTGGCCGAGTCCCGGATGCGTGCCCTGCTCACGGTCAACGGAGGCACCCGATGAGCGACGGCCGTCTCTCCATCAATCAGGAGACCATCAAGCAGTGGTCGCTGCCCGAACTGGCCGAGGGCTGCGCCAAGGCGGGCATCGACAAGGTGGGCCTGTGGCGAGCCCCCGTCCAGGAGTACGGCGTGGAGCGCACGGCCGCCCTGCTCGCCGACAACGGACTGACCGTCACCAGCCTCTGCCGGGGAGGCTTCTTCACCGCCCTCGACCCGGCGGAACGGGCCCGCGCCCTGGACGACAACCGCGCCGCGATCGACGAGGCGGCGGCCCTGTCCACCGACACCCTGGTCCTCGTCTCCGGCGGCCTCCCGGCGGGCAGCAAGGACCTGCGCGGCGCCCGCGAACGCATCGCGGACGCCCTGGGGCAGCTCGCGCCGTACGCGGCCGAGCGCGGCGTACGTCTCGCGATCGAACCGCTGCACCCGATGTTCGCCTCGGACCGCTGCGTCGTCTCCACGCTCTCCCAGGCCCTGGACATCGCGGAGCGCTTCCCCGCCGACCGGGTGGGGGTGGTCGTCGACACGTACCACGTCTGGTGGGACGACCAGGCACCCGACCGGATCGCCCGCGCGGGCGCGGCCGGCCGCATCCACTCCTTCCAGCTGGCCGACTGGATCACCCCGCTCCCGGCGGGCGTTCTGCTCGGCCGTGGGCAACTGGGCGACGGGGCCGTGGACTTCCGCGCCTTCCGCTCCCTGGTCGAGGCCGCCGGCTTCGACGGCCCGATCGAGGTGGAGATCTTCAACGAGGGCCTCTGGGCCCGCGACGGCGCCGAAGTGCTCGCCGAGGTCGCGTCCCGCTACGCCGAACACGCCTGCTGAGAGGGCCTCTTTGCCATCAAGGTAAAGAGATCGTCAAGGCGTGCAACCGTTCGGCACCCCGCCGAGTCATATCTGTCGTCGGGAGCTTCCGGGGAGGGATCCGGGGGGATCGGGAAGCCCTGACGGAGGGGGAATACGAGGGGGGTCCGGTCTTGCGACCGGACCCCGTTTCGTCTCGTCGGGACCGTCTCGTGAATTCCCGAAACCTCATCACATGCTGATCAGTACGCCGAGTTGACGTTGTCGATCGAGCCGTAGCGATGTGCCGCGTAGTTGCAGGCGGCGGTGATGTTGGCGACCGGGTCGTAGATGTTCCACGAGGTGCCGGGGACGTGATAGGCCTTGAAGGTCGGGTCGATGACCTGGAGCAGGCCCTTGGACGGGATGCCCTTGGCGGCGTTGGAGTCCCAGTTGTTGATGGCATTCGGGTTGCCACTCGACTCGCGCATCAGGTTGCGGTGGATCCCGTGGTAGGAGCCCGGGATGCCCTGCGCGCGCATGATCTCCAGTGACTGGTTGATCCAGGTGCTGACACGGTCGCCGGCCTGGGTAGGGGTGGCGGCCGAGGCGCCCGGAGCGCTGACGAGGGAACCGGCGACGACAGCGGCTCCTGCGGCGGCCATGCCCAGTGAGATCTTCTTGGTCTGGGTCATGCGGGCGAACTTCTTGGACATCGCGGAGATCTGCATCGGAAATTACCTCTTCCGTGGGGGATGCCAAGAAGTGTTAAGCCGGGATCAAGTTTCGGTCAATGACTCTCTTTACTATCCGAATAAGTACAGAGAATGGGTGACGGCTTTCGGAATCACCGCAAACAGACCACGATGCGGGTTCTTTGTCCTACTAAGTCGCATCATGGTGACGCGCGCCATATCGGCCACATCACACGACGAAAGTGTTAAATCATTCCAAAACGGACACCGCTGTATGGTCCATGGCGAGCGAAAAAGTCACCTACTCGCCCCGTGCAATGAATGAAATGCGCGTCGCAGTCGGAGCGCGGCCGGGTCATTCGAAGCGTGAGTCGGCAACCCGCTTGACGACGCCAATGAGGTTTTCTCAATGAAGATCACTTCCAGTGCCCGTTGAGCACGAGAGCTGCGCGGAAGACATCGCCAATCCGGCTCGGGCTGAGCGCATGCCCGCGGTGCCGGCGAACCGAGCGCGCGGGGGTCACCTCACTTGCTCATCGAACCCACACGTTTGACGGTTCGGAGGATCGGCGCGCTGTCGATGTCGCGGATGCCGGGAAGGGCGGCGACCCTGTTCGCGATGTAGTCGTAGAGGGCGTAAACGTCCGGGCAGTGGACTGAGGCGAGCAGGTTGGTCGGGCCGGTGGTGGCGGCCGCAAAGGCGATCTCAGGGTGTTGGGCAAGTGCCTGTCCGACAGCATCCAGTTCGGGGGGAGCGACGGAGATCCACAGGAGCGCCGGGCTGGCGTAACCGAGGAGCCGGTCGTCGACGTCGATGTCAAAGTACAGCGCTCCGCTCGCACGTAGGGACGCGATCCTGCGGCGGACGGTCGCTTCGTGCCATCCAGTGGCTGCTGCGAGTGCCACATGGGTGGCGCGGCCGTCATATGCCAGCTCGCCCAGCAGTGCGCGGTCGCCCTCGTCCAGCTCGATCGGCTCGGGCTCCGTACCGAGTGCGGCGAGCGACGGTGCGAGTTGGGCGGCCTGCTGTTCTGTCAGGGCCGAGGCGACCGCTTGCCAACCGGTCGGGCCGCCTTGGAAGGTGTGGATGAAGCAGTGCGCCCTGATTGCGGTCACTGGGCGAGTCGCAGGGAGCTTCTTCAGAAAGAGCGCGTCGCGATTCCGCTCGCTGCCGGTGTGGACATTGCAAACGACCTCGGTGCCACCCGAGGCCAGGCGGACCCAGTACGTGTCGTCACGCTTGGCAAGCGCCTCGGCGATGGCACTCGAGGCACCCGGTGCGCACTGCAGGCGGATGACCCATTCGACGTGTCCGAGGCGGCGAGCATCAAGGCGGCCGAGCACGCGTAGCGCGCCGGTCTGACGCAGCCGGCGGTAGCGGCGGGCGATCGTCTGGTCGGACACGCCGAGCACGTCGGCGATCTGGTTGAACGGCGCTCGGCCGTCTATGTGCAGGGCATGAACAAGCTGGTGGTCGAGTGAATCCATGCACGATCACCCTACGCGTGTCGAAAAGCGGCGCAGCTCTGTGGCTGCCTGGAACGACCGAGTTGCCTGATCAATCGTGGACGTAGCCCCTCCGCCTTGCGATGTTCCACCCGATTTGAGGAGCAAGCCATGTCCGACCTTCCGCTGACCTGCCGCGAAGTCCGGCTCGTCGCACACCCCGACGGCCTGCCCGGCCGCCAGCACCTGGAGATCGCTGAGATCCCGCTGCCGGACCCGGGCGCCGATCGGGTGCTGATCCGAAATCGCTTCTTCCGCGTCTCGGCCTCGCTTCGCATGATGATCAGTCAGAGCGACGCGGCCGTGGAGGGTGTGCCGTTTCCCCCGCTGCGCCCGGGCGACACACTGGCCGACGAGGCTGTTGGCGAGGTCGTCGTGGCACCAGTCGACAGCGGGCTGTGTCCCGGCGACCTGGTCTCCCACTTCCTGGGGTGGCGCGAGTACGCGGTCGTGGCCGCGGCGGCCTGCACACGACTGGACGGAGGGCTGCCGGACCCGGTCGCATACCTGGGACACGGGGGGACGGCTTACGCGGCACTGACCCGGGGGGTACACCTCCGGCCCGGCGACACCGTGTTCGTCTCGGCCGGTGGCAGCGCCATCGGCTCGATGGCCGGGCAGATCGCCCGCCTGCTGGGCGCCGGCCGGGTGATCGGCAGCACCGGTTCGTGGAGCAAGGCCGAACGGCTGGTCCGGGAACTCGGCTACGACGCGGCGGTGGTCCGCGGCACCGATGAACCGATGGTCGAGCAGCTGGCCAAGGCCGCGCCCGGCGGTATCGATGTCCTCCTGGACAATGTCGGCGGTGACCAGCTGCGCGCGGCGGTGACGACTGCCCGTGAGGGGGCACGGTTCGTCCTGGTTGGAGCTCTGTCGGGGCAGCTGGCAGCACGCGGTACCGGTAGGACGGCCCCGGTGGAGCTGGACTCCTTCCAGCTCCTCATGAAGAAGATCACCATGCGCGGCTACAGCGCGGACGACAACCCCGAGGTGCATGCGGAGTGGATCCAGCGATTCGGCGACTGGCTGCGCTCCGGCGATATCACCTTCCCCCATGTACGTGTTACCGGCATCGCCCATGCTCCCGACGCATTGCTCGAGGTCATCGAAGGACGCCACCTGGGAGCCGTCATCGTCGAGCTCTAGCCTCGCGTTCTCAAGAGGCGGACTGTCCGGTTCTTGATCGAAAACGCGAGAAGTGTTCTTGAACCGTCTTGAACTGCAACGAAAACCAAGGGAGCTTCCGAGATGGCCGACGATAACCGTGAACCTGTGATGCTGCCGCCCGGAGAGGGCGGTCGCTTCCACGTGCCGGGCCCGTACGTGATCAAGCTCGCGGGCGAACAGACCGCCGGATCATTGGCGGTGCTTGAGTCCACCTTCCCCCCGGGGCAAGGCGCTCCACTCCATCGCCACCGCGGCCATGACGAAACGTTCCACGTGGTGAGCGGCCGGTTCCGCTTCCAGTGCGGGGACCGGGTCGCCGAGGAGGGTCCGGGTGGGTTCTTCCACGTGCCGCGCACCTACCCACATGCGTTTACGAGCGTCGGCGACGAGCCGAGCACAATCCTCGTGATGCTCACACCAGCCGGCTTCGAGAGGTTCTTCATCGAGGCCGCCCGTCTGTCGGCGTCCGGCCGCCCGGATCGGATCGCCATGCAGTCGATCCTGGCAAAGTACGACCAGGAACTGCTCTGACGGGGCGCTTCGTCCCCGGCTTCGGGGTCAGGTTCCGCGCCAGGTTGGGGCGGCTTCGCCGCCGACGTCAGCAGCCGCTGCCGGGAACGCCAATGAGGAAGTTTCGTCTTGAAATTACTAGTTACGGTGCTGGTGTGGGTGGTGACTGAGGTTTTCTCAATGAAGATCACTTCCAGTGCCCGTTGAACACAAGGGTCTCCGACGTCGAGCCCGGCTCCACCTCCGCCATCACCGCCGCCCGCATTCACGCCCTGCCCGCGCTGTGCCAGGCGGCGGCCGACGGCCTGCCGACCCTGGCTGACAAGGGCTACATCGGCGCGGGCATCGGCATCCGCATCCCCGTGCGCCGCCCAAAAGGCCAGTCCGAACAGGCACTTCACGTCGACACCCGCATGTTCAGCGCCCTGCTGCGGCACGTCCGGGCCCTCGGCGAGCGCACCGCCGCCGAACTCAAACAGCGCTGGCGCACCCTGCAGCACGTCATATTCAGCCCCAGCCGGATCGGCGACATCGCCCGAGCAGCACTCGTCCTCAACGGAATCTGGAAGTGATCACCGCTGAGAAAACCTCAATGAGGAGAACGGGTGCACCGTCGTTCACGTCGACACCGGGCACGGCGGCGGTGACCTCCTCGCGGCGGTCGGCGCGCTGCTCGTGCCCCGGTGGGCGATCTCCTGCGGATGGAGGCGTGCCGGGGGCTGTTGCGGACGGGGGCGGTGGCGTGGCCACAGGCGACTTCGAGGCGTTCGCTGTCAGCGGAAGAGGTCGAGGAACCCGTTCACCCAGATCCCGACGAACACGATCGCCAGGAGCGCGCAGCCCATGGCCGCCAAGGACTGGCGCAACGACCCCGCCTCCGGCGCGTCACCCCGTACCTCGGCGAGCGTGTCCCAGGTGACCGGATGGCCGAGGGCCTTGGAGGCGGCGGTCCGCACGGTTGCCAACTGCTCCTCGGCGAAGGGCGAGCCGGCCGCGGATTCCGGGCCTTGCCAGGCCAGGGCGCGCATCCGGCGCACCGGGTCGTTGTACCTCTTCTCGAACGCGGCGACCTCTTCCGGAAGCCTGCCCTCTTCGAGGTACGTCCAACGGCCGGCCTCCGCAGGGTCGCCGTACATCCGGTAGATGTCGGCCAGGCGTCGGCGCAGAGCCGGATGGTGCGGGTAGGACGAGACCAGTCCGCGCAGTCGTTGGCGGGCCATGGGCACACGTCCCGCGGCGAGGTCCGCGTCCACGCGCTCCAGCGTCTCCTTCAGTGCCATGTGCACATCATCAGGTGTGCCCGTGGTTGTGTGCGGGCGAATTATTTCAAGGTGCTCCGGAAACCGGCCGGTTGTTGCTTCTGTGCCAGGTCGGGAGTGCCCTCGATGCGGCAGCCCGAGCCTCGCCGTGTGACCGCGGCGGCAGCCCCGGCGATCACTGCCGCTGTCAGACCCTCGTGCCAGGCTGTCGCCCATGAGCACTCCCGACCGCGCCATGCCGCCCCTGGACGCCGACGAGCGGACGTCGCTGACGAGTTGGCTGGACTTCTACCGCGCCACCCTTGCCCAGAAGTGCGAGGGGCTCGACGACGAGCGGTTGCGTGAGGCATCCGTGGAACCCTCGCCGATCAGCCTGCTGGGCCTCGTCCAGCACATGGCGGAGGTCGAGCGGAACTGGTTCCGCCGGGTCCTGGCCCAGGAGGACGCGCCGCCGATCTTCACCCCCGACGCCGACCCGTCGGCGAGCGACGGCGGGTTCGACCTCGCCGAGGGAGCCGGCTACGACACGGCGCTGTCGACATGGCAGTCCGAGGTGGAGCGGGCCAGGGCGAACTGCGCCGCCCGGTCGCTCGACGACACCAGCCCGTTCATGGGCGGGCAGGTCACCCTGCGCTGGATCTACACGCACATGATCGGTGAGTACGCCCGCCACTGCGGGCACGCCGACCTCATCCGCGAGCGCATCGACGGCCGGACGGGGGTCTGAGCGCCGGCCCGGCCGGCCGGGAGAAGCTGCCCGATGTGCCGGACGTGGTGAAGGTGGAGTAGTGGAGTGTGTGAAGCCGCACTGAGCGCCGGTCCGGCCGGTCGCGGCGTGAGCGGGCGAGGAGGCGTGATGCGAACCAGCGACGAGATCTATCACCGGGTCCGCTGGGATCCGCGGTTCGACCCGGCCCGGTTCGTGCTGGGGATCAGCCAGCGCGGGGATGCCTGCAAACGCGTCCCGCTGCCGTCATTCGTGCCCGGGGGCGACATCCCGTGGCACCGGGTGGTGTTCATCGAGGCGGACGGCGAGGTGGTCTGGGACCGGGCCACGGGCGTGGACCGGATCGATGCGTCGGGCGCCGGCCGGGCGCGGGCCCCGCAGGCGGACCTGAGCTTCGACACGAACTCCGGCGGGGGCGGTCTCGTCGGCGTCCTCGACGTGCCCCCGACGGCCCGCACGGCGGTGGCCTGGATCCCGCCCGCGGAGCTGTGGCCGCCGATCCAGGACATCCGCCGGGATCACGATCCACAGATCCACCGATGGCCGCCGCACGTCAATCTGCTTTTCGGTTTCGTGCCGGAGTCCGACTTCGTGCGGGCCGCCCCGCTGCTTGCCGCGGCGACGGCCGAGACGCCGGTCTTCACCGCCCGGCTGGAAGGGGTGCGCACCTTCCGGCACAGGGCGTACTCCACCGTGTGGCTCGACCCGACGGCAGCCGGTCAGGCGCCGTGGGCCGACCTGCACCGCCTGCTGCAGCAGCGGTTCCCGCGCTGCAGTGGGCCCGTCGAGGACTTCACCCCACATCTGTCCCTGGGCCGGACCCGGGATCCGCGGCGAGTCACCGCCGACTGTGTCACCCGGCTCGACACCATGGCGGCGACAGTCTGGGAACTCGTCCTGCTCTCACGCAGGGGCGACGGGCCGATGCGGCCACGGGCCACGGTCGCTCTGGGAACGGGCGAGGTCCGCCGGCTGCCCGAGCCCGGCCTCGGAGCGCCGGGTCCGCAGGACACGGCATGGCTCTCCGGGATCACCGACAGATGAGGTCATGGCCGGCCGGGGCAGAGCGCCGCCGGACAGCGGCTTCCCGAGGCGTCCGGACAACGCGGCGAGGTGCCGTGGCGTGGCTGTCGTCGTGCGCCCGCCGGGGATCACGGGACAGCCCTCAGCCGCTCCGACCGCCCTCCTCGGCGAGCGTCTTGATGCCCTGGAGGGTGGCCTCCATTCCCGCACGCAGTTCCTTCAGCCGGAAGGCGATCACCTCCCGCTCCCGGTCCGGGCGGCTCTCGATGGCCGCGGTGACCCCGCTGCGGCCCGGCCCGAGGCGGACCGCCTGCCGCAGCCGGGTGCCCGAACCCTCGGCCTCGATCTCGTAGCGCCAGGTCGCCATGGGCCGCGCCGGGTCCGGCGTCACCTCGCCGTATCGGCCGTCCGCGTCCGTGACGGCCCAGGCGAACACGCGTGGTTCGTCCGCCTCGATCACGTGGGAGACGGTCCGCCACTCGCCGAGCATCCGGTGGTGGTTGAAGCCCTCGAAGCGTGCTCCCACCACGGGCCCGTTCGCCCCGTCGAGCCAGGCGACGCACCGCAGCTCCGGGCTGAACCGGGCCGGCAGGCGGATGTCCGTCACCAGCTCCCAGACCCGTGGCACGGCTGCTTCGACATGGACGACACTGTGCACGCTCGGACCGTCGGCGTATGCCAAGGCGTTCTCCTCACACCGGAGTTGCTGATCATTCCGGTCCCGGACCACGGGCGCAACAGGCCCTGGCCCGGATGCTCTCCCGTCGGTCCGGACAGCGCCGCCCGGGCGCCGTCGCCGCCGGAAACGGACGGCCTCCGAGGCCGGGAATGCGTTGTCGGTGGGAACCGATAGCGTCGGAGCATGTCCAACATGGCCGTCCTCGAAGGTGTGCTTGAGCGGATCACCTACGCCAACGAGGAGAACGGGTACACGGTCGCGCGCGTCGACACGGGCCGGGGCGCGGGTGATCTGCTGACCGTCGTCGGCTCGCTGCTCGGCGCACAGGTCGGCGAGTCCCTGCGGATGGAGGGCCGCTGGAGTTCGCACTCCCAGTACGGCAAACAGTTCACGGTGGAGAACTACACGACCGTGCTGCCCGCCACCATCCAGGGCATCCGCCGCTATCTCGGCTCCGGGCTGATCAAGGGCATCGGCCCGGTCATGGCGGACCGGATCACCACGCACTTCGGTGTCGACACCCTCGACATCATCGAGCAGGAGCCGAAGCGGCTGGTCGAGGTCCCCGGGCTCGGGCCGAAGCGGACGAAGATGATCGCCGCCGCCTGGGAGGAGCAGAAAGCGATCAAGGAGGTGATGGTCTTCCTCCAGGGGGTCGGTGTCTCCACCTCCATCGCCGTCCGTATCTACAAGAAGTACGAGGACGCCTCGATCTCCGTGGTGAAGAACCAGCCCTACCGGCTGGCCGCCGACGTCTGGGGCATCGGCTTCCTCACCGCCGACAGGATCGCCCAGGCCGTCGGCATCCCGCACGACAGTCCGGAGCGGGTCAAGGCCGGTCTGCAGTACGCGCTGTCGCAGTCCACCGACCAGGGACACTGCTTCCTCCCCGAGGAGCGGCTGATCGCCGACGGTGTGAAGCTGCTCCAGGTCGATACGGGACTGGTCATCGAGTGCCTCGCGGAACTGGCCGAGGACCCGGAGGGCGTCGTACGGGAGAAGGTGCCGTCGCCCGAGGGCGGCGAACTGATCACGGCGATCTACCTCGTGCCGTTCCACCGGGCCGAAGTCGCCCTCGCCGCGCAGGTGCAGCGGCTGCTGCGGACGCCGGAGGAGCGGATGCCGGCCTTCGCGGACGTGGACTGGGACAAGGCGCTGTCCTGGCTCGCCACACGCACGGGGGCGGATCTGGCTCCCGAACAGGAGGCCGCGGTACGGCTCGCGCTCAGCCGCAAGGTCGCCGTCCTGACCGGAGGGCCCGGCTGCGGGAAGTCGTTCACCGTCCGGTCCATCGTGGAGCTGGCCCGCGCCAAGAAGGCCAAGGTGGTACTGGCCGCGCCCACCGGGCGGGCGGCCAAGCGGCTCTCCGAGCTGACCGGGGCCGAGGCCTCCACCGTGCACCGGCTGCTCGAACTGAAGCCGGGGGGCGATGCCGCGTACGACCGGGACCGCCCGCTGGACGCCGACCTCGTCGTCGTCGACGAGGCCTCGATGCTGGATCTGCTGCTCGCCAACAAGCTCCTGAAGGCGGTGGCACCCGGTGCCCATCTCCTGCTCGTCGGGGACGTCGACCAGCTGCCGTCGGTCGGCGCGGGGGAGGTGCTGCGCGATCTGCTCGCCGACGGCAGCCCCGTTCCGGCGGTCCGGCTGACCACGATCTTCCGCCAGGCCCAGCAGTCCGGAGTCGTCACCAACGCACACCGCATCAACTCCGGGATACCGCCGCTCACCCAGGGCCTCAAGGACTTCTTCCTCTTCGTGGAGGACGAGACGGAGGACGCGGGCGTGCTCGCGGTGGATGTCGCCGCCCGCCGCATTCCGGCCAAGTTCGGACTGGACGCGCGGCGTGACGTACAGGTCCTCGCCCCGATGCACCGCGGGCCCGCCGGCGCGGGCACGCTCAACGGGCTGCTCCAGCAGGCCATCACGCCGGGCCGCCCGAATCTGCCCGAGAAGCGGTTCGGCGGCCGGGTCTTCCGGGTCGGCGACAAGGTCACCCAGATCCGCAACAACTACGACAAGGGGGAGAACGGCGTCTTCAACGGCACGGTCGGCGTCGTCACCGGCCTTGACCTGGACGAACAGAAGCTGACGGTCCTCACGGACGAGGACGAGGAGATCTCCTACGACTTCGACGAACTCGACGAGCTGGCCCACGCGTACGCCATGACGATCCACCGCTCCCAGGGCAGCGAGTACCCGGCCGTCGTCATCCCCGTCACGAAGAGCGCCTGGATGATGCTCCAGCGGAACCTGCTGTACACCGCCGTGACCAGGGCCAAGAAGCTCGTCGTGCTGGTCGGCTCGCGGCAGGCGATCGGCCAGGCGGTCCGCACGGTTTCCGCAGGCAGGCGCTGTACGGCGCTGGATTACCGGTTGTCAGGGGGCTCGGGCGGAGGATCCGCGGAAAAAATGATCGATCAAATCGGTGGGAAACATCACGCGGGCCTTCCGGAACCGGATCCGAAGGGGCAGGATGAGTAGGCTCGCGGCACTGAGTGCCGCGAGTAGGTCCAATGGACGACCCCGAGTGCACTCTCCTGAGCCAAATGGGGGAGGGTGGAGACAGTCAGGGAACCTCAAAGAAGAGGCACTACGTCGGTGAGGGATGACGTGAGCGAGCACACCAACAACGCTGTAGTACTGCGGTACGGCGACGGCGAGTACACCTACCCGGTGATCGACAGCACCGTCGGCGACAAGGGCTTCGACATCGGGAAGCTCCGGTCCAATACCGGTCTCGTGACGCTGGACAGCGGATACGGCAACACCGCGGCCTATAAATCCGCCATCACCTACCTCGACGGTGAGCAGGGCATTCTGCGCTACCGCGGCTACCCCATCGAGCAGCTCGCCGAGCGCTCCACGTTCCTTGAGGTCGCGTACACGCTCATCAACGGTGAGCTTCCCAAGGTCGACGAGCTGTCGACCTTCAAGAACGAGATCACCCAGCACACGCTGCTGCACGAGGACGTCAAGCGGTTCTTCGACGGCTTCCCGCGCGACGCCCACCCGATGGCCATGCTGTCCTCGGTCGTCAGCGCGCTGTCCACGTTCTACCAGGACAGCCACAACCCGTTCGACGAGGAGCAGCGCCACCTCTCGACGATCCGGCTGCTGGCCAAGCTGCCGACGATCGCCGCGTACGCGTACAAGAAGTCGATCGGCCACCCCTTCGTCTACCCGCGCAACGACCTCGGGTACGTCGAGAACTTCCTGCGCATGACCTTCTCGGTCCCCGCCCAGGAGTACGAGCTGGACCCGGTCGTCGTCTCGGCGCTCGACAAGCTGCTCATCCTGCACGCGGACCACGAGCAGAACTGTTCGACCTCCACCGTGCGTCTGGTCGGCTCCTCGCAGGCGAACATGTTCGCCTCGATCTCCGCCGGCATCTCGGCGCTGTGGGGTCCGCTGCACGGTGGCGCCAACCAGTCGGTGCTGGAGATGCTCGAAGGCATCCAGGCCAACGGCGGCGATGTCGACTCCTTCATCCGTAAGGTGAAGAACAAGGAGGACGGCGTCCGGCTGATGGGCTTCGGCCACCGCGTCTACAAGTCCTTCGACCCGCGCGCCAAGATCATCAAGGCCGCCGCCCACGACGTGCTGTCCGCGCTCGGCAAGTCCGACGAGCTGC
Organism: Streptomyces sp. NPDC093149; assembly: GCF_044754145.1. Taxonomy (NCBI): domain Bacteria; kingdom Bacillati; phylum Actinomycetota; class Actinomycetes; order Kitasatosporales; family Streptomycetaceae; genus Streptomyces; species Streptomyces sp. NPDC093149. The sequence goes on from NZ_JBIVON010000002.1 coordinate 364,699, forward strand.
TCGACATCGCGCTGAAGCTGGAGGAGCACGCGCTCTCCGACGAGTACTTCGTCTCGCGCAACCTCTACCCCAACGTGGACTTCTACACGGGGCTGATCTACCGGGCCATGGGCTTCCCGACCGAGATGTTCACCGTGCTCTTCGCGCTCGGCCGGCTTCCCGGCTGGATCGCCCAGTGGCACGAGATGATCAAGGAGCCGGGTTCCCGCATCGGCCGCCCGCGCCAGATCTACACCGGCGAGGTCCTGCGCGACTTCGTCCCGGTCGAGGGTCGCTGACCTCGTACCACCGCACCGCCCCGGCCGTCGAGGCCGGTCGTCTTCGCCCCGTGTACCGCGCTTTCGCACAGAGCGCGGTGACCGGGGCGATTTGCATGCCCGGCCCCGTGCGGCCGCTGCCGGGTCGACAGCGAGAAGCGCCCCGCCATCGATCCCCCCACGGGCCGACAGCGAGGCGCTTCCCATATCCCCGAGCGGATTCCCCCCACGGGATCCGGCCGGGCGTCTGTGGGAGCCGAAGCTCCGGGGCGTTCCTCACCCACTGCGAACTGCGCTCTTCACTTGTACTTCCAGTGCGGTCCGCCGGGGTACGTACGCACGGGAGGGCCGCTCAAAGCTCCCCGGTGCACGTGCCCCGGCAAACGCTTGCCCGAAGCGTCCCCCAAGACACTTCGACGGACATCCCCCAAGACATCCTTGGCATCGCACTCTAAGACTCGCGAACCCACCAGATGGTTACCCTGAAACCGGTGTGATCTAAATCTCTTTGTGGAAGTTACGTGAAGGCACGCAACCGCAGGCTGTTCGTCACGACGAAGACCGATGAGAACGCCATCGCCGCTCCCGCAATCATAGGGTTGAGCAGGCCAAATGCCGCAAGGGGTAGGGCAGCAACGTTATAACCGAATGCCCAGAACAGGTTGCCCCTGATGGTGGCCAGGGTGCGCCGGGAGAGCCGGATCGCGTCTGCCGCCACCTTGAGATCTCCACGAACGAGGGTGAGATCGCTCGCCTCGATCGCGGCGTCCGTACCGGTCCCCATCGCCAGGCCGAGGTCGGCGGTGGCGAGGGCGGCAGCGTCGTTGACCCCGTCACCGACCATGGCGACGGAGCGCCCCCGGGCCCGCAGCTGCTCGATGACGTGGACCTTCTCCTCGGGCAGAACCTCGGCGTGGACCTCGTCGATCCCGACGGCGTGGGCCACGGCGTCCGCCACGGCCCGGTTGTCGCCGGTCAGCAGAACGGGACGGAGGCCGAGCCGGCGCAGCTCGGCGACGGCCGCCGCGCTCGACTCCTTGACCGCGTCGGCGACGGCGAGGACACCGCGTGCCTGTCCGTCCCAGGCGACCGCGATCGCGGTACGGCCACGGGCCGCCGCGTCGGCCACGGCGCCGGACAGGCTGTCGGGGACGTCGATGCCGGCGTCGGTGAGCAGCTGCGGACGGCCGACCAGTACCCGGTGCCCGTCGACCGTGCCGCGTACGCCGAGCCCCGCGACGTTGGCGAAATCCACGGGGGTGGGGAGGGGGCCGCCGATGCGTTCCGCGGCTCCGGCGGCGACGGCCTGGGCGATGGGGTGCTCGGAGGAGTGCTCCAGCGCCCCGGCCAGCCGCAGCAGCCGGCTCTCGTCGGTGCCGGGCACGGGGTGGACGTCCTGCAGGGTCATCCGGCCGGTGGTGACGGTGCCGGTCTTGTCGAGGACGATCGTGTCGATGCGATGCGTGGCCTCCAGGACCTCCGGTCCCTTGATCAGGATGCCGAGCTGGGCGCCACGGCCCGTACCGACCATGAGGGCGGTGGGGGTGGCGAGGCCGAGGGCGCAGGGGCAGGCGATGATCAGTACGGCGACGGCCGCGGTGAACGCGGCGGTCACGTCGCCCGTGACGAGCAGCCATGCGATCAGCGTGGCCAGGGCGAGCACCAGCACCACGGGGACGAAGACCGCGGAGATCCGGTCGGCGAGGCGCTGTACCTCGGCCTTGCCGTTCTGGGCGTCCTCGACGAGCTTGGCCATCCGGGCCAGCTGGGTGTCGGCACCGACCCGGGTCGCCTCCACGACGAGCCGGCCCGAGGTGTTCACGGTGGCCCCGGTGACGGGGTCGCCCACGCCCACGTCGACCGGAACGGACTCGCCGGTGAGCATGGAGGCGTCCACGGCGGAGACGCCCCCGACGACGATCCCGTCGGTGGCGATCTTCTCGCCGGGACGGACGACGAAACGGTCGCCCACGGCGAGCCGGGCGACGGGGATGCGCACCTCCGTACCGCCCCGCAGGACGGTGACGTCCTTCGCTCCCAGGTGCATCAGCGCGCGCAGCGCGGAGCCGGCCTTCCGCTTCGACTTCGCCTCCAGGCAGCGGCCCAGCAGGATGAAGGTCACGACGCCGGCGGCGACCTCCAGGTAGATGGTGGAGGAGGCTCCGGCGCGCGAGACGGTGAAGTCGAAGCCGTGCCGCATCCCGGTCATGCCCGCGTCACCGAAGAACAGCGCCCACAGGGACCAGCCGAAGGCGGCGAGGGTGCCGACCGAGACCAGGGTGTCCATGGTGGCCGCGCCGTGCCGGAGGTTGGTCCAGGTGGCGCGGTGGAAGGGCAGCCCGCCCCAGACGACCACCGGGGCGGCGAGGGTGAGGGAGAGCCACTGCCAGTTGTCGAACTGGAGGGCCGGGACCATCGCGAGTACGACGACGGGGGCGGCGAGAACGGCCGAGACGAGCAGACGTTGCCGCAGTGCGGCGAGGGCGAGGTCCGCGCTCCGTTCGGCGGGGTCGGTGCTCGGCTCGGAGAGATCGGCGACCGCGGGGGCGGCCTCCGCTCCGGCTCCGCCCCCGGTGTCCGCCTCGGCGTCGGTCCGGACGTCGCCGCCGGTGGCGGTGGAGTGCTCGGCGGCTCGGGCGTCGGTGCTGCGCGGGCTGCCGTCCCCGGGAAGGTCCGTGGCGGCGCCCGCGCGTGTGACCGGCACGCCGTCCGAAGGGGACGACACCGGCATGGCGGCTGACGCGGGCGTGGCCCGCGACGGGGTGGGAGGCGCCGGTTCGGGGCGGCGTACGGGCCGCGCCGTGTATCCGGTCTTCTCGACCGTGGCGATCAGATCCGCGAGGTCGATACCGGGACCGAGGGAGACGCGGGCCTTCTCCGTCGCGTAGTTGACGGTGGCGGTGACGCCGTCCATCCGATTGAGCTTCTTCTCGACGCGGGCCGCGCAGGAGGCACAGGTCATCCCGCCGATCGCGAGTTCGGCCCCAGAACCTCCCGCTGCCGGGGTCTCGGCCTCTGTAGCGCTGTGCATGTCCGAACTCCTGTAACGCCGACCGGGCCGTACCTCACCAGTATCTGCTGATGGGTCCGGCCCGGCGGCAAAAGGGGGCGATACGGGTGATCCAGGTGATTTTGCGTACCCGGTGTATCGGGTGTGTGCCGGTGGCGTTCAGGCCTGGCCGACGAGCTCGTAGCCGGCCTCGTCGACCGCGGCGCGCACGGCGTCCTCGGCCAGCGGGGCCCGGGAGGTCACGGTCACCTGGCCGGTGGAGGCGACGGCCTTCACCGAGGTGACCCCCTCGATGCCGGAGATCTCCTCGGAGACCGCGCCTTCGCAGTGCCCGCAGGTCATGCCGGACACCTGGTACACGGTGGTCACGCCGTCCGCCGTCCGGTCGCCGGTGTCCGCGCCGTCGTGGCAGGAGCCACTGGGCGAGCAGCAGGAGCCGGTGGCCTGGGGGAGCTGGGTCTCGGCGGTCATGGTGTTCTCCTCTTCGACGAGCACAAAAGGGCGTGGTGCCGGGGTCCGGGAGGACCGGTGCCCCGACGCTCATCACACTATACCCCTAGGGGGTATGAATGCGAGCGCCCCGCCCTTCGCCGTGAGCGCCTCCCTGTCTGCTGCGCGCGCTCCGCGCCAGTGACCGCAGCCAGGCCAGTGCGACGAACGTGATCACGACGAGGCCGCCCACCGAGAACAGCGTGAACAGATGCTGCTGCTCCTCGGTGGGGGTCGGGATGTACCCCTGCGCGAAGAGCGCGCGGCTCAGGCCGGTGTCGGTGACCCGGGCGACCAGCCAGATCGCGATGCCGTGCATCGAGTCCCAGAGCGAGTGCAGCACGGCGACGCCGAGATAGGTGGCGATCACGGGTGCGGCGAAGCGGAAACGCCCGTTCGGCCTGCGGAAGGAGAGCAGGACGCCGCCGGCGATCGCCGTCCAGAGGCCGTGTCCGAACGGCGCGAGTACCCCGCGCAGTACCTCGGTCTCCAGCAGGGCGCGCAGATCGATGCCCTTCATGGTGACGGCGGCGTTGAAGGTGTAGCCCGCGCTCTCAAGGGCGGCGAACCCGAATCCGACCGCCGCGCCGAGCACCAGTCCGGCTCGCATGCCGTGGATGCGGGTGTGGTGGCGGAGTACGAACATCAGCGCCGCGAGCTTCACGGCCTCCTCGATCAGCCCGACACCCAGGAACATCCAGAGCGACGGGTTCAGCAGGTAGTACTCCATGACGGAGGCGCCCAGCACGCCCAGGATTCCGCCCGTCAGGAAGCAGCCGAGGATGAGGTTCACCCCGAGGTCGCGGCCGTGTCGTTCGTACGCCCACAGGACGAAGGCGGCCGGGACCAGGAAGCTGCCGAGCAGGATGAGGGTCGGCAGCAGGGTGGTGTTCTGGGTGGCGTACGTGACGACCGCGGTCAGGATCCAGAGGGCTGCGCCACCCCACAGGCACCGTTTCCAGAGGCCTGGGCGCGGCTGTGGTGGCTCCGGAGGGGCCTGGGGGTGCGGTGGGACGGGGCCCGGCCGTCGGCCGGAAGGAGTGGCGGGTGACGGATTGCCGGGATCGGTGTACCAGTTCATGCGTACTCCCTGTGCATATCTCCTGAATTGCCCGAATCCTATGAGGTGTGGAGCTATCGGGCATTCGGGGGAGTCGGGAGCGGGGTGTCGCAGACCAGCGGCTCGAGGTAGCGGAGCAGCGCGGTCTTCAGCTCCCTGGTGTACGCGTCCCGCTCCTCGCCCTCGTGGGCCATGATCAGGTCGAGCCCGCCCTTGAAGAGGGTGAAGATCATGTTGGCGATGCGGGCGATCTGGGCGGGCGGAGTGTCCGGCAGGTAGCCGCCGAGGATCGTCTCGACGCGGTTGAGCATGGTCATGTGGAGTGCGTCGTGACCCTGGGTGATCATTCCGGGGATCTCCCCACCGTGCATCAGGACGGTGAACGCCGGGTTCTCGCAGTTGAAGGTGATCAGCGGGTCGAGGACGGCGTCCAGCATCCGGTCCAGCGGGAGCGTCAGGTGGTCGGGAAGGAAGGCGGCGCCGTACGTCTCCCGCCAGCGGTTGAGGAGTTGGTCGCCGAGTTCGACGGCGATGGCCTCCTTGTTGGGGAAGAACTGGTAGAGCGTGCCCGGTGAGACGCCGGCTTCGCGGGCGATGGCGTTGGTGCTCGCGGCGGTGTAGCCGGTGGTGCAGAAGACGCTGGCCGCCGCTTTGAGGAGCTGGGCGATGCGGGCTTCGCCGCGGGCCTGGCGGCGGCGGGGGCGAGGGGCGCCGGTGGTTGCTTCGGCGCCCCCTGTCACGGCTGTTCCCGCGGCCGTTCCCGGGGGTGTGGTGGAGGCGCCACCCGTGTCGGCGGCCTGCGTGCGGGCGCCGCCTGTCCCCTCGGCGCCGTCTCCTGTGCCCTTGGCGTCTCTCGCCCCTCCGGCGTCCCGTGAGTGTCCCGCGTCTCGCGCGCCTCCCATGCCCGTCGTGTCTCCGGTGTGCCTCGCTCTGGCCTCCGACACGGTCAATCCCCAGCTTTCATGGCGCGGTTGACAAACACGAGTGGTCGCTCGCATTCTTGGTGAAACGCGAGCGATGACTCGTGTTTGCCAGTCTAATCGGCAACGACTGATCCATGCTGCCCTGCGCCGCCGCCCCATGGGGCCGTCGCACGCCGTCGGATCCGGGGGGAAGGGGACACCGCGTCATGCCTGAAGTGAACGGTCCGCAGCGTCTGGGGGGCTGGACGCGATTCGTCACCGCGCGACCACGGCTCGCGCTGCTCGCGGCCCTGGTGATCACGATGCTCGCCGTGTTCGCCGGCAGCGGGGTGGCCGACCGGATGGGCAGTGGGGGCTGGGAGGCCCCGGACGCCGAATCGACCTATACGACCAAGGCGCTGGAGCGCGAGTTCCCCGCGTCCCAGCCGAATCTGCTGCTGCTCGTGGACAGTGGTGACGCATCGGTCGACGATCCCGCGGTGGCCGCCGAGGCGGCCCGGCTGACCGAGCGGCTGGCCGGCGAGAAGGGCATCACCGGTGTCGGCTCGTACTGGCAGAGCAAGTCACCCGCACTGCGTGCCGAGGACGGGCGGGAGGCGCTGATCGCCGCCCGGATCGAGGGTGACGACAAGGCGATGGGCGAGGTCCTGGACCGGATGGCTCCCGCCTACCGGGGCGTGCACGGGCCGGTGGAAGTCTCGGTCGGCGGCCCGGTGGCCGTTCGGCACGAGATGCAGACGATCATCCAGGAAGACCTGCTGCGGGCCGAGATGATCGCCCTGCCGGTGACACTCGTGCTGCTGGTCATGGTCTTCGGCAGCGCGATCGCCGCCCTGCTGCCGCTCGGCGTGGGCATCGTCGCGATCCTGGGGACCAATGCCGTGCTGCGCGGCATCACCGAATTCACCGATGTCTCGGTCTTCGCCCAGAACCTCACCACCGCCCTCGGCCTCGGACTGGCCATCGACTACGCGCTGTTCATCGTGCGCCGGTTCAGGGAGGAGCTCTCGGCCGGGGCGGACACCCGGGAGGCCGTGGGGGCGACGCTGCGCACCGCGGGCCGCACGGTGCTGTTCTCCGCGCTGACCGTCGCGGTTTCGCTCGCCGCGATGCTGGTCTTCCCGCAGTACTTCCTGCGCTCGTTCGCCTACGCGGGGATTGCCGTGGTCCTGCTGGCGGCGGCCGCCGCGCTCGTGCTGCTGCCGGCCGCTCTGGTGCTGCTCGGGCCACGGGTGAACTCCCTCGATCTGCGCCGGCTGCTGCGACGTGGTGACGGGCGCTCGGCCGAGCGCTCCGGCGGAGTCGGGCGAGGGCGTCCGGGCGGACATGGCGAGCCGTCCGAATCCGCCGCGCCCGTCGAGACCGGGCCCGGCCGCGGCTGGGGCCGGTTCGCGGCCCTGGTGATGCGTCGGGCGCCGGTCTTCGCCGCCGCCACCGCTGTGGGGCTCGTCCTGCTCGGGCTGCCGTTCCTCGGGGTGAAGTTCGGTACTGCGGACGATCGCCAGCTGCCCGCGTCCGCCGAGTCGCATGTCGTGCAGCAGCACATCCGGGACGGTTTCCCGGGCAGTCCGGGCGGCGGCCTCGAAGTGCTCGCGGAGGGTGCGGCGACGCCGGCCCAGTACGCCGAATACCGCGACAGGATCGCCGGGCTTCCCGGTGTGCTGCGGGTCGACGGACCGGTCACGGCGGGGCGGTTCGCCTACTTCAGTGTGCTGCCCGACGGCGAGTCCGTGGGGGAGGGGACCCAGCGGCTCGTCCAGGACCTCCGGGCCGAGCCCGCCCCCTTCGACACCTCGGTGACGGGCACGGCGGCCGTCCTGGTCGACTCCAAGCACGCCATCGCCGACCGGCTGCCCTGGGCGGTGGGCATCATCGTCGTGGTGACGCTGTTCCTGGTCTTCCTGCTCACCGGAAGTGTGCTGATCCCCCTTCAGGCGGTCGTGCTCAACGCGCTCAGTCTCACGGCGATGTTCGGAGCGGTCGTCTGGGTCTTCCAGGACGGGCATCTGTCCGGGCTGCTCTCCTTCACCAGCACGGGGGACATAGAGACGACACTGCCGGTGCTCATGTTCTGCGTCGCCTTCGGACTCTCCATGGACTACGGGGTCTTCCTGCTCTCCCGGATCAAGGAGGAGTACGACCGCACCGGGGACCACGAGCGGTCGGTGACCTTCGGGCTGCGGCACACCGGTGGGCTGATCACCGCGGCAGCCGTGATCCTGGCGGTGGTGATGGTCGCCATCGGCACATCACGGGTGACCAACACCAAGATGCTGGGCCTCGGTATCGCGCTGGCCGTGCTGATGGACGCCATGGTGGTGCGGAGCCTGCTGGTTCCTTCCGTGATGAAGCTGATGGGAAGGGTCACCTGGTGGGCGCCCGCCCCGCTGCGGGCCTTCCACCGGAGGTTCGGCCTGAGCGAGGGGGAGTCCGCGCCGGTTGCGGCCGAGGACATGTCGAAGGACGCCCCGGAGCGGGAAAGGGTCACCAGCGGCGCGTAGATCCGCCCGGCCGCCCGTGGCACAAGTGATCGTCGTCGAACCGTCGAAGGGCGGGTCGCACGCCCCGGCGAAGGAGTGGGGTCCCGTGCGGCGGCGGGTGGGGACCGCTCGCCGTACGGGACCGGAGGCGATCAGTGACCGCGCCCTCGGTTGCCGGGTCTTGAGGCGACCCAGGCACGGATGGTGTCCGCGTACCAGTAGGGCTTGCCGCCCTCCACATGGTCGGGCGGCGGGAGGTGACCGTGTTTGCGGTAGGAGCGGACGGTGTCCGGCTGCACCCGGATGTGCGCGGCAATGTCCTTGTAGGACCAGAGTCTTCTGTCCGTCATAAGTGACACCTCTCTGCACTGCGGCGGCAGCCGGGGGAGGCCGCCGGGGGAGCCGCGGTATCGACGCTGACGATCACTCAGTCAGTGCCCGGTGCAACGAAACGGGGCGAGTTCCGGGGAGGGGCTGTCGAGCGCCTGTGACGAAAGACCCGCGTACCGAAGACACCTGTGACGAGAGATGGATCTCTGTGACAGAAGCAGTACATGGTGTTCGAGGGATTGCGGAACAGCCCTTGGCGAGAGAGGCGTCCGGCGACCGGAGTCACACCGGCGGATAGGGGAGAGGCGTTGTGCGACTCGGCCCCGCGTGCCGGAGCACCGACCAGGTGGCCGGGGTGACCAGGCCGTTCGGCGCGAGCGGCGGGTGGTCCGCCTGGAAGCGCTGCACGGCGAGGAGGGTCTGCGGTCCGAACGTTCCGTCGAGCGCGGACCACGGCAGATAGTGGCGGTTGGCCAGCATGCACTGCACCTGGGAGACCCGCTCGCCCCGCTCCCCGAAGAAGGCCGGCCCGTCGCCGTCGTAGAAGACGCAGACCGGGCTGGAGCCGGGCGGTGGCGGCGGGTTGTGCGCGTCGGCGGAGGCTCCCGGGGCCGTGGTGAGGGCGGCGGCCAGGGCGGCCGCGGCCAGGGCCGGGGCCCCGGCCGTCCTGCGGAACGACAGCATCTTTCGGATCACGGCGAGTTGCTCCTCGTGCGGTGGCGGGGTGTTCGGCGGCGGGCGCGGCCGGGACCGCGTACCGGCGCCTCGTCGAGCACAACACCGCGCACCGTCACTTCGTCACTTCCCGGGGTCGTTCGGCGTGTCCGGGGTCCGGCGGGGGCCGTCGGCGCGCGGGGCACCGCAGGAGCGGAGGAAGTCCCGCGTACGGCGGGCGATGGGGAGGGGTTTGTCGGGAGGGCACGGATACATGTCCTGCTCGACGATGGCGAAGAGGTCCACGTCCAGCTCGCGGGCGGCGGCGAGTACGGGTTCCAGTGCGGGTACCCCGCCCGGCGGTTCGCACATCACGCCGCGCGCCACGGCCGGCCCGAACGGCACCTCGTGCGCCACGACTTCGGCCAGGATCTCCGGGTCGACCTGCTTGAGGTGGAGATAACCGATCCGTTCGCCGTAGGTCTCGATCAGCTTGACGCTGTCACCGCCGCAGTAGGCGTAGTGGCCGGTGTCGAGGCAGAGCGAGACCAGGTCGGGATCGGTGGCGTCGAGGAAGCGGCTGACGTTCTCCTCGCTGTCGATGTGCGTGTCGGCATGCGGATGGACGACGATGCGCAGCCCGAAGCGGTCCCGTACCTCGCGGCCCAGCCGTTCCGTCTGGGTGGTGAGGTGGCGCCACTGCTCGGCCGTGAGAACGCGGTCCTCCAGGACCTCGCCCGTCCGGTCGTCGCGCCAGAAGGACGGGATGACCACCAGATGCCCGGCACCCATCGCCCGGGTGAGTGCCGCGATGTCGGCGACATGCGCCCAGGTCCGGTCCCAGACGTCCGGTCCATGGTGCAATCCGGTGAAAACGGTCCCGGCCGAGACGGTGAGTCCGCGGCGGCCGGTCTCGTCGGCGAGGCGGGCCGGGTCCGTCGGGAGATAGCCGTACGGGCCGAGCTCGATCCACTCGTAACCCGCCGCGGAGACCTCGTCGAGGAAGCGCTGCCAGGGCACTTGCCGGGGATCGTCGGGGAACCACACCCCCCACGAGTCGGGTGCCGAACCGATACGGATACGGGCCGGAGTCAATGCGGAGGAGGTCATGCCGTCCAGCCTCCCGGCCCCGGGAGTGAGTGTCAATCATTCGTCCTTATGTCCGGACAAAGCATTGACAGGGTTCCGGGCGAGGGCTAGACCTGGGAACAGCCGCCCCGGTCGCCGGTCGAAGGGATGCGTATGCCTGAGCAGTACGACGTGATCACCATGGGCCGGATCGGCGTGGACCTCTACCCCCTGCAGACCGGTCTGCCGCTGGCCCGGGTCGACACCTTCGGGAAGTTCCTCGGTGGTTCGCCCACCAACGTCGCCGTCGCGGCGGCCCGGCTCGGACGACGGACGGCGGTGGTGACGCGCACCGGCCGGGACGCCTTCGGGGAGTATCTGCACCACCAGTTGAGGGAGTTCGGGGTCGACGACCGGTGGGTGACGCCCGTCGACGCCTGGCCGACCCCCCTCACCTTCTGCGAGCTCTTCCCGCCCGACGACTTCCCGCTCTACTTCTACCGGCAGCCCAAGGCACCCGACCTGGAGATCCATGCGTCCGAACTGGACCTCGACGCCGTGCGGTCCGCCCGGGTCTTCTGGATGACGGGCACCGGCCTGTGCGCCGAGCCGAGCCGTACCGCGACCCTCGCCGCACTCCGCGCCCGCGACCGGTCCGGCATCACCGTCTTCGACCTCGACTGGCGCCCGATGTTCTGGGACACCACGGAGGATCCCGCGTCCCGCCGCGCCCCGGCCGCCCGTTACCGGGAGGCACTCGCCCATGCCACCGTCGCCGTCGGCAACCTCGACGAGTGCGAGATCGCGACGGGCGAGCGCGAACCCCACGCGGCCGCCCGCGCCCTGATCGCCGCGGGCATCGAACTGGCCGTCGTCAAGCGGGGCCCCAAGGGCGTCCTCGCCGTCCACCGCGACGGCACGGTGGCCGACGTGCCGCCGCTGCCCGTCGAGGTCGTCAACGGCCTGGGCGCCGGTGACGCCTTCGGCGGGGCGCTCTGCCACGGACTGCTCGCCGGCTGGGAGACGGAGCGCATCATGCGGTACGCCAACGCGGCCGGCGCGATCGTCGCCTCCCGGCTCGCCTGCTCCTCCGCGATGCCGTTCCCGCACGAAGTCGAAACGGCGCTGGCCGAAGGCGCCGTCACCTCCCGCCCCACCGGAGCCACTCCATGACGCCCGCGGCCTCCTCGGTCTTTGAACTCGTCCACCTGCGCGTGCGCCACCCCGAGGCCGTCGCGGAGGCCGCGGCGCGGCGCCGCAGACGCCCCCTCGTCGGCAGCGGCGGACGCCTGATGATCATCGCGGCGGACCATCCGGCCCGTGGCTCCCTGGCCGTCGGCGACCGCGAACTGGCCATGGCGAACCGCTTCGAACTCCTGGAACGGCTCCGCCTCGCCCTCTCCCGTCCCGGTGTGGACGGAGTCCTGGCCACCGCCGACATCCTCGACGACCTGCTGCTCCTCGGCGCGCTGGAGAACAAGGTCGTCATCGGCTCGATGAACCGCGGCGGGCTCGCGGGCGCGGCCTTCGAGCTCGACGACCGTTTCACCGGCCACCGCCCCGAGGACCTCGCCCGTCTGCGCTTCGACGCGGGCAAACTGCTGCTCCGTATCGACTACGACGACCCCGGCTCGCTCGACACCATGCACGCCACCGCACGTGCCATCGACGCCATGGCCGCGCACCGGCTGCCGGTCTTCGTCGAGCCGTTCCTCTGCCGCCGCGCGGACGGCCATGTCCGCAACGACCTCGGTGCGGAGGCGGTCACCACCTCGATCGCCATCGCCTCGGGGCTCGCCGGGACGTCCGCGTACACCTGGCTCAAGGTTCCCGTCACCGAGAACCCCGACGACATGGCCCGGGTGATGGAGGCCTCCACGCTGCCCGCCGTGCTGCTGGGCGGCGAGGTGCGCGACGATCTGGACGGCGCGTTCGAGAAGTGGCGCACGGCGCTGCGACTGCCGACCGTCCAGGGCCTGGTGGTGGGGCGTTCGCTGCTCTACCCGGCCGACGGAAAGGTGGCGGAGGCCGTCGACACGGCCGTGTCGCTGCTGGAGCCGAGAGGAACGGGCGAGAGCCCGGCACGGGGTAGGGAGTGGGTATGACGACGGACGACGAACCGCGGTACCACCTCCGCGCCGGAACCACGGCGAACGGGCCCTATGCCCTCGACATCGATCCGGAGCGGGCCGGCTGGGACCGGTCGAGCCTGCGTGTGCTGGAGCTGGGACCGGGCGGAATTCACACGCTCGTCACCGGGGAGAGCGAGTGGATCGTACTGCCGTTGACCGGTGGCTGTACGGTGCACACCTCAGGTGAGATCTTTGAACTGCTGGGCCGGGAAAGCGTGTTCAGCGGGGTATCCGACTTCGCGTACGTCCCGCGTGACGCCCATGCACAGATCGCCTCCGGCGCAGGAGGCCGCTTCGCCCTGGCAGGAGCGAAGTGCGAGCGACGACTCCCCGCTCGCTACGGCCCCGCGCCGGAGGTACCCGTGGAGCTGCGCGGCACCGGGAACTGCTCCCGTCAGGTCAACAACTTCGCCGCGGCCGACACCTTCGAGTGCGACCGGCTGATCGCCGTCGAGGTCCTCACCCCGGGTGGCAACTGGTCGTCCTACCCTCCGCACAAGCACGACGAGGACCGCCCCGGAGTCGAGTCCGTGCTGGAGGAGATCTACTACTTCGAGGTGGCGGACGACGGGCTCGGCTACCACCGGGTGTCGCCGTCGAGGGACGGCGGCACGGACGTCCTCGCCGAGGTCCGCAGCGGTGACACGGTGCTCGTCCCCGACGGCTGGCACGGCCCGTCCATCGCGGCCCCCGGCCGCACGCTGTACTACCTCAATGTGATGGCGGGTCCGGGCGAGCAGCGGGAGTGGCTGATCAGCGACCACCCCGACCACGGCTGGATCCGTGACACCTGGACCTCGCAGCCGGTGGACCCCAGACTGCCGCTGTACGGGACGGTCCCGCCGTACGGTTCGGAGGCGAGCTCATGAGCGCACCACGCACCCGCAGGCTGACCACCGCCCAGGCCCTGGTGTCCTTCCTCTCCCGCCAGTACACCGAGCGCGACGGCCGACGACAGCGCCTGATCGGCGCCACCTGGGGCATCTTCGGCCATGGCAACGTCGCCGGGATCGGTCAGGCCCTCACCGAGTCGGGCCGCGCGATGCCCTATCTCCAGGGCCGCAACGAGCAGGCCATGGTGCACGCCGCCGTCGGCTACGCCCGGCAGTCCGGCAGGCTCTCCGCGCACGCCGTCACCACCTCCATCGGCCCCGGCGCCACCAATCTCGTCACCGGCGCCGCCCTCGCCACCATCAACCACCTCCCCGTCCTCCTGCTGCCCGGCGACACCTTCGCGACCCGGCCCGCCGACCCCGTGCTCCAGCAGCTCGAAGTCCCGTCCGCCGGGGACCTCTCGGTCAACGACTGCCTGCGCCCCGTCTCCCGCTACTTCGACCGGATCACCCGCCCCGAGGCCCTGATCCCGGCGGCCCTCCAGGCCGTGCGAACCCTGAGCGACCCGGCGGAGACCGGCGCGGTCACCCTCGCGCTGCCGCAGGACGTGCAGGCCGAGGCGTACGACTGGCCGGAGGAGTTCTTCGCCGAGCGCGTCTGGTACGTGCGCCGCCCCGCTCCCGATCCGTACGAGCTCGACCGGGCGGTACGGGCCGTGCGCGGCGCCCGTCGGCCACTGATCGTGGCGGGCGGCGGCATCCATCACAGTGCGGCGGAGGAGACCCTGGCCGCGTTCGCCGCCGCCACCCGTATCCCCGTCGCCTCGACCCAGGCCGGCAAGGGTTCCCTGCGCCACGACCACCCCGCGGACGTCGGAGGCATCGGCCACACCGGCACCGCGACCGCCGACGAGCTGGCCCGCACCGCCGACCTGGTCATCGGTATCGGCACCCGCTACTCCGACTTCACCACGGCCTCCGCCACGCTCTTCTCGAACCCGGCGGTGCGCTTCGTCAACCTCAACATCACGGGCTTCGACGCCCACAAACTCGGCGCGCTGCCGCTCGTCGCCGACGCCCGCACCGCTCTCGAAGCCCTCACCGCCGCACTCGCCGCGCGCAACCATCGCGTCGACCCGTCCTACGAGACCGAGTACACCGAGGCCAAGGAGGAATGGGAGCGGCGCGTCACCGCCGCGTTCACCGCCGACGACCCGGACGCCCGCCCCACCCAGACCCAGGTCCTGGGCCTCCTCGACACTCTGGTCACCGAGGACGACATCCTGATCAACGCGGCCGGTTCGCTCCCCGGCGACCTGCACAAGCTCTGGCGGGCCCGCTCCCCGCACCAGTACCACGTCGAGTACGGCTACTCCTGCATGGGCTACGAGATCCCGGCCGCGATCGGGGTCCAGCTGGCCGCCCCCGGCCGCCCCGTCTGGGCCCTCGTCGGCGACGGCACGTACCTGATGAATCCCACCGAGATCGTCACCGCGGTGCAGCAGGAGCTCCCGGTGAAGCTGGTCGTCCTCCAGAACCACGGCTACGCGTCCATCGGCTCCCTCTCCGAGGCGGTCGGCGGCGAGCGCTTCGGCACGGCCTACCGCCACCGGGCCGCCGACGGCACCTTCACCGGCCCCCCGCTCCCCGTCGACCTCGCGGCCAACGCGGGCTCGCTGGGGATGCGGGTGCTCCGCGCCCAGACCGTGCGTGACCTGCGCGAAGCCCTTGCCCAGGCGCGCGCGGCGGACCGTCCCACTTGTGTCTACGTCGAGACCGAAACGGCAGACACAGTGTCGGGCCCCCCTCCGGCGCAGGCGTGGTGGGATGTTCCCGTAGCCGAAACGGCCACCCGGCCGTCGGCCGTGAAAGCCCGCGAAGAGTACGACCGACACGTCGCCGACCGACGCCGCCACCTCTGAAGACGCCACTGAAGGAGTTCTGTCATGAAGACCGTCAACCACTGGATCGGTGGCAAGACCGTCGAGGGCGCGTCCGGCAACTACGGCCCGGTCACCGACCCGGCCACCGGCGCCGTCACCACGCAGGTCGCGCTCGCCTCCCTCGAAGAGGTCGACGCGGCGGTCGCCGCCGCCAAGGACGCCTACGCCACCTGGGGCACGTCCTCGCTGGCCACCCGCACCGCGATCCTCTTCCGCTACCGCGCGCTGCTGGACGCCCACCGCGACGAGATCGCCGCGCTGATCACCGCCGAGCACGGCAAGGTGCACTCGGACGCGCTGGGCGAGGTCGCCCGCGGTCTGGAGATCGTCGAGCTGGCCTGCGGCATCACCACCCAGCTCAAGGGCGAGCTGTCCACGCAGGTCTCCAGCCGGGTCGACGTCTCCGCGATCCGCCAGTCGCTCGGTGTCGTCGCCGGCATCACCCCGTTCAACTTCCCGGCCATGGTGCCGATGTGGATGTTCCCGCTCGCCGTCGCCTGCGGAAACACCTTTGTGCTCAAGCCCAGCGAGAAGGACCCCTCGGCCGCCAACCTGCTGGCCGAGCTGGCCTCCGAGGCCGGTCTGCCGGACGGTGTGCTGAACGTCCTGCACGGTGACAAGGTCGCCGTCGACGGGCTCCTCGCCCACCCCGACGTGGCCGCGGTCTCCTTCGTGGGCTCCACCCCGATCGCCCGTCACATCCACACGACCGCCACCGCCAACGGCAAGCGCGTCCAGGCGCTCGGTGGCGCGAAGAACCACATGCTGGTGCTGCCGGACGCGGACCTCGACGCCGCGGCCGACGCCGCCGTCTCCGCCGCGTACGGCTCCGCCGGTGAGCGCTGCATGGCGATCTCCGCGGTCGTCGCGGTCGGCTCCATCGCCGACGAGCTCGTCGCCAAGATCAAGGAGCGCGCCGAGAAGATCAAGATCGGTCCCGGCAACGACCCGACGTCCGAGATGGGCCCGCTGATCACCGCCGCCCACCGCGACAAGGTCGCCTCCTACGTCACGGGCGCGGCCGCCCAGGGTGCCGATGTCGTCCTCGACGGCACGGGCTTCACGGTCGAGGGCTTCGAGGACGGCCACTGGATCGGCCTCTCCCTCCTCGACAACGTCTCCACCGACTCGGACGCGTACAAGGACGAGATCTTCGGCCCGGTCCTGTGCGTCCTGCGCACCGAGACGTACGAGGAGGGCGTCGCCCTCATGAACGCCTCGCCGTTCGGCAACGGCACCGCGATCTTCACCCGCGACGGCGGCGCCGCCCGCCGCTTCCAGATGGAGATCGAGGCCGGCATGGTCGGCGTCAACGTGCCGATCCCGGTGCCGGTCGGCTACCACTCCTTCGGTGGCTGGAAGGACTCCCTCTTCGGCGACCACCACATCTACGGCAACGACGGCGTGCACTTCTACACCCGCGGCAAGGTCGTCACCACCCGCTGGCCGGACCCGGCCGACGCCCCGGCGGGCGTGGACCTGGGCTTCCCCCGCAACCACTGACCCGTAGCCCCACCCGACGGCCCGTACGGACGCTGTGTCCGTACGGGCCGTCGTCATGTCCGCCGCACCCCCGCGCTGACGTGTCGCTGACGGCGCGGGCACATGGCCGTACCGCCGGTCCGACGGCGCTGGACTGCCCTCGTGCTCGTCGACTGGAATGGATCCGGCACCCACGAAGCGCGGTACCGGGGGCTCTTGCGGAGGCTCGACGTGGTGGAGGCGATGGCAGTGAGTGCGGTGGACGAACGCCCTTCGGGGCCCGAGACGGTGGGCGCCACCACGGTCGTGGAGGACCTGCTCGATCTCGCCCGGTCCGAGCGGCGACAGGCCTTGGAGGACCTCGTCGTCGCCGAGTTCAAGGTCGCGCTCCTCATGGAGGACGACGACGAACTCCCCATGGACGAGAGCTACTTCGACCTGGGGCTCACCTCGCTGACGATCACCGATCTGAAGCAGAGCCTGGAGTCGATGATCGGGCACGAACTCAGCGCGAACCTGCTGTTCAACAGCCCCACCGTGGGCCAGCTGATGGACCACATCTGCGACGAGCTGCTCCCCGGCCTGTTCCGTCCCGCGCGCGCGTCCGCGCCCGGCGACGGAACCACGTCCGGCGCCGCCCCCGGCCCCCGCGCCGCCGCCCCCGCCGACCCCTCGGCGGACGATCTGGTCGACGAAGCCCTCAAGAACCTCTACCAGGGACAGGGGTAGCAGACATGGCAGACCTGGACGACGCGACCACCGCCGATGCCCTGGAGCAGGCCAGGGAGGATCTGCGCAGGCAGCGTGAGCTCCTGAAGGAGCTGCTGCGGGAGAAATACGAACCGATCGCGATCGTGGGCGTCGGCCTGCGCTTTCCCGGCGGGAACAACTCCCTGGAGGAATTCACCGAGTTCCTGCGCGAGGGACGCAGCGCCATCGGCCCGCTGCCGAAGGACCGCTGGGACGTCGAGGCATACGCGTCCGGTGAGGGCCGCGGCGTCATCCGCACCACGGGCGGCGGCTTCCTCGAAGGCCTCGAACGGTTCGACCCCAAGTTCTTCAGGACGGCCCCGGCCGAGGCGCACTGTCTGGACCCGCAACAGCGGCTCGTGCTGGAGACGGCGTGGGAGTCCCTCGAACACGCGGGGATCGATCCGACCGCGCTGCGGCACGGCAACGGCGGCATCTACGTGGGCGCCAGCTCCCTCGACTACGTGATGGAGATGGACGAGCTCCCCGACGACGAACTGGACGGGCGGATCGCGGCCGGGGTCTCGCACTCGGGCATCTGCGGCAGACTCTCGTACTTCCTCGGCTGGCGCGGGCCCTCCATCACCGTGGACACCGCCTGCTCGGCCTCCCTCGTGGCACTCCACCTCGCCGTCCAGGGGCTGCGCCGCCGCGAGTGCGACATCGCCCTGGCCGGCGGGGTCAACGCCATCCACCACCCCCGGAGCACCGCACTCTTCTCCGATCTGACCGCGCTCTCGCCCGACGGCCTCTGCAAGACCTTCGACGACGCGGCCGACGGCTACGGCCGGGCCGAGGGCTGCGGCATGATCGTGCTGAAGCGGCTCTCGGACGCCAGGCGCGACGGCGACGCCGTCCTGGCGCTCGTCCGCGGCAGCGCCGTCGGGCAGGACGGGGAGAGCGCCGGGCTCACCGTGCCCAACGGCGCGGCGCAGGAGACCCTGTTGCGGCGGGCGCTCAGCAGCGCCCGGCTGGAGCCCGGCGACATCCAGTACGTGGAGGCGCACGGCACCGGAACCCCTCTCGGGGACCCGATCGAGATCGGTGCGATCAGCGAGGTCTTCGCGGACTCGCACAGCAGGAGCGATCCGGTGATCGTCGGCTCGTCCAAGACCAACCTCGGACACATGGAGCCGGCCGCGGGGATCGGCGGAGTCATCAAGGCCGTCGCCCAGCTCCGCAGCGGCGAGATCTTCCCGCACCTCAACTTCGAGAAGCCGTCCTCGCGCATTCCCTGGGAGGTCTCCCCGGTCGAGATCCCCACGCGGACCCGTCCCTGGACGTCCGCCACCCGGCGCGCGATGGTCAACTCCTTCGGCTTCGCCGGAACTCTGGCGTCCGCGGTCCTCGAAGAGGCGCCCGCCGACGCGGACGCCCCCGCCCGCGAGCAGACGGATCCGGCCGGGGACGCGGGCCGTGAGACGGACGGCCGGTCCAAGGACGCGGACCGTGAGGCGGACGGGCGGCCCGTCGGCGCCGGCCGGGAGAGCGGTCATGTCTTCACCCTGTCCGCGAAGTCGGCCCGCTCCCTCGCCCTGCAGATCGAGCGCTACCAGCGGCTGCTGGCCGACCGGCCCGACCTGCCCGTCGACGCCATCTGCCACACCGGCAACACCGGTCGCGCCCACTTCGACCACCGGATCGCCGGAGTCGTCCGCGATCACGCCGGTCTGCGCGCACTGCTCGCCGACCGGGCCGCCAGGCCCACGGCCGACAGGCCGGAGGCCGTACGCAAAGCGGTCTTCCTGTTCACCGGACAGGGTGCGCAGCACCCGGGCATGGGCCTCGCCCTGTACGGCCGCCACTCGCTGTTCCGCCGGGCCGTCGACGAGCTGGACGAGCTGTTCGCCCCGCATCTGGGCCGCTCCATCAGGGAGTTGATGTTCGGCCGTACCGAGGACGCCGAGGAACTGCATCGCACCCGGTACACCCAGCCCGCCCTGTTCGTCCTGGAGTACGCGCTGGCGCGGCTGTGGCTCTCCTGGGGCGTGCGGCCCTCCGCCGTCATCGGACACAGCATCGGCGAGGTGGTCGCCGCGACCGTCGCCGGACTCTTCACCGTGGCCGACGCGGTGCGGCTGGTGGCGGTGCGGGCCCGGCTGATGGACTCGGTCACCGCTCCCGGCGGCATGGCGGCCGTCGGGGCTCCCGCCGAGACGGTGAACGCCTTGGTGGAGCCGTACGAGGACCTCGCCGTCGCCGCGTACAACGCACCCACGCAGTGCGTCATCTCGGGCGGCGCCGCCTCGCTCGACGCGGCGACCACCGCGCTGACCGCCAAGGGCGTGCGGGTCAAGCGGCTGCCCGTCTCGCACGCCTTCCACTCGCCGCTGATGGGCGCGGTCACCGAGGAGTTCCGGGCGGTCTTCGCCGGCATCGTCTTCCACGAGCCCGAGTTCACCCTGATCTCCAACCTCACGGGTCAGGTGGCCCGGTGGCGGGACATCTCCAAGCCCGACTACTGGGTCCGGCACATCGCCGAACCGGTGGACTTCGCGGCCGGGATGCGCACCGTGGCCCGGCGCGGCAGGCACGCGTACATCGAGATCGGGCCGTCCGCCACGCTGTCCTCGCTGGCCCGGGAGAACCTCGACGCCCCGGGAGACACCTGGCTGCCCAGTCTGCGCCCGGCCCAGCAGGACGACCTGGCGCTGCTGTCGTCGGTCGCCAAGCTGTACGCCGCCGGATACCCGGTGTCCTGGACCGGCTTCCACTCGGAGCGGCGGATGCGACGGGTGGTGCTGCCGGGCTACGCCTTCGACCGCCAGGAGTACTGGCTCCGGTCGGCGAACCCGCGCCGCTTCTCGCCCGGGGCCGGAGCGGGTGCCCGGCCGAGCACCGCACCGGACGCCCCGGCGGCGGCCGGGCCCGTCGCCACCGCCCCGGCCGAGCTGGACACCGGACGGCTGCTCTCCATGGGCCAGGACGAACGGCTCGCCGCCCTCACCGGACACATCCGTGCGCTGATGGCCGCCGAGCTCCAGTTCGACGACCCCGCGGAGATCGAGCCCGGCGCGCACTTCCTCGACCTGGGTCTGGACTCGCTGGCCGCCGCCCGGCTCAGCGGGCAGCTGGGCACGGCCCTGGGCCGCAGGACCACGGTGTCCGAGGTGCTGGACCACCCCAGCGCACGCTCCCTGGCCGAGTTCGCCGAGCAACGGCTGACCTCGGACTGAACCCCGCGCCGCACCCGGCCGGGCAGCAACCTTCCGATCAGCCGGACCTGTTGATGGAGAGACCATGGACGAGGCCACGCCAGAGACACTCGCCGCCATCCCCGGACACCACGCCGCCGTCCGGCCCGATCATGTCGCCATGATCCACCTCGGCACCGAGGTGACGTACGCCGAACTCGACCGTGAGAGCAACCGCGCCGCGCACGCCCTGCTCGCCGCGGGGCTCGCTCCCGGCGACCGGGTCGCGTTCCTCGGCATGGAGTCGCAGCACTACTACGAGATCGCCTTCGCCTGCGCCAAGAGCGGCACCGTCCTGGTACCGGTCAACTGGCGGCTCACCGAGAGCGAGGTCGAGCACCAGCTGCGCGACTCCTGCGCCCGGCTGCTGTTCGTGGAGGAGGAGTACCGCGCCACCGCCGAGCAGGTCGAGGCCGAACTGCCGGAGCTGAAGACGATCGTCGGCATGGATGTCCTGGGACGGCGCGGCGCGGGTTACGCGGACTGGAAGTCCGCCTTCCCGGACACCGGCACCGGCTATCGCCCCGATCCCGCCCAGCCCGTCGCCCAGATGTACACGAGCGGCACCACCGGACCGCCGAAGGGCGTGGTCCTGCCCCACCGGAGCTTCTTCGCGCTGGGCCGCGCCATGGACGACAACGGCCTGGACTGGGTGGACTGGAAACCCGGCGACAAGAGCCTGATCGGGCTGCCGGGACTGCACATCGCCGGGCTCTCCTGGTCCATGCAGGGGTTCACCGCCGGCGTGACGAACGTGATCATGCGGATGTTCGTCGCCCAGGAAGCGGTCGCGCTGATCAGGGACGTGGGCGTCACCACCACGTTCGTCGCCCCGGCCATGCTCCAGATGATGCTGGCCGAGCCCGCCGCGTCCAAGGAGACCTTCGCGACACTGCGCAAGGCGGTCTACGGCGGATCGCCGATCGCACAGGAGTTGCTGGTCCGCTCCCTCGACGTGCTGGGGGCCGATCTGGTGCAGGCATACGCCGCCACCGAGACGGGCAACGCGGTGGCCCTGCTGCCGATGCCCGACCACATACCGGGAAGCCCGCGGCTGCGTGCCGCCGGGCGTGCGTGCCCGGGGGTGGAGATACGGATCGTCGCCGACGGCAGGACCTGTGCGGCGGGGGAGACCGGCGAGGTGTGGGTGCGGTCGGCCGCGGTGATGCTGGGCTACTGGAACCTGCCGGAGGCCACCGCGCGGACCCTGACGGACGGATGGCTGCGGATGGGCGACGCCGGCTACCTCGACGAGGACGGCTACCTCTATCTCTGCGACCGGATCAAGGACACGATCATCGTCGCCGGGGAGAACGTCTACCCCGGCGAGGTGGAGGAGGCGCTCGGCAAGCACCCCGCGGTGGCCGAGGTGGCGGTCATCGGTGCTCCGCACCCTCGTTGGGGCGAGGCGGTGCATGCCTGCGTGGTGCTGAACGAGGGCATGCGGGCGACCCCGAGGGAACTGATGCTGTCCCTGAAGGGGCGGATCGCCGACTTCAAGATCCCCGTCCGGTACGACTTCCTGGACGGCCTGCCCCGCAACTCGACCGGCAAGGTGCTCCGCCGCGAACTGCGGGACCGGTTCTGGGCAGGGCGGGCCAGCAAGATCCACTGACGGACGGGGCCGACGGCGGTACCGGTGCCGGCATCGGCTGCCGCACCGGCCCCGGCACCGAAACCGGCCCCGGCACCGAAACCGGCCCCGGCACCGAAACCGGCGCCGGGGCCGGGGCCGGTGTCAGCCCCGGCGCGGGCCCGCCGCGCCGCGCCGCAGCCGGCGCGCCAGATCCGCGGCCACCGCCATGGCCTGCTCGTAGATGTAGAAGTGGCCGCCCGGCAGCTCGTTGAGTCCCTGGAACGCGTCCGCCCGGTCCGCCCAGGCGCCCATGGCGCCCCCGCCCAGGAGCGGGTCCGAGGCCCCGCCGTAGGCCACCACCGGGCAGTCGACCCGCGCACGGTCGTCCGTGTATCCGTTGACCACGGTGAAGTCGGCACGCAGCGTGGGGAGTACGAGGTCGAGCAGCTCACGGTTCCCGGTGACCTCCGGCGGCAGGCCCCCGAACTCCTCGACCCGGGCCAGGAATTCCCCGTCGGAGAGCTGGGCGACGGGCACCGGGCTCGGCCGGTGAGCGCCCCCCTCCCATCCGGAGACCGCGAGCAGAGCGGGGGCGGGCGCACCGTCCTTCTGCAGGGCGAGGGTCAGCCGGTAGGCGATCAGCGCGCCCATGCTGTGCCCGAAGAACGCGAAGCGACGTCCGTCGAGGTCGTCCTCCAAGGCCTCGTAGACGGCCTCGACGAGGTCGTCCAGATCGGTGAACGCCGGTGTGGCGCGGCGGTTCTGCCGGCCGGGCAGCTGGACCGCCGCGACCTCCACGTCGTCGGGCAGCATCTGCGCCCAGCGGGCGTACGTCGCGGCCGACCCGCCCGCGTGGTGGAACACGTACAGCCGGCACGCCGCGTCGGGCCGTGCCCGGCCGGTGTGGAACCAAGCGGCGCCGAGCCCCGCGTTCTCCTGGACCATCTGCCCCTCCCGCGCTTGTGCCGCGACGGACGGGGGCCTTGCCGCCACCGCCGCCTCGCGTCCGTACCATTCGACGCTAGGCAGCGGGCAGTGGCCGGAACAATTACCTGGCAGGTAATCGACACCCTCTCCGCCGCGCGCGGAAGGTGGGAGGACTTGTACTGGTTCGAGCGTGGGGAAGAGCGCTGTGGACGACGCCAACACCGCACCACCGAAAGCGGGCCGCGCCACCGCCGAGGGAACCGGCTCCCTGGCGCTGCCGGTGATCCTGGCCGGCACCTTCATGGTCGTACTCGACTTCTTCATCGTGAACGTCGCGATCCCCGCGGTGCAGAGCGAACTCGGCGCGAGTACGGCCCAGGTCCAGCTGATCGTGGCCGGATACGGGCTGGCGTACGCCTGTGGCCTGATCACGGCGGGACGGCTGGGTGACATCTTCGGCCGGCGCCGTCTGTACGTCATCGGGCTGCTGCTGTTCACGGCGGCCTCGCTGGTGTGCGGGATCGCGCCCGACGCACCGGTGCTGGTGCTCGCCAGGGTCGCCCAGGGCATCGGGGCCGCGGTGCTCTCGCCGCAGGTGCTGACCATTCTCGGGGTCACGTACACCGGCGCCTCGCGCGCTCGGGCGTTCACGGCGTACGGCCTGGTCCTGGCCTCGGCCTCGGTCGGCGGCCAGCTGATAGGCGGGGCGCTGATCCAGGCCGATGTCGCCGGGCTGGGCTGGCGCAGCTGCTTCCTGATCAATGTGCCGATCGGGGCCGCCGCTCTGCTGCTGACCCCGAAGCTGATCTCGGAGTCACGCGCGGAGGGGGCCAGCCGGCTCGACATCCCCGGGACGGTGCTGGTCACCCTGGGGCTGGTGGCCGTGGTGCTGCCGCTGGTCGAAGGCCGGGAGGCGGGCTGGCCGGCCTGGACCTGGGTGTGCCTGATCCTCGCCGTGCCGTTCCTCGGGGCCTTCCTGCTGCATCAGCGGCGGCTGTCGGCGAGCGGCGGCTCGCCCCTGCTGGATCCGGGGCTCTTCCGTCAGCGTGCGTTCACCGTCGGACTGCTCGCGGTGATCGTCTTCTATTCGGGGATGGCCTCGTTCTTCCTCGTCCTCGCGCTGTATCTGCAGCAGGGCCGCGGCCTGAGCGCACTGGACTCCGGCCTCACCTTCACGGTCATGGGCGTCGGGTTCTTCGTCACGTCCGTCTCCGGGCGACGGCTCGGCGCCTGGCTGGGACGACAGGCCCTGGCCCTCGGCGGCGTGCTCATCGCGGTCGGCCAGCTGCTGCTCTTCCTCACGGTGTCCCGCATCGGCGTCGAGGGGAACATCTGGCTGCTCGCCCCGGCCCTGCTGCTCGACGGAGCGGGGATGGGAATGGTGATGGCGCCGCTCAACTCGACCGTCCTGGCCGGTATTCCGCCCCGCCTGGCCGGTGCGGCCTCCGGGGTTCTGACCACGATGATGCAGGTGGGCAACGCGCTGGGCGTCGCGCTGATCGGCATCATCTACTACGGCAGCGTCGACGCCGCCCCGGCGAGCGCGGCGGACGGGCTGGACGCCGGGCTGGTGTACCTGGCCGCCCTCGCGCTCGTCCTGGTCGTCGCCATCCAGCTGCTGCCGGGAAAGCCCGCGCCGACGAAGCCTGCCGAGCGCACGGGGGTCGAGGAGACCGTCTGAGCGCACGGCGGTCGAGAAGACCTTCCGGGCCCGCACCGTCCGCACCCGGATCCCGGGCCTGCCGAGCGCACCCGGACCCGGAACCGTTGAGCGCACCCGCGGTCGCGGGTGCGCTCAACGGCCGGTCGGCAGCAGGGGACAGCCCTCCGGGACCGCCGCGCGCAGATGTTCGCTCCAGTGGTGGGAGTGGAGCGTGGCGGCCGTGTGCGTGTCGGCGGGATAGAACGTCTCTATGGTCAGCTCGGCCAGTGTGGCGTCGGCGGGCGCCACGAAGGCGGTCACGGCACTGAAGAATCTCAACTCGGTCCCGAGCGCCCGGATGTGCAGCGGAATCGCGACGCGGTGGGCTTCCGCGGGATCGGGGATGCTCGGCTCCGACTCCAGCAGACCCGACGGGTAGCGGTAGGCGCGGACCTCCTCGTACAGGGCACCGAGCCGCTCGTCGTTGGTGAACGCGACATCGCGCCTCAGCCGGGCGAGCAGATGCCGGCGCCACTCGGCGAAGTTGGTGATCCGCCGCGCCATACCCATCGGATGCAGCCCGAGCCGCACGACGTTGACGGGCGGCAGCAGCAGCTCCTCGGCGACACCGTCCAGCAGCGCCATCGCCGACCTGTTGGCGCGGCACATGTCCGAAACGGTGTCGAAGACCAGGGCGGGGTACGGCTCGTGGCCGGTGAGGAGCCGCTCGACGGCCTCATTGGCTCGATCCATGTGGGACTCACCGATCGGAGTCTCCTCATAGGCTGGCGCATATCCGGCGGCCATGATCAAACCGTTGCGCTGACGCACGGGCACGTCCAACTGGTCGCAGAGCCGCAGCAGCAGTTCGCGACTCGGCCTGGCGCGCCCCGTCTCTATGAAGCTCAGATGACGGCTGGATGTCTCCGCCAGCAGGGCGAGCGCCATTTGACTCAGATTGCGTCGGTGGCGCCACTCCCGGAGCATGGGGCCGATTCGATTGGGCTTCGTGTGTCCGCTGGCCATCGTGTGTCCGCGCATTTGTCCATGGTAGGCAGCCGGACTTCGCCCTTCCCGGCCCGGCCGTGAGCTGTAATAAACTTTGGCCGGAATGATGCGCCCATGGCCGCAGGGCTTTTAATCGCCCGACCCGGTGTTGTCCTCCTCGTAAATAAACGGCGAATCGGCGATAAGAATCCGGACTGTCCTGATCTCGGACGTGTGGCGTCGTGCCCGTCCAGTATTCGGATGGGTCAGTCGACCGTCAGGGCCGTATCAGTGCGCCCTGCAAGAATCGCCGACGGGCCGAGTCGCGCAGCTTTCGGCCACTTCCGTGTTTCCGCAGCCTTTGTCTCCGCAGCGTCGAGCATCCAGCACCTCGGAAGGAAGACGTCGAATCGTGGAATCTCCCACAGGGACCTTCGGACAAGTCGCCACGAGTGGTTCGCGACCGCCCCGACCCGTGTTCCTCAGCTACGACTCGTATATCGCCGGACATGAGGTGCCAGCGGAAAGACACGTCTACACGGTGAAGACGTCGTCGATTCTTGACGACGTGTTCAGGAGTCTGACACTCAAGCGGAAACTGGAGCGTGGTAAAGCCGATCCCGCGGACGCGGCGGACTTTGTCGTGGGACGCTGCGCGCTGGCCGACGACCGCACGGTCGAAGAGGCGTCCCGCGAAGCGGCCGCGGCGGCTCCGGTGTGGGCACGGTTTCCGCTGGAACGACGTCTCGCGCTGGGCCGGGGAATCCGCGAACGGCTGCTCCGCCACCACCTGGAGTTCGTCGATCTGCTCATCGCCGAAGGAAACCCCAGGGCGCTCGCCGAATGGCAGGTGGCCGGTCTGCTGGAGATCTTCAGCGAGGAGACCCTCGGCTGGTGCGCCCGGCAGATGGAGCAGAGCATCGAGCACGCCGGCCGCCGGATGACCGTACGGCGCGTGGCGGACGGCGTGGTCGCCGTCAACCCGCCGCAGAACGCTCCCGCCAGCAGCGCCCTGTTCGGGATCACCCCGCTGATCGCCGGCAACGCCGTGGTCGTACGGGCCCCGCGCAGCGCACCGCTCGGCGTCATGTACGCGATGCGTGAGCTGGTCGCCCCGGCGCTCGACGACATCGGCGCGCCCCCCGGCACGCTCAACGTCTTCTGCTCCCGCCCCGGACCGGCCATCAAGAGCTGGCTGGAGAGCCCGCACATCAACGACATCTTCTACACCGGGGGCGTGACCACCGGCCTGGAGCTGGAACGGGACTGCGTCGCGCACGGCAAGAAGCCCGTCCTCGAACTCGCGGGCAACGACGCCGTGCTGATCTGGCACGACGCCGATCTGGAGGCCGCCTGCGAGGCACTCGTCGAGTGCTTCTTCGGCTCGGGGCAGATCTGCATGGTGCCCAACCAGGTGATCGTGCACCCCGCCGTCGCCGAGCAACTGCTGGAACGCCTGCGGCTGACCGCGTCACTGATCCGTCCGGGACTGCCCGAGGACCCCGGCGCGCTGCTCTCCCCCGTACTGCGCAGCGAGCGCTTCTACGCCTACGTCCAGGACGCACTGGACAAGGGCGCCACCATGATCCACGGCGCCCGCCGGATGGAGACCGACGGCACGCCCTCCGACACGGGCCTCTTCCTGGAACCGACCGTCCTGCGGGTGGACGGCCTCGAACACTGCCGGGACATCGAGGCTGTCGCCGAGGAGACGTTCTTCCCGCTGTTGCCGGTCATCGTGCCCGAGCAGGCCCCCGACGGCGAACTGCTCGACCGGATGCTCGCCTATGTCAACAGCAACCCCTACGGGCTGCGCAACTCGCTGTGGACCAGGGACGAGGCCGTCGCCGACCGCTTCGTGAACGAGGTCTCCAACGGCGGTCTGCTCAAGGTCAACGACTCGCACATCGGGTTCCTGCCCTATCTGCCGACGCACGGCGGCACCGGGCGTACCGGCGGCGCCTTCGGCGAGGCCAACTACCCGATGCTGCGCACCACTCATCTGCAGGGCGTCTCCCGCGCCACCGGGGTGAGGCCGCGCGAGGCGGTGTTCGGGGCCTACGCCGAGCTCGCCGGGATGCGTCCCGGACCGCTGCCGACCGCCACGCCGGAAAACAACTCTGAGGAGCAGTAATGCAGTTCATGCAAGCCGACCGCGATACCTGTGACGCGCTGCTGCCCGGCCTGCTGGACCGGTTGGCCGAAGTCCCCTTCGCCGAACTGGAGTCCGGCGACAGCCCCGCCGTCGGGATCTTCCGCGACCACGGCGGATCCAATCTGCTGGTGCCCGCCGCGTTCGGCGGGGCGGACGCCACCGCGCTCCAGGCGGCCCGGGTGGTGCGCGCCCTGGGTGCCGCGGCTCCTTCCCTCTCCGTGGCGACGGCCATGCACCACTTCTCGATCGGCACGCTCTTCGGTGTCGCCGACACCTTCGCGGACGGCACGGACCTCGACGAGCTGCTGCTGAAGCGGGTCTCCCAGGAACGCCTGCTGGTGGCCTCGGCCTTCGCCGAGGGACGCACCGAACAGGGAATCCTCAGCCCCACCATGGAGGCCCGGCCGGTGGACGGCGGATATCTGCTGACCGGCTCCAAGAAACCGTGCAGCCTGTCGAAGTCCATGGACCTGATCACCGCGAGCGTCGGGATGCGCCGGCCGGACGGCTCGGTCGACATGGGCTTCCTGATCCTGCCCGCCGACACCCCCGGCATCAGCGTGCACCCCTTCTGGAAGACCAGCGCGCTGCAGGGCACCGAGAGCAACGAGGTGCGTCTGACCGATGTGTTCGTGACCGATCGCCAGATCCTTCAGCCACCGGCCGAACTGGCCGAGGACCTCAGCGAGCTCCAGGAGGTCGGCCTGATCTGGTTCCAGATGATCGTGTGCGCCGCCTACACCGGCATGGCCAGCTCCCTGGTCGACCGGGTGCTCAAGCGCGGACGGGGCTCCGCCGCCGACCGCGGGGCGCTCGCCGTCGGCATCGAGACCGCGGCCGCGCTCACCGAGGGACTGGCCCGGCGCGTCATGGACGGCGACACCGACAACGACGGGCTCGCGGCCGCGCTGGTCACCCGCTTCGGTGTGCAGAAGCTGATCGCCGAGATCACCTCACAGGCCGTCGAGATGCTCGGTGGCATGGCCTTCATCTCCTCCTCCGACATCGCGTACCTCGCCGCGGCGACCCACGCGATCGCCTTCCACCCGCCGTCGCGCACCAGCACCGTCGACGGCCTGCTCGACTACTACGCCGGCCAGCCGCTGGTCGTGGCATGACACCGGGAGCGTCCACGATGACCACCACGTACACCGACACCGCGCCGGCCCCCGCCAAGGACCCGTACGCCGACCTCGTCACCCGCTACCGCCGCTTCCTGAGCAAGGGCCGCGCCTCGCTCGGCGAGATGTTCGGCGGCGATGTGGAGGTCGCCGCCGAGGGCCCCTGGATCCACACCGCGTCCGGGAGCCGCATCCTCAACTGCGGCGGATACGGCGTCTTCCTGATGGGCGCCCGGCACCCCCGGGTCGTCGCCGAGGTGACCCGGCAGCTCAACACCAACCCGGTCGCCACCCGGCTGCTCCTCGAACCCGCCGTCGTCGACGCGGCCGAGGCACTGATCGACGTCGTTCCCGCCGGGCTGCAGAAGGTGCACTTCGCGGGATCCGGTGCGGAGGCGGTGGAAGGCGCCATCAAGCTGGCGCGCGCCCAGGGCCGCGGCCGTCTGATCTCCATGGACCTCGGCTACCACGGCAAGACCATGGGAGCCCTCAGCCTCACCGCGAAGGACGTCTTCCAGGAGCCGTTCCGGCCGTTGCTCCCGCAGGTCTCGCACGTGCCGTACGGCGACGCCGCCGCCCTGGAGGCCGAGCTGGCGCGCTTCCCCGGAGAGGGCTGCGTCATCGTCGAGCCGGTGCAGGGCGAGGCCGGTGTGATCGTGCCGCCCGAGGGCTATCTGCGGGACGTCGCCCGGCTCTGCCGCGAGTACGGCGCGCTCTTCGTGCTCGACGAGATCCAGACCGGACTCGGCCGCCTCGGCACCTGGTGGGGCGCCGACCGGGAGGGCGTCGTGCCGGACATCCTCCTGGTGGGCAAGGGACTGGCCGGCGGTGTGGTGCCGGTCTCGGCGCTGGTCGCGACCCCTCAGGTGTTCCGGCCCTTCGACAAGGACCCGTTCATCCACACCTCGACCTTCTCCGGCAACCCGCTCGCGATGGCCGCCGCCCGCGGGGCGCTCGCCGCCATCAAGGAGGACTCCCTGGTCGAACGGTCCGACGAGCTGGGGCGGCTGCTGCTGACCGAGCTGGAGCGGATCGCCCGCGAGGTGCTCGGCCACCGGCTGCTCGAAGTGCGCGGGGCGGGCCTGCTCATCGGCCTGGAGTTCACCGTGCCCGGACTGGCAGGGGACCTGCTCCTGGAGCTGATCGGCGCCGGTGTCCTCGCCAACCACTCGCTCAACTCCTCCACCGTCATGCGGCTGACCCCACCGGCGGTGCTCAGCCAGGACGACGTGCAGTTCCTCCTCGACGCCTTCGAGAAGGCCGCCCGCGCCGTCCTCGCCTGAGCCACCGGACCGTACGGCCGCCCCTCCCCCTCCGACAACTGGAGCAGAATCACCGTGAGAAGCATTCACCTCCTGGTGGCCCTGGACACCGAGAACCCCTCGGCGGCCTTCGAGACCATCGCGGACTTCACCCGCTTCGCGGACATCGCGGAGGACATCCACGTCGTCGAGACCCACCGGCCCACCGCCCCCGACGCACCCCGCGACAGCGACTGGGAGGTCAACTTCCGGCGCGGCATCATGCGCTGGAACGAGGCGGAGATCCTCGATCCGGAGAAGCTGAGGATCGAATTCGACCAGACCGACGGCGACTTCGAGGAATTCCGCGGCAGCTGGCAGCTCACCCCGGCCGGCTCCGGCATCGAGGTCCGCTTCGAGGTCACCTACGACTTCGGCATCGAGAGCCTCGTGGGAATCATGGACCCCATCGCCGAACGCGTGATCAAGCGGGCCATCTGCTCCGTGCTCGAAGGGCTCTTCGGTTCCATCACGGTGCTGGAGGGCGGCGAGGCGCTCACCGATCTGCCCGGTCCCGCTCCGGAGCCGGCCCACTCGCTCTCCGCCCGAGGAGGCGCCTGATGGATGCGCTGAACCGCTTCGACACCAAGGCCACCTACCGGCTGATCCGGCTCGAATACCTCTTCGCCCTCGGTGTCAGCTTCTACTTCTTCTTCCGGCACCTGGGCGACATCCGCTGGTGGCCCTTCGCCCTGCTCTTCGTCTACATCGACCTGATCGGCTACATCCCCGGCGCCATCGCCTATCACCGCAGCAGGACCAAGCGGATACCGAAGGCGTACTACGTGCTGTACAACACCATGCACAGCATGGCGACCCAGGGCGTCGTCGCCCTGCTGTGGATCCTGCTCATCGGCAACGAGTGGGCGCTGCTCGCCCTCCCCATCCATCTGTGCGGCGACCGGGCCCTGTTCGGCAACTTCCTGAAGCCGTTCGGCGTCAGCTTCGAGCCCGTCGTCCATCCGCAGTTCGCCGCGCTGGAAGCGGCCGTGGAGCAGGGACCGGGAAGGCCCCCGGCCTCCGCCCCCGCCCCGGCTCCCGCCCGCCAGTCCGCCACCTCATGAGCTCGCCGATCGGCACGGCGCACCGGCCGGTCGTCGAGACCACGGTGTGGAGTGCGGCCCGGCGGTTCCCCACCGGGGTGTCGGTGGTGACCGTGGGCAGCGGGGACGCGGTGCACGGCAGCACGGTCAGCGCGTTCTCCTTCGTCTCCCACGAACCTCCGCTGATCTCCGTCTGCCTGCAGAACGACAGCTCGCTGCTCCCGCGCATCACGCAGCACCGCGACTTCACCGTCAATGTGCTCGCCGCCCACCAGTCCGCGCTGGCCCGGCACTTCGCCAGCCGCTCCAAGAGCCCGGGACGCGCCCAGTTCCAAGGGGTGCAGTGGACGCCGGGCGAGGGCGGTGTGCCGAAGCTGCGGTCCGCCCTGAGCTGGCTGCACTGCCGGGTGCACGAATGCGTTCCGGCCGGGGACCACATGGTCGTACTGGCCACCGTGACGGCCTGCGCGGCCGAGGGCGGCGGAGCCCCACTGCTGTACTTCGCCGGGCATCTTCACCCCGGTCACATCCGGATCGAGGAGGAAACCACATGACCACGCAGATTCCCGCCGAGGCGGACTGGGACCAGGCCCCGGGGCTGCTCGAAGGCGCCATGGACCTGGAGCTCACCGCGGCGGACTGCAACCTCCGCTACTGGCTGCAGGCCGTACCGCAGGGCACCCTGCGCGGCAGGCCGGACGGACACGACCCCGCGCTCACCGTGGCCCCGTACATGCTGGAGGGGCCGTTCTTCGAGGCCATCACCCAGGAGTACGCCTTCCGGGCACTGGCCGAGGAGAAGGCCACCCGGGTGCTGTCGTACCTGGTCCCGATCGCGCCGGACAACGACACCATGGAGTTCTACGCCACCCAGGTGCTGGACGAGTGCCGGCACGCCATGGTCTTCCGCAACCACCTGCTGGCGCTGGGCATCGCCCCCGAGCGGCTGGTCGAGGCCGTCGACACCTTCGCCTCGCCGTACAAGGACAGCGTGCTGGGGCCGCTGGAGCAGCGCAGCCTGGAAATCATGCGTGACGACCGCGACTTCATCGGCGGCGTCGTGATGATGACCATCATCCTGGAGGGCGCCCTGGCCCCCGCCGCCGAACTGAGCGAGCGCAAGTGGCGTCCCCTCGACCCGGCGGCGGCGGAGATCGACAAGGGCGCCGGCATCGACGAGATCCGTCATCTGACGGTCGGGGCGGACATCGCGCGCCGCCACCTGGTCGACCACCCGCAGGACAAGGACCGGGTCGTCGAACTCATCCGCCGCGGCATGGACATGTGGGAGGAGCTCCCCACCCACGACATGGTGCACTGGCGCGAGGAGAGGTTCCAGGAGGGGCTGCGCCGCCACGGTGACGTGGTGGGCGACTACGAGATCTGGCCGGGCCGGCGGCTGATCGACACCACCCCGCAGGAGCGGCAGGACACCGCCGACCAGTGGTCCGACGACATGAAGGCCAAGCGCCTGAAGTACATGGGGCTGGAAGAGGCCCTCGCATGACGGGCCCGGCCGCGGCCGGGCGGCCGACCGGACCGGCCGCGGTGCTGTGCGGGCTCGGCGCCTGGCTGCCGCCCCGGGTGGTGACCAACGAGGAGCTCGTCGCCCGGCTGGACACCTCGGACGAGTGGATCCGGACCCGTACCGGCATCCGGCAGCGTCATGTGATCGAGCCCGGGATGTCGACCGGTTCGCTCGCCGTCGAGGCCGGGGCCAGGGCCCTGAAGTCGGCGCAGCAGGAATCCGTCGGCGCGGTGGTCCTCGCCACCACCACCCCGGACCGCCCCTGCCCGGCGACCGCCCCGGAGGTGGCCGCGCGGCTCGGTCTGGACGGCGTCCCGGCCTTCGACATCGGGGCCGTCTGCGCCGGATTCGTCTACGCACTGGCGACCGGGGCGGGCCTGATCGCCTCCGGTGCCGCGGACGACGTCCTGGTGATCGGCGCGGACGCCTACTCGACACTGCTCGACCCCCGGGACCGCACCACCGGTCCGATCTTCGGGGACGGTGCCGGAGCCGTCGTACTGCGCCGCGGCGAGGCGGACGAGCCCGGCGCGCTCGGCGGGTTCGACCTGGGCACCGACGGGCACCTCTCCGATCTGATCGAGGTACCGGCCGGAGGTTCGCGCCAGCGGGGCAGCGGCCTGCCGGCCGGGCCCCGTGGCCACTACTTCGCCATGCAGGGCAAGCAGGTGTTCCGGCACGCGGTGCTGCGGATGACCGGCTCCGTGCGCAAGGTCGTCGACCGGGCCGGCTGGACCGTGCGGGACCTCGACCGGCTCGCCGCCCACCAGGCCAACTCCCGCATTCTCGACGCCCTCGCCGAACAGCTCGGGCTGCCGGGCGAACGCGCCCTGTCCAACATCGACCGGGTCGGCAACACCGCGGCGGCGTCCGTCCCGCTGCTGCTCGCCGACTCGGTGGCCGACGGCACCCTGCGTGCCGGCCACTCGGTGGTGCTCACCTCCTTCGGAGGCGGCCTCGCCTGGGGCTCCACCACGCTGCGCTGGCCGCAGCTGGACGCCGTCTGACGGCAGGCACCGGCACACCGGCACACCGTCACACCACCCGTCCCACCCCCCATGCGTACTAAGGAGACAGAGATGCCCAGCGTTCTCGACCGGATCACCGAGGTTCTCGTCAGCCGGTTCGGAGTCGAGCCGGAGGAGGTCACCGAGGACACCACGATGCGCGATCTCGACCTGGACTCGCTGGCCCTGGTCGAATTCGCCCTGGTCGCCGGCGGTGAGTTCGGCATACAGATCGACGACGAGGAGGTCGGCGCCGAATCATCGGTCAAGGACCTGATCGCCCTCGTCGACAGCAAGAGCGCCGTGCTGTGATCTCTGACCGCGACAGCGCCGGGGCCCGTGACATCGCGGTCACCGGCCTCGGCCTGGCGACTCCCGCGGGCATCGGGGTGGCGGAGAACTGGACGCGGGTCCTGGACGCCGAACCGACCGCGGCCCGCGATGCCGCTCTGGCGGGGCTGCCGGTCGACTTCAGCTGCCGCGCCGCCGACTTCGACCCGGTGGCCCACTTCGGCAAGCGGCGGGCCTGGCGGCTCGACCGCTATGTGCAACTGGCCCTGATCGCCGCTGCGGAGGCCGTCCACGAGAGCGGGCTCGACCCCGCCGACTGGGACGGGGCCCGGGTCGGTGTGGTCCTCGGCAACGCCCTCGGCGGCACCGCCACCTTCGAGCAGCAGGTCCGCACCCTCGACCGGCAGGGAGCGGCCTCCGTCTCGCCGATGCTGGTGCCGATGTCCGCGGTCAACATGGTGTCCGGTTACGCGGCCATGGAGTTCGGCGCCCTCGGTCCCAACCTGGTCACCGCCACGGCATGCGCCTCGGGCGCCACCGCCATCGGCACGGCGCGGGACCTGCTGCGGTCCGGCACCTGCGACGTGGTGATCACGGGCGGCACCGAGGCGAGCCTGACCCCGACGGTACTGACCGGATTCGCCCGGATGGGAGCACTCTCCAGACGGAGCGACGATCCGGCCGCGGCCTCCCGCCCGTTCGACACCGACCGGGACGGATTCGTGGCGGCGGAGGGCGCGGGGGTGCTGGTGCTGGAGCGGGAGGCCGACGCCCGCGCCCGCGGCGCCCGGGTAAGGGCCCGGCTGAGCGGGTACGGGGCGTCGGCCGACGCCCATCACGCCACCGCCCCCGACCCCGAGGGGCGCGGCGCCGAACGCGCGATCCGCACGGCTCTGCGCGACGCGGGGGTGGCCCCGGACGAGGTCGACCACGTGAACGCGCACGGCACCTCGACCCCGCTCAACGACCTCACCGAGGCCCGGGTGCTGAAACGGGTGTTCGGGACGCGCCCCGCCGTGACCTCGTCCAAGGGCGTGACCGGGCACTCGCTCGGCGCCGCGGGAGCCATCGAGGCGGCGCTCACCGTCCTCGCCCTGGAACACGGGACCGTGCCGCCCACCGCCAACCTCGACAGCGTCGACCCCGCCATCGAGGTCGACATCGTGGCGAAGGCGCCCCGGGCCCTGCCGATCGGAGTCGCGCTGAGCAACTCCTTCGGATTCGGGGGACAGAACGCCGTGCTCGTGTTCACCGCGGCCTGACCGCGGCGCCATTCGGCTCGACATGAAGGAGAACGCTCATGCCCGCCCGACAGGACTCGCTGACCATCTCGCCGACAGGCTCCTTCGAGGAGCTGTCCGAACAGGTCAAGCAGGCCGGGCTCATGGATCCCCGGAAGGACTACTTCACCTTCAAGATAATCTCCAACCTCGTGCTGTTCGGGGCCTGCTGGGTGGCCCTGTTCTGGTTCGGGGACACCTGGTGGCAGTTGGTGACGGCGGTCGTGCTGGGACTGGCCTTCGTCCAGACCGGCTTCATCGCGCACGACACGGGCCACAAGCAGATCAGCAAGGCCAAGGTGCCGTCCGAGGTGCTGGGCGCCATCCACATGAATCTGCTGATGGGCACCGCGTACGGCTGGTGGATCAACCACCACAACCGGCACCACAGCAACCCCAACAACCTCGACCGCGACCCGGACACGATGCGCCGTCAGGTCATCTTCGACGTGGACGAGATGCCGGCGAAGGCGACGAGCGGCTTCAGGCGGTTCGTCATCCGCTTCCAGTCGGTGATGTTCTTCGTGCTGCTGGGGCAGGAGGCCTGGCGGCTGCACGCGTCCGGCTTCAAGGCGGCGCGCGCGGGCGGGCTGCGCCGGCCCGTCCTGGAACTCGGGCTGATCGGGGTGCACGCCGTGGTCTGCCTGGCCGCCGTGTTCACCGTGCTGTCACCACTGACCGGCGTGGTGTTCGTGCTCCTCAACCAGGCGGTGTTCGGCCTGTATCTGGGAGCCGTCTTCGCCCCGAACCACAAGGGCATGGTCGTCTACCGCAGCGATGTCCAGCTCGACTGGCTCCACCGCCAGGTCCTGACGTCGCGGAACATCCGGTCCAGCCGGCTGACCGACTTCATGTACGGGGGGCTGAACTACCAGATCGAGCATCATCTGTTCCCCGCCATGCCCCGTGTCAATCTTCGGCATGTGCGGCCGATGGTCATCGACTACTGTGCGGAGCACTCCATCCCGTACCGCGAGGTGTCGGTCTGGGCGTCGTACCGCGAGGTGGCCGCCTTCCTCGGGAAGGTGAGCGACGAGGCCCGCAACGGCGCGGAACCGCAGGCTGCGTGAGTGTCACGGCCGGGTCCGACGGTGCCGGACCGCGCGTCGCCGCGCGGCATCGGGTGCCGCCGGGCCCGCGCGCCGGATGGTACGCGGACGCTCGGCCGTACCGGCCGACGCACAGGTATTCTTGGCTGTTTTTTTGCACACCGCGCCGAGAATGGGTTTTATCACGACCCCGGTGCGGCGTCAATTACTGAGTGGGTAATGGACTTTGCCAATTGCCCTCCTGCACAGTTGGTCGAGCGAGGGGCATGCTCGATATCCATTCGACGAGTGACGGCCCTTCCCGACGGTCAACGGACGATTGGACGCGGGGGGATTCGTGACATTCAGGGTTCTTGGCTCAGTTGGAATAACAAGCGGAACCGGCCTGACCGCTTTACGGGGTGCCCGTCAGTGCACACTGCTCGCGCTGCTGCTCCTGAAGGCGGGTGAGCCGGTGACCAAGGAGCAGTTCTTCGAGGAGCTGTGGGAGGAAGGAATACCGAGTCAGCCCGGAAACGCATTACAGGCCCAGGTGGCCCGGCTGCGGAAGGTGCTCCGTGCGGAGCTCGGCGACGAGTTCGTCTGCCGGCGGCTCATCACCCGCCCGTCCAGCTACGTGCTGGACGTCGATCCGCTGGAGGTGGACGTCCATCTCTTCGGCTCCCTGACGAAACAGGCACGCGGGCTGATGCGGAATGATCCCGTCGCCGCGAGGGAGCTGTTCGACCGGGCCCTGTCGCTCTGGCACGGCGCACCGCTGGAGGGTGTCACGGGCGGCCCGATCTGCCAGAGCGCCGCCGCCCAGTTCGAGGAGAACCGGCTCTCGGCCGTGGAAACACGGATACAGCTCGACATCGCGATCGACGGATACGCGCAGGCCGTGAGCGAGTTGAAGATGCTCGCCTACCTCGCCCCCTGGCGGGAGCGGCTGTTCGAGCTGTTGATGGTGTGCCTCTACCGGCTCGGCCGTCAGGCCGAGGCCATACAGACCTACAACCAGTTGCGCAGCCGCCTGGTCGAGGAGTTCGGGATGGAGCCCTCGCCGAGCGTCAAGAGCTGCATGATGGCGATCCTCAACCAGGACCCGGCGCTGGGCGGCGCCGAACGGCTCGTGGTGGCACGTACCCCGCTGTGCAGTACCGCCGTCGCGTCCTGACCCGACGCCCCGGCACACCGCTCCCTGCTCCACGCACCCCGGAAAGCGATTGTCGATGACGGAGGAATTTCTCGTGACGAAGCCCGACCGGACCACTTCGCCGGATGCGCCTACGACGGAACTCGACGATGTGCGCGATCTGATTCTGCGCTACCCCGGTGTCGCCCGTGCGCGACTGGAGCGGACGGCCGCGGGCCGGCTGACCGCGCGCATCCAGGGCTGGGACAACGCGAATGACCTCTCACCGGCCGGGCCGCTGAGCGAGCTCGCCGAGATAAATCCGCACGAAACGCGTTTTCTCTACGACGAGATTTTTTCCGCCGAATCCTACTTGCAGGGCGGTATCACTCTCCGCGAGGACGCCGTCGTCTTCGATGTGGGTGCGAATATCGGAATGTTCAGCCTCTTCGTCGGTGCCCGCTGCCCCTCGGCCCGCGTTTTCGCCTACGAACCGGTGCCCGACGTCTTCGACGTGCTGCGCAGCAACGTCGAGCGGCACGGCGTCTCCGCGCGGCTGCTGCCCTTCGGGCTGTCCGACCGGGAGCAGGAGATCGTCTTCAACTTCTATCCGGGCATCTCGATCATGTCGTGCCGCAGTGACTACGCGGACCTGGACAACGAGGTCGACCTGATCAAGCAGTACGTCGCGAACACCCGGGAGACCGGCGCCACCGGCCGGGACGACCACCTGGCCCAGGTGGAGGCCCTGGTCGCCAAGGACTTCGAACTCACCGAGCGACGCTGCCGGCTGAGGGCGCTCTCCGACGTGATCGAGGAGACCGGAGTGGAGCGCATCGATCTGCTGAAGATCGATGTGCAGCGGGCGGAACTGGACGTCCTGCGGGGTGTCGACGAGCGTCACTGGTCCCGGATCCAGCAGATCAGCATGGAGGTCCACGACGAGAAGGGCACCCCGACCGAAGGCCGGGTGCAGCTCGTGACGGACCTGCTGACCGCGAACGGTTTCCGGGCCGCCGTGGCCGAGGAGGACCTGCTGCGCGGCACCGGCCGGTACGCCGTGCAGGCGGTTCGCCCCGAGTACGCGGACGATCCCCGGCCGGTGGTGGCCTCGGCCGATTCCGGCAAGCCGCGCCTCGATCCCCGGGCCGTCCTCGACTGGCTGGCCGAGCAGCGCCCCGCCGGGCCGGTTCCGGACGAGATCGTGCTGGTCGACGGCCTGCCGCCGCAGGACTGAACGACCCGCCCCGGGCCGACGCCCGGACATCGCACAGGGGCCTGCCGGACCGGATCCGGCGGGCCCCCGCTCGTCATGCCCGCACTGCGCCGGGCCTGTTCGCAGTGTCCGCAGCCCGTCGGGCCCGCGGTCGGCAGCCCGTCGTCCGTCGTCGCCCGCACCGCCGGGTGCCGGACGGGACACGGTGCGCACGGCGCGGAAGGCCCCCGGGACCGGTGGGTCCCGGGGGCCTTCCGGACGGCGAGGGGCGACCGTCGGGCGGTGGTTCTTCAGGCGGAGGCCCCTTCGGGCACCGTGGCCAGCAGCGCGTCCAGCTCCGTCAGCGCCAGGTCCGCCGCAGCAGCGGCGGCGGCGCTGTCCGGGTCGCCGGCCAGGCCGAAGAAGGTGTTCAGCAGCTGGCCCTCGGCGGCTTCCAACTGCTCCGGTGTCGGTCCCATGACAAGCTCCCGGGTCTCGGATCGGGTCGGACGGATGTGGCCGCCTCAGACGGCGTTGGCCGCCTTGAAGATGTGAAGGAGCCCGCTCAGCCGGGCCTCGCCCTGGAAGGCCACGTACTCCGGCAGCACCAGCGGCGCCCACTTCTGCTTGTAGGCCAGCTGCGTCTGAGCCGGGTACACGGCCGCGCCATTGGCCAGCAGCCACCGCATGAACCAGGCGAACCCCTTGCTGGCGCCCGGCACTTCGTACTCCTCGTCCAGCCCGGTGAACGGGGTGAACCCGAAGTGCAGCCAGTCGGCGCCCTCGGAGACGAAGGTGTCGATGGCCGTCCGGTTGATGGCCTCCATGATGCCCGGCACCTTGTCCGGAAGCCGGCGGCTGAGGTCGTGCAGCCAGCCGCTG
Organism: Streptomyces sp. NPDC093149; assembly: GCF_044754145.1. NCBI lineage: Bacteria > Bacillati > Actinomycetota > Actinomycetes > Kitasatosporales > Streptomycetaceae > Streptomyces > Streptomyces sp. NPDC093149. Next base: position 404,402 of record NZ_JBIVON010000002.1, read on the forward strand.
CGGCTGCCGTGGGCGGGGGAGTAGGAGATGTACCCGACGGGCTTGCCGTCGATCCGGCCCACGAACAGACGGCGCAGCGCCTGCGCCTCGCCGCCCAGTTCACCCACCAGGAACTCCAGCGGCTTGGCGTGCTCGCCCTTGCTGCCCAGCCAGGCGCGGTCGACCTCGGCCACCGCCTCCGCACAGTCCGCCAGAGGGCTCTCCGTCACGGTGAGCCCGGCCCGGAACGAACGGGCGATCTTGTTCCGCAGCTGCATGAAGCGCGTGCCGCGCAGGCTGAAGTCGGCCAGATCGATGGCGTACGACGCGCCCACCTGGTTCACGGTGAAGCCGTGCTCGGTGTACAGGCCGGTCTCCGCCTGCTGGAGCTGGACCGACACGACCGTACGATCCTGCGCGGCGGCGAACTCCAGAAAGCCCTTGAGCAGCCGGCCCGCGGCGTCCGGGGGAGAGAAGGGGCCGCCGAACTGCACCAGATAAGGGCCGGAGGTCCGGTACACGATCACTCCGGGCAGACCCGGCAGCGAGAAGCGGGAATTACCGCTGCTGAGGGCCAGGAACGCGCTGGGATTGTCGCTGAACTCCGCCACGGCGCGGAGCGTGTTGTCGAAGTCGATGCTGTCTGCTGTGACACTGGAAGTCATCCTGCACGCCCCACGAGAATAGACGGGTAATGCGGTCTGCCGCCGCGCAGCGGGAAGTCAGACAGATCCGGCCCTGCTCCTGATGGAGTGCAGGGCCGGATCCATTGCTGCGTGCTGCGGAGAGGGCAGGATTCGAACCTGCGTGGACCTTTGCGGGCCCGACCTTGCTTGCGCGCGGTCCCCGATAAACCACTCCGGGCACCTCTCCGTGTTCCCGGTCCGGTTTCCCGTCCCGTTCACATTGAAGAGTCTGCCAGAGGGTCCTGACATGGCCCTGACGTCCCGCTGATGGTGCGCCGGCCCGGTCCGCCCCGGCCCGGCGCACCCTCACATGCGCCGCAGGCCCGCGTACTGGAGCGCCCCCATGGCCGCCACCACCAGGCCCTGGAACACGATCCATCCGTTGCCGATGCCCGTCGCGCTCAGCGAGTCCATGGCGACCGTCGCGACGCTGAGCACGGCCCAGGCCACGTTCATGGTGATGATGACCGAGACCGCGCCGCGGTTGATGTTCTCCTGGCGGGAGACGACCAGCACCCACAGGGCGTACACGGTGAGGAACACGCCCACCGGGTACTGCACCGCGAGGCGCACTCCCAGGAACGAGTCCAGGACCGTGGCGAGTGCGAGGTAGCCGATGCCGTTCGCACCGGTGAGGACCACGTCCGCCACGAGGGCGAACCGCAGGAGGCTGTCGGAACGGGCGGCACCCGTCGCCGGGACCGTACCCGCGTTCTGGGACGACGTCATGAGGTCTTCCTTTCGTTGTCGTGCTGCTGATCCGGAGGTGTGTGCAGGGTGGAGCCGGCCGTGCCCCCGGCGTCGGGGAGCACCGGGGTGGGTGAACCGAGGAGGACCCGGGTCTCGGTGTTCGCCGGAAGGAACGATTCGAGTGCGATGCCGCTCAGCGGACCGCAGGGGAGATCGGAGAACAGGGTGCCGGGGCGCTCCCCGAACGAGGTGACGATGTGGAAGAAGGTCAGGAGGCGGCCGTCCCGGTTCAGTTCGATGGGGAGAAGCAGCCGGTCCGCCTCGCCGGAATCAGTGAATTCAGATCCCTCGGAGTCGGATAATTCCGTGCCCCGCGCCTCCGGAAGACCTTCTATGGACGCTTCCAATTCGCGCAGGCGGGCGTCCCCGGTGATTTCGCTCCAGCGCCGGAGCATGCGTATGACGTGGTGACGAACCTGGGCGAGATTGGTCAGGTGAGGTGCCAGTCCATCCGGGTGAAGAATGATGCGGAGGAAATTGGCGGGTGCCAGGAGATGGCCCGGGACGTCGCTCATCAGCATTTCCATCGTGTGATTGAGAGCCACGATGTTCCAGCAGCTGTCGGTGACCATGGCCGGATACGGTTCATGACCGGTCAGCACCTTCTCCAGAACCGGGCGGACGTCATCCGGCAGCGGAGGCACGCTGTCGTACCAGCGCAGCCTTCCCGCCGCGCTCGCACGGGCGACGAGTTGCTGTCGGTGCGCGGGCGGCAGCCCGAGCGCCTGGGCGATGTGGAGAACCGTCTCGGCGTCGGGGGTCTGCTCGCAGGCCTCGATCCGCCTCAGGTGGTTCAGGGAAAAACCGGCCCGCTCGGCAAGCATCTGCTTGCTGAGCGATTTCTGGCGCCGCAGGTCACGCAGAAGCAGCCCCAGGACGCCGTCGTCTTCGGAGGAACGCATGCCCATACGGGGACGGTAATGACCGGCGCGCGGCCATCTCAATTACCTCTCAGGTAATCGTCGTCCGCTCGGTCGCGGGAGTTCGGACCCGCTCGGCGGCACGGGCTCCGGTTCCCTGCTCCTTCGCCGGATCGCGCCGCCTCGCACCGTCGTGGCTGGGGCCGGAACAGGCGGGAGCCGGCCCGTTCGCGGTGATGGGCTCGCGAGTCCGTACCGGGCCCGTCCGCCGCAGCCGGAAAGCGGCCGGAAAGCAGCCGGAATGCGGCTGGAAATCGGCCGGGGAACAGCAGAAAAAGGGAAGCCGCGAAAGCGGCTCCCCTTCAGCCGTCGCCGATGACGTGGCCGGCGGCCGGTCGGCGGGCCGCGAGCGCCCTGAGGTCCCGCCGGCCGTCGGTACGGGCTGCCGCGCGCGGCGCGGTAACTCGCTCGCCGCACCCGGCCGGCCGATGCTGTGATGGGGTCATGACCGCCCCGACCAGGCCACAGCACGAGATCCGCGCCCAGTACACGGACACGACCATCACCGTCTACCAGGCGTACGCCCCGCACATCGGCCGTCCCGCCGCGCGCGACGGGCGCTTCCCCGACGTCTGGAAGCGCGACCGCATGACATGGATCAAGCCGAGCTTCCTGTGGATGATGTACCGCTGCGGCTGGGCCACGAAGGAGGGTCAGGAGACCGTCCTGGCCGTCGAGATCACTCGCGAGGGCTTCGATTGGGCCCTGGCCGGCTCCGAACTGTCCCACTACGTGCGGGGGGTCCACCCCGACCGGGCCGCCTGGCAGCGCAGCCTGCGCCGGAGCCCGGCCCGAGTCCAGTGGGACCCCGAGCGCGATCTCCGCCTGAACCGGCTCCCGTACCGCTCCCTCCAGCTCGGGCTCTCCGGCGAGGCGGCGCGGCGTTACGCGGACGAGTGGACGGTGTCCATCACCGACGTCACCCCGCTCGCCCGGCGCATCCATGAACGGGTGTCGGCCGGGCGGCTCGACGACGCGGCGGAACTCCTGCCGCCCGAGTCGCCCTATCCGTCGGCCGACGCCCCGCTCCCCGGGGCTGCCGTGATCTGACCCGTGACCCCGGCAGAAGAGTTAATGCCCGATAAATAACATATACAGCGATACGCTCCGCGAATGACCCCCCATGCCATCTCCCTGGCGGCAACCGGCCTGAAGATCGACTGGACCAGGATGCCGACGTACAACACGATCATGTCGGTGGCCGCCGGTGCCGGGCTGCTGCTCGTGGTGATGCTGGGGCGTCAGCTCCTCACACCCGGACGCACCATCACCCCCGAGGGCTGGGTGCTGGCTTTCGGAGCCATCGGCTTCACCCTGGTGACCACCGGCCTCCACATGACCCTGACCTGGCCGCTGGCCGGACAGGGCTTCCCGTTCGACAACGTCATCTTCGGCGAGCCGGCACTCGCCTTCGGCGTCTTCCTTCTCGCGGCGAGCTTCTACCTCTGGAAACGCGGCGCCGAACTCAACAGCGCCGATCGCATCGTTCGCACGTCCCGCGTCGCCTCGCCCATCTCCGTCTTCGTGTTCGGCCTCGGGCTCGCCTGTTTCGGGATCGCCGCCGCGGGCTGGAAGTACACCCTCTTCGCCGCGCCGCCGGAGGAACCCATCTCCGGGGAGTTCGCGAAGTGGCCGGTGCTGGAAGCGAGCTTCATGTCCGGGCTCTACGTCCTGGTGGGCATCGGCGCGCTCCTGTTCCCGTTCGCGCTGCGTCGGCCCAGAAGCTGGATGAGCCCGGTCATCGGGGTCGTCTGGGGTCTGGCCGGACTGGCGTTCCTGTTCTTCGGGGGGCTGAACTACTTCACCCACATCGGACTCATCGTCAACACCATGTGAACCGCACCCGATGCCGCTCGGGCAACGGGCCGGGACCGGGCGGCGCTGCGAAGAGCTCCCGGCGCGCTCCCTCCTCGCAGCGACGCACCGCAGAAGGCCGCCGCCCTCACGGCGAAAGCACCGTCCCGCTCGTGCCCGCCGGATCCGCCCACCCCGTCACGGCCACCACCTCGCGCGCGATGTCCATGACCTTCCTGCCGTCCGTCGCCAGCCGGACCGTGTCCGCCGGTGAACGTGCGTCCAGGAGACGGGCCTTGCGGACGCTGTTCGCCACCTCACGGCCGAGTTCCGAGCCGATCTCGCGGCCCGCGAGCCGGCCGTACGTCGTGGTGTCGGAGGCGGTGAGCAGGACCCGCACGATCCGTACGTCCGCACCCATCGCATGCTCGAACATCGCCGCCGACTCCGGCAGCACGCTCACCGTGTTCGTATAGATCAGGCGCCGGTAGCCGAGGTCCGCGAAGTTGGACCAGACCGCCGTCAGGTTGCGCTCGGTGATTCCCGCCCGGTGCGGATCGCCCTCCGGCGCCGGATGGACCTGGCCCATCAGATCGCCCTCCACCACCGCGTGCGCCGCCTCGACGGCCCGCAGCTGCGCCGAGACCTCCCAGGCCACCGTCGACTTGCCTACGCCCGCGCGCCCGCCGATGAGCAGTACCTCTGCGTGATCCATGTCGGCAGGGTGCCAGCCCCTGCGGTCTCGCGCGATCCGATTGCGCGGGCGCGCCGGGCGGGGCCGCCCGAACGCGCCCGCCCGAGCCGCGCGGCATACCGCGTACGGAGTACGGCGGACGGACGCCCTACGCCGCAAGGGGGCGGGAGAGTTCCCCCCTGGCGGCTGCCCGCACGCGGCGAACGCCCGCTTGGACCGACCGGCGAATGGGGGGCGGCGTCGCGGGGCCGGGCACGCACATCCGCGGCGTTGTCGTCGGTCGACAACTCCCCCATAGCCCGAAAGGCATGGGAGGGGCCCCCTCCGCGTTGCCTCCCCCCTCCGCCTTGCAGGCGCACGCACCCGGCCCCGCTCCTTCTTCCACCCCCCTCATTTGCCGGTCGGTCTTAGAGTCGGGGCCATGGAGACCCCTGATACGCGTACGTCCCGGTGGTGGCGACCGCCGCCCCGTAAACGCGGCCGATGGGCCGCGGCACTCGCGGTACTCGTCGTGCTGGCCGGCGCGGGGGTCTGGACCGCCGCGGCCGACGACGGCGGGCCCGCCGTGCACCGCCAGGACCGGATGATGCGGATCGACGGGGTGTCCATCGACACCTCGTACTTCACCACCGGGGGCACGGAACGCCGGCCGGCCGTGCTGATCGGGCACGGGTTCGGCGGCAGCAAGAACGACGTGCGGGCGCAGGCCGAGCAGCTGGCCGGTGCCGGATACGCCGTGCTGACCTGGTCCGCCCGCGGGTTCGGGAAGTCGGGCGGAAAGATCTCGCTCAACGCCCCCGACCGCGAGGTCCGGGACGTGTCCCGGCTGATCGACTGGCTGGCGGACCGGCCCGAGGTGGAGCTCGACGCGGAGGGCGACCCGCGGGTCGGGGTCACCGGGGCCTCCTACGGCGGAGCCGTCTCGCTCCTCGCCGCCGGGTACGACAAGCGCGTCGACGCCATCGCACCGCAGATCACCTACTGGAACCTGGCCGACGCGCTGTTCCCCAACGGGGTCTTCAAGAAGCTCTGGGCCGGAATCTTCATCACCACCGGCGGCGGCTGCCAGAAGTTCGAGCAGCGGCTCTGCGCGATGTACGAACGGGTCGCCGCCGACGGAAAGCCGGACGCCGCCGCGCGTGCGCTGCTGAGCGAGCGTTCGCCGAGCGCCGTCGCCGACCGCATCAAGGTGCCCGCGCTGATCGTCCAGGGCCAGAGCGACTCCCTCTTCCCGCTCGGCCAGGCCGACGCCATGGCCAAGGCGATCAGCGGCAACGGCGCACCGGTCGCCGTCGACTGGATCGCCGGCGGGCACGACAGCGGTGAGACGGAGACCGACCGGGTGAGGCAGCGGATCGCCGGTTGGTTCGACCGTTACCTGAAGGGCGACAAGGGCGCCGACACCGGCCCGGGATTCCGCGTCACCCGGACCGGCGGCGTCGACTCCACCGACGGGGCGGTACTCACCCGAGGGGCCACCAGCGATACGTACCCGGGGCTGACCGGCGGCGGTGAGACCTTCGACCTCGGGCGTCGGACCAAGACGTTCCGTAACCCCGCCGGGGCCAACCCGCCCGCCATCTCCGCCGTTCCCGGCATCGGCGGCGGTCTCTCCCGGCTGTCCTCCCTCGGCGTCGGCCTCTCGATCGACTTCCCCGGACAGTTCGCCCGCTTCGACTCGGCCCCGCTGGACACGTCCCTGCGCGTCACCGGTTCCCCGACCGTGCGGGTCCGCGTCGACGCGGGGCGCGGCGACGCCGTGCTGTTCGGCAAGGTGTACGACGTGTCGCCGGACGGCAGACAGCAGGTGCTGCCCTCCCAGCTGGTCGCACCCTTCCGGATCACCCCGGACCGACAGGGCGGACCCGTGACCCTGACCCTGCCCGCCATCGACCACTCGTTCGACGCGGGACACCGGCTCCGCCTGGTCCTCTCCGCCACCGACCTCGGCTACGCCTCACCGGCCGAGCCGACGACGTACGAGGTCACCACCCTCGGCCCGCTGACCGTCCCCACCGTCCCCGCGCTGAGGACCGCACCGGCCACCCTGCCCTGGTGGACCTGGGGGCTCCCGGCCGCCGCCCTCGTGATCGCCGCCCTGCTGCTGCTCACCGCCCGCCGCCGTACCGCCACACCCGCACCCGATCCGGCGCTCGCCGAGGTGCCCCTCCAGATCAGCGGCCTGTCGAAGAAGTACGCCGGGTCCGCCGACCTTCGCCGAGCTCTCAGCTTCGTTCGAACGGGGGAGGCCGCCTTCGCCGTGAAGGAGTTGTCCTTCCGGGTCGAGAAGGGGCAGGTGCTCGGGCTCCTCGGACCCAACGGCGCGGGCAAGACCACGACCCTGCGCATGCTGATGGGCCTCATCACGCCCGACGACGGCGAGATCCGCGTCTTCGGGCAGGCCATCCGGCCGGGCGCGCCCGTGCTGTCGCGCGTCGGCTCGTTCGTCGAGGGCGCAGGCTTCCTGCCGCACCTGTCCGGACGCGCCAACCTGGAGCTGTACTGGCAGGCCACGGGGCGCCCCGCCGAGGACGCGCACATCGAGGGGGCCCTGGAGATCGCCGGTCTCGGCGACGCCCTGGCCCGTGCCGTCCGTACGTACTCGCAGGGCATGCGGCAACGGCTCGCCATCGCCCAGGCCATGCTCGGTCTGCCGGACCTGCTCATCCTCGACGAACCGACCAATGGACTCGACCCGCCCCAGATCCGGGAGATGCGCGACGTGATGATCCGGTACGCGGCCGGGGGCCGTACCGTCATCGTCTCCAGCCACCTCCTCTCCGAGGTCGAACAGTCCTGCACCCACCTCGTGGTCATGGACCGCGGCCGGCTCGTCCAGGCCGGCCCCGTCGCCGAGATCACCGGCTCCGGCGACATGCTGCTCGTCACCAGCGCGCAGGACGTGGCCGAACCCCTCGTGGAGAAGGTGGCGGCGCTGCCGGGGATCGGCTCGGCCGTCCGTACGGACGGCGGACGCGGGCTGCTCGTCCGGCTCGACGGAGCCACCTCCTCCGAGCTGATCGCCGAACTGGTCCGGCTGGACGTGCCCTTGACCGGTGTCGGCCCCCACCGCCGCCTGGAGGACGCGTTCCTCACCCTGATCTCCGGAGGCTCCGCATGAGTGCCGCAGCCGATCTCACCGAGGCCGCCGAGGCCCCGGGCTACCGCGCCCGGCGAACCCTGCCGCTGCGCGTCGAGGCGGTACGTCAGCTGCGCAGGCGCCGCACCCTGCTCATGGGCGGGGTCCTGGCCGCGCTGCCGTTCATCCTGATCACCGCGTTCGCGATCGGCGGCACACCGTCCTCACGGGGCGGCGGCGACCGGATCACGCTGATGGACACCGCGACCGCGTCCGCCGCGAACTTCGCCGCGACCTGCCTGTTCGTGTCCGCCGGGTTCCTGCTCGTCGTACCGGTGGCGCTGTTCTGCGGGGACACCGTCGCCTCCGAGGCCAGTTGGTCGTCGCTGCGCTATCTGCTGGCGGCGCCCGTGCCGCGGGCCAGACTGCTGTGGAGCAAGCTCGTCGTGGCGCTCGGTTTCAGCCTGGCCGCGATGGTGCTGCTGCCGCTGGTCGCACTGGCCGCGGGAACCGCCGCGTACGGATGGGGGCCGCTCCAACTCCCCACCGGCGGCGCGCTCGCGACGTCGGCCACCGTGCCGCGTCTCGCCCTCGTCGTCGCGTTCGTCTTCGTCTCCCAACTCGTCACCGCCGGGCTGGCGTTCTGGCTGTCGACGAAGACCGACGCCCCGCTGGGCGCGGTCGGCGGCGCGGTCGGACTGACCATCGTCGGCAATGTGCTGGACGCCGTCACCGCGCTCGGCTCCTGGCGCGAATTCCTGCCCGCGCACTGGCAGTTCGCCTGGGCGGACGCGCTCCAGCCCGATCTGGAATGGGGCGGCATGGCGAAGGGCGCGGCGATCTCGGTGACGTATGCCCTGATCCTGTTCGCCTTCGCCTTCCGGGGGTTCAGCCGTAAGGACATCGTGTCCTGAGCTCGATATTCCGCCGACTCCCCGGTCTTTGTTGCCGCATCGGACCGGGTGAGCCGGCGGGCCGTGCGCCGGCCCGCCGAACGGCCTCGCCGACCGGGGAACGGCCCCCGGGAACGGCCCCGGTCGCACAGACCTGCGAAAGTCGGCTGTGCGGCCTGCCCACCGACGTCATGATGGGCATCATGTCCTCCCTGTTCCTGGCGCTCGCCGTGATCACGACCGGCCTCTACGCCGGATTCCTGCTGACGTTCCTGACCGCGATCATGCCCGGCATCGCGGTACTGCCCGATGAGCGGTTCACGGCCGCGATGCGCCGCTTCAACGAGAAGGTGCCCGGACCGGTCTTCCTGGTCCTCTTCCTCGGTGTGATCGCCTTTCCGGCCGCGGCGGCCGTCGTCGGGGACGGCGGCATCGGCCGACTGCTCGCCTTGGCGGCACTGGCCTGCGCGGTCGTCAGTCACCTGATCACGATCGTCGGGAACATCCCGTTGAACTATCGGCTCGCGGAGTCCGAGGGCGGTGACGACGGCGCGGCCCGCGCGGCGTTCGAGTCCCGCTGGAACAGCCTCCACCGGATCCGGACGGTCCTGTCCCTCGCCGCGTTCGCGCTGCTGGCCGTGGCCGCCGCGTAGGACGCGCCCCGCAAAGGACGGGGGCCGGTTCCCTGCCGTGGAGGAACCGGCCCGCCGTGCGTCATGCGAGGTGGAAGACCTCGGTGTGCGCTCAGAAGTTGAACGTGTCGATGTTCTTCCGGTCGAAGACGGTCGGCTCGCCGAGGATGACCTCGCCGTCCTTGCCGATCGTGTACTCACCGAGCCTTCCGGCCTTGAACTTCTGGCCCTCCGCGCCGCTGATCTGCCCCGAAGCCAGCGCGGCGGCGGCGTACGAACCGAGATAGCCCAGCTCCTGCGGGTTCCACAGCGAGAACTGCTCGACGGTGCCGTCCTTGACGTACTTGCGCATCTGGTTCGGCGTGCCCAGCCCGTTCAGCACGACCTTGCCCTTGTACGAGGAGTCGCTCAGGTAGCGGGCGGCGGCGGCGATGCCGACGGTGGTCGGCGAGATGATGCCCTTGAGGTCCGGGTACGCCTGCATCAGGCCCTGCGTCTGCTGGAACGACTTCTGGTCCGCGTCGTCCCCGTACGCCACCTTCACCAGCCGCATGTCCTTGTACTCGGGCAGCTTCAGCTCGTCCTTCATGAACTCGATCCAGGTGTTCTGGTTCGTGGCGTTCTGCGTGGCCGAGAGGATCGCGACCTTTCCCTTGTAGCCGATCTGCGCACCGAGGTGCTGGACCAGGCTGCGGCCGATCTCCTCCGAGCTCGCCTGGTTGATGAAGAGCTGGCGGCAGTCCTTCGCCGTGTCGGAGTCGTACGCGACGACCTTGATGCCCTTGCGCATGGCCTGCTTCAGCGGGCCGCACACCGCGTTCGGGTCGTTGGCCGCGACCAGGATCGCGTCCTGCCGCTGCTGGATCAACGTGTTGATGTAACTGACCTGCGAGGAGGCGCTGGCGTCGGACGGGCCGACCTCCTTGCCCGTCCCGCCGTACTCCCCGGCGGCCGCGATGCCCGCGTCGTCGACGATCTTCTCGTACGGGTTGTTGATCTGCTTGGGCAGGAAGGCGAGCTTCAGGCCCTTCTTCAGCGGCGCGTTCGGGTCCGCCTTCGCCGTGGTCCCGGCCTGTGCGGAGTCCTTGCCCGCGCTGTCCTTCGTCGTGCCGGAACAGGCGCAGAGCGCGAGAGCGAGCGAGACGGCGGTGGTGGCGGTCGCGAAGGCGCGGCGCCCGGCGGCATTGCGGAGCATCATGGCGGCGATGTGCCTTTCGAAGAGGTACGGGGCATTCGGCGAGGTACGAGTGCTCTCGGGGAGGTACGGGGCTTTCGAAGGGGTGCGGGTGCTCTCGGGGAGGTACGGGGCTTCCGAAGAGGTGCGGGGAGGGGAACGAAGCGGTCAGGGCCGCGCGTTCGCGGCGCGCCGGTGCCGTCGTTCGACGACGGAGGCGATCACCCGGGGCGTGAGGACGGACGCCACGAGCAGCAGACCGGTCACGATCACCTGCACCTCGTTGGCCACGTCATTGAGCGTCAGCAGGTTCTTCAGGATCCCGATCAGCAGCACCCCGGCGACCGCGCCGAAGAGCGTTCCCTTTCCGCCGTCGAAGTCGATGCCGCCGAGCAGCACGGAGGCGATGACGAGCATTTCGAATCCGAGACCGTTGTCGGCGCGGGCACTGCCGTACCGGAGGGTGAAGACGACGCCGGAGAACGAGGCGAACAGCCCGGCCACGACGAACAGCAGCAGTTTGATCCGCTTGACCCTGATCCCTGCGAAGTACGCCGCCTCCTCCTGGGCGCCGATCGCGAACAGCGAACGGCCCGGCCCCGTGGCGTGCAGCACGATCGCCGTGATCACCGCGAGGACGATGAACAGCACGACGGGATACGTCAGGAAGGTGCCCGGCACGGTGGTGGTGTCGACGGCCCAGTCCGTGTACTTCTGCGGGAAGTCGGTCACCGCGTCGCTGCCGAGCGCCACCGACGCCAGACCGCGATAGAGGGCCAGGGTGCCGATGGTGACGGCCAGCGACGGCAGCCCCACCCGGGTGACCAGCCAGCCGTTGAGCAGCCCTCCCGCCACACCCGCCAGCAGCACGACGGGCACGATCGCCTCGAACGCCCAGCCCGCGTTCCACAGCGCGCCGGTGAGCGCGCTGCCCAGGCCCAGCATGGAGGCGACGGACAGATCGACCTGACCGGCGACGACGAGGAGCGTCATCGGCAGGGCGATCACGGCGACTTCGACGATGTCGTTCAAGGCGAAGGCGAGATTCCCCGCGGAGCCGAAGCCGTCCGTGGAGCCGAGTCCGATGACGAAGACCGCCACCAGGAGCACACCGACCGCGGTGTCCCAGCGCAGGGCGGCGCTCCGCAACGGACCGCCCCCGGTCCTCGGCGTCCTCGCGGCGCCCGGCCCGGCAGGCACCGCCTCTTGCGTCTCAGGCGCCGTTCCCATGGCGGGCGCTCCTCTTCCTCAGGGCGGCGGTCATCCGCAGGTTGACGATCCGGTCGACGCCGATGGCCAGCAGGAGCAGCGCACCGGTGATGGCGCCCTGCCAGAAGGCGTCGACCTTCAGGACGATCAGGACGCTGCCGATGGTGGTGAGGAGCAGGGCGCCCAGCGCCGCGCCCCAGACCGTTCCCGTGCCGCCGGTGATGGCGACGCCGCCGACGACGACGGCACTGACGACGGTCAGCTCCCAGCCGTGCGCGTTGTCCGCCACGACCGTGCCGAAACGGGCCAGCCACAGGGCCCCGGCGAAGCCGGCGACGGCCCCGGAGAAGGCGTACGCGGCCAGGATCCGACGGCGGATCGGCACCCCGGCGAGCAGGGCGGCCTCCGGGTTCGAACCGATCGCGTACAGCTCCCGGCCGGAGCGGTAGCCGCGCAGGAAGTACGCGGTCGCGGCGAGCAGCACCAGGGCGATCAGCGGCAGATACGGTATTCCGATGACGCCGACGCTGCCGCTGCCGAACCCCAGGATCCGGTCCGGCACATCGGCGGCGCCGATCTGGTCGCCCTGGGCCCACCAGTAGTCGACGCCCTGAATGATGTAGAGCATGCCCAGCGTCACGACGAGCGCCGGGACCCTGCCGAAGCTGACCAGAGCGCCGGAGACGAGCCCGCAGACCACGCCAATGGCCACGCCGAGCAGCATCACGGTGAGCACGCCGTGGTCCGTCCCGGCGACGAACTTCCCGCAGGCGAAGGCGGAGAGGCCGACGACGGAGCCGACCGACAGATCGATGTTGCGGGTGATGACGACGGCCGACTGGCCGACCGCGAGCAGCACCAGGATCGAGGCGTTGAGCAACAGGTCCTTGATGCCCTGGTCGGACAGGAAGCGCGGATTGGCGAGGTACGTTCCCAGGACCAGCAGGACCAGCGCCCCGGCGATGGAGAACTCACGGGCCCGGAAGACCGCGTCCACGAGCGAGGCGGCGCTGCGGGGCGGGGTCTCGGCGCGGGTGTCCGACGGGGATTCGACGGTGGTGGTCATGCTGCCGCCCTCCCGCCCACGCCGGTCGCCGCCGCCATGACCGTCTCCTCGGTGGCGCCCCCGCGCGGGAGTTCGGCCACGAGCCGGCCCTCGCGCATCACGAGCACCCGGTCGGCCATCCCGATCACCTCGGGCAGATCGGAGGAGATCATCAGCACCGCGAGCCCGTCGGCGGCCAACGAGGAGAGCAGCCGGTGCACTTCGGCCTTGGTGCCGACATCGATGCCACGGGTCGGCTCGTCCACGATGAGGACGGACGGTTCGGTCGCGAGCCACTTGGCGAGCACGACCTTCTGCTGGTTGCCTCCGGACAGCACGCCGACCGCGTCGGTCAGCCGGCTGTACTTCAACCGGAGGCGTACGGCCCAGTCGGCGGCCCTCTCGTGTTCCAGGGCACGGCGGACGAGGCCGCCCCTGCGGACCTCGCCGAGGCCGGTGAGCCCGATGTTGCGTTCGATGGACAGCTCCATGACCAGCCCGCGCTGACGACGGTCCTCGGGCACGAGCGCGAGCCCGGCGGCCATCGCTGCGGCCGGCGACCCCGGCCGCAGCATGGTGCCGGCCACTCGTACCTCCCCGGCGTCCGCCCGGTCGACGCCGAAGACCGCCTGGGCGACCTCGGTCCTTCCGGCACCGACGAGCCCGGCGAGCGCGACGATCTCGCCGCGCCGGACCTCGAACGACACATCGCGGAAGACACCTTCGCGGGTCAGACGGCCGACGGACAGGGCGACGCCGCCGACCGCCGCGTCCTGCTTCGGGTAGAGGTCCTCCAGATCGCGTCCGACCATCCGTCGCACCAGATCGTCCTCGGTGAGTCCGGCCAGCGGTCCGGAGGAGATCGGACGGCCGTCGCGCAGCGTCGTGACCCGCTCGCACAGCTCGAAGATCTCGTCGAGCCGGTGCGAGATGAAGAGCACGGCCGCGCCCTGGTCGCGCAGTGTCCGCACGACGGAGAAGAGCCGGGCCGTCTCGCCGCCGGTGAGCGCGGCCGTCGGCTCGTCCATGATCAGGACCCGGGCGTCGAAGGAGAGCGCCTTGGCGATCTCGACGATCTGCTGGTCGGCGATGGAGAGCCCACGGGCCGGCCGGTCGGGCGACAGATCGACACCGAGCCGGCGCATCAGCCCCTCGGTGGCCTCGCGCACGGCGCGGTGGTCGATCCGGCCGAGCCCGCGCCGGGGCTGGCGGCCCATGAAGATGTTCTCCGCGATCGACAGGTCGGGGAAGAGCGTCGGCTCCTGGTAGATGACGGCGATCCCGGCGGCGCGGGCGTCGGCGGGTCCGTGGAGGACGACGGGCCGACCGTCGAGCAACACCTGTCCGCCGTCCGGGCGATGCACTCCGGCGAGCGTCTTGATGAGAGTGGACTTGCCCGCGCCGTTCTCCCCGGCGAGCGCGTGGATCTCGCCGGGGAGCAGGGACAGGGACACGTCCCGAAGGGCACGTACGGCACCGAAGGACTTGCTCACGTCGCTCAGCGCCAGGACCGGGGCCGCCCGGTCCGTGGCCGGGGACGGGCCCGTGGCGGGCTGGTTCATGGGTGCTCCTCAGCGGTGGGATGCGCCGACGGGATGCGGTGGCCCTCACGCCATGAAAGGTTTCAATGAGACAGCTCGGAAGCTAGACGGGGACTGCTCGCGCAGTCAATGGGTCGGTGACGAGAACTTCTCGCGGTCGAGGGTGGGGAGTGGTGTGAACGAGCGGAAAATCTGAATCGATTCAGGCTTTCCGGCGAATACCGCTCGTCAGGGGTTCGGTCACTGCGACAGTGCCCGCTCGATGCCCGCCCGGACGAAGGAGCGCGCCAGGCGCCCCCGTCGGACGCGCCACTTCGGGGAGGCCGGGCGCGGATCGGCTCCGTAGCGCCGGTGGTGGATGTCGGCGACGACCTCTGCGGGAGCCCCCGACTCGGCCAGCACTTCCAGCGCCTCCCCCTTGGTGATGAGCCGCCCGTCCCGCAGGGTCACCGATGCCCGCGCGAGGGTCAGCAGTCCGTGGTCCACCCAGACATCGCGGAGCCAGAGGGACGGCTTGGCGCTCGCCGGATACCAGTAGTCCTTGAGGTCGCTCCGGACGAACTCCGCCAGCTCCCGGTCGGAGACCTCCGGGACGAGCCCGGCGGGTCCCGGCCCGAACAGCGACAGCCCGCCCGTACTGAGTTCCCGTCGGCCGACCGCGGTGACCGGCCGCTCGAACAGCCGCCCCTGTGCCCAGGTCACATGGTCGCGTCCCACCTCAGGGAGCATCGAACGCACCACGTAGGAGCAGTGCAGCAGCGAGGCCCCCGGCACATCAGCGATCAAGGTGCGGTGCAGAAGCCCGAGTTGCCGCCTCTGGGAGTCGCTGACCGCCGACGCCACGAGGGCCACGAGGTCGAGGTCGCTGCGTCCGTGCTGATAGTCCCCCAACGCCAGGGACCCGTGCACCCAGACCGCCTCCAGGGGCACGACACGACCGGCGTCGGCGATGAAGCGGTCCAGAAGAGGCCCGGCGGGTCGTTTCTCGGCGGCGTCCATGGAACCGACTATGGCACGGTGCATCCGGTGGCGCGGGGGTCACGGGCGATCGGCTCAGCACGCACCCGCCGGAACCGTTGGAGCAGGAGGTCACGCGCGGGGCCGGTCATGGCACGCATCCTCAACTTCGGGCGGCTGCCGCCGTCGGCCGATCTCCTCAGCGGCCCGGCACCGGGTTCGCGCGTCAACTCACGTGAGGTGGAGGCGCTGTGACGGTTCATGCCGAAACGCAACCCTCGGCCGTGCGCGCCGGTCTGAGTCTGCACAGTGCCGTGCCCGGCGCACGGCACACCCCCCAACTCCGAACGAACGAAGGAGTCCACGTGGCACACCGTGCTCTCGGATCCACCGTGGCCCTCGCCATCACCGTGGCGACCGCCGTGATCACCCTCCCCGCAGCCCAGGCGTCGACGCCCGCCCCCGTCACGGCCTCGGCGTCCCCCGCGGGGGCCGTGCCCACCCCGGCCCCGCGACGCGACGACTTCAACGGCGACGGCTACCCCGACATGGCGTTCACCGCGCCCGGTGCCACCGTCGGCGGGAAGGCCGGAGCCGGGTACGTGGGTGTGGTGTACGGCTCCAAGGCCGGTCTGCAGACCTCCACCAAGCAGGTCTTCACCCAGGACTCGCCCGGAATCCCGGACACCGCCGAGGCCGGTGACGCGTTCGGCAGCTCGATGGTCTCCGCGGACCTGGACCGGGACGGGTACAGCGACCTCGTGGTCGGCGCCGGGACCGAGAAGGTCGGTACGGCCGACGCCGCCGGTTCGCTCACCGTGATCTGGGGCGGCCCGCAGGGGCTGTCCGGCGGTGCGACCCTGCTGACCGGCGACGAGCGGTACGCGGGGATCGGTGCCAAGACCGTCGTCGGCGACTTCGACGGCGACGGAGCCATGGACATCGTCACCCTCGGCATGGGCGACCTCCACGTCCTGTCCGGCCCGTTCAAGCGCGACGGCAGCGCCGCGGCCCCCGTCCGGGTGATCCGGGACATGGACGATCTGCGCCATCTCGACTTCGCCGCAGGCGACTTCAACGGCGACGGCCGCGACGACCTGGCCGCCGTCGTCCACGACGGCGACGAGTTCGACGCCCGGCGCATCCTCATCCGCAACGGCGGAGCCAAGGGCCTCGCCGAGAAGTACACCGTCGTCAACCGGCCGAACGGCTTCCGCCTCCAGGGCGGCGAGACCATAGCGGCCGGGCAGATCAACGGAGACAAGTACGCCGACCTCGTCGTGGGCCGCACGATCGAGGGCTACGACAGCGACCTGGACTATCCGCTCGCCCTCGGCGGCATGATCACCTACGTACCGGGCAGCGCCACCGGCCCGCGGGGCGACCGGGCCAAGGTCCTCAACCAGGACACCGCCGGAGTCCCCGGTGCCGCCGAAGTCCACGACGGCTTCGGCGCGTCACTGTCGATCGGCGACGTGAACGGCGACGGATACGGCGACATAGCCGTCGGCGTCCCCTACGAGGACCTGGGCAGGACGAAGAACGCCGGCTCCGTCCTGGTCCTGCCCGGCACCGCGTCCGGCCCCACCGGGAAGGGCACCGTGGGCTTCAACCAGGACACGCCGGGCGTCCCCGGCGCGGCGGAGGCGAACGACCAGTTCGGCGGGGCCGTCAAACTGGTCGACGCCAACCGCGACGGCCGCGCCGAGCTGGTCGTCGGCGCCCCCGGCGAGAACGCGGACGCGGGCTCCCTGTGGGTGTTCCCGACCACTGCCTCCGGTGTGACGGCCAAGGGCTCGTTCACCTTCGGCCATGGCGTGCTGGGCACGGTGGCGAAGGCCGCGAAGCTGGGCTCCTCCTTCAATCGCTGACCGATCCGGAACCCCGTCGCCGGACCGCCGCGCACCGCGCGGCGTCCGGCGACGGGGTCCGGCCCGGCGAGCCGGTCGGGGGCGTGCATGCCGGAAGAGGGCGTCGCCGGACCGCTCGAGGCGCTGCGGCGCACACTTTCCCAAGGCGCTCCACCAGGGATTACGGGACAGCCCTTGATGTTCGCCCGGCCGTCCGGGTACGGCGGCGGCGCCCGCAGCCGTGCCGGGGGCCGAGGGCGCCGGCACGCCTCCTCCCGGGCCCGGCGCCCCGCCCCGTGGGCACACCCTGTGCGGGCTCCGTCCTGTCCGGTTCCGCGGTGCGGCGGCATAGACCCTGCGATCATGGCGGCGAAGGCGGAACACACGGCCGAGGGGGGCACGGTGATCTCTGAACCGGAGATGGCGGGGGAGTTCGATTCGGTCGAGACCCGCGAGGTGATGGCCGGCTTCGACCGGGAGCAGGCCGGGGGGCGTCGGCGGCGAGGACCGTGGCTGTGGGCGCTGGGCGGCGCGGTGACGGCGTCGGCCCTCTGGGGGGCGGCGCTCTTCCTGCACGGCCCGGGCGATCGAGAGCCCGACATGCACGGATACCGGCTGGACCGGGACCCTTGCCCGTCCCTGCGGCTGAAGTCGATCGGCGCGGCGATCGCACCGAGGGAGCGCACCACCGTGGCCGGCTCGACGATGTTGCACCATGCCGTCCTCGACCAGACCCAGTGCTTCATTCCTCTTCGTTCCCGGACCCGGGGGGAACGGGCCGGGAGGGGTTGGTCGGTCCACTACACCGTGGGAATCAAGGTGGAACTGCACAAGAGGACCGACCCCGCCCCGGAATTCGAGGCGCGGCGGCAGGTGACCGATCTCGGATTCGATCCCGAGGCGAAGCTGGAGACGGTTCCGGACATCGGCGACAAGGCGTATCTGCTGACCGGGGACGACGGCAACGTGGAGCTGCGGGTGCTGGAGGGCGGAGCGGTCTTCTCGCTGAGCCTCTCCTCCTTCACGCAGTACCTGGGCGACGGCCCCGGCGAGGACGACGGCGAGGGCACGGCCGTCGGCGGTCCGGACATCACGGACCTTTCCCCGTACCAGTCGGCCGTGATCGGTGACATGCGCGACCTGATGTCGAGCCTCAAGCGCTGAATCCGAGGAGTCACCGCACGGGCTGGCTCGCCTCCGCATCCGGCGCGACCTGGTACCGGCTGAGGTGCTGCGCGAAGAATCCCCTTGGCGGGAGGTGGCCACGCGATCTGCCGTCCTCAACTCGCCGTGGGCAGCGATCCGGAGACGGCACGCGCGGAGCGCCGACGACCAGGGGGCGCTGCGGCGCACGCATTCCCAACGTTCGCCTGCCGCTTCACCGGGGATCACGAGGCGACGAAGGCCCGGACCGCTGAGCGGTCCGGGCCACATGCCTTCCGAGTCCGTTGGTGGGCTCTGCGCGAGCGCGCAGGGTGCTGTTGCCGTTTGGTACGAGTGGTGGTGCGGGTGCACTTCGGGGATCACGGCGCAGCCCTTAGTCTGGGGACATGGACTGGGGGACCTTGCTCGGCACGGCACTTGGCGCGCTTGTGGGAGTCGGCTCGACCTTGATCGTTGATCGTGTCCGTTGGCAGCGTGATCAGACGGCACGGCAGCGGGACATAAAACGTCAGCTCTACGGCGAATACTTGGCCGCACTGATGCGGACAAGGAATCAGTTGAAGGACATCGCGTCATCATCTCTCGTCGCGGAGGATCGCGCCCTGCAGGCTGGGGAAGCATTCCGCGAGGGCGGGGCCTATGAGCTGCGTTACCAGATGTCCATCACCGCTTCCGCGGTCGTCGCCGAGCACTCGGACGCATCCCTCAGGCGACTGCGCGATGTACGGAACCAGATCCAGGAGGGCGCCACCGGCGATGACCTCAAAGATGCCTACCATGTATTGATCACCGTCATCAAGGCGCTCCGGGACGCGATGCGTCTGGACCTCGAAGCGAGCGAATGACGTCCGTCCGTGGGGATACTCCCGATGCGAAACCTGCAGGCCCAAGGGCTGTCCCGTAATCCCTGGCGGGCGTAAGACGACAGCTGCGGTATTCGACGGATCTCGCCGAGCCGGTCGGCGGGTGCCCGTCGGGCCTGTTGAACGCTCGACGACGAGGCATAGGCAGGCATGTCGCCCTCACCGTCCTGTACGCCCGGACGCCGGCCGAGGAGGGCTTCAAGGTCAACGCGCTCGCCCCCGGCCTGCGGGCCACCGATCTCGACCCGCGGGCCGCCTCTGCCGGTGGTGACCCGGCCGAGGCCGCCAGGGGCGCCCTCCGCCTGGCCCTGCTGCCGGACGGCGGCCCCACCGGTGGCTTCTTCTCCTGGGACGGAACGCCCGTGCCCTGGTGATCAGCCATGAGCGGCGTCGGGGACGGGTATCCCGGCGGCGGGTGGTCCAGGATCGGCGGATCAGGCTACGGACGGTGATGACGGTGTCGGCGAGATCGAAGAAGGCGCTGATGCTGCGCTCGATGACCCACCTTCGGCGCCCGAGCTGTTACGGGTTGTCCTGGGCCCGGCGGGCTACCGGCTCTGTGTCCGACCGGTTCGATGCAATTGCCCCTATATGCTGCTTATGTGAACTGGTCGGATCGATTCTGGCGCAGTGCGGGCAGCAGCCCCGGGGAGCAGGTGGTGCGTCTGGCGCCCCTGGCACTGATCGCCATCATCACTGTGGTTGCCTTCGTCACTCCGAGCAACCTCCACTTCAGCCGCTTTCTCTCACTCGCCCCCGCTCTCGCTGCCTCGATATGGCCAGTGGTCGGAACGGTGGCCATCGGTGCGCTCGCCGCGGCCCTCGACGTAGTGATCGCCGTGACCATCGGCAGTGTGAGTGAGGAGCTCACACACCTGTTCACCCTCGCGGTGATCGTGGGCGCCACCGCCGCGGCCGCCTGCGCCAGCCATGTGCGCCAGCGGCGGGAGCGGACCCTCGCCGAGGTTCGTTCCGTCGCCGAGACGACCCAGAAAGTCGTGCTGCGCCCCATGCCGCACCGCCTCGGCCGGCTGCACATCGAGGCTCTGTACCTGGCCGCCGCGGCCCAGGCCCGCGTAGGCGGCGACTTCTACGAGGCACTGGAGACGGTCCACGGCGTCCGCCTGATCATCGGAGACGTACGCGGCAAGGGCCTCCCCGCGGTCGGCATGGCCTCAGCGATCCTCGGCTGCTTCCGCGAAGCCGCGTACGACGAGCCGGACCTGGCACGGGTGGCAGGCCGACTGGACGTCAGCACGAGCCGCTACACCGCACTGCTGCCCGGCGACCCGATGGAGTACTTCGCCACGGCCGTGCTCGTCGAGATCCCCGACGACGGATCCGCCGTCGGCATCGTCAACCTGGGGCACCCCCCTCCGCTGCTGCTCAGCGCGGGAATGGTCCGCGAGGTCACCCCCACGGCTCCCTCGCCACCCATCAACATGGGCGCGCTGGTCGGGGAGGACTACCGCATCGACACCTTCTCCTTCGCCGCGGAGGACCAGCTGCTGCTCTACACCGACGGCGTCACCGAGACCCGCGACCGCACCGGCGCGTTCTTCCCGCTGGTGCAGCACGCGGGACAGTGGGACGCGGGCTCCCCGTCCCGGCTGCTCGGACAGTTGCACAGCGACCTGGTCCGCTTCAGCCACGGCCGTCTCGACGACGACATCGCGGCCATCGCCGTCCATGCGGCGGCCGGCACGCCGTCGTGAAGGCGGGGTCGGTGAAGATCCTGTCCCACTTACGAGCCGGCGCGTGACAGCAGGTGAGGTTCGTCGCCCACTCCGCAAGATCATGTACGTCGGTGGACGGGGGACGCCGGATCGGTCGGCAGAGGCACTACAGGCTGCCGGGCGTCGAGCGGCCTCAGGGAATCCGCCACGAGGGGCTCGGGAAGGGCCGATTCGCGATCAATTTCCGGAGGACGACCTGGTCCGGGCCCGGATCTTCGACAGTCCTCTCCGCGCGAGCGGAGGTGTGGCGTGAGGGGGTCGGTGCCTGCGTCAGCGGCCGCTGGACATCCGTTTGGCGCCGCAGGTCGCCAAGCTGCACCATCTGCGGCGCCCGCTCGCGTCGAGGAACAGCCAGCCGCAGTCCTCACTGGGGCAGCTGCGAACCATGAAGCGCCGTGGGTCCGCGAGCAGTTCGCCCGAACTACGGGCCACCGCGCAGACGGGCAGCCGCAAACGGGCGGAGGGGGAGGGCTGCCAGCGTCCGAGACCGTCCTCGCCACGGGTGAAGACCGAGTGCCTGGCGGCGTCCTCCACGGTGCCGGCCACCGCCTTGAAGGCACGGGCGTCGCCCGGATCGGCCAGGCAGGCATACAGCTTCGTACGGAACTGCCGAGCCTCGGCGAGCGCTGCGGCAGCCTCGTCGGGGTGCCGCAGCGCCTGTTCACGCAGCCGGGTGACCAACTGGTCCTCGATCAGGTCCATATGGCCGGCCCATACAGCGAGCGTGGCGTAGCTTCGCAGCCACTCCGATCCCGGTAGCCGGTCCCCGCCCCAGCCCGCGTAGGTGTTGCAGAACTCCAGTGCGGGATGCCCGCTCGTGCTCCATGGCAGCCATTGGTCGCCGACCCGCACGGCGTATACGGGTCCGGGAGGCCGGTCGAGTCGGTGGTCGCCACGCAACATGCGATCGTGCAGCGTCTGCAGTTCCGCACCCGGTTCGATGCCGAACTCGGTAACCAGCGCCTTACGCGTGCTGCGGTACAGCTCAAGGGCATCGGCCTGGCGGCCGCCGCGGTAGAGAGCGGTCATCTGGGCGGCGACCAGCCGTTCCCGCCCTGGACACTCCTCGACCAGCGGTGTCAGATCCGCCACGACGCGGTCGTGAAGACCCATGGTGAGCTGCACCTCCGCTCGCCGCTCCACGGCGGAGAGGCGAAGCTCGTCGAGAGGACCGCCGAGGCGGGTGCGCAGCCGGTCGTCGGCCACGTCGGCGAGCAGCGGGCCCCGCCACAGCCCGAGGGCCCAGTCGTAGAGGCGGACTTGCTCCGCGGGGTCACCGGCATCGGCCGCCTGCCGGACGAGGAGGGTGAACTCCTGCGCGTCGATCGTATGAGGGCCCTGCTCGACGGCGTAGCCGTCATGCCGGGTTTCGACCGGCACTCCGTACGGCTTGAGAGCGGCACGCAACCGACCTATGTAGGTGTGGATGGTGCCGCGGGCAGAGGCAGGCGCATCGCCGTTCCACAGCAGGTCGATGAGGCGCTCGGTCGTCACGGCGCGACCCGCGTGCAGCAGCAGGACCGACAGCAGACACCGCTCCTGGCGACGGCTGCCTGCCAGCACCTGTCGTCCCTCGTGGCGGGCGGCGAACGGACCGAGCAACTGGAACTCCATGGCGCTCGACAGCCTAAGGGCCGGCCGAGCGTCCGCAGTCCGTGCCGGTCGTGGTGAGGGTTTGGTCAGAGACCGGCGGAACACTGGCGTACGCCTCTTCGGCGAAACCTTCCTTTCAACCCTCTGCCCAGGGAGAGTCATGCGACGAACCGTTCTCGCGCCGCTGGTGCTTGCCGCCGCGCTCATGGGAGTACAGCCCGCGTCGGCCGCACCCGCCGCCACCGGCACCGGGTGGGAGCCGGCACCTTCCACCTCGTGGGACGTCGGCGCCGGGCTGCGGTGCGACTTCCCCGTCCACGGCGAACCCGTCATCGACAAGGTGAAGAAACTTGTACTGGACACCTATCCCGACGGTACCGTGAGGCGCGTCGCGTACAAGGGCGATCTGGTCGTACGGATCACGAACACCGGGACCGGCGCCTTCTACGACGCCGACGCGAGCGGCTCGGCCATCGTCGAGCACCGAACCGACGGCTCTCAGTTCTGGGCCGTGCACGGCCCGGTGCTGGCCGGTATCGGTGAGGGAAAGGGCAACTTGCCGCGCGGCCTGTACATCGTCGACGGGGTGTACACGATGGACATCAGCTCCGTCGGGTACAAGGCCGTGAACCTGGTGCACGGGGCAACGGACGACCTCTGCGCCCGCATCGACTGACGCCTTCCTGTAACCGGAGCACCGGGGCCGCACCACGAGTCAGTGGGTGGTGAGGGATCCGGGCAGAACGCCCGCGCAGGCGCTCAGGACGTCTCCTTGGGAAGCTCGTGTTCCCTGGCCCCGGTTGCCCTGCTGACCTGCGGTCAAGAGCGCCGGTGCCCCTGCTCGGCCGCCGCTCGGTTCCCCGGCTTTCCCGTGGTCTCCCGCGCAACCTGGCACGCGTCTGGCACGACCTCCTCCTGATCTCAAGAGGCGGCTCGAAGCTGCGGGGGATCTTCCCGGGATGCCGGATGCCGGCTGACTGGTCCGGTCGAAAGCTTCGACACGTAGCCGAAAACTTCGACACGTATTGGGTACGGCCACCCGCGAAAATCCGGTGACGGCCGGACAGCGCCGGACCCTCCCCATCGTGACCTGGGAAGGGTCCGGCGCTTGGATCGACCGGCAGATGGGGGGTGGGAGAAGGAGCGGGGCCGGGTGCGTGCGGCTGCGAGGCGGAGGAGGGAGGCAACGCGGAGCGTTGTCGACCGACGACAATGCCGTGGATGTGCGTGCCCGGCCCCGCGACGCCGCCCCCCCATTCGCCGGTCGGTCTTATGCGTTCGCTACGCCGCCCTCGCTACGGTGCGGTGACCCGCAAAAAAGGCCCTCCCGAGGGAGGGCCTGATGTCGTGCGGGCAACGCGCCCCCGGCAGGACTCGAACCTGCGGCCAAGCGCTTAGAAGGCGCCTGCTCTATCCACTGAGCTACGGGGGCCGGATGGTGGCCTCGGCGGCCTGGAGCCCTGAGGCCTGGCCGGTCGGTGACCTGCCGGGACAAGGATAGGGCTCCGATGGCCTCGACCCGGTTGCTTCACCTGCGTGGCACGATGTGGAGGTTCGGTGAAGCGAACCGATAATCGCAGGTGGGTGGGATTCGCGCATCGCTTTTGACGCCTCGCGCCCCGGGTGTTGTGCACTCGTTATGCCTGCGCCCCACTCGTCCCCTCTGTCCGGACTCCGCCCCAAGGGGAGAACCGGCGCGCAGAGGCGGCTATACGCTTCAAAAAGGCTTCAAAATTGGGCATTCTTCGCATGTGGTGACCTTGGACGTACGGCCTCAGCTCATCGACGCACTTTCCGCCCTGCGCGACCGTGTCGCTGCCGTGCGTCTTCCACTTCCGCTGCCGGGAGCCCCGCGCGCTCGCCTGACCCGGAGCGAGCTGCTCGCCCAGCTCGACGACTATCTGCTTCCCCGGCTCAGGGACCCTGAAGCACCCCTGCTCGCCGTCATCGGCGGCTCCACCGGGGCCGGGAAGTCGACGCTCGTCAATTCGCTGGTGGGACGGCCGGTCAGCGAGGCCGGGGTACTGCGGCCGACCACGCGGACACCCGTGCTCGTCTGCCATCCGGACGATCACCACTGGTTCGCCGGGGGCCGTGTGCTGCCGCAGCTCACCCGGGTCTGGCTGCCGCCGGAGGAGCCGGGGGCGCGGGGCCGGTGCGACGAGCTGGACGCCCTCGACGGATTCGACGGGAGCGGGGACGAGGACGGAACCGTGCTGCGCGTCGAGACCGCCGCCGGGTTGCCGCGCGGGCTCGCGCTCCTCGACGCGCCCGACATCGACTCGCTCGTGGTGCGCAACCGGATGCTGGCCGCCGAGCTGATCTCCGCCGCTGACGTGTGGGTCATGGTGACCACGGCCTCCCGGTACGCGGACGCGGTGCCGTGGCATCTGCTGCGTACCGCCAAGGAGTACGACGCCTCGCTCGTCACCGTCCTCGACCGGGTGCCGCACCAGGTGATCGGCGAGGTCTCGCGGCAGTACGGGGCGCTGCTCACCAAGGCGGGCCTCGGTGAGGTGCCACGCTTCACCATTCCCGAACTGCCCGAATCGGCCGGCGGCGGCAGTGGGCTGCTTCCCACCACCGCGGTCGCCCCGTTGCGGGCCTGGCTGACCCACCGCGCCCAGGACCCGGCGGCGCGCCAGCAGGCGGTCGGGCGCACGGCGGCCGGGGTGATCGCCTCGCTGGACGTGCGGATGCCCGCGCTGGCCGGGGCCGTCGCGGCGCAGCACGCGGCCGCCGTGCGGCTGACCGGTGTGGTCGAGGACGCGTACCGCACGGAGGGCGCCCGGGTCCGGCGGCGCCTGGCGAACGGCGGTGTGCTTGCCGGGGACGCCCGCACCCGCTGGCGCGGATACCCGCTGTACAGCACCTCCGAGGAACTCCTCGAAGCGCTGGTGGAGAGCCTCGCCGCGCTTCTGCAGTGCGCCGTGGCGGCCGCCGACGAACAGATCCGCACGACCTGGCGGCGCGAGCCCGCGGCCGGGGTCTTCGGTTTCGAGGACGTCGGCCGGGAGGCCGGGGGGTGGGGGCCCGCCGAGGACATCCGGGGCCGGATCGCCATGGCCGTACGACGCTGGTGGCGGGTGCTGGAGGAACTCGCCGAGGAGGAGGTGCGCCGACTCGAACGCAACGCCGCGCCGGACGCCGGGACCGTGACGGCGTTGCTGGCCGCCGCGCTGCTCGGCGGCCGGCGCACCCGCGGCGCCGGCGAACAGCTCGCCGAACGGATCGGTGCCCAGGGTGCGCTGCGGCTGCGCGACAAGGGCGGCGCCCTGCTCGCCGACTGCCTCGACCGGGTGCTGGACGGCGAGCGCGACCGGCGGCTCGCGCCGCTCGACGCACTCGACGTGGCGCCGGAGCCGCAGGCCGAACTGATCGCCGCCCTGTCCGTACTGCAGAAGGAGAGGTGGCAGTGATGACTGCCGTCATTGACGAGGGGCCCGGCCGGGGCGAGAGTCCCGCTTCTCACGAGGACCGCGACCAGGACGGCCCCGCCCGGGGCCGGGCGCCTCAGGCGCGCGGCGACTGGAACGACGGGCTCATCGCCCGGCGCGCGGCCGTCAGGGCGGCGGACCCCGAGCCCGGCGCCGCCCCGGACGACGACGTGCGTCCGCCGCAGGTCGAGGCGTACGTACCCTCCGGCGGTCCGCTCGGGCCGCGGCTCGACGCGCTGCGTGAACTCGTCGGACTGTCCAGGGCCAGGCTCGACCGGACCACCCTCGCCGAAGCGGGGCGCGTGCTCGACGAAGCGGCGGCCCGTCGGCGGCTCTCCTCCCGGCACACCGTCGTCGCCATCGCCGGAGCGACCGGCAGCGGCAAGTCGACGCTCTTCAACTCCCTCGCGGGCGTCCAGATCTCCGACACCGGGCTGCGCAGGCCGACCACCGCCGCGCCCATCGCCTGCTCCTGGACCGACGGGGCCGCCGGACTGCTGGACCGGCTCGCCATCCCCGGACGGCTCCGGCGCAGGCCGCTGCAGGGCGGTCCGGACGCCGACGAGGCGCTCCAGGGGCTCGTCCTCGTCGACCTGCCCGACCACGACTCGGCGGCGACCGGACACCGTGATCAGGTCGACCGGGTGCTCGCGCTGGTCGATGCGGTGATCTGGGTCGTCGACCCGGAGAAGTACGCGGACGCGGCCCTGCACGAGCGCTACTTGCGGCCGCTCGCCGGGCACGCCGAGATCACCTTCGTCGTCCTCAACCAGATCGACCGGCTGCCCGGCGACGCCGCCGACCAGGTGCTCGACGATCTGCGGCGACTGCTCGACGAGGACGGCATGGCGCTCGGCGAGCACGGCGAACCGGGCGCCACCGTCATGTCCCTGTCCGCGCTCACCGGCGAAGGCATGGGCGAACTGCGTGAGGTGCTCGGCCGGTTCGTGCAGGAGCGCACGGCCGCCGCACGCAGGCTCTCCGCGGACGTGGACGCCGCAGCGGCCAGGCTGCGTCCGGTCTACGTCGCCGAGGGGCGCCCGGGTCTGGGCGAACGCGCCCGCGAGGAGTTCGCCGACCGGCTCGCGGAAGCCGTCGGAGCGGGCGCGGCGGGTCAGGCGGCCGAGCGCGAATGGCGCAGGAACGCCGGACGGGCCTGCGGCACGCCGTGGTTGCGGCTGTGGCGCTGGTACGAGTCCACCCGGCGGCCGGGGGGCCTGGAGTGCCCGGCGCGGCCCGCACCTCCCGAGGAGCAGCTCACCGCCCGGCAACGCGTCGAACAGGCGGTGCGGACGGTCGCGGACGGGGCCGCCGACGGACTGCCCGGTCCCTGGGCCCAGGCGGTCCGCGAGGCCGCGGTGAAGGGTGCCGAGGGACTGCCGGAGGCGCTCGACGAGCTGGCGGAGAGGACCGGCGCCGTGGACGGGCGCGGCCGGCCGACGGGCGGTGCGGGGGACGGGGGTGGCGATGCAGGTGAGGCGGGTCCGGGTGGTTCGACGGTCGTGGCGACCGGGGTGGCCGGGGCCTCCGGCGTGGCGCACAGCGGCCGCGTGGGCGGGAGGCCGCCGCGGCCCAGGTGGTGGGCCGCCGCCGTGCTGGCACAGGCGTCGATGACGCTGCTGCAGATCTTCGGCGGGCTCTGGCTGGTCGGCCAGATCGTCGGGGTATTCGCACCCGGGTTCCTCACGCCCGCCCTGGTGATGCTGGCAGGGGTCGTCGGAGGCCCGCTGGTGGAGTGGTCGTGCGCGGTCGCGGCCCGGGGGCCCGCGCGACGGTACGGACAGGAGGCCGAGCGGCAACTGCGCGAGGCGGCGGCGGCCTGCGGGCGGGCGCGGGTACTCGATCCGGTGGCCGCGGAACTCGTGCGGTACCGCGAGGTGCGGGAGCGGTACGTGACGGTGACGGAGTTTTCCACAACCGTCCGGTAGTCCACAGGCATCAGCGGCGTCTCCGCCTTCCCTTCAACCTGGTTCCGGTGACCGCGCGGCTGCGGTCGCCGGAACCGAAGGCCGAAGGGAAGGCGGAGTCATGAATGACACCCTGGTGACACTGGTGGGAAACGCGGCGACAGGCGTGGAGTTCCGGGAGACCGCGACCGGTGGAATGGCGCGATTCCGGTTCGCGGTGACACCGCGCCGTTGGGATCGCGGGAAACAGCTCTGGACGGACGGGCACACCAGTTTCTACACCGTGTGGGCCTGGCGGACCCTGGCGTCGAACCTGTCCGCTTCCGTCTCGGTCGGAGAACCGCTCGTCGTGCACGGCAGGTTGAAGGTCCGTGAGGAGGAACGGGAGGACCGGCGCCGGACGTTCGTGGACATCGAGGCGGTCGCCGTGGGACACGATCTGACACGGGGGACGGCCGCGTTCCGGCGGGTGGTGAGGAGCGAGCCGGGGTCGGTGGCACACCGGGGGAGTGTGGACGGGGCGGTGGACCGGGGCGAGGGACCGGGGCGCTCGGACGAGCCGGACTGGTCGGGCGGTCCGGCGCGGGAGACACGGGAAGCGCAGGAGGTGAGCGAGGCGCGGCCGGGTGGTTCGCGCGAAGCGCCAAGGGCCGAGGGGGTCGAGCAGGCCGAGCGGGTCGAGCGGTCCGCGCGGTCCGAGCAGGTCGAGCAGTCCGAGAAGTCCGAGCAGGCGGAACGGGTCGGCCGACAGCGGGCGCGGCGGCCGACGGTGCGTCAGAAGCGTGGCCAGGAACTCGCGTCGGTGTCGTGACCGGACGGGGGCGAGGGGACGGATCTGACGGAGGGTCGGATCCGACGCGTGTCGAGGCGCCGCGCGCGGTACCGGCGATAACGATTCTGATTCGGAATGGTTGTACGACGGTATGACGGGGGATTGTTCATCTCTTCCTCCTTAGGATTCCCCCGTACTCACGGGGCACTTGAGTCGACTGGCGAGGCAATCCCCACACGCGCATCAGGCGCGGAGGGCCTCGCCCGGAGGGGAATTCTGTGTTTTCTGCTTCTTCAGCGACCGTTTCGTCGTCCACGGAGACGACCCGTACTCCACGGCGGCGGGGCATGGCCCGGCTGGCCGCGTCGGTGGTGGCATCCGGTCTGGTCATGGCGGGCACCCTTGTCGGCGCGGGCGGCGCGGTCGCCGACGAGGCGCCGCAGCATCAAGGCGGCGCGGCTGCGGTCCTGGACGGGTTGAAGACCTACGACCGTGCCGTGCTCCACACGGACGGCAGGAACCAGCAGCTGCCCGCCGGTCTCTTCGAGATGACCGTCGACGGCGGCGGCAAGCTCAAGACGTACTGCATCGACATCCACAACCCCACCCAGGACCAGGCGAAGTACCTGGAGACCCCCTGGAACCAGACCTCGCTCGGCAGCAACAAGAACGCGGGCAAGATCCGCTGGATCCTGGAGCACTCCTACCCGCAGGTCGACGACCTCGCGGCGCTCGCCGAGCAGGCCGGCACCGGACCGCTCACCGAGAAGACCGCGGCCGCGGGCACCCAGGTCGCGATCTGGCGCTACTCGGACGACGCCGACGTCGACGCGACCGACAGCCAGGCCGAGAAGCTCGCCGACTGGCTGGAGCAGAACGCCGCCGACCAGGCCGAGCCCAAGGCGTCCCTCGCCCTGGACCCGGCCGCGGTCTCCGGCAAGTCCGGTGAGCGGCTCGGCCCGGTCACCGTCCACACCAACGCGGGCCAGGTCTCCGTGACCCCGCCCGCCGACGCCGCCAGCGGTGTCAAGATCACCGACAAGGGCGGTCGGCCCGTGGCCACCGCGTCCGACGGCGCCCAGCTCTACTTCGACGTCCCGGCGGGTGCCGCCGACGGTTCGGCCTCGCTGACCGTCCAGGCCACCACGTCGGTGCCCGTCGGCCGGGCCTTCGCCGGGGTGACCAAGAGCCAGACCATGATCCTGGCCGGCTCCAGCGAGTCCACGGTCTCCGCGACCGCCAACGCGACCTGGGCCAAGCAGGGTGCGATCCCGGCCGTGTCGGCCGAGAAGAACTGCGCCAAGGGCGGCGTGGACGTCACCGCGACCAACAAGGGCGACGAGGCGTTCACCTTCGAGCTGGCCGGGGCGAAGCACACCGTCGAGGCGGGCAAGTCCGAGACCGTGACCGTCCCGGTCGCCGAGGACCAGGCGTACGACATCACGGTGACCGGCCCCGGTGGCTTCACCAAGACGTTCAAGGGCGTCCTGGACTGCAAGACCAGCGGCAGCGGCACCGGCGGCAGCGGCACCGACACCCAGACCGGCGGCGACAAGCCCGCCCCGGCCACGACCGGTGGCGGCTCGACCGGCGGCTCGGGTGACCTCGCCGAGACCGGTGGCTCCAGCGCCACCCCGGTCATCGCGGGCGTCGCGATCGCCCTCGTCGTCGTCGGCGGCGGCGCGGTCTTCATGCTCCGCAAGCGCAAGACGCAGTCCTCCGCCCAGTAGTCACCGCACGGATCACGCCGACGATCACATCGGTGACCGCCGAATGACGGACGGTGGGCGGACTGTCACGACGGTCCGATGACGGCCCCGGTACGCGTACGCGTACCGGGGCCGTCGCATGCCGGAAAGCGGAGTGCGGCGCGGGCCGGGAGACGGGACCGGGCGTACCGCGAGCCGGACCGGTTTCCGTCCGGGAACGGACGTCGGCAAAGCGGGGCGCCTCTCTCCGAGTGAGGGCACAAAACAGCCCCTCACCAGCAGGTTTCCCGCTCGGCGCCCTGATGTTCCCGTCGGCGACCACAAGGGCCGGGCGTAGAAGTGCCGCAAGGCGTGCATGCCGTGCTCATGGGCCGCCGCGTGGCGCCGGCCCATGTCCGGCACCGGGCCGATGCCGTCGGCGGCGAGCGCGGGCTCCCACCCGTTCGGCAGAGCGCCACGAGCCCTGCTCCGGACCGCGGGACGCGGTCGCGAAGATGTCCGGAAGACGTCCAACTGATCGAAAATACAGGGCGGTTGAGACGTCCTTGGCGAACCATGGGGCCTGGAAGCGGGCCGCCGGACCCGGGGGCCGGACCGCCTTGCGCGCATCGCCACAGCGATGCCGGATGATGAGGGATGTCCGAGTGAACCTTCGAAGAACCATCGCCGTCCTGTTCGGTGCGGCACTGTCGGTCGTCATGCCCGTGACGCCGGTCGGTGCGCAGCCGACGCAGACCGGAGTCTCGACCACCTACCAGATCAACGCACGGCACGACGGCAGTCTCGTCGACACCGCTGTCGGCGCGCCGCCGCTCAGCCGGAAATGGTCCCGCGACCTGGGCGGGAACGTCTCCTACCCCATCGTGGCCGGCGGGCGCGTCTTCGCCACCGCCGCCTCGCCGAACGGGTACGGCACCGTCCTCCACGCCATTGACGCGGCCACGGGCGAGAACGCCTGGGAGCCCGTTGACCTCGGCGGCACCTACTGGTGGTCCGCGCTCGCCTACGGGGGCGGCCGGCTCTACGCCCAGAACTACGACGGCGTGCTGACGGCGTTCAACCCGGCCACCGGGAAGGAGATCTGGACCGTCACGCTGCCCGGACAGTATTCCTTCACCTCGCCGCCCACTTTCGCCGGCGGCGTGGTGTACACGGGCGGCGCCGGTTCGGGCGGCACCTTGTACGCGGTGGACGCTTCCAGCGGCGCGGTGCTCTGGACCCAGCCCGTCGCGAACGGGGACAACAGCTCGCCCGCCGTCACGGCCAACGGGGTCTACGTCTCATACGCCTGCGAGCAGACTTACTCCTTCGACCCCAAGTCGGGCAACCCGATCTGGCACCACCGGACGGACTGCTCCGGTGGCGGGGGCCGCACCCCTGTTCTCGCCGACGGCGGTGTCTGGGTTCGCGACGACGCCGGGATGGCCCCCTCGGTCCTCGACATCGCCGACGGGCAGGTCCGCGGCACCTACGAGGCCGCCGGCCGGTCGCCCGCCCCGGCCTTCGACGGCCGTCAAGGCTACTTCGTGGATGAAGGTGTCCTTCAGGAGCGACACAGCCGCACCCTGGCCACTCGCTGGAAGTTCGAGGGCGACGGCGGGATCAGCACGGCGCCGATCGTCGTCAACGGCTACGTCTACGTCGGCTCCCGAACCGGTCGGCTGTGGGCGCTCAACGGCGCCACCGGTGAGTCCGTCTGGTCCACCGACGTCGGCGCGCCGATCAACGGGCCCGACGAGCACAACGTGTCCGAGCCGCTGACCGGTCTCGGAGCGGGTGGCGGGCTCGTGGTGGTTCCGGCCACCGACCTGCTGGTCGCGTACGGGCAGTGAGCGGCGGGGGTGGTCGCCGGTCCCGGCGACCGCCCTCCGGCCCCGGCCACCGTCGACCACACCGGTGCCCGGGGCCGGCCCCGGGCACCGGTCGAGGGGCGCTCGTCGGCGTTCGGGCGCGACAGCAGGTGACGGATCGGCTACGAACGGGCCGGTGGAGGGGCAGGTCGCAGGCCCCTGATGAGACTGGTTTCCGTCCCGGGATGGACGTCAGGCAAGATGGGGTGTATCTGCCCACACATCGATAGCCGGACGGTTTCTCTTGGCTGAGTACATCTACACCATGCGCAAGACGCGCAAAGCGCACGGCGACAAGGTGATCCTCGATGACGTCACCCTGAACTTCCTGCCCGGCGCGAAGATCGGTGTCGTGGGCCCCAACGGCGCCGGTAAGTCCACGGTGCTGAAGATCATGGCGGGCCTGGAGCAGCCGTCCAACGGTGACGCGTTCCTGTCGCCGGGGTTCAGCGTCGGCATCCTCATGCAGGAGCCGAAGCTCGACGAGTCGAAGACGGTCCTGGAGAACGTCCAGGACGGCGCCGCCGAGATCATGGGCAAGCTCAAGCGCTTCAACGAGGTCGCGGAGCTCATGGCGACCGACTACTCCGACGCGCTGATGGAGGAGATGGGCAAGCTCCAGGAGGACCTGGACCACGCCAACGCGTGGGACCTGGACGCCCAGCTGGAGCAGGCCATGGACGCCCTGGGCTGCCCGCCCGGCGACTGGCCGGTCGTCAACCTCTCCGGTGGCGAGAAGCGCCGCGTCGCGCTCTGCAAGCTGCTGATCGAGGCCCCCGACCTGCTCCTCCTCGACGAGCCCACCAACCACCTCGACGCCGAGTCGGTGAACTGGCTGGAGCAGCACCTCTCGAAGTACGCGGGCGCCGTGGTCGCAGTCACCCACGACCGCTACTTCCTGAACAACGTCGCCGAGTGGATCCTGGAGCTCGACCGCGGCCGCGCCCTGCCGTACGAGGGCAACTACTCCACGTACCTCGACAAGAAGGCCGCCCGCCTCAAGGTCGAGGGCCGCAAGGACGAGAAGCGCGCCAAGCGGCTCAAGGAAGAGCTGGAGTGGGTCCGCTCCAACGCCAAGGGCCGGCAGACCAAGTCCAAGGCGCGTCTCGCCCGTTACGAGGAGATGGCGGCCGAGGCGGACAAGATGCGGAAGCTGGACTTCGAGGAGATCCAGATCCCGCCGGGCCCGCGGCTCGGTTCCATCGTCGTCGAGGTGGAGAACCTCTCGAAGGCCTTCGGCGACAAGGTCCTCATCGACGACCTGTCGTTCACGCTGCCGCGCAACGGCATCGTCGGCGTCATCGGTCCGAACGGCGCGGGCAAGACCACGCTGTTCAAGATGATCCAGGGCCTGGAGACCCCGGACACCGGCTCCATCAAGATCGGTGACACGGTCAAGATCTCCTACGTCGACCAGTCCCGCGCCAACATCGACCCGAAGAAGACCCTCTGGGCCGTCGTCTCGGACGAGCTGGACTACATCAACGTCGGCCAGGTCGAGATGCCCTCGCGGGCGTACGTGTCCGCGTTCGGCTTCAAGGGCCCGGACCAGCAGAAGCCGGCCGGCGTCCTGTCCGGTGGTGAGCGCAACCGCCTCAACCTGGCGCTGACGCTCAAGGAGGGCGGCAACCTGCTGCTCCTCGACGAGCCCACCAACGACCTCGACGTCGAGACCCTGTCCTCGCTGGAGAACGCCCTGCTGGAGTTCCCGGGCGCCGCGGTGGTCATCTCCCACGACCGCTGGTTCCTGGACCGCGTCGCCACGCACATCCTGGCGTACGAGGGCGACTCCAAGTGGTACTGGTTCGAGGGCAACTTCGAGTCGTACGAGAAGAACAAGGTCGACCGCCTCGGCGCGGACGCGGCCCGTCCGCACCGTGCCACGTACAAGAAGCTCACGCGAGGCTGATCGTCTTGGCACGTCACATCTACAACTGCCCGCTGCGCTGGTCGGACATGGATGCCTTCGGCCACGTCAACAACGTGGTCTTCCTCCGCTATCTGGAGGAGGCGCGCATCGACTTCATGTTCCGGCTGGCGCCGGGGGACGGTTCGCCGTCCTTCTCGGGCGGGTCCGTCGTGGCCCGGCACGAGATCGACTACGTACGGCCGCTGGTCCACCGGCACGAGCCGGTGACCGTCGAGTCCTGGGTCACGAAGATCGGCGCCGCGTCGCTGACGATCGCGTACGAGATCAAGGACCCGGACCAGGTGTACGTGCGGGCCACGACCGTCGTCGTGCCGTACGACCTGGCGGAGGAGCGGCCTCGGCGGATCTCCGCCGAGGAGAAGCTCTTCCTCCAGCAGTACCTGGCCGAGGAGCCCGCCGCAGCATGACAGTGCCCGTGAGGTCGCTGGAGTTCGCCGACACGAGGGAGGCCGCGGATCTCGCGGCCTTCCTCGGCCGGCTGATCCATTACGACCGGGCCGCCGCCGTGCGGATGCAGGCGGGCGGCGGCGCGCTGGCCGTGTTCGGCAGGCCGCCGTCGTTCGAGGTGCTGGCGATCCGGGCGGCGCGGCTGGCCGGATCGCACGAGTTCGACATCACGGTGTCCGCCGGTGAGCTCCTCGAATCCCTCGATGTCGAGGGCGTGGCGGCCGGCTCGGGCGCCCTGCCCGCACCGGTCACCGGGCCGCCGTGGACCGGTGTCCTGCCGCCCCGCGGTGGCTGGCACGAAGTGTCCGGCCTGCCCGACCCGGTCTCCCTGCGCACAGCGGTCACCGCGGCGGTGGCGGAGTTCCGTTCCCGCGACGAGGCATTGCCCGAGGGCCGCCGCACCCGGGCGGAGCGCGACCTGATCGGCCGCGAGATCTGGTCGCGTACCGTCGGCCCCACCGAGCTTCCGCTGAGGGCTGTCCACGCCGCCCAGTCCCTGGGCTTCCTCCGCCCGGCGCCGGACTTCCCCGTCGCTCTGCTCGCGGCCGGGTCCTGGCTGCGGCTGCGTACCCCCTTCGGCTCGATCGCCCTGCGCGGTCCGGGCAGCGGACTCGGCACGCTCGCCGTGACGGTGGGCGCGGGCTGAGCGCCTGCCCGGACGACAGGACGTCCTGACGCGCAGGGCGATCGGGCCGAACTGGCCGGAGAGGTTTGCCGGGCGTCGCGAGCCGGTGAACCTTTCCGGTCACAGCACTAGCCGGTCAGGGCCCTGTCCACCAGTCGTAGCGCGGCCGCGTCCTGGGCGTCCTGGGCCGGGTCGCCCATGCGCAGGGTGAACGTGGCGCTGGTCGCGGCCCGGGAGCCGTCCGGCGTCACTCCGCTCTCGGAGACGATCCCCAGATGGGTTCCGCCGTGGAACCAGACCCCGTCGTCGCTCCCGGCCACCGGGCGCCAGGCGATGCCCAGTCCGTAACGGACCCCCGGCG
Organism: Streptomyces sp. NPDC093149; assembly: GCF_044754145.1. NCBI lineage: Bacteria > Bacillati > Actinomycetota > Actinomycetes > Kitasatosporales > Streptomycetaceae > Streptomyces > Streptomyces sp. NPDC093149. Next base: position 439,999 of record NZ_JBIVON010000002.1, read on the forward strand.
CCGCACTCCAGTCCTCGGCCGCGACCGTCTCCTTCATCGCCGCCAGCTGGGCCGGGCGCAGCAGCCGGCCGCTCATCAGGGCGCGCAGGAAGACGCCGTGGTCATGGGTGGTGCTGATCACGGAGCCGTCGGCCCCGCCGCCGGACGCCGTCGTCGTGTCGGTCGGCCGGGTGCGGCCGGGGAACCAGGTGTACGCGGTGGCCGTGGGCCGGGGGACGTACGGCGAGGTCCCCGGTGTGAAGGTGTGGCGCAGGCCCAGGGGCTCGATGATCCGGTCGTGGATCTCCTGCGCCCAGGAGTTTCCGGTCACCTGCTCGATGATCAGGCCCGCCACCACGTAGTTGGTGTTGGAGTAGCCCCAGCGCCGTTCCCCGGCGGGCTGTCCGGGGTCCGGCACCCACAGGGGCGGCCGGCTCACGGCCGCCTTCAGCTGGTCCTCGGGGGGCGTGGTGCGAAACCGCGAACGGCGGTAGCCGGCCGGGGTGAACGCCTCGGCCGCGTCCGGTGAGACGGCGAGATAATCGTTCAGCCCGCTGGTCTGGCGCAGCAGATCGGCGACCGTGATCCTGCGGCCGTCGTTGCCGTTGCCCCGCACGGCGCCCGGCAGCCACCGCTCGACGGTGTCGGTGAGCGCGAGCCGCCCCTCGCCCACCAGCTGGAGGGCGAGCGTGGCCGTGAAGGTCTTGGTGTCGCTGCCGATGCGGTAGTAGGCGTCCCGGGGGACCGGGAGGTGCGGGGCCCGCAGGTCGGCGGAGCCGGCGCGGGCGGTCGTCCGGCCGTGGGCGCTCTGCACCTCGGCCAGTACGCCGGTCGCCCCGGTGGCCAGGATCGCGTCCACATCGTTCTGGAGACGGCTGCCGAGCCCGGGGTCGTGACGGGGCGCGGCGGCCGTCGCCGCCGGGCCGGACGCCGCCGTGAACAGGGCCGCCGCCGTGGCCGCCAGGCCCGTACGTCTGCTGATCAACGTTCCTCCCCGGTGCGAGGGCAGAGCAGATCGGCGGCGGGCAGTGTGCCGTCGCGCAGATAGGCGACGACGGTTTCGTCGGCGCAGGGGACGGGGGTGAGGCCGTCGAGTCCACGCCCGTACACCCCGTGCGAACGGATGTCCGCCGTCACCAGTCGTGAACCGGTCAGGCGGTGGTGCAGCGCCAACGCGCCCTCGTACGGGACGTTGTTGTCGCGCCGGGCCTGGAGCATCAGCACGGGTACGTCGTTGCCGATCACCGTGGCGGGCTCGCGGGACGTGCTCGTCCAGAACGCGCACGGGGCGATCATGCTGTTGACGAGCGGACCGAAGACGGGCTGGGTGGCGCGGCTGCGCTCCATGTTCGTCCAGTACGTCTCCGGGTTCCCCGGCCAGCCGCCGGCCGGCCAGCCACGGTCGCCGCACATGAAGAGGGTTCCGCCCAGCATGCTGTCCGCCAGCTCGGGCGACGCGAGCATTTCGAGCATGGCGGCGAGCTCCGGGCCGGGCTCGACCGGCCTGCCCGCGGCGGCATCGGCCAGGTCGCGCACCGTAGCGGCGAGCGCCGGGTCGTACTCCTCGTGCTGGATGAGCTGCCTCAGCACCAGCCGCAGCAACGGCGCGTCGAGCCGGACGCCGGAGACGGTGACCGGGCGCTCCTCGGCTCCATCGAGCAACCGCTGGACACTCGACCGTACTTGGGCGGGCGTCTTGCCGAGCCGGTAGGTGCCGTCGTGCCGGGCGGCCCACCCGGACCAGGCGTCCAGGGCCTCTTCGAGCGGCTTGCCCGCCCGCTGGAAGAGCTCGTACTGGGTGGCCGACGGGTCGGTCGACGAGTCGATGACGATGCGGTCGGCGCGGCGGGGGAACATCTGGGTGTAGACGGCCCCGAGGTCGGCACCGTACGAGACGCCGTAGTACGACAGCCTGCGCTCGCCCAGCGCCGCGCGGATCGCGTCCATGTCGCGGGCGACGTTCCTGGTCGTGGCGTGCGGGAGGAGCCGGGCGTTGTCCCCGTGCTCCTGGCAGCGGCGTGCGGTGTCGCGGGCGGACCGTACCGACCGCTCGAAGTCCTCGCGGCGGGTCGTGGTCGGGCCGGGCTCCTGCGTCGGGGTGGCGGGGTCGCAGGCGATGGGGGTGGACTCGCCGAGGAATCGGGGATCGAAGCCGATCAGGTCGTAGCGGTCGGCCGCATCCTTCAAGGCGGGCCGCAGAAGCAGGGTGCTGGCGAGTCCGGTGCCGCCCGGTCCACCCGGATTCGACAGCAGGACGCCCCGCCGCTTCCCGTGCCCGGTCGCCTTGATACGGGAGACGGCGATCCGGATCGTCGCCCCGCCGGGATCGGCGTAGTCCAGGGGGACGGTCACCTTTGCGCACTGCGCGCCCGCCTCGTTCAGCTCCTGCTGCTCCGGCGAGCAGGGGCCCCAGACGAGCCGTTGGTGAGTGGGGGTGGCAGGGGTGGCAGGGACGGCCGACGCGGGCACCGTGCCCGCGAGTAGACAGGTCAGGCCCAGGCCGGCGGTGGCCAGTGCGGTGCCGCGCATCGTGCTCCTCGGGATCAGGCGGATGACTCCCGTACGACGCTAGGGGTGTGCGGGGCGCGGGAACATCGGGCCACCCGGTCGAAGCCGCCTGGGGCTGGCCCCACCAACTGCCGTCACGGGCGCGGCTGGTCGTCCGGCCAGATCCCGATGTGGTCCTGCTCCAGCTCCAGCATCACGCGGTGCTCCATCCCGAGCGCCTCCGTGTAGTCGGCGGGCAGTTGCAGGCGGCCCGCGCGGTCGAGCATCGCGTACTCGCGTGCCACCTGGGACTCCAGGCCCGTCGCCGCGTCGACCTCGGTGCGGCGCAGCACCTCGGAGGACGTACGGCCGTCCCGGATGGCGACGGTGCGACGGACCTCGCTCGCCACCGCGTGGTCGTGCGTGACGATCACGATCGTGGTGCCGAGTTCCTCGTTGGCACGGCGGAACGCGGCGAAGACCTGCTCGCCGGAGGCCGAGTCGAGCTCACCGGTCGGCTCGTCGGCGAGCAGCACCGAAGGGCGGTTGGCGAGCGCGACGGCGATCGCCACCCGCTGCTGCTGGCCGCCGGAGAGCTGTTGCGGGCGGCGGTCGCGGCACTCCTCCAGCCCCAGCATCCGGAGCAACGACTCGGCCCGCTCGGCCCGTTCACGGTTGCGTCCCCGGCCGCGCAGCTGCATCGGCAGGGTGATGTTCTGCACGGCGGTGAGGTACGGGAGCAGATTGCGGGCGGTCTGCTGCCAGACGAACCCGACGACGTCCCGGCGGTAGCGCAGCTGTTCCTTCGAGCCCATCGACAGCAGATCGCAGCCCGCGACCCTCGCCGACCCGGCCGTGGGCACGTCGAGGCCCGCCAGGATGTTCATCAGGGTCGACTTGCCGCTGCCGGACGCGCCGACGAGGGCCATCAACTCGCCCTCGGTGACCAGCAGATCGAGGCCCTGGAGCGCCTGCACCTCGACCCCGTCCGCGGAGAAGATGCGGACCAGGCGGTCGCAGGCGATCAGCGCGTCGTGCCCGTACGAGGGCCGGTCGCGGCGGGCGGCGGCCCGCTGTTCGAGTTCGGCCAGTGTGGTGGCGGTCGACGGCGACGTCATCGGGGGTCTCCTGACCTGAGTTCGGTGATCGGTCCGCGGCGGCCGGCCCACCAGGCCTGGACGGCGGCCACCGCGGCGGTGAGAACGACCACGCCGAGCGCCGGGAGCGCCAGCGACCACGGGTCGGTCCGCAGCGGGACGGTGTCGGGTGCGGCGGCTCCGGATCCGGTGGAGAGCGCGAGGCCCACCAGGTCGATGCCCGGCGCCAGCAAGGCGGTCGTCGCCCAGCCGACGAGCAGCCCGCCGACGGCCGCCAGCAGCGCCTGAGGCATCGCTTCGAACCCCAGGAGCCGTCTGCCCTGCCGGGAGGTGAGGCCCATGGTCCGCAGCCGGGCCAGCAGGGCGGTGCGTTCCGGGGCGGTCTGCAGCAACGACAGCAGGACGGCCAGCAGGGCGTAGCCCGCCCCGGCCACGATCGCCGCCGCGTAGATCTCCCCGGCACCCCGCTGCACGGGAGTGTCGACGAACGTGCCGCGTTCCTCGGTGCGCAGCCGCACGGTGACGTCCTTGCCCGCGCGGTGTGCCGCCGTGCGCAGCGCCTTCGCGTCCGGGGAACCGCCGGTGACCAGCAGGTCGGTGGTCTGCGGGCGGGGGAGCGAAGCGGCGTCGACGATCAGGAAGTCGCTGACGGCGACGGCGGGAGTGCGGGTGACGACACCCGCCACCCGCGCGCTGAAGTTCCCGGCCGCCGCGGAGAAGTCGCGCGGCCGGTCACCGAGCCGCCGGGCGACGGACGGCGACGCGATGACGGGCAGCACCCGGTCCTGCGACGGCGCCTTCCGGACCGCGGAGCCGGAGACCTCCAACCGGTCGGCGGGGAACGCCCCGAGGCCGGTCGAGCGGGCCAGCCGGGCATAGGTCGCCGGGTCGACGGCCACCAGGGTGGCGCTCTTCGTCTGCTGGTCCCCGGTCCCGTCGAACGGCAGCGTGACGTCGTACTCGATCCCCACAGCCGCCACCTCCCGGACACCGTCCGCTTCCCGCACCTCCCGGACCAGACGGTCCGGCAGCGGCACGGAGCTGCCGGGGCCGCCGATCCGGGCGTCGGCACCGATCGCACGTACCGCCGCCTTGTCCCGCGCGTCCGCGATGCCCGCGAGCACCGAACCGCCGAACGCCGTCGTCGTCAGCGCGAGCAGCAGCGCCAGCAGCGGCAGCGCGCCGCCCGCCGAGGTGCGTCCGGCACGGGCCAGCGACAGGAAGCCGATCGCGCCGCGCCGCCGGGCGACGGAGCGCTGGGCGAGACGCAGCGGCACCGGCAGCAGCCGTACGAGGACCAGGGCGGCGATCAGACCGACGAGCACGGGGGCGGCGCTGACCAGCAGGTCGCCGTCGCCGGAGCCCGTACCGCGCCGGCGCAGGGCGACGACCGCGCCGACGGCCAGTACCAGCGCGGTGAGTTCGGCGACCGTGCGCCGCCGTGAGGGGCGGGCGCTCATCAGATCGTCGCGGGCACCGTGCGGCTGCGGCCTGCGGTGCGGCAGCGCCGTACGCAGCGGCAGGGCGACGCAGACGAACGCGGCGACGGCGAGCGCGCCGGTGACCGAGGGCCACAGCCGTGCTTCCCCGATGGTCAGCACGGCGATCAGCAGACCCAGCGCCGCCGCGGGCAGCGTGGTCACCACCGTCTCGGCGAGCAGTCGGCCGCCGATGCCGCGCAGCGATCCGCCGCGCGCACGCAGCAGGGCCAGTTCGCCGCGGCGCCGTCCGGCCATCAGTCCGATCGTCATCAGCAGGACGACCACGGCGACCGCTCCGATGCCCACGGCGGCGACCGTGACGATCGGGCCGATCGCCTCGCGCAGGGTGTCGTACCTGGCGAGGATCGCGTCCAGGTCGGTCTCGAGCGTGGCGTTCGGACCGGCCACCGCCCGCATGTCCACCAGCCCGGGACCGCCCTCCAGCGAGGCGATCGACGAGCGCAGTGCCGGCACGTCGGTGGCGGTGAGGGGGGAGGCGTCCGGCGCGATCCGCCAGAACGCCTCCGGCTGAGCGGCGGTGGCGAGCAGCGCGGGCGCGGCGTCCGGCGGCAGCAGAACGGCCGCGATCCAGTAGTAACGCGGGTCGGGGTCCTTCGGTTTGGCTACCAGCGACGGGGTCCGGAGCAGTGGCTGGGCCGACCAGTAGGTGGCCTCGGGGCGCTCCGGGGCGATGATGCCGGTGATCCGCACGGTCAGCGGCGTGCCGCCCTGGGTCGGTACGGAGACGGTCGAGCCGACCCTGATCCGCAGCGCCTTCGCCGTCTCCTCGGTGACCGCGCCCTCCACCTGCGGTGTGTGCGCCGTGACCGTGCCGTGCGCGGTGGGCCACGCCCCGGCGCGCAGGGCGGCGTGGTCCGGGAGGGCCGAGAGGGTCGCGTACGTCAGCTGGGGGTCGATGCCATAGGGCCGGGGCAGCCAGCCCTCCTCGGAGGGGATCGGCGTCACGGTGCGGAATCCGTACGCGGACTGGGCGGTGTCGGGCCGCAGCACGTCGGGCAGACCGGACAGCACCGCGCGGTGGACGGACGCCAGCGAGGCCGCGCGCACCGCTTCCTCGCGTTGTGGCTGAGGCACCTGCAGATCGGGCTGCGGCGTACTCAGCTCCAGCACACTGAGCCGGGGGTCCGCGGTGGCGATGTCACGGCGCAGCCCCTCGTTCTCGTAACGGTCGACGGCACGCGGGAAGGCGGCGGCGAGGAACGCCGTCAGCAGCACCAGCAGCCCGAGCGCCCAGGCCGTGCCGGGTGCGGTACGCAACCGGGTACGGACCCAGGGCGCACAGGCGGCCGTGGCGCGACGGTCTCGGACGGAGCGCGGACTCATGTCAGTTGTCCCCCTGGTGGCGCAGCGAGGTCGCGGGATCGGCGCCGCGCCATGCGAGGGACACGACGATCAGCAGCGGCAGCGCGGCGACTCCCGCCAGCAGCGCGGCGACCTGCCCGGCCGGCAACTGCACCAGCACCGGGGGCACCGGCGCGGTGGCCTGTCCGGTCAGCACGATGAGCGGCACGACGGCACGGTTCAGTACGGCCCCGAGCGCGGCCCCGACCAGCAGCGCGATCACGATCAGCACACCCTGCTCGGCGGCGATCATCCGGGTCAGCCGTCGGCGCGGCGTCCCCAGTGCCCGCAGCACGGCGAACTCGGCGGTCCGCTCGCGCTGCGCACCTGCGGCGTTCACCGCGAAGCCGACCGCGGCCAGGGCCGCGGCGACGACCGCCACCGCGGGCAGCGCGGACTGCGGCCCGGCGCCCAGTGGGTCGCCGACCAGTTCCCGCGCGATCTCGTCGCGCACCAGGACCTGCGCCGGATCGGTGTAGGGCTGTGCCCGCAGCGCGGCGGCGACCTTCCCGGCCTGTCCGGGGGCGGTGCTCAGCCACCACTCGACGGGGTTCGGCACCGCCCCCGGGCGATGCGCGAGGACCTGGCCGACGGCCCTGAGGTCGAGCAGCAGGGCGCCGCCGTCCCGCTGCTGGTCGGCGCTGCCGGCGGAGGCCTCGGGCGCGGTACCGGGACCCGTGGTCGGCAGGCGGTGCACCACCCGCACGATCTTCACCCGGACCGTCTCGCCGGCCAGCGTGACGTCGACGTCCTGTCCTTCCTTCGCACCGGCGGCGCGCAGGTACGCGTCGGTGGCCACGGCCTTCAGCGCCGGAGCCGGGGGAAGGGGCGCGGTGGCCCGTACGGAGAAGGAAGGCGTCGATGACGACCAGCCCGTGTTCGAGCCGGTGCGGTATCCGAAGGCCAGCAGACTCTTCGCGGAGACCCTCGCGTCCACCGGATCGCCAGGGCCCGCCTCACCGGATCCGGTGGCGGTCTGCGTGGCGTCCCAGCCGAACCCGTCGGGCACCGGGACCGTCTGCTCGGTGCCGTCGGCCGACACGGACCTGAGGGTGCCGATGTCGACCCGGTGGGACTCGCTCCGGCCGTACGGCCGGTTGCCGTCCAGCTCGAACCCGGTCACCGCGAGATCGCCCCCGGCCGCCACCGCGAACGTGAACGGGTGCGTTCTCCCGTCGACGGGGACGGTTCCGGCCGGTACCCGGTACGGAAAGCCGTAACGGTCCTCCAGCAGCACGGTGAGGAGCGGCGCGGCGCGGGACGGCGACGTCCGCGCGGGCGCCCCGGCCGCCGTGATCCGCACGTCGAACCGGACCTTCCGGGCGAGCCGCGGCAACGGCAGTCCGGCCCGTGCGGTCCCCCGCGGGGCGAGCGAGTCGAACAGCCGCTCCCGCGGCCGGTCACCGAGGTCGCCGCGCATCAGCATCCGCTCGTCGGCGTGCGCGGTGTCCAGGGCCAGGATCTCGGCCGTGCGTTCGTCGGACAGGTCCAACGTCGTACGGAACGCGGGCGCCGCCTCCCGTACGCCCGGCAGCCGCGCGTACGCGCCCGCCTGCGCCGGATCGTTCTCGACACTGCCCACGACCCGCACCGACGCACCGGCCCTGAAGTCCGCCTGGTCGCCCTGCGAACGGTCCCAGGAGGTGCGCTGCCCGATCGCCAGCATGCCCATGGCGACCGACAGCACCAGCAGCAGCACCGGTCCGGCGTTGCGCAGCGGGCGCCGGCTGAACTGCCAGCCGGCCAGCGCCGTGACCAGCCCCCGGCCGCCCGCCGCGCGGCGCTCCGCGAGCCTGGCCGCGGGCGGCAGCAGACGCAGCGTCAGCACGGTGCCGGCGAGCAGCAACAGGGCGGGGGCCGCGACGAGCAGCGGATCGACCCCGAGACCGCCCTGCCGGTCACCGCTCAGCGCACCGCTGCCGGAGCCCGTCGTCTGGCGGTCGAGCTGCCAGTACGCCACCGCCGCGATCACCAGCAGGCCGATGTCGGCGCCCGCCCGGAGCGGCGCGGGCAGCGCCGCGGCACGGCGGGAGCGACGCTCCCCGGCACCGGCCGCCAGCGCGGGCGCCACGACGGCCAGCGCACACGTCAGCGCCGCGACGGCGGAGACCAGCCACACGGTCGCGGTCGCGCCCGCGTCGAGCCGCAACCCGATCCGGGCCAGCGCGCCGCTGTTCGCGAGCAGCCGGGTCAGCGGCCCGGCGAGCAGCGGGGCGAGGAGGGCGGCGGGCAGCGCGAGCAGCAGCGCCTCGATCGCGGCGAACCCGGTGATGCGGCCGCGCGATCCGCCGCGGGCGCGCAACAGCCGGGTCTCCCCGTCGCGTTCACTGCTCAGCAGCCGGGCCACCAGCAGCAGCGCGTAACCGGCGAGCAGCACCAGCTGGACGGCCACGATCATCAGCGTGGAGCGGGAGACCAGCAGCGCCCGGTCGATCTGCTCCAGCACCTGGGGGAGCGAGGTCCGCACGGTGGCCCCGCTGCTGAACCCGGGGGTGGCCCGCAGCTTCTTCGGAGCAGCCGTGGCGGCGTCGTGCAGGGTGTCCGTCCGCCCCGTGGTGACCGAGCGGAAATCGGCGGCGGCCAGCCAGGACACCGTGCCGGAACTCACCCGTCCCGAACCGAGCACCGCAGGGTCGGCGAGCAGCGGACCGTATGTCGTGAAGGCGACCGTGCGGATGCCGCGACCGCCGAGCTCGTCCAACTGCCAGTAGGGGTCGGTCCGGTCCGAGGCTTCGTACAAGCCCGTGATCAGGACGCGGACCGGCTTGTCGTCCAGCCGGTCGGTGAGGGTGATCCGTGAGCCCGGCCTCAGCTTCAGGGCGCCGGCGGCGGTGTGCGGCAGGGCGACCTGGACGGGATCGCCGGCCCTTTTGGTCCCGGCCGCCGGCATACGGCCCGCGGTCAGCCGGACGCGGCTGCGGTCGAGCGAGGCGAAGTGGGTGAGGTCGGGGTCGCCGTCCCGGCCGCCCGGAGCCCGCAGACTGTCCGGCAGCGCGTACGAACCCGATGTCTCCAGCGTCCGGACGGTCACGGGAAGGCCGTCGAAGGTGTCGTGGGCGCTCTTGCGGACGGCCGCGTCGGCCGCGTCCCGCTGAGCGGACGCCACCTGCGCCGACACGACGAGCGAGGCGGCGGACGCCGACCGATGGGTGAGGGCGTGGCGCAGCGCGGCATCGCCGACGGAACCGGAGAACGCGGTGAGCGCGGCGAGTACCGAGGTGGTCAGCAGGATGGCGAGGACAGCGGCGGCGAGCAGGAGACGATAGGCCCTCACCCGCAGAAAGACGAACCCCGTCACACGTGCCCCCCTGAACCCTCACCGCACACACGCCCCCCGGCGTACTACGGATGTTGTCAGGACATGCGCGCTGTTGGAAACCGCTTGTGCGTGCACCTTGATGGGATCGTGACCGTTAATCGGCGACGGGGGAACGCATTTCGCACCCGGCGCGGGGAACAGCGGGCGTTCTCAGCCGCCGGTGTTCACCATCGAGGCGGCCGCGTAGGTGAGGTAGTCCCACAGTCGCCGCTCGTGCTCCGGCGCCAGTCCGAGCTCGTCGAGGGCGACGCGCATGTGGCTCAGCCACGCGTCGTGCGCCGCCCGGTCCACCTGGAACGGAACGTGCCGCATCCGCAGCCGCGGATGTCCGCGCCGCTCACTGTAGGTGCGGGGGCCGCCCCAGTACTGCATCAGGAACAGCCGGAACCGCTCCTCGGCGGGTCCCAGGTCCTCCTCCGGGTACATCGGCCGGAGCAGCGGGTCCTCGGCGACCCCCTGGTAGAAGCGGTGCACCAGGCGTCGGAAGGTCTCCTCGCCGCCGACCTGCTCGTAGAAGGTCTGCTCCTGCAGCGTGTCGCGCGGAATCTCAGTCACCCGTCCATGGTCGCAGACGCACCGGCCGAGTACCGGGGTCCTAGGTCCCCTCCCGGCAAGCTTTGCCCCGTCGCGCCGTCCAGCACGCACGCTCGCGGCGTTGGCCAAAAATCCTGGTAGCTCCGCTACAAGGACTCCCGGCCGCCTTGCGATCGCACGCACTGGACGACACTCCTCACGGGGCAAACATTGCCGGTCACGGCACCAGGTCCCGGTCCTCCCGCCGCGGGCTGTCGCCCACCGCACGGCGTCCGCGACGGGACGGCCCGGACCCGGCCCGGTTCCTGGCCCCGGGGCCCCCGGCGCAGGAAGGTGGAGGTATGGACGACGCGCAGCCGGATCCGTTCGCCGCGTCCGCCGCCGAGGAGCGGTGGGCGATGGTGCGCGGCATCGTGGCCGGCGGGGTGCTCGGTGACCCGGAATGGCTGGCCGCGTTCGAGGAGGTGCCACGGCATCTGTTCGTGCCGTACTACTTCGTGGGCGGCGGACGGGACCGCCTGTGGTGCGAGGACCCCGACCCGGTCAGGCGGGCCCAGTGGCTGCGCGGGGCGTACGCGGACGGAGCGCTGGCCACCCGGATCCGGGACGGCGAGCTGATCTCGTCGAGCAGCCAGCCGTCGCTGATGGCACGGATGCTCGAAGAGCTGGACGTACGTGACGGGCAGCGCGTCCTGGAGATCGGCGCGGGCAGCGGCTACAACGCGGCACTGCTCGCGCACCGGCTCGGTGACGACGCCGTGACCACCCTCGACCTCGACCCGGAGATCACCGAGTCGGCCCGCCGGCACCTGGCGGCGGCCGGTTACCACCCGGCCGTGATCACCGGGGACGGCACACGGGGCTGGCCCCCGCGCGGACCGTACGACCGGATCATCGTGACCTGCACCCTGCCGTGCGTACCGCAGGCCTGGCTGGACCAGTGCAGGCCGGGCGCACTGATACTGGCTCCGTTCGCCACCGGACTGATCCTGCTGCGGGTACGGGAGTCGGCGCACGGGAAGTACGCCGAGGGCCGGTTCCTGCACACGCCCGCGTACTTCGTGCCACTGCGCGGCACACCACCGGGATCGGCGCGACGTCCGCACACCGGCACAGTGCCCAGGCGCGTCAGCGAGAACGAACTCTTCCAGTTCCTGCTGACGCTGACCGAGGCCACCCTCGACCCCCGCGAGGCCCTCTCCCTCTGGCAGCGCGAGCGGCGCCCCGAGCGGGAGAGGTTCGGCATCACGGTCCGCGACGGGCGGCAATGGGCCTGGCTGGACGACCCCGAGGGGCCGTACGCCTGGCCACTGCCCGACGGATAGCGCGGTTCGGAGCCTGCCGGGTGACCTTCGGCCGGAGGTCACCCGGCAGGCTCTCAGTCCCGGCGGATCGTGATCGTCGTCCACGCCCCGACATGCACCCGGTCGCCGTCCTGGAGCGGGACGGGGACATAGGGCTGGATCGGGTCCTCGGCACCGTTGAGCGTGGTGCCGTTGGTCGAGTTCTGGTCGACCACGGCCCAGCCGCCGTCGGGCTGCTGCACCAGCACGGCGTGCTGGTGCGAGACGCCCGGGTCCTCCGGCGGCACGGACAGATCGATGTCCGGGGACTCGCCGGTGCTCTGCCTGCGGCGACCGACGGTGACCTGGTTGCCGGTGAGCGCGAGCTGCTGCTCCGGGGAGTACGCGGGCAGGTTGAGCCCGGTCGCCTCGGGACCGCTGCGCTGCATCATCGCCAGGAAGTACTCACGGTCGGGGGCGATGACCGCGGTCCAGCTCGCGGGCGGCTCGTTCTGCTCCCGGCCCGGGAACGACGGTTGCTGCTGCGGACCCGACGGCTGCGGGGCCTCGGTGCGGGACGGCGGTGACAGCATCCAGTCGTCGTCGCCACCGGCCTGCGGCCCCTGCGGGGCCGGCGGCTGCGGCGCGGGCGGCGCGGGCGGACCCGGCCGCTCGAACGAGGGCGGCGCCGACTGCTGCTGGAACAGCGGCGGTGCCGACTGCTGCTGGAACGACGGGGGCGGTGTCGACTGCTGCTGGAAGGACGGCGCGGACGGCGGACCCTGCTGGAACGGCGGCGGCGACTGCGGACCCGGCGCCGGGGGGCCGGGGCGGCTTCCCGGCTCGGGGGAGAGCGGCTCGGCCGGGCGGTTCACCTGCGAGGGCCGCGACCCCTGGTACTCGAACGGATCGCGCTGCTGCTGCGGACCCGGCGGCTGCTGCGCCTGGAAGCCGGGCGGCAGGTTGAGGCCGGGCGGCGGGCCGGGAACGCTGTGGGACGGGGCCAGCGGCGTGTACGACGTCGCGGTGTTCGTGAGGAAGTTCCAGCGGCACTCCTCGCAGAACGGCGCCATCGCCTCGCGCGGTGTGCGGCACTGCGGGCAGAGCTCGGCCTGCTGGGGCGTGCCCGGGCCGGAGCCCTGCGGGTGGCCGTAACCGGGAGCGGGCGGCGGGGGAGGCGGCGGGGGGACTGCACCCGCGGGCGCGCCAGCCCCGGCCATGCGATGGCCACAGACCTCGCACCAGTCATCGGAACCCGACTGGTGTCCGTTCGGGCAGGTCGGCATGTCGGCTCTTCCTCCTCTCCTCGTCCGGCCCCGGGGGCCGTCGTTCGCTGTTGCTCTTCGCCACCCGGTGGATCGCTCCGGCCGGGTGGCCCGACTGTGCTGCTGTGCGGTTATTTCTTGACGCGTACGGTCTTGGTGGAGCGTGTTTCGAGTGTCATCGAGTCGGCCTCCGCGACCTTCGCCTTCAGTCGCACAGTACCGGTCGCGGCATCGACGACGTCCACCACCTTCGAAAGCAGTTTCGCAGTGTCCTCGTTCCCGGACGCCGACGCCAGCTGCACCGCACGGCCCAGTTTCGCGGTCGCGCCGTCGAAATCTCCCGACTTGCGCGCATCGAGCCCCTGTTGGATGACTTGTGCCAGTTCCGCCTGGCCGGTGTAGTGCGCGACCTGCGGGTTGATCGAGGTGGACGCCGCCATGTCCTCGGTCCACACCGCCCGTACCAGACCCTGCGACAGTGTCTGCGGCGCCCCGCCCGACGGGTCGGGGAGGATCAGCGAGACCCGGGACGCCAGCATCTCCTGCCCGATCCCGGCCTCCGGCACCTGTACACAGATGTGGTAGTCGCGGGACTCGTCGCCCCAGGAACCCGTGGGGTAGTCCCCGGCGCGGGGACCCGCCTCGGTGCGGCGACCGGTCAGATCGACGACCGTGGGGGCGACCTGCTTCACGAACTTGATCTCGACCCCGACGGGGGTCCAGAGCCGCAGCGCGACATCCGCGACCTCCTTGCCCATCGCGTTCTCCATCATCTGCGTGAAGTCCGCGGCCAGCCCTGCCGGGTCGGCGACGATGTCGGCCGTGCCGAGCAGCGCGGAGGCGACGGCTGTGACCTCTTTCACTTCCCAGTCCGTGCCGACACCGCGGGCGTCACAGGTGAAGCGGCCCGCGCAGGATTCGAGCGCGGCCCGCAGATCCTCCGGCGCCTCGTGCTCGTTGCGCCCGTCGGTGAGGAGGATGCCGTGCCGGATCTCCACATCGGCGGCGCCGAGCAGCCGGTCGGTCAGCCGCAGCCAGGTGCCGATCGCCGTGCCGCCACCGGCGCTGAGCGCGCGCAGGGCCTCCTTCGCCTGGGCCCTGGTCCGGGCGTCGGCGACGGCGAGCCTTCCGTTGCCCGGGTAGACCTCCTTGGCGACGTGCGTACCGCCGACCACGGCGAACCGGGTGCCGTAGCGCAGGGTGTCGATCGCCGCAGCCGTCGCGTCGCGGGCGTTGCGCATCTTCGTCGGCGGATAGTCCATCGAGCCGGAGCAGTCGACCATGATCACCACGGCGGCGTCCGGTGCCTGCCCCGCTGTGCGCGTGGGCGTCCCCGCCGCACCGGGCAGCGGGACGCCTCCGGTGGTGCCGCCCCCGGTGGAGGTGACCGTGACGATCGCGTTGACCTCGCGACCACCCTCCGGCAGATATTCGTTCTGGTACACCTCGACGGAGAACTGGGGCACGTTCGACTTGGAGAAGTTGGCCATCTGATCGGCTCCTCGGGACTCCAGGTGTCGGATGAAGACAGCTGTGAGAGAAGAAAAAAAGGGTGAAGGCGGGCGAAGGCGACGGGGCGGAAGGGGCGAACGGAACGGGAACCAAGCGTTACGGAACGGGCCTCATGCGGTGCCGCAGGCCGATCCTGCCCCCTGCGGCGGTACGGCGAACGGCAGCAGAGCCACTGTTACGTTGTCGTGGCCCCCACCGTCGAGCGCGTGACCCACCAGCACCTGGGCGCCGTGCAGTGGCCGCGACCGCGCGTCGGCCGGCACCGCCGCGGCCATCTCCGCCGCCGACTCCGCGTAGTTCCACAGCCCGTCCGTGCACACCACCACGAGACCGGACCGGTCCGGTTTGAAGGAGGCCGTGTGCGGTTCCAGTTCGTACGCGTCGGCGCCGAGCCACCCCGTGATGGCGTGGGCGCGCTCGTCCGCGTACGCCTCCGCCTCGTTCATCAGGCCCGCCGCCACCATCTGCGCGGCCCAGGAGTCGTCCTCGGTCAGCCGGGCGGGCGGGCTGGTGCGGTCGTCCGGCACCCAGTAGACGCGGCTGTCACCGACCCAGCCGACGACCAGCAGACCGGCCGCCATGACCGCGCCGACCAGGGTGCACGCCGGGGCGTTCCGATGGCGGTGCGGGTCGTGCTCCATGGCCCGACCGGGCTCCTGCGCCAGGGAGTTGACCGACTCGGCGGCGGCGACGATCGCCTCGTGCATCGCCTGCTGCGGATGGGTGCCGCGCGGCAGCGACTCCAGGAGCGCCTCGTTGGCGGCGCTCGCGGCAGCCGCCGACGCCTCGTCGGGACGGCTCGCCGAGGAGACACCGTCGCAGACGATCGCGACGACGGCAGGCGAACCGTCGGGCAGGGCGGTGGTCGACACCGCGAACGAGTCCTCGTTGCGGTGATGGCGCAGACCCCGGTCGCTGACGGCGGCCACCGAACCGAGCTCCTGTTCCATGTGGTCGCGCTCGCGCGGCTGGGCGTGACCGCAGTTCTCGCAGTAGCCGTCGGTGTCGACCCGGCCGGCCCGGCAGGCCACGCACAGCTTGGTGCCGGCCGACGGCGGTGCGGACAGATCGACGGCGGGCGTACGGGGGTCCGGCGCGGGCGGCGAGGCCTTCGCGGCCGGTGCGGGCGCGGCCGTCGATGATGTGGCGGCCGGTGCGGACGCGGGCGCCGGCCCGGGTGCGGCCAGCTCGAAGTCGCCCGATCCGCCCGGTTCGTCGGGCCGGACCTCGGCCGGGCGGGCCGCCGCGCCGTTCTCCGTCGGCACGGTCATGGCGATCGTCGGGCGGTCCTGCGGCGGCGCGGGCACGGCCGAGAGGTCGTACCCGCACGCACCACAGAACAGGTCCCCCGGCTCCAGCGGCTCCTCGCAGCCGGGGCACTTCGACAAGGCCGTCTCCTGGGGCTTCTGCGACATTTTCACACCCACGTCCGGGGGCGGAAGCGGTTGGCCCGCTCCACCAGTTCGATCCTCTCGTCGCCGGGCTCCGCAAGCCGGGCGAGCATCCGGTACGAGCGCTCCAGCCCCAAACGCAGGCCGCGCTCGTCCACCTCACTGCCGAGCAGCGTTCTCGGCCCGTTCGACCCGGCAGGCACGTGTGCCCCGGGGGCCGAGGACCGAGCCGCGGGACTCCCGGAGAGCACCCAGTCGAGCGCCTTCCCCAGCACCTCGGTCGACAACTGCTCGCGGCGCACCGCGCCCAGGCCGAAGCCGGCCAGTCCCGAGATCTGTTCGGCCGCGGCCGTCAGATCGGCGATCAGCGGCTCGTCCGGAGCCCGTTCCCGCAGCCTCGCCCGCACCGCCGCGACCCGGGCCGCCGTGTAATGGATCGACGCCTCCGGCACGGACTCCAGCGTCGCCACGGCCCCGGTGCGGTCCCCGGCGGCGATCTGCACCCGGGCCAGGCCGAACGCGGCGCTGACGAAGCTCGGATCGGTCGTCCACACCAGCCGGTAGTACTCGGCCGCGTTGTCCAGCTGGCCCAGCACCTCCGCACAGATCCCCAGCGCCAGCTTGGGCGCCGGCTCACCGGGGAACGCGTCGTACACCGCGTCGAAGGAGAGCGCCGCGTTCTCGTTGTCGCCGATGACCAGCGAGGTGATTCCGCGGTACCAGACGACCCGCCAGTCGTCCGGGAACCGGTCCTCCAGCTCCGCCAGGGTCTGCCCCGCGGCACCGAGTTCGTTCATCTCCAGACGGGCGCGCAGTTCACGCAGCCGGGTCTCCAGCGACGCCGCGGGCACGGCGCCGAGCGCGGCGATCAGTTCGGCGGGAGCGGTGGCCATCAGCCCGGCGAGGAAGCCCGCGTTGGGGTCGCTCGCGTCGACCCGGGGGACGGGCAGGGCGAGCGAGGTGGCCCGTGCGTCGAGCCCGGCCGGCCGGGGGCCGTTCGGGACGTACGGCCCCGACGGCGCACCGGGATCGGCGACCGGGACGCGAGGACCCGGAATCGCGGCGGGGGTCTGCGCGTACGGGAGCGCCGCGCCGCCGGACCGTACGTGTGCGGGCGGCGCGGTCAGCGGACCGGCTCCCGCCACCGGATGTCCGGGCGCGGCCGGCACACCCGCGGGCAGCGCGCCCGGCCCCGTACCCGGCACGGGGGTGACCGCGGGCGCGCCGGTCCCCGCCCCCTTCCGTCCTCGCCCGAAGCGCCCGGACGACGCCGGAGCGGCGGCCCGTGCCCCCAGCCGTGACACATCGTCCGTCAGCTCGGCGAACAACTGCGTGTCCGTGACCCGTACTTCCGTGCCGAACAGCGTCGACAGCGCGGGCCGCGGCCGTCCGGTCTGCAGCGACACCACCTCGCGCAGCACGCCCGTCAGCTGCTCCGCCATCTCCGCCGCCGAGGCGAACCGCCGCGCCGGATCCGGGTCGGTGGCCCGTACCAGCAACCGGTAGAACGACTCGTAGCTCCGGAACACCTCGATGTTGTCCGGGTCCGGCAACGAGTCCACGAAGACGTTGGTGTAGCCCTGGAAGTCGAAGGTGAGCACCGCGAGCGTCCGCGCGACCGTGTACAGGTCGGAGGCGACCGACGGGCCGACCTCCGCGACCTCCGGCGCCTGGTACCCCACCGTGCCGTAGATGGCCGACTCCTCGTCGTCCATCCTGCGGACCGCGCCCATGTCGATCAGCTTCAGCTGGTCCTCGGTCTGGATCGCGTTGTCGACCTTGAAGTCGCAGTACAGCAGGTTGCGGCTGTGCAGATGACCGAGCGCCTCCAGCGCCTCGATGCCGTACGCGCACGCCTGCTCGACCGGCAGCGGATCGCGCTTCCCGGCCGGGGTGCGGCGCTCGTTCGCGATCTCCTTGAGCGCCTTGCCGCCGACGTACTCCATCACGATGTAGCCGTCGAGCGAGCCGGTGCGCTGGTCGAGGTGCTCGACGAAGTTGTAGATCCGGACGATGTTGGAGTGCTCGATCTCGGCGAGGAAGCGGCGCTCCGAGATGGCGGCCGCCATGGCGTCCTGGTCGCCGGTGTCGAGCAGGCCCTTGAGGACCACCCAGCGGTCCGACACCGCCCGGTCGACCGCGAGATAGACCCAGCCGAGCCCGCCGTGCGCCAGACAGCCCGCGACCTCGTACTGACCGTGCACGATGTCGCCCTCGTGCAGCTTGGGCACGAAGGAGTACGGGTGGCCGCACTTGGTGCAGAACCCCTCCGTGCGGCCCGCCCGTTCACCACGGGCCCGGCCCACCGGGGCCCCGCAGTCGGAACGCGAACAGAACCGCTTCCGCTCCGGCACCTCCGGGTTCTCCATCACCGCCGAGCGCGGGTCGGGACGCGGCACGTCCGGTACCTGCACCAGCCCCGCACCCAGCCTGCTGCGACCGGACGCCCCCGAGGACGAACCGGAGGAACGCACCGACACCGAACGGGACGTGGCGCCGCCGGACAACGAGCGCGACAGACGCCCCGAAACGGAACGCCGCGAGGTCGACGAACGGGACGAGGACCGCGAGGAGGCCCGGGAACTGCTGCTGCTGCCCCTGCTGCCCCTGCTGCTCGCGCCGCCGCCCGCGATCCCGGTGGGCGGCGAACTCACCGTGCCGCTCGGGGAGACGACCGGAGCCAGCCCGCAGGTGTCGCAGTACAGCTCACCGCCGCCCACGTCCTCGTAACTGCCCTCGCACGCGGGGCGCTGGCACTGCGTACTCATGGTCCGTCCCCCTGTTCGCCCCGCCGCCGCGGCGGCCCGTCCACCTCGCGCACACCCGTCCTCATCGCCGGTCCTCCGGTTCCGGGGCCCGGCGCTGCGACAGCAGTTCGGCCGCCGCCTCCTGGTAGCGCAGCACCGCCTGCGCGGCGACCCGCAGATCGCACGGCGCGCTCCACAGCATCCGGCGTGCCGCGTCGTACCGCTCGATCAGCAGCGGGTCCTCGGCCAGACCGTGCCGGGCGACCTTCGCCTTGTACGCGTCGAGCCTGCCGCGCAGCTCCGCCCGCACGGCGAGCGGGGCCGTGACCGCGGTCAGCGACTCGCGGGCCCGCAACAACTCCTCCTCGGCCTCCCGCTCCAGCGTCTCCAGGAGCGGGGAGAGCCGGTGCCACTGGGCATGCCTGCGGTACTCCGACGCGGCGGCCAGCCGCTCCTGGAGCGCGGTCGCCGGACCGCTGACCGCGGGCACCTCCGAGGCGGCGATCTTCGCCAGCACCTCGCCGCGCGCCGACCGGGCCTCGGTCAGCGTCCGGTCCGCGCGGGAGAGGACGTCACGCAGGTGGACCAGGCGCTGTTCGGCGTCCTGCCGGACCGCGAGCACCGCCTCGATCTCGCGGCGTACGTCGTCCAGGGCGCGGGCCGCCCGGTCGTACCGCGTCGTGTCGGGCCGCCCGCCGCCCGGCGCCGAACTGCCGGGCCCCGACAGCCAGAAGGCCAGCGGATCGGAGATCACCTGCACCCGCAGCGTGGTCAGCTCCTGGGTGATCGCCTCCAGATCGTCACCCGCCGGGTGCTCACCGGGCCGCACACCGACGGAGTGCGCCAGCGAGCGGGTGCGGTGCAGCTCGGCGGAGAGCAGGTCTATCCGCGCGGGCAGCGCGGACCACACGGAGTCGGAGGCGACGACCATGTCCAGCGAGCGGGCGTACAGCTCGTTCATCCGGGCGACCAGCTCCTCCAGCGTGAACCGCTCGGAGAGCCTGGCCGGGCCGGTGATCGACGGATCGGGGCGGCCGGCCGCGTGCGCCACGGTGACACCCTGGCCGCGCAGCAGCTCGGTGAGGGCCACCAGGTCGTCCCGGTTGGGGTGGCGTCGGCGCGCCCGCACCGCGCGGGCCTCGGCCAGCGCCCCCGCGTAGGCGTCGAAGTACCCCCACAGCAGGGTGATCGACTGTTCGGTGGAGGCCCAGCGCTCCTTGGTGACACCGGTCAGATCGGCGCCCTCCAGGAGCCGGCGGCCCGCGTGGTCCTGCAGGGCGAGGAGCGAGGTCTCGATCGCCTCGTGCTCCGCGCCCAGCCGGGCCAGCGCACGGTCCGCCTCGTCCCGGTCCATGACCGGGCCGGGGGGCCTCCCCGCATAGCCGGGGAAGGAGCCCGCGACGCCCATCGATCACCTCTCCGCTCTTCCTGCCGGGACGGGCCCGAAAGGATCAGTGCCACTGCCTCGCCGACCGGGACCGCGCCGGAGCGCACCCGGCCGGCCCCGCACTAGTTGCTCCGGTACTTGGGTGCCGGCGGTGCCTTTATCCCCGGCAGTCCGGCCTCCAGCCAGTGCCGGTACGACTCCATCCAGGGGCTGTTCGCACCACCCCTGCGGTAGTCGACCAGCACCTGGTTGACCCGGGCCACCAGATCGTCGGCGCCGCGCTTCGTGGCCACGCCGTAGTACTCGGTGGTGAACGGTTTGTCGCCCTTGAGCTCGACCGCCGGGTCCTGGGCGGCCTGTCCGGCCGCCAGCGCGTTGTCCGTGACGATCGCGTCGACCTCACCCAACTGGAGCCGCACCAGGCAGTCCAGCTGATTGGGGACGGTGAGCTGGTCCTCGTCCTCGTCCGTGCCGTCGTGCTCGTCCTTGAAGACCGCACCGAACGACTGCTTCTCCAGTGCCTCGTACGCGGTGGAGCCCTCGGCGGTGCAGACCCGCTTGCCGGCCAGGGACTTGTCGAACCCGGTGATCGACGAGCCCTTCGGTGCCAGGACCTGCTGCCCGGCCTGGAAATAGGCGGTGGAGAACGAGACCTGCTGCAGCCTGGCGCAGTTGATCGTCATCGTCCGGACGACGACATCGACCTTGTCGTTCTCCAGGGCGGCGATCCGCTGGTTGGTGGGGATGGCCCGGAAGATCACCGCGTCGGGATCGCCCAGGATGTTCTTGGCGATGGCCCGCACCAGGTCGATGTCGAAGCCTTCGATCCCACCGGTCTCCGGATCGCGGTAACCCCAGCGGAAGCTGTTCTGGTCGACGCCGGCGATCAGCTTTCCGCGCGCCTTGATCTTCTCGATGCTCGGGCCGCTTCCGCTCGACGGCGGCAGACTCGCCTCCGGATCCTCGCAGTCGCCGGACCGGGTCTGCACGGCCTGCGCCGTACCCGGTCCGGCGGTGTCCCGGACGAAGGCTTCGGCGCCGCCGTGGGAGAGCGGCAGCAGGGTGAGCGAGGCCGTCACCGCGCAGGCCACGGCCATGCCCGTCACCCCGCCCCAGCCGCGCAGCCCGGGGCCCGTGCGCTTCCTGGTCATCGCTCCCCCTCTCACCGGTACTCCGAGAGCCTGCGGTTGACCCCGAGGATCGCGGCGAGGGCGCCCAGCGCGGCGAGTGCGGCGGCGCCGGCCGGAAGCCCGCCCAGCGCCCCGCGCCCGTTCTCCGCGGCCCGGCTGAACTCGCCCTGCTCATGGGCGAGCGCCTGCTTCAGCGCCTCGTCCACCCGGTCGAAGGACTCACCCGTCGAGTCCTTCGGCCCGATGATCTGCTTCAGCGCGCCCTCGTAGTCGCCGCCGTCGTCGGTCGTGCGGGCGGTCCGGTGGCGGTCCTGCCACTCGGAGACACCGTCGATGGCCTTCTCCACCGGCGAGCTCCCCCGGGGATCGCCGTCCGCGAGCTTCCTGGCTCTCCCCAGCTCTTCGCCGAGGGCCTTGATGCCCGTGTTGTAGTCGGTCTCGTACTTGTCGTTCCTGCCGTCCGGGGTGAGCACCGCGCCACGGGCGACGAGAGTGAGGTTCTCATTGGCGCGTGCCTTCAGCGAGTCGATCCGCGCATGGTTGAGAACGTCGAGCGACTGCTGTCCGTGCACATCGGCGCTGCGCAGTTCGGACCGCGCCACGGTGTGCCCCACCGCGAGCCACAGCAGCACCACGGTGGACGCGGCGGTCGCGACGAGCAGCCCGTGATTGAAGACCCGGTTCGTCCTGCGGTAGTTGCGCCGCTGCGCCCAGAGCAGTCCGGCCAGGGTCACGACACCGAGCCCGAGCGAGAAGAACGGCCAGACCCTGGCCGCGTCGCTGTCCTGGCCCAGCCGGTCGGTCTCCGCCGTGTACAGCCGCTCGGCGGCCGGCAGCAGGATGTTGGTCATCCGCTGGTTCGCGTACCGCAGATAGGCACCGCCCAGGGGCAGGCCCTGCCGGTTGTTCGCGCGGGCCCGCTCGATCAGCCCCGTGTACCGGGGGAGTTCCTCGTTGAGCGTGGTGATCTCGTGACCGGACTTCGTCGAGGCGTCCGTGTTGGCCGCGGCCTTCACCAACAGCCGGGAGGCCTCCTTGATGTCCCTGTCGTACTGGTCGTGGACCGCGCGCGGCTCCTGCGCCCCGGCGAGGAAGCCGCCGGCCGCCGCGGTGTCGGCGTCGGCGAGCGAACGGTAGATGGCCGCCGCGTCGGCGCTCAGCGGCTGGCTGCGGTTCACCACGTCGTCGGCGGCGGCCGCCCGGTCGGCGATCTCGAACGCCGTCACGCCCCCGAACGCGACGACGAGCAGGGCCAGTACGGCCCCGATGATCCGGAGCCTGCCCGGTTCGGTCGTCGCCGCGGCCCTGAGCCGTTCGGACGTCACGGACCAGGCGCCGCGCCGAGGCGGAACGGGTGCGGTCGCGGGCACGGGCGGCTGCGCCCGCGCGTGGTCCGGCGCCGTGCGTACATTCGGCGGGTGTGTCACTCGACCTCCCCCTCGGTCACGGACGGTGGCCCGGCCCCCGGCCGATCGGGGGACTGGTACCCGGCCTGAAGTATGGCCGCGGGGACCGACATCCACACCAGGAACGCCTTGATCCTGCATCGATCCACGGACGCGTTCCTTCGCATTCGATCAAGGCATGCGCCGCCGATCAAGCCGATCGGCGGATCAATCCCCTGAGCGGACCGAACTCCCCACTCATGAACACGTCCGGGACAACTGATCGGTTCCCTTGCACAAGGGGCGTCCGCGGCGCGAAATGCCGCGGACGCCCCTTGGGAGGAGACACGCCCCTTGGGAGGAGACACGCCCCTTGGGAGGAGACACGCCCCTTGGGAGGAGGCGGACCGGATCAGCCGTACTGCGCACGCAGCCTCTCGTGCACCGAGGCGCCCGCCCCGGTGTGGTCCAGGCCGAGCAGCGCGGCCCCGAGCACCGGTGGCTCCGTCACCACCCGGATCACCGCCTTCGGGGCACGTACCGCGAGGAGTTCGGCGATCCGGCCGTCCAGCTGCGGGTGACGGGCCGCCAGCACCCCGCCGCCCAGCACCACCGGCGCCTCCTCGTCCAGCAGACCGAGCCTGCCCAGCGCGACCGACGCCATCGCGACGACCTCCTGCGCCAGCCGTTCCACCAGCGCGCCCGCCACCGGGTCACCGGCCGCCGCGGTCGCGAAGAGCACCGGAGCCAGCTCGTGCCGCCGTTCGAACTCGACGTGCCCCAGATGCAGCGCCTCGATCAGCGCGTACATCGAGCCGAGACCGAAGTGTCCGGGCAGCGTCCGGGCCAGCTCGGTCGGCTCACCGCGGCCGTCCTCGGCCCGCGCGGCGAACCACATCGCCTCCTCGGCCAGCCCCGCACCGCCGCCCCAGTCACCGGATATCCGGCCGATGGCCGGGAAGCGCGCGGTCCGCCCGTCCGGCACCATGCCGACACAGTTGATCCCCGCGCCGCAGACCACGGCCACCCCCCGGGGCTCGTCCACCCCCGCGCGCAGGATCGCGAAGGTGTCGTTGCGCACCTCGACCGTGGCTCCCCAGCCACGCGCACCCAGCGCCCGGGCCAACTGCTCCTCCTCCACCGGGAGGTCGGCGTTGGCGAGACAGGCCGACACATGCGTGACGGCACCGGCCGGCACGCCGGACAGCTCCAGCGCCTGTCCGACGGCCGCGCCGAGAACGTCGACGGCCGCCTCGATCCCGACGGCCGGCGGCTGGAAGGCACCGCCGCGTCCCGTCGACAGAATCGTTCCGTCCGCACCGATCAGGGCCACATCGGTCTTGCTGTTCCCCGCATCGATCGCGAGGACCGAAGCGTTCACGCCCACGCCAGGTGCTCCCGGTTGTGCGCGATCAGCTTGTCGGTGAGCGCCTCGGCGTACTCGAACTGGCCGATCAACGGGTGGGCGAGCAGCGCCTTGAACACTGCGTCTCTCCCGTCCGCCCGCCCGGTGGCCCTCCCTCCGAGAAGCGCTGCCTCCAGGGCGAGGTCCTCGTACGCCGTCACGTTGGCGATCAGGCCGGCGTACAGCGGGTCCAGCTCCGGCACGGCGAGCGGGGTGGCGCCCGTCCCGTCGACCCTCGCCTGCACCTCGATCACCGCGTCGTCCGGCAGGAACGGCAGCGTCCCCCTGTTGTACGTGTTGACCACCTGCACCGGGCTGCCGCCCGAGCCGAGCAGTGAGGACGCCAGGTCGACGGCCGCCTCCGAGTAGAAGGCGCCGCCGCGCTTGGCGAGCAGCGCGGGCTTCTCGTCCAGCGCCGGGTCGCCGTACATGGCGAGGAGTTCCTTCTCCATCGCGGCCACCTCGGCCGCCCGGGACGGCTTGGTGCCGAGTTCCCGTACGACCTCGTCGTGCGCGTAGAAGTAGCGCAGGTAGTACGAGGGGACGACGCCGAGCCGGTCGACGATCGCGCGCGGCATGCGCAGATCGCCCGCGATGGTGTCGCCGTGCTCGGCGAGCAGCCTCGGCAGGACGTTCTCGCCGTCCGGGCCGCCGAGGCGGACACCGAGTTCCCAGGTCAGGTGGTTGAGCCCGACATGGTCGAGATGCACATCGGCGGGCGTGACGTCGAGGAGCCGGGCGAACTTCCGCTGGAAGCCGATCGCCACGTTGCACAGGCCGACGGCCTTGTGCCCGGCCTGGAGCAGCGCCCGGGTGACGATGCCGACCGGGTTGGTGAAGTCGATGATCCAGGCGTTCGGATTGGTGCGGCGGACCCGCTCGGCGATGTCCAGGACGACCGGGACGGTGCGCAGCGCCTTGGCGAGACCGCCGGCCCCGGTGGTCTCCTGGCCGACGCAGCCGCACTCCAGCGGCCAGGTCTCGTCCTGGTTGCGGGCGGCCTGGCCGCCGACGCGCAGCTGGAGCAGTACGGCGTCGGCGTCGGCGACGCCCGCGTCGAGGTCCGAGGTGGTGACGATCCGCCCCGGGTGGCCCTGCTTGGCGAAGATCCGCCGGGCGAGGCCGCCGACGAGTTCGAGGCGGCCGGCCGCCGGATCGACGAGCACGAGCTCCTCGATCGGCAGCGTGTCCCGCAGCCGGGCGAAGCCGTCGATCAGTTCAGGTGTGTAGGTGGACCCGCCACCAACTACTGCGAGCTTCATAGGTCAGCCCTTTACTCCGGTCAGTGTGACGCCCTCGACGAAAGCCTTCTGGGCGAAGAAGAAGACGAGGATCACGGGGGCCATGACCAGTACGGTCGCGGCCATGGTCAGGTTCCAGTCGGTGTGGTGTGCGCCCTTGAAGGATTCCAGGCCGTAACTGAGCGTCCAGGCGGCCGGGTTCTCGGAGGCGTAGATCTGCGGGCCGAAGTAGTCGTTCCAGGCGTAGAAGAACTGGAAGAGGGCGACAGCGGCGATGCCCGGCCTGGCCATCGGCACGACGACCTTCATCAGCGTGCGGAACTCACCGCAGCCGTCGACCTTCGCCGCGTCGAGGTACTCGTTCGGGATGGTCAGCAGGAACTGCCGCAGCAGGAAGATGGAGAACGCGTCGCCGAAGGCCATCGGGATGATCAGCGGCCAGAGCGTGCCGGACAGGTCCAGCTGCTTCGCCCAGAACAGATACATCGGGATGACGACGACCTGCGGCGGCAGCATCATCATCGAGATGACGAGCATCAGCGACAGATGCCGGCCCCGGAAGCGGAACTTGGCGAGCGCGTACGCCACGGGCAGCGACGACACGACGGTGAGTACCGTGCCGAGCCCCGCGTACAGCAGGGTGTTCTTCCACCAGGTCAGAAAGCCCGGAGTGTCGAACACCTTCTTGTAGTTGCTCCACTCGAAGGGGTGCGGCCACAGATCGCGGGTCAGCGCCTGCTGGTCGCTCATCAGCGAGGTGAGCAGCAGGAAGACGAACGGCAGCACGAAGAAGAGTGCGGCGGCGACGCCGAGCGCGTGCACGGCGATCCAGTTCAGCAGCGCCTTGCGGCGTGCCGTGCGTTCGGCCGGGGTGGCCGGTTCGGCCGCCGGGTCGGCCGCCTTCAGGGTGTCGAGAGCCTGCGCCACGTCACTCACCTGCCTGGATCAGCCCGCTGCGGCGCCGCATCAGCAGTGCGGTGAACGCCATCGCGAGGACGAAGAGAACGAGCGCGACCACGCAGGCGGAGCCGTAGTCGAAGCGCTGGAAGC
Organism: Streptomyces sp. NPDC093149; assembly: GCF_044754145.1. Taxonomy (NCBI): domain Bacteria; kingdom Bacillati; phylum Actinomycetota; class Actinomycetes; order Kitasatosporales; family Streptomycetaceae; genus Streptomyces; species Streptomyces sp. NPDC093149. The sequence goes on from NZ_JBIVON010000002.1 coordinate 466,054, forward strand.
CGAGGTTGTAGACGAGCTGCGGTAGCGTCAGTGTCGACTTGTCGGGATAGCCCGGCTCGAACTGCTGCCCGGATCCGCCCATCACACCCGAGGCGACCTTCCCCGCCACGAGTGGCTGGGTGTAGTACTGCATCGTCTGGATGATCCCGGTGACCACGGCGAACATCACGATCGGCGAGATGTTCGGCAGGGTGACGAAGCGGAACCGCTGGAACGAGGACGCCCCGTCCAGCTCCGCCGCCTCGTACTGCTCCTTCGGTACGTCCAGCAGCGCGGCCATGAAGATCACCATCAGGTCCCCCACGCCCCACACCGCGAGCGCGGTCAGCGCCGGCTTGGACCAGGTGGCGTCGGTGAACCAGCCCGGCGTGGGCAGCCCCAGATCGCCGAGGATCGAATTGACCGGCCCCGTTCCCGGGTTGAGCAGGAAGACGAAGCCGAGGGTCGCCGCGACCGGCGGGGCGAGATACGGCAGGTAGAACAGGGTGCGGAAGACCCCGGTACCCGTCTTGATCCTGGTGATCAGCAGCCCGACACCGAGACCGAACACCACCCGGCAGGTCACCATGACCACCACCAGCCAGAGCGTGTTGCGCAGCGCGGGCCAGAACAGCGGATAGTCGTCGAAGACGAACGACCAGTTCTTCAGCCCACTGAATTCAGGGGCCGCGAAACCGTCGTAGCTGGTGAAGGAGAAATAGAGCGTGGAGATCAGGGGGTAGGCGAAGAAGACGCCGAACCCGATCAGCCACGGCGACATGAAGGCCGCCGTCCGCAGCGCCGACCGGCGGCGCTTCGAACGCAGCGTGTACGTGCCCGCACGTGTGCTCATCGTTGTTCTACTTCGCCTGTGCGATGGCCGCGTCGATTTCCTTGGCGGTCTTCTCCAGACCCGCCTCGATGTCCGTCTGCTTGCCCTTTTCGATGTCGAATCCGAGGTTCTGCAGGGACACCAGGTACGCGCCGCCGTTCACCGAGGGCGGGGTGGTGGTGCTGTTCGGGTTCGCGGCGATGTCCAGGAACGTCTTGAACCGCGGGTCGTACTTCAGCTTCGGCGACTTCAGCGCCTCCAGCGTGGACGGCACATTGTGAATGGCGTTGGCGAAGCCGACCACCGCGTCGGTGTCGGTCGTCATGAACTTCACCAGCTCCCACGCCGCGTTCTGCTTCTGCGAGGTGGCGGCGATGCCGGCGATGGTGCCGGTCAGATAGCCCTTGCCGTAGGTGTCGGCCTGGTCGTCGGCGACGGGCATCGGGGCGACCCCGATCTCGAACTTCGGCTTGGTCTCCTCGGCCATCCCGAGCCGCCACTCGCCGTCCAGTTGCATGGCCACCTGGCCGGTGTGGAACGGGTGCTTGGCGCCCCACTCGTCACCGAACGCCGTGCGGTAGTTCTCCAGCCTCTCGTAGCCGCCCAGGTCGTCGACCAGCTTCTTCTGGGCGGCGAGCATGGTGGCGAACGCCGGGTCCTCGGCGATGTTCGACTTGCCGTCCGCGTCGAAGTACTTCGGGTCCCAGCTGCCGAGATAGTGCTCGGTCGTCGACTCGTAGCCGTGGTAGTTCGGCATGAAGCCGAGCTGCTCGTACGAGTCGCCCTTGGTCTTCGTCAGCTTCTTGGCGTCCCTGGCGAACTCCGACCAGGTCTTCGGCGGACCGCTGATGCCGGCGGCCTCGAACGCGTCCTTGTTGTAGTAGAGGCCGTACGCGTCACCGAGCAACGGCACGGTGCAGCGCACCCCGTCGAACTGCGTGTACTCGTTCATCGCCTTCGGGAAGGTCTTGTCCGGGTCGATCCCGTCCTTCTTCAGGAAGGGGTTCAGATCGACGAACGCCTTCGACGAGCAGAACTTGCCGACATTGTTCGTGGTGAACGACGAGACGACGTCCGGGGCGTTCGAACCGCCCGCCCGCAGTGCCTGGTTGATCTTGTCGTCGGTCATGTTTCCGACGATCTTCACATGGATATTGGGGTGCGCCTTCGTGAAGGCGTCGACCGTGGCCTTGATTCCCGCGACCTCGTTCGGGGCACTCCAGCCGTGCCAGAAATTGATGGTCGTCTCCTTGGACGCGTCATCATTGGCACCGGAGTTGCTCTGGCCCGTACAGGCGGAGGCGAACAGCGACAGCGCGGCGGTCGCGGCGAGCGCGACGGCCGACTTCCGGCGGTTTCCGGACATGGCAGTGTCTCCCGATGAAGGTGGGGAAGGAGCAGGGCGAGGGGGAAGGAAGCGGTGGAGCGGGGGTCAGCGCGACGTGTCGAAGACTTCGTCACGGGTGGTGGCGAGCGCGCTCTCCAGCGCGCCGCGCAGTACGGGGCGGTGCGTCACCTCACCGGTGATCAGCCGGGGCCGGGAGGCGGCCAGCTCGACGAGTTCCGACTCGACCCGCCCGCGCAGCTGTTCCCCGCCGGCGGCGAGCAACTCACCGGACAGCACGACGAGTTCCGGGTCCAGCACGGCGATCATGGAGGCGAGGCCGGTCGCGAGTCCGGTGGCGAACTGATCCAGCAGCCGGGGGTACGGGCCGTTCTCGCCCGATTCCGCGGCCTCGGCGGCCCGGGTGACGAGCCGGGCCGCGACCTCGTGATGCGTGCCCGAGGCCCGGCTCAGCTCGTCGTCGATGCCGAGCTCCCTGGCCAGCCGGGACAGCACCTGGGCGCCCGCCAGCTCCTGGAACCCGCCCGCGTTCACCTTGGTGACCTGGCGGACCAGCGGGGCCCCCGGCACCGGGAGGAAGCCGACCTCGCCGGCGCCACCGGTGAAGCCGCGGTGCAGCCGCCCGTTGATGACGAGGGCGGCACCGAGCCCCTCCTCGTTCCACAGCAGGACGAAGTCGTCGTGCCCGCGCGCCGCGCCGCGCCGTTGTTCGGCCACCGCGACCAGGTTCACGTCGTTCTCGTACTCGACCGGCATCGGCAGGAAGGCCGCCAGTTCGTCCAGCAGCGCGGGGGAGTGCCAGCCGGGCAGGTGCGAGGCGTAGCGCAGCCGCCCGGTACCGGGGTCGAAGGCACCCGGAGTGCCGATGACGACACGGTGCACATCGGAGCGGGTGAGCCCGGCGTCCTTGACCGCCCCGTCCAGCGCGTCCGCCACCTGCCGCACCACGGAGTCGGCGCGCCGCCCCGGGGTGCGCAGCTCGAACTCCCCGACCGTCTCTCCGGTCACATCGGCGACGGCGGCCAGGATCCGGTGGGCGCTGACATCCAGCCCCGCGACATGGGCGGCCCGCGCGTTCACCGCGTACAGCTGGGCATTGGGCCCCGGCCGCCCCGCCACGGTCCCGGTCGCGACGACCAGGCCGGCCGCCTCCAGCCGCGCCAGCAGCTGCGACGCGGTGGGCTTGGAGAGCCCTGTCAGCTTGCCGATCCTGGTCCGGGACAGGGGTCCGTGCTCCAGCAGCAGATCGAGGGCGGCCCGGTCGTTCATGGCTCGCAGAACGCGAGGGGTACCCGGTGTGGTTCCGGCCATGAGCACTGCACCTGCCCTCTGTTAGGAAAGTTTCCTATTCGGTGAGAGGACGGTATGCGCACGTCACCGGGCCGTCAATGGGCAGCGCTCCGGTGGCTACCAAAGCGTTACCTGGGGTGCGTGCCGAATGCGGGGGTTCTTGCCGGTGCCTTACCAACCAGGTTAAGGAGGAACCGAGTTGCGGTCACGCCGCCTCGCTCACGGACATATGGGTGAGGGGCGCCCCGCAGACGGCGCGGGGCGCCCCTCACTCGTCCGGCCGAACGCGCACGGCCCGGCCGGTCCTACTTCGAGAGGTTCGCCGGGGGGATCGGAGTCGTGGCCAGGGACTGCGGGGAGGTCGCCGAGGCGTACGCGGACGGGGCCGCCATCGCGGCCGTCGGATCGGCCGCCGAAGGCTCGTCCGCCGGGGCCGGGACGCCGCCGACCATCCGGATGCCCGCCTCGTCGAAGGCACGCTTGATCCGCCAGCGCAACTCGCGCTCCACGCTCAGCGCCTTGCCCGGCATCGTCTTCGCGGTCAGCCGGACCGTCATCGAGTCCAGGAGCACGGAGTCCAGGCCCAGGATCTCCACCGGGCCCCACAGCCGCTCGTTCCACGGGTCCTCCTTGGCCATCGCCGCGGCGGCCTCGTCGATGACCGTACGGACCTTGTCGAGGTCCTCCGTGGGGCGCACCGTCACATCGACGCCCGCCGTCGACCAGCCCTGGCTGAGGTTGCCGATCCGCTTCACCTCGCCGTTGCGGACGTACCAGATCTCGCCGTTGTCGCCGCGCAGCTTGGTGACCCGCAGACCCACCTCGATGACCTCGCCGGCGGCGACGCCCGCGTCGACCGTGTCGCCGACGCCGTACTGGTCCTCCAGGATCATGAAGACACCGGAGAGGAAGTCGGTGACCAGATTGCGGGCACCGAAACCGAGCGCCACACCGGCCACACCGGCGGAGGCGAGCAGCGGGGCCAGATTGATCTGGAAAGCGCCGAGGATCATCAGGGCGGCCGTGCCGAGGATCAGGAACGACGCGACGGAGCGGAGTACCGAACCGATCGCCTCGGAGCGCTGACGACGACGTTCCGCATTGACCAGCAACCCGCCCAGCGCGGTGCCCTCCACCGCCTGGGCGCTGCGGTTCATCCGGTCGATGAGCTTGGTGAGAGCACGGCGGATCGCGATGCGCAACACGACCGCGACCGCGGCGATGAGCACGATGCGCAGACCGGTGCTCAGCCAGGTGGACCAGTTCTCCTCCACCCAGCCCGCGGCGTTGCCGGCCTGCTCGGCGGCCTCGTCCAACGAGGTCCCGGCCCCGGGTGACGGAGTTGCGGCCAACAGGGCGGACAGGGACACGGTGGAACCTCCAGGTGGGCGACGGCGGACCAACCACACTAACGGGGCATCGGGAGTGCTCCATTGCCGTGAGCAGGGGGCACACACGTCCAGGAAGGGTGAAACGGGAGCGGGGAAGAGGTATGGGGGCGGGGCCCGTACGGGTGGCGTGTGGCCGATCGCACACCGGGCGGGGCCGTCCCGGCCGGGGCCCCGAAGCGCCTGCTCCGCCGGGCAGGGACGGTGTTCGCCCCGGCGGGCGCGGAAAAATCCTCCCGGCCCGTTACCCGCACGTGGTGGCGCTTCGACCAGGCGTGAGGAGAAACTGAGATCGGATCGTCCCGGCGCGAGCCACGCGCCGCCGGCGTACAAGGAGGCATCCATCGTGCCGCATGTCCTGGTTCTCAACGCGTCGTACGAGCCGCTCGGCGTCGTACCGCTCCGCCGCGCGCTCGTCCTCGTGCTCGAAAACAAGGCCATCTGTCTTGAGGAGTCGGGCGCCTTCATGCACAGTGCCACCCGGGTCGTTCCGGCCCCCAGCGTCGTCCGCCTGAAGCGGTTCGTACGGGTCCCCTACCGGGGGCCCGTCCCACTGACCCGCAGGGCGCTGTTCGCCCGGGACGGGGGGCGCTGCATGTACTGCGGCGCCACCGCGACCAGTGTCGACCACGTCATTCCGCGCAGTCGCGGCGGACAGCACGCCTGGGACAACGTGGTGGCGGCCTGCCGCCGCTGCAATCACGTCAAGGCGGACCGGCACCTGCCGGAGCTCGGCTGGCGGCTGCACCAGCAGCCCGCCCCGCCGACGGGCCTCGCCTGGCGCATCATCGGGACGGGACATCGCGACCCGCGCTGGTTGCCGTACTTGCAACCCTTCGGCGCGGACGACGCCATGGCCCGGATCGACGGCATATCAGCCTGAGGGATCCGGGCCTCTGTCGTCCCCGGGGCCGTACCGAAGCCTTCGGGGACGACGGAGGCGCGCCGCCGCGGCGGTCCGTCCCGGTGCGCGACAGCGAGCAGGCCTTCCACGCCCTGCGGCCCCGTCCCGGACGCCGCGTGAGGCCGCTCGCCGGTCCGCGCTGCGTCGTGTGCCGGTCCGCGCTGCGTCGTGCGCCGGGGCGTTACTCCGTCGGGGCGACGGCGTACGCCTGGACCGACCAGAGGGAGTAGCCGAACTCGGTGGCCCTGCCGTCGCCCTGGATCCTGAGGTAGCGGGTGTCCTTCGCGTCCATCCGGACCGACTCGCGCCCGCCCCGTCCGTCCCGCACGGTCGCCGCCGTGCGCCAGTGGCGGCCGTCCGCGGAGACCTGGACGCGGTAGCGGGAGGCGTACGCGTCCTGCCAGTGCAGCACCACCCGGCCGAGCCGGGCCGGCCGCGGCAGTTCCGCCTGCCACCAGGCGCCGTCCTCGGCCGGTGAGGACCAGCGGGTCGCCGGATCACCGTCGGAGGCGGCCGACGCCGGGAAGTCCGGGGTCTCGTCGCCGGACGAGGACGCGGTGGCGGTGCGCACCAGGTCGGGGCCCGCCGTGCGCGGGTACGCCCGGACGGTGAGCGTGCTGCGCTCTTCACCGAAGCTGAACGGCACCTCGTACTCACCGGCCGGGGTGTCCGCGGGGACCGTGATCTCGACGGGAACGTCGGTGCGGGAGCCGCGCGGCACCCTCGTCTGCTTCGGCATGCTCACCTCGATGCCCTCGGGCGCCCGCGCGGTGAGCGCGCCGCGCACCTCGGCGGGGCGCCGGGCGGCCAGCCGCGCCTCGACCCGCTGCGGTGCGCCACCGATCTCGGCGTCCGTCTCGTTGCGCGCCAGGTCGAGCCGGGCGGCGGGCTCGTCGCCGAACCAGGGCACGAGCGCGCGCACCTGCGGGGTCCGGGGCGAGGCGTTCCCGGGAGTGCCGGTTCCCGTCCGGCCGCCCGGGACGAACGGCGACCTCGGGCCCGTGACCACCGACGGCACGGACGGGCCGCCCACGGGCCAGCTGATCCGGATCGCGTCGGCCCGCAGCCCCCTGGCCGGCGTCTGGGTCCAGCCGGTCGCCGACAGGTCGCCGAGGCGGCGCCAGCCCTCGCCGGGCACATGGGCCTCCAGCGTCGCACCGGCCACCGAGCCGCCGGGCACGGTCATCGCCGTCACGGTCTCCACCGGGCGCGAGCGGTTCAGCCGGACCGTATGGCTGCCCGGGGCCTCGGTCACCGTACCGACGCCGCGGTCCGCGCCCGTCCAGGCGTCCGCCTCCTTGCGCACCCGGTCCAGGAACGGGCCCAGCACGCCCGCGCCGACTGTCGCACCGCTCGCCTTCGTGGCCCCGCGCACCGGCTCCAGCGCCAGCGAAGCCCGCCAGGCCGCGGCACCGTCACCGCGCGACTGGGCCTCCAGCAGATCGACGGCCAGTTCGCCCGCCCGACCGTACCGGGACAACTGCTCCGTCCACGGCCGCACCTCGTCGTCGAGGCGGCCGTCGCCCACCGCCTTCAGCCGCTGCGGGGTCTCCCGCATCACGGTGAAGGCCTCGCGCAGCGCGCGCGCCGCAGCGGCCCGCGCCGTGGCGTCGGTCGTCGCACGGGACTTCCAGAACGCGGCCAGCAGCGGCCGCAGATACGCCGACTCGTCGCCGCCCAGGACGGACGCCGCGCTGTTCCCGGCCAGCGCGCGCAGCGCGTCCCCGGTGCGGGCGTCGCCGCCCGCCAGATCGTCGATCGCCGCCTGCCAGGATTCCCGCGGCCGGTAGCCCTGAGGGTTCCAGGCGAAGTCGGCGGCGGTGAACAGCGGAATGCGGGATGCGGACGACTGCTCCATCGCATTGGCGAGCAGCGCCGCGGAGCCCGCCGCCACCGCCGGGTCGCGGCCGGTGTACGGGCCGAGGAAGATGCGGTCCTGCGCGTAGTCGTTGACCGGGTAGTTGTCCATCGTGACCAGCGGATGCCGGAACGCGGCACGGGCACCGGCCAGTTCCTCGCCGGTGATGGTCCGCGGCACGACCCCGACACCGGTCCAGGCGATCTGGACCCGGTCGTCCAGTTCCTCGGCCAGCGCCGTGCGGTAGTCGGTCGCGCCGTCCTGGTAGAACTCCGTCGGCATCACCGACAGCGGCTCCGCCCCCGGATGACGGTCCGCGAGATGCCGCGCCACCTCGCTCGCCACCCGTGCCTGCGCGCGGGCCGCCGCCTCGGGGCCGCTGCCGAAGGCGTCGGCGTCGCCGTCGCAGTGCCACTCGCTGTAGCTGACGTCCTGGAACTGCAGCTGGAAGGCGCGCACCCCCAGTGCCCACATCGCGTCGAGCTTTCGCGTCAGCGCCTTCACGTCGGCGTCGGACGACATGCACATGGCCTGTCCGGGGGCGACGGCCCAGCCGAGCGTCACATGTTCGGCGCGGGCCCGCTCGGCCAGCGCCCGGAAGTCGGCGCGCCGGTCGGCGGGGTACGGGTCGCGCCAGCGGGCCTGCCGGTACGGGTCGTCGCCCGCCGCGTACAGATACCTGTTCTGCTTCGTACGCCCCATGAAGCCGATCTGCGCCAGCCGCTGCGCCCGGGTCCACGGCTGCCCGTAGAAGCCCTCGGTCATCCCGCGGACGGCGGTGCCGGGCCAGTCCTTGACGGTGACCCCGGCGACGCCTCCGTCCCGGATCAGCTGACGCAGCGTCTGCACACCGTGGAAGAGGCCGTCCTCGCCGACGCCCTCCACGGCGACGGTGTCCCGGCCCGCGAACCGGCCGACCGCGAGGCGGTAGCCGCCGGAGGGCAGATCCGCGCGCTCGGGAGCGCGCAGCGTGCGCAGGGCGTCCCGGGCGCCGTCGCCGTCGAGCCGGATGACGGGGCCGCGGCCCGGCAACGCCTCGTGGACGGTCCGTACGCCCGCGTCCCGCAGGACCTGCCGCAACGCGTCCACGGCGAACGGATCGGCGTGCGCGTCGGCCACGAGCGTGACCTCGCCGGCGAGCGGCACGGACGGCCCGGACGCCTTGACGGACCGGGGGCGGGGCCACACCGGGGGCACGGCGCCGTCGTCGGCACGGTCGGGCGTGGTGACGGTGGGGGAGCCGGGCGCCGACGGGGCCGCGACGGCGGCCGGAGTGCCCGTGGAGAGCAGACCGCCGAGTACGGCGACCGCGACGGCCGTTGCCTGCTTTCCGCGCCTGAGCCGCATAGCTCTTCTCCCTCGCTTCCCTCGCACGGGCTCCGAGCCCACCACCCGCGCGCGAGGGTGTCAATGCAGGGGGTTGTTGTGCCGCAAATGCCCGATGCGGCAGGTGGGGTGAGGGATGGCCGGGAGCCGGCGGTGACGCCAAGGATGACGCCGAATGGCCGAAAAGAGCGGACAACTTACGGAGAACCGGCCGCCGGGGAACGGAATGTGACCCAGGGCACGTTGAACTCGTTGTGGTAACGCCTACGTCTGCGGTCGAACCCGCTGGGTAGGCGCGCTGTGTCCTGTTCCGCCACGGCCAGGAGGCCGCCATGCCCGCTGCCGCGCAGCTCCTGCTCTCCGCCCTCTCCAAACAGGCGTCCGGTCCCGCCCCGCTGCCCGCCGCCTTCCCGGGCCCCGCGACCGGCCCCGGCCCGCTGACGAGCGAGCCGCCGCTCGCCGACGCGATACCCCTCACCAGCGAGCCGCCGCTCGCCGAAGCCACGCCGCTGACCAGCGAACCTCCTCTCGCCGTCAACGCCCCGCTGACCAGCGAACCGGCCTCGTCCGGCAACGCGTGGGGCATGGAGTCCCCAGGAGTCTGAATGGGCCTGTCCCGGCTCGCCGCGCTGCACGGCGTCGCCACTTCCTACTCCCCGTCCGCCGATGTCACGGTGGCCGTTGCCGACGACACGGTCGTCGCCGTGCTCGCCGCGCTCGGGGTGGACGCCGCCACGCCCGAAGCCGTACGGGAATCACTCGCCGCCGCCGAGTCCTCGGCCGCGGCCCGGCTGCTCCCGCCGACGCTGGTGGTGTGGGCCGGGGAGCCGCTGCCCCGGGCCCTGACCGCCCTGCCGCCCGGCACCGTGCTGGACATCGGACCGGAGGACGCCGGATCGCCCCCGCCGCCGCGGATGAGTGTCCGGTCCGGCCGGCCGGAACCGGCCGTTTCGGGACGGGCCGCCGTCGACGCGGGCGCGGGCACGGACGGGAACACGGCCGCGGACGCGGGCGCCGGGCCGGGCGCGGATTCCGGCACCGGCGCGGGTGCCGGGTCGGGTGCGGGTGTGTCCCCGACCCCCGCCTGGTGGGCCGAACCACCGCTCGGGGTGCACCGGTTGAGCGTATGCGTACCGGACGGCCGGGAGGCGAGCTGCACGCTCGTCGTCGCCCCGGCCCGGGTGCCGCAGCCGCCCGCCCGCACCCACGGCTTCCTCGTCCAGCTCTACTCCCTGCTCTCCGCACGCTCCTGGGGCATGGGAGACCTCGGGGACCTCGCGGATCTCGCCGCCTGGTCCGGGCGGACCCTCGGTACCGGATTCGTCCAGGTCAACCCGCTCCACGCCGCCGTGCTCGGCGACCCCACCGACCCGTCCCCGTACCGCCCGTCGTCGCGGCGCTTCCCCGACCCCGTCCATCTGCACGTCGAGTCCGTCCCCGAGTACGGGCACGTGCCGGACCGGGGCGCGCTCGACGATCTGCGGCAGGACGCGGCGACCCTCGGCGACACCGTCCTGAACAAGGGCGCCCTGATCGACCGGGACGCCGTCTGGGAACTCAAGCGCCAGGCCCTCGAACGCGTGGTGGACGTGCCCCTCACACCGGGCCGCCGTGCCGCGTACTGCGACTTCCTGGCCGAGCAGGGACAGGCCCTGGAGGACCACGCCCTGTGGTGCGCCCTCGCGGAGGTGCACGGCTCCGACTGGCACAGCTGGCCGGCCGCGCTCCGCGATCCCCGCTCCCGGGCGACCGCCCGCGCCCGCCGCGAGCTGATGGACCGGGTCGACTTCCACTGTCGGCTCGCCTGGCTGACCGACAGTCAGCTGGCCGCCGCCCAGCGCGCCGCCCTGGACGCCGGAATGGCCGTCGGCATCGTCCACGACCTCGCCGTCGGAGTGCACCCCGGCGGCGCCGACGCCTGGGCCCAGCAGGACGCCCTCGCGCACGGCATGTCCGTCGGCGCACCCCCGGACGCCTTCAACGCCCACGGTCAGGACTGGGGCCTGCCGCCCTGGCGCCCCGACGCCCTCGCCGCGTCCGGCTACGCCCCGTTCCGCGGGCTGCTGCGCGGACTCCTCGCCCACGCGGGAGCCCTGCGCATCGACCACGTCATGGGCCTGTTCCGGCTCTGGTGGGTGCCCGAGGGGCGTCCGCCCACCGAGGGAACCTACGTCGGTCACGACGCCGAGGCGATGCTCGCCGTCCTCGTCCTGGAGGCGCACCGGGCCGGCGCGGTCGTCATGGGGGAGGACCTCGGCACCGTCGAACCGGGGGTGCGCGAGGCGCTGGCGCGGCGCGGCGTGCTCGGCACCTCCGTGCTCTGGTTCGAACGCGACTGGGCGGGCTCCGGGCGCCCCCTGCCTCCCGAGGAGTGGCGCGAGGGCTGCCTGGCCACCGTCACCACGCACGATCTGCCGTCCACCGCCGCCCGGCTGACCGGCGACCACGTGCGACTGCGCCACCGCCTCGGCCTGCTCGCCGGCGGCCTCGCGGAGGAAGTGACGGCCGACGCGACCGACACCGCAGAGTGGCTGGGGTATCTCGCCCGGCTCGGTCTGCTTCCGGAGGGGGAGGGCGACGAGGAGGGGGCCGTCCGCGCCGTGCACCGCTTCCTGCTGCGCACCCCCGCCCGCATGGTGGGAGTCTGGCTGCCCGACGCGCTCGGCGACCGCCGCCCGCAGAATCTCCCCGGAACCTGGGACCAGTACCCCAACTGGCGTCTGCCCGTGGCCGACGCGGAAGGCCACCCCGTCGCCCTGGAGGAGCTGGCCGTCGCACCCCGTCTCCACCGGCTCATGGAGGCCCTCGCGCCCCGCGTGGCACCCCCGGAGTCCCGGCCGGAACCCCGCCCGTGACCTCGTACAGCACCCCCGGAGTCCCGGCCGGAACCCCGCCCGTGACCTCGTACAGCACCCCCGGAGTCCCGGCCGGAACCCCGCCCATGACCTCGTACAGCACCCCGGGCGCGCGCCCGTTCCCGGCGTTCGCTACGTTTGGACTGTGGACAAGAAGAACGCTATGCGCGCCGGCGCCGTCGCGGCCGGAACGACGCTGATGATGCTGCTCATGTCGTCCCCCGCGCTCGCGCTCACCCGCGACGCCGGTGACGACCCCGGTCCGGGCCTGAGCGCGATGGAGACCATCGGTCTGTACGTCGTGGCCCCGATCGCCCTGTTCGTGGTCATCGCGGGCCTGGTCATGATCTTCGACAAGTCCAAGAAGCAGGCCTGAGGGCAGTCCCTCAGGGAGAAGCCGGAGATCCCGGCCGGGCGCGCGCCACACTCTGCGGCACGCCCCCGGCACCGGGGCCCGTCCCGTGTGCGCCGCAGGTACCCCGTACCGTGCGGCGCACAGGCGTGTCCGGGCCCGGATGCCCCGTCCCGGGGCCCGGGTAGGTTGCGGCCATGATCGAGTGGGACGTCAAGAAGCTCCGTATCCTCCGCACCCTGCGTGACCGGGGCACGGTCACCGCGACCGCCGAGGCCCTGCTGATGACCCCGTCCGCGGTCTCGCAGCAGCTGTCCAACCTGTCGGGACAGCTCGGCGTACCGCTGCTGGAGGCGCAGGGCCGGCGGGTCCGTCTCACCGACGCCGCGCATCTCGTGCTGCGCCACGCCGAAGCCGTCTTCGCCCAGCTGGAGCGCGCCGACGCCGAACTGACCGGTTATCTGCGCGGCGAGGCCGGAGAGGTGCGGATCGGGGCGTTCTCCACGGCGGTGCCCGCCCTCGTCGTGCCCGCGATCCAGCGGCTGCGCGCCGAGGAACGCCCGGGACCGGACGTACGGGTGCGGGAGGCGGAGGCCGCGCAGGCGTACGAACTCCTGGTCGCCGGTGAGGTGGATCTCGCGCTGTCCCTGGCCGCGCACGCCCCGACGGCCCGCGATCCCCGGTTCGCCGTGCTGCCCCTGCTGGCGGATCCGCTGGACGTGGCGCTGCCCGCGGATCACCACCTTGCCGCGGCCCCCGCCCTCAGACTGGCGGACCTGTCCGGCGACCCCTGGATCTACGGCGGCTCCGGACCCTGGTCGCAGATCACGACGGCCGCCTGCGAGGCCGCCGGATTCGTGCCCGAGCAGGCGCACAGCGCCTCCGGCTGGACGGCGATCCTGGCCATGGTCGAGGCGGGCATGGGGGTCGCCCTGATCCCGCGCATGGCGTCGGCGGAACGGCACAGCCGGGGTGGTGTGGTGATGCGCGCCCTCGAAGCCGATCAGCCGCGACGCCATGTGGTGGCGGCCGTACGACAGGGGGCCGAGCAGGGGCCGGCGGTGGCTCGAGTTCTGGCGGCGCTCACCGGAACGGCCAAATCGTTAAGCTCGGCTGAATAAATAATGCAAAAACTTTCGATGGACCTAATGGGTCGTTCGTCGCGACAGTGGACCCATGACCTTCGACGAGAACGAGAACCAGCAGGAGAACCCCCACGCCAACGACGCGGCCCCGTACGGCGGTGGTGACCCGTACGCCGACTACCGCGCCACCGACCTCCCCTTCACCGAACTCGTCGACCTCGCCGACCGTCGGCTCGGCGCGGGCGTGATCGCCGCCAACGACGAGTTCTTCGCCGAGCGCGAGAACCTCCTCGTCCGGGAGCGCGCGGTCTTCGACCCCGAGCACTTCGGTCACAAGGGCAAGATCATGGACGGCTGGGAGACCCGCCGCCGACGCGGGGCGGACGCGGCCCACCCGTTCCCGGCCCCCGAGGAGCACGACTGGGCCCTGATCCGCCTAGGCGCCCCCGGCATCATCCGCGGCATCGTCGTCGACACCGCCCACTTCCGCGGCAACTACCCGCAGCGCGTCTCGATCCAGGCCACGGCCGTCGAAGGTTCGCCGAGCCCCGCCGAACTCCTCGCGGACGACGTGAAGTGGGAGGAGATCGTCCCGCCGACCCCGGTACGCGGCCACGCCGCCAACGGCTTCGAGATCACCGGCGGGCGCCGCTTCACCCACGTCCGCCTCTGCCAGCACCCCGACGGCGGCATCGCCCGCCTCCGCGTCCACGGCGAGGTCCTCCCCGACCCGTCCTGGCTCGCCACCCTCGGCACGTTCGACCTGATCTCGGTCCTGAACGGCGGCAGTTACGAGGACGCCTCCGACCGCTTCTACTCCTCGCCGACCCAGATCATCCTGCCCGGCACCTCCCGCAAGATGGACGACGGCTGGGAGAACCGCCGCCGCCGGGTCCGCGACACGAACGACTGGGTCCGATTCCGCCTCCCCGCCCAGGGCGCGGTCCGCGCGGTCGAGATCGACACGGCCTACCTCAAGGGCAACGCGGCCGGCTGGATCGCCCTCCAGGGCCGCAACGGCGAGACCGGCGAGTGGTTCGAGATCATCCCCCGCACCAGGCTCCAGCCCGACACCCTCCACCGCTTCCCCCTGCGCGCCCAGGCGATCGTCACCCACGTCCGTCTCGACGCCTTCCCGGACGGCGGAGTCGCCCGGATGCGCCTGCACGGAAGCCTGACGGAGACCGGCGCCGCCGAGCTGACCCGGCGCTACGAGGAGTCGGGTGCGTAAGGCCTGCACCAGGCCGTAGGGCCCCTGCGGCGGATCGGGGCCGGACAGGCCCCCACCCGTTCCTCCGGGACCTCCCCGCCCCGGCGCCCGTCTCCTCCCCGCATCCCCTTCTGCCCCCGCCCGTCGGACGGTTGCGCATCGGCGCCCGCCCGACGGGCGGTTTCCATACGTGCCCACGCGGCGACGGACGAAGAAGGGACGGAAAAGGGGCGGGTACGGTGCCCGGCCCCGCAGGCCGCGCACCGTACCCGCCCCCGCAGTCCGGGGCCCCGGCCTACGAGGCCGCCGCCGCGTCCGCCGCCTGGGCCTTCAGGGCGCGCTCCACGCCCGCGCGCGACTCGGACATCAGGCGGCGCAGGGCCGCGGTCGGTTCAGCCGAGGACAGCCAGGCGTCCGTGGCGTCCAGGGTGGCCTGCGAGACCTGGAGGGCCGGGTACAGGCCCACGGCGATCTGCTGCGCCATCTCGTGGCTGCGCGACTCCCAGACGCCCTTGACCGCCGCGAAGAACTTCTCCGTGTACGGGGCCAGCAGCTCGCGCTGGTCGGTCTGGACGAAGCCGGCGATGACCGCCTCCTGGAGGGAGTTCGGCAGCTTGTCGGACTCGACGACCGAGGCCCACGCCTCCGCCTTCGCCTCCTCCGTGGGACGTGCCGCTCGCGCGGTCGCCGCGTGGCGCTCGCCCGCCGCCGTCCTGTCGCGCTCGTACTCGGCGGCGATCTCGTCCTCTTCGAGCAGACCGGCCGCGGCGAGCCGCTCCACGAACGCCCAGCGCAGCTCCGTGTCGACGGCCAGGCCCTCGACCGTCTCCTTGCCGTCGAGCAACGACTGCAGCAGGTCCGTCTGCTGCGGGGTGCGGGCCGTCGCCGCGAAGGCGCGGGCCCAGGCCAGCTGGTGGTCGCTGCCCGGCTCCGCCGCGCGCAGGTGCGCGAGCGTGGCCTCGGTCCACTGCGTCAGCCCGGCCTCCCGCCACTCCGGCGCCGCGTACAGGTCCAGCGCCAGCTTCACCTGGCGATGCAGCGACTGGACGACGCCGATGTCCGACTCCTTGCCGATGCCGGAGAGCACCAGGGCGAGGTACTCGCGGGTCGCCAGTTCGCCGTCGCGGGTCATGTCCCAGGCGGAGGCCCAGCACAGGGCGCGCGGCAGGGACTCGGTGAAGTCGCCGAGGTGCTCGGTGACGACACGCAGCGACTCCTCGTCGAGGCGGACCTTCGCGTACGAGAGGTCGTCGTCGTTGAGCAGGATCACGGCGGGGCGGGCGGTGCCGGCCGGGAACGGCACGGTCGTGCGCGCGCCGTCGACGTCCAGCTCGATGCGGTTCGTACGGACCAGCTTGCCGTTCGCGTCGAGGTCGTAGCAGCCGATCGCGATGCGGTGGGGCCGCAGCGTCGGCTCGCCCTTCGCGCCGGCGGGGAGGGCCGGTGCCTCCTGGAGGACGGTGAAGGACGTGACGTGGCCGTTCTCGTCCGTCTCGACCTCCGGGCGCAGGATGTTGATGCCCGCCGTCTCCAGCCACGCCTTCGACCAGGTCTTCAGGTCGCGGCCGGAGGTCTCCTCCAGCGCGCCCAGCAGATCGGACAGCCGGGTGTTGCCGAACGCGTGCGCCTTGAAGTACGCCTGGACGCCCTTGAAGAACTCGTCCATGCCGACATACGCCACCAGCTGCTTCAGGACCGAGGCGCCCTTGGCGTAGGTGATCCCGTCGAAGTTGACCAGCACGTCGTCCAGGTCACGGATGTCGGCCATGATCGGGTGCGTGGAGGGCAGCTGGTCCTGGCGGTAGGCCCAGGTCTTCTCGGTGTTGGCGAACGTCGTCCACGCGTTCGGCCACTTCGAGCCCTGCGCGTACGCCTGGCAGGCGACCGAGGTGTACGTGGCGAACGACTCGTTCAGCCACAGGTCGTTCCACCACTCCATGGTGACGAGGTCGCCGAACCACATGTGCGCCAGCTCGTGCAGGATGGTCTCCGCACGCCGCTCGTACGCCGCGTCCGTCACCTTCGAACGGAACACGTACTGGTCGCGGATGGTGACCGCGCCCGCGTTCTCCATCGCGCCGGCGTTGAACTCCGGGACGAACAGCTGGTCGTACTTGGCGAACGGGTAGTCGTAGTCGAACTTCTCCTGGAACCAGTCGAAGCCCTGCCGCGTGACGTCGAAGATCTCGTCCGCGTCGAGGTACTCGGCCAGCGACGGGCGGCAGTAGATGCCGAGCGGAACGGACTGGCCGTCCTTCTCGTAGCTGCTGTGCACCGAGTGGTACGGGCCGACGATCAGCGCCGTGATGTACGTCGAGATGCGCGGCGTCGGCTCGAAGGTCCAGACGTCGTCCTGCGGCTCGGGCGTCGGGGAGTTCGAGATGACCGTCCAGCCCCGCGGCGCCTTCACCGTGAACTGGAACGTCGCCTTCAGGTCGGGCTGCTCGAAGCTCGCGAACACGCGGCGCGCGTCCGGCACCTCGAACTGGGTGTAGAGGTACGCCTGCTGGTCGACCGGATCGACGAAGCGGTGCAGGCCCTCACCCGTGTTGGTGTACGAGCAGTCGGCGACGACCTTCAGCTCGTTGGAGCCCGCGGCCAGGTGCGGGAGGGTGATGCGCGAATCGCGGAAGACGGCCGCGACATCCAGCGCCCTGCCGTTCAGCTCGACCTCGTGCACGGCAGGGGCGACCAGGTCGATGAAGGTCTCCGCACCGGCTTCGGCGGATGCGAAGCGCACGGTGGTGACGGACCGGTAGGTGCCGCCCTCCTGCGCTCCGGAGAGGTCGAGATCGATCTCGTACGCGTCCACGGTCAGCAGGCGCGCCCGCTCCTGTGCCTCTTCGCGGGTCAGATTGGTGCCAGGCACGCGGTCATCTCCTTGGTATGTGACGTTTCCGGTCATCCTTCCACGTCGGGCACCTCGGTGGAGTGGTCGCGAGTGTGCCACCGCAGTAGCATCTTCAGTATGAAGATCAGTGTGAGCCTGCCGCAGGAGGATGTCGCCTTCGTCGATGAGTACGCCGCGAAGACCGAAGCGGATTCCCGGTCCGCGGTGATACACGCCGCGATCGAGCTGCTGCGTGCCTCGAACCTGGAGGCCGACTACGAAGCGGCGTTCGCGGAATGGGACGCGAGCGAGGACGCCGCGTTCTGGGACAGGTTCTCGGGTGACGGGCTGACCGATGCGGCGCGGTGACATCTATCTGGTCGAGTACGAGCCGGTGCGGCGCAACGAGGCCGACCACGCCCGTCCGTCGGTGATCGTCTCGAACGACGGGGCCAACGCTGTCGTCTCCCGGACCGAGCGCGGTGTGGTCACCGTGGTGCCACTGACGTCGAACACCTCTCGGGTCTACCCCTTCCAGGTGCTGCTCCCCGCAGCGGAGTGCGGCCTGCCGAAGGACTCCAAGGCGCAGTGCGAGCAGGTGCGCGCGATGGCTCAGGAGCGGTTCCTCCGATACCTGGGCGCTGTCCCCCGTCGGCGCATGGCCGAGATCGACGCCGCCCTGCGCCGGCATCTCGCACTCTGACCCCGACGGGCCCGAGCGCATACGAAAGGGCGGCCACCGCACACCGGAGGCCGCCCTTTCGTATGTCCTTCGGGCGTCAGCCGTTCAGCTCGGCCGCCACCAGCTCCGCGATCTGCACCGCGTTCAGCGCCGCGCCCTTGCGCAGGTTGTCGTTGGAGACGAAGAGCGCCAGGCCGTTCTCCACGGTCTCGTCGACCCGGATCCGGCCGACGAACGAGGCGTCCTTGCCGGCCGCCTGGAGCGGGGTGGGGATCTCGGAGATCTCGACGCCCGGGGCGTCCTTCAGCAGCTCATAGGCGCGCTCGACACTGACGGGACGGGCGAAACGGGCATTGACCTGGAGCGAGTGGCCGGAGAAGACGGGCACCCGGACGCAGGTGCCGGACACCTTGAGCTCCGGGATCTCCAGGATCTTGCGGGACTCGTTGCGGAGCTTCTGCTCCTCGTCCGTCTCGAAGGAGCCGTCGTCGACGATCGAGCCGGCCAGCGGCAGCACGTTGAAGGCGATCGGACGCTTGTAGACGTCCGGCTCGGGGAAGTCGACGGCCTCGCCGTCATGGGTGAGCCTGTCGGCTTCGGCGACGACCTTGGACGCCTGGCCGTGCAGCTCGGCGACACCGGCCAGACCGGAGCCGGACACCGCCTGGTAGGTGGCGACGGTCAGGGCCTGGAGACCGGCCTCGTCGTGCAGCGGGCGCAGCACGGGCATGGCGGCCATCGTGGTGCAGTTCGGGTTGGCGATGATGCCCTTGGGCCGGTTCGCGATGGCGTGCGCGTTGACCTCGGAGACGACCAGCGGGACCTCGGGGTCCTTGCGCCAGGCGGAGGAGTTGTCGATCACGACGGCGCCCTGCGAGGCGACCTTCTCGGCGAGCGCCTTCGAGGTCGCGCCACCGGCCGAGAAGAGCACGATGTCCAGCCCGGTGTAATCGGCCGTCGAGGCGTCCTCGACGGTGATCTCCCGGCCCTGCCACTCGATCGTGGAGCCCGCGGAGCGCGCGGAGGCGAACAGCCGCAGTTCGTCGGCCGGGAACTTCCGCTCGGCCAGGATCCTGCGCATGACTGTGCCGACCTGACCGGTGGCGCCGACGATTCCGACCTTCACAGGGACTCCTTCGAACGTACGAACTGGCACGGTTGCCGCTCCATGATGCGTATGTCCACGGCTTCCTTGTCCAATCCATTGTCCGCGCTGCGGACACCTCCCGCCCGGCCGGGCGGGCAGAGCAGTGGGGCGGGCGCTCCGCTGAGCACCCGCCCCACTGTCGTACGGATCACACGGTGACCGCGGTCACCGCGGCGATCACGGGTTCCGCTACGGCGTGACCTTCTCGATCACGACGCTGCCGGTGCCCGCCGCGGTCCCGTGGCTGTTCACCAGGTGGACCTCGCCGAAGAACTGCCGGCCCTCGGGGGCCGCACCGGCGACCGAGACCTCGGCACCGATCTGGGCGGAGGCGCCGTTGGCCAGGTTCACGGCCTTCGACTCGTCGACCTTGATCGTGCCGAGCGACGGTGCGTAGTACACGTCGCGGTAGTCGTACGTGGTGGTCCCGGCCGGGACGTCGTAGCCGTCGATCACGACGGTGTACGTACCGGCGGCCGGCTTCACCAGGCTGACCGACTCCTCGGAGCCGGCCGTGGTGGACTTGCCGACCTGGGTGTTGCCCCGGAAGACGTACAGGTCCAGGTCCGCGTTGGCGTCCGACGTGCCGCCGATGGCGACGTCCAGCTTCTCGACGCCCTCACCGATGGTGACCTCGAACTCCTGCTCGTCGCCCGTCTTGATCGACGGCTTGGCGACCTTGGCCGAGCCCAGCGAGCCGCCCTTGAGGGTGCCCTCCAGGTCGCCCGCGTTGTTGGTGGCCTTCCAGCTCACCGGGGCGGGCGTGCCGATCTTCGCCTCGGCGATGGTCTGCACCGCCGGGTCGAAGGTCGCGCCGAGCAGCGAGACGTCCAGCTTGTACGGGTTGTCCAGCAGCGGCGACGTACGCCGTGCCTCGACCTCGATCTCCCAGACGCCCGGCTGCGGGTCCTTGTAGGAGCGCACGTCGGGGCGGCAGGTGTTGGTCGGGTTCTCGTAGTTCGGGTAGCAGAAGATCGTGGAGCTGTTCTCCATCTGCACCCCGTACGGGTGGATCGAGATGAAGCGGGTCTGGCTGCCCGAGCGCAGTGCGCCGAGGGAGACCTCAAGGGTCTTGGCGCCCTCCGGAACGGTCAGGAAGTACGACGTGCTGCTGTTGCGCTGCACCGAGCCCGACGCCTTGAACGCGTAGGCGGGCTTCACGAGCTCCTTGGAGACGATCACCGTGGTCAGGATCTGCTGGTCCACGCCGACGGTCTTGCTGTCGTCCACCTTCAGGATCGCGCTGTGCACGCCCGCGCTGCCCGGCTTCGCCTCGACCTTGACGGTGACCGGCTTGCCCAGTGGCAGGGAGACCGTGCCCGGACCGGCCAGCTTGAAGGTGCCGTCGTTGTTCTTCCACGACAGCTGGTGCTTGACGGCCTTGTCCGGTCCCGTGGTGCGGGTGATCGTGACGTCGTACGACTTCTTCTGGCCGACCTTCAGACCGCCCTCGCGGTCGTACAGACCGGTGCCGAAGCCGGGGGTCTTGAGCGCGAAGTCGATCGCGGTGTCGACCGGGGCCTTCACCGAGTACTCGTGCGCCGGGGCGCCCTGCTTCTCGATCTGCTTCCAGGCGCCGACGATGTTGATCAGACCGGAGCCCTGGGCGTGCGCGGGCACGTCCTTGATGTGGGTGGCGGTGCTGGTCAGCGCGGTGCGCAGATCGGCCGGGGGCAGCTCGATGTGCTTCTGCTTCGCGGCGGACAGCAGCAGCGCGGTCGCACCGGCGGCCTGCGGCGAGGCCATCGAGGTGCCCTGCAGCATGGAGTAGCCGGCCGGCAGGTCGTAGCCCGCCTCCTTGACCGGGCCGCCGGGCAGCCAGGTCTGGGTGGTGTTGATGGCCGCGCCCGGGGCCGTCAGGATCGGCGCGAAGCCGCCGTCCTCACGCGGACCGCGCGAGGAGAAGGGCATCATGTCGTACTTCTTGGTGACGTTCGAGCCGTAGTTGGCGGCCCACGTCTCCTTGGAGATCGACGCGCCGACGGAGATGACGTGGTCGGCGAGGCCGGGGTCACCGATCGTGTTGACACCCGGGCCGTCGTTGCCGGCCGAGATGACCAGCTGGACGCCGTAGATGTCGATGAGCCGCTTGTAGAGCTCGGCGCGGGCGTTGTTGCCGTCGTTGAGCGGCGGCAGGCCACCGATCGACATGTTGACGACATCGACACCGCGGTTCACGACGAGGTCGATCATGCCCTCGGTGAGCGCGATGTTGGTGCAGCCGCCGGACCAGGTGCAGGCACGCGAGGAGACGATCTTCGCACCCGGCGCGGCACCGTTCATCTTGCCGCCGAACAGGCCGTTCGCGGAGGTGATGCCCGCGACGTGGGTGCCGTGCTCGCTCTCGATGACGCCGATGTTCACGTAGTCGGACTTGTCGCCGGCCGCGTTGTAGACGACGTTCTTGCGCGTCTCCACGGTGAACGGGATGCGCTCGACGACATCCGTCCGCGGGTCGTCCTTGCCGAAGTAGGAGACCTGGTGCTTCTCCTTGTACGGCTTCATGGCGGTTTCGTTGGTGAAGTCGCCGTCGTTGTCCAGGTCGACGCGCACGGTGCCGGTGACCGGGTCGTAGAGCACGGCCCAGACGTCGGTGGTGTCACCGTCGCGGTTCAGGTCGCCCGCCATGTCACCGCCCTTGGTGGCGGCCTCGGCGAACAGCTTGATCCGGTACGAGCCCTCGGGCGCCTTGTAGGTGCGGCCCTGGTAGGTGAACGTCGGGCCGGACACGGCGTCCGTCATCCGCAGCCAGGTGCCGTCGCCGTCGCTGACCGGGTCGGTGGCGGTCACCCAGTCGACGATCTTGCGCTCGCCCGTGGTGGTCTTCTGCAGCGCCGGGTGGCCGAGGTCGACACCCGAGTCGAGGATGCCGATGGTCACCCCGCGCCCGTCGGCCTTCGGGTGCTGCTCGACGAAGTCGACCGCACCCGTCTCGAAGGACGGGTTGTACGGGTTCTTCGCCGGGGTCTTCCTGCCCGGCGCCGGGTAGGAGCCGGTGGACTTCGCCTTCGCCGCGGTCCCGGCCGCGCGGTCGGCCGCGGGCGTCGGGTCGTCCAGCTTGATCTCCTGCTTGAGATCGATGCCGTGGACGGACGACAGCTTGGAGGCCGCCTTGATGGTCGCCTCGGCGGACGCGGTGGGCACGGTGGCCCGTACATAGCCGAGCTTGTCGTACGTGCGTCCCAGCACGGACCCCTCGACGGCGTCCAGTTGCTTGGTGACCTGCGCGGTCGCACCGGGAGTGGTGGCGACCATCATGGTGATGTTCTTCTCGCCCTTGGCCTTCGCCTTGGCCAGGAGATCGGCGTCGGCCGTGCCGAGCTTGTCGGCCGTGGTGTCCTTGGCGGCGGACTTGACGGGCGCGGGGGCGGGGTCGTCGGCGGCGAAGACCGGGGCGGCGCCGGTGGCGGCCAGCGCGGCCACCAGGCCGGCGGCAGCCGCGACTCGGGCCGCGCGTCTCGCCCCGGGTATGGAACTGGGGGACTCGGTGGTCATCAGCATCCCTGAAGTGAAAGAGAGAGTCCGGAATTCGGTACCGGATGACCGCTCACCCTTTCGTAAATGACAGGGGTTTGTGGAGAGTTGTAGGGGGCGAGATGTGGACATGGCGGGCTTCCGCCAGTGCGGCTGATGCGCCATCAGGAACGAAACGGGAGATAAGTGGTCCCTGAGGCCCGAGTTCAGCGGGGCAGGATCATCACATACGCGGCCGGCTCGCGGGTGGCCGCCGCCATCAGCGCCGTACGCACCACGACCGCCTGCTCCTCCCGTGCGTCCCGCAGCTTCGTCGGTGAGAGGTGGACGACCGTGACGCCGAGCCGCTCCAGGTGCTCCCGCTCCGCGACGTACGAGGACCACTGCGCGTCGTGCTCCTCCTGGCGCAGGTCGTCGTCGAGCCTGCTGTGCCGGGGTGCCCTGGTGTCGAGCACCACGGCGACCGCCTGCTCGGGCCAGTAGGCGTCCACCCCGCCGAGATGCGGGCCGCCGGGCAGTCGCAGATCCACGTTCCACAGTGGCTCCGACAGGCCGTGCGACCGCACCATTTCGTACAGCCGGCTCTCCGCCAGCGCTCGGCCCTCGGCGAGCAGCGAGTCGACGGCGTTCACCACCTGGGGGAGGGCCAGCAGCCCGGCCCGGCTCAGCTCGCGCACGACGGCGGCCGGCTCGCAATGCCCGCCGCGGACCGCCTCGGTGAGCAGACGGCGTACGCCCGGGACGTCGCCCAGCCCCGCCACCGCGTCCACGAGCGCCCGCTCCACCGGCGCCACGGGCAGGCCCTCCACCTGCTCGGGCAGGGGCGGCTCGGCGGCCCGTACGAGATGGACGTACCGCACCGAGCGCAGTCGCCGGGTGCGCGGCACCAGTACATCGATCCGGGCCGACGGGGCGGGCGGTGGCGTGAGTGCGAACCCGTGCAGGGCGAGCGCGGCAAGCCCGGTGATCATGGCCTCGCCGTACCCGGACTCCGTGCCCGGCCCCGACTGCGCGGGCAGGTCCCGGCGGCCCGACGCCGATGGCCGACCGGCGTACAGCAGGGCGGAACGCAGTCGTTCCTCGGCGGTGGGCGGCCCCGGGTGCAGGACATACACACCGGGCAGTGGCTGCTGCCACGGCCCACCGGTCCGGCACTGTGCGGCGGCCTCCGCCGCGGACACGCCGTGCGCCCTCAACTGCGAGGCGGACAGCACACGTTGACGGGCGTCACCGGCGACGGGGAGGTGACAGGGGGAGAGCGGGGAGTTCTGGGTCATGCTCCGGGGTATCCCGCACACGACCCCACCGCTAACCCCTGTTACACGCCCGTCGACAATTCAGGACAACGTCGACCTAAAGTGCGCATGTTCGACAACCGAAAAGCTTGTCCCTCAGGGATTGCCCGCCGTTCCGCCCGACGGAGCGCCGGAGCGGCGGGCCCGGCCGGGCGCCCCGCGCGGCCCCGCCCCGGACGGCGTGAGGACCGAGCCCGTCCGGGGCGGGGAGGAGGCCGGGGAGTGCCCGGCCGGCGAACATCCGTCAGACCGCGCTCTCCGCGGCCGCCGCCGTGTCGCACTCCTGCGCCCGCAGGGCCCGGGCCAGATCGTCCCGGGCCTCCAGCACCAGCCTCCGCAGCGCCGGCGCCGCGTCCTCGTGCGCGGTCAGCCACGCGTCCGTCGCCGCGAGCGTCGCCGGATCGTCCTGGAGGTCCGGGAAGAGACCCCTGACCACGATCACGCCGATCTGGATCGACCGCTCGGCCCACACCCGCTCGATCGCGGCGAAGTACTTGTCCGTGTACGGCGCGAGCAGCTCCCGCTGCGACGACTGCGCGAAGCCCGTGATCGTCGCCTCCACCAGCGCGTTGGACAGCGCGTCCGACTCCACGACGCCCGCCCACGCCTGCGCCTTGACCGCCGCCGACGGCCGCGAGGCCAGGCACCGGACCTGGTGCCGCTTCCCGGACGCCGTGTCGTCGCGGGCCAGTTCGGCGTCGATCGCCGACTCGTCGGCCACGCCGTGCGCGGCCAGCGGCGACAGGAACGCCCAGCGCAGCTCCTGGTCGATGTCGAGGCCGTCGATCCGTGCCGAGCCGTCGAGCAGCCCGGACAGCAGTTGGAAGTCCGTGTCCGAGTCGGCCACCGACGCGAAGAACCGCGCCCACGCCAGCTGGTGCTCGCTGCCGGGCTCGGCGATCCGCAGCTCGCGCAACGCGGCCTCGGCCAGCGCCCGGCCGCCCTCCTCGCGCCACCCCGGCGCCGCGTAGTGCGTGAGCGCGGTCCGGGTCCAGGTGTGCAGCATCTGCAGCACACCGATGTCGGACTCCCTGCCGGAGAAGGCCAGCACGAGGGAGACGAAGTCGCGGGCCGGCATCAGCCCGTCCCGGGTCAGGTTCCACAGCGCGGACCAGCACAGCGCCCGCGCCAGCGGGTCGGTCATGTCACCGAGGTGCGCCCGCAGCGTGGCCAGCGACACCTCGTCGAAGCGGACCTTGCAGTAGGTGAGGTCGTCGTCGTTGACCAGGATCAGCTCCGGCCGCTCGGCACCGGCCAGCTCCGTGACCACCGTGCGCGGCCCCGCCACGTCGACCTCGGCGCGCGCGTACCGCACCAGGTCGCCATCGGCGGCGCGCCGGTACAGCCCGACCGCGACCCGGTGCGGCCGAAGCTCCGGATGGGAGTCGGCCGCCTCCTGGAGGACCGCCAGCTCCGTGATCCGGTCCGCCGAGTCGTACGTCGCCACCGGCGTCAGCGAGTTGACGCCCGCGGTCTGCAGCCACGACCGCGACCACGCGGTCATGTCCCGCCCGGACGTCTCCGCCAGGACGGAGAGCAGATCGCCCAGCTGCGTGTTGCCGTAGGCGTGCTTCTTGAAGTAGCGCCGGGCGCCCTCCAGGAACGCGTCCCGCCCCACGTACGCCACCAGCTGCTTCAGCACCGAGGCGCCCTTGGCGTAGGTGATGCCGTCGAAGTTGAGCTTGGCGTCCTCCAGGTCACGGATGTCGGCCGTGATCGGGTGCGTGGACGGCAGCTGGTCGGCGCGGTACGCCCAGGACTTGCGGTTGTTGGCGAAGGTGATCCAGCCGTCCTTGAACCGGGTCGACTCGACCATGGCGAAGACGCCCATGAAGTCGGCGAACGACTCCTTCAACCACAGGTCGTCCCACCACTGCATGGTGACGAGGTCGCCGAACCACATGTGCGCCATCTCGTGCAGGATGACGTTGGCGCGGCTCTCGTACGACGCCTGCGTCACCTTGCCGCGGAAGATGTACTCCTCGCGGAACGTGACACAGCCCGGGTTCTCCATCGCGCCGAGGTTGTACTCGGGCACGAACGCCTGGTCGTACTTCCCGAACGGGTACGGGTAGTCGAAGTTGTCGTGGAAGAAGTCCAGGCCCTGCTTGGTGACGAGGAAGACGTCGTCCGCGTCGAAGTGCCGGGCGAGCCCCTTGCGGCACAGCGCGCCGAGCGGGATCTCCAGCTTCGTGCCGTCGTCGAACGTACGGCTGTAGGAGTCGGTGACGTAGTGGTACGGACCGGCCACGATCGCCGTGATGTACGTCGAGATCGGCTTCGTCTCGGCGAACCGCCGCACCTCGCCGTCGCGCGACTCCTCGGCCCCGTTGCTCCAGACCGTCCAGCCCTCGGGCGCCGTCACCTCGAAGCGGAACGGAGCCTTCAGGTCGGGCTGCTCGAAGTTCGCGAAGACCCGCCGCGAGTCGGCCGGCTCGTACTGCGTGTAGAGGTAGACCTCGCCGTCCTCCGGGTCGACGAACCGGTGCATGCCTTCACCGGTCCGGCTGTACGCGCACTGCGCGTCGACCACGAGAACGTTCTCGCCCTCCGGCAGATCCTCCAGTGCCACCCGCGTCCCGTCGAAGACGACGGCCGGGTCGAGCGGCCGCCCGTTCAGCGTCACCGCGTTCACGCTCGGCGCCACCAGATCCGCGAAGGTCGACGCCCCCGCCCGCGCCGCGCGGAACCGGATCGTGGTCACCGAGCGGAAGGTCCGCGGGCCCGAGGAGGTCCCGTCGCCGTCCCCGTCGGGCCCACCGACGGCGGAACGCAGATCGAGAGCGACCTCGTAGCCGTCGACGCTCAGCAGCTCGGCCCGCACGCGGGCCTCGTCGCGGGACAGGTTCTCACCGGGCACGGCACACTCCTTTGTGTCACGTTCGAATGGTTTGATCCTCCCATGTCGCCACTCGGCCCGGCATTCGGGAATGGCCGGTGCGCCCGGAGGCGTTCTCGCGCACAGGTGCGAACGCCCTCATGAGGAGAGACATGTCTGACAACAGCACGGCGACCGGCAAGATCCCTGCCGATTTCTGGTTCGACCCGCTCTGCCCCTGGGCCTGGATGACCTCCCGCTGGATGCTGGAGGTGGAGAAGGTCCGCGACGTCGAGGTCCGCTGGCATGTGATGAGCCTCGCCGTACTCAACGAGGACAGGCTCGACGAGCTGCCCGAGGAGTACCGCGAACTCCTGGAGAAGGCGTGGGCCCCCGTCCGCGTCGTCGTCGCCGCCCAGCAGAAGCACGGCGACGACGTCGTCGGTCCCCTTTACACGGCGCTCGGCACCCGCTTCCACAACCAGGGCGAGGGTCCGACCCGCGAGGCGATCGTGGCCGCGCTCGGGGACGTCGGCCTGCCCGCCGAGCTGGTGGAGTACGCGGACTCCGACGCTTACGACGCCGAGCTGCGCGCCTCCCACAAGGAGGGCATCGACAAGGTGGGCCAGGACGTCGGCACCCCGGTCATCGCCGTACCGGGCGCGGACGGCGAGCAGATCGCCTTCTTCGGCCCGGTCGTCACCCCGGCCCCCAAGGGCGAGGAGGCGGCGAAGCTGTGGGACGGCACGCTGCTGGTGGCGTCGATCCCCGGCTTCTACGAGATCAAGCGGACCCGTACGCAGGGCCCGGTCTTCGACTGATCGCCCACGGCGCCGCGCGGGGTCCGGCCGCCGTCCGGACATCGCGCGGCACCGTCTCTCACGCGTACAGCGCGGCCAGCTTCGGCAGCCGCGGCGCCACCCGCTCCGCGTCGTCGAAGTCGAAGCCCCACTCCGGGTCCAGCGCAGGGTATTTGATCGAGAACGAGCCACCGGGCAGGTTCTCGCCGGTCGCTGCCCGGTGCGCCCTCCAGGCCACCGCGAGCATCGACTCGCACTCCATCTCCTCCCTCTCCGCCGCCGCAGCCCTGATCACCGGCAGCTCGGCCAACGTGTCCGGATCGGCGACGACCCGCTCGAACACGTCACGCCCCTGCGCTATCAGCCAGCCCCGGAAGTAGTCGAAGCCGTCGTCGGAACAGCCGCCGTTGATCGTGTACGCCGCCGCCCAGAGCGGAGCCCGGTAGGAAGTGGCCATCAGGTCCCAGAACAACTGCTGCGCGGCGACGATCTCCTCCACGGGCCGGGCGGCGAGCAGTTCACAGGCCCGCTCGGCGACGGCCTCGGCGTCCGCCGGGTCGGTGACCCGGGCGCGGGCGGCGTCGATCAGATTCCAGAAGTCCGTGGTGTCCATGGGGTGCAGCATGACGGAGAGGTCTGACAGTCGGGCGGACGCTCGGTCGCGTGGAACCGGGCGGGAGTGGATGCGGGCCACCGAAGAAGCAGGGGCTCCGGAGGAGCCGGGGCGTCGAAGAAGCAGGGACCCCGGAGGAGCCGGGGCGTTCCCGTCACGGCCTGCGCAACTCATCGAGCCTCGGCACACTGGTGCGGGCCCCGACTTCTCCTGGAGGCTGCCCCCGGTCACGGAGCCGACCGAAGGGCCGGCCCGGCAGGCGGAGACCGAGGCGCTGAATGCGGCTGTACGAGGTCAGGCCGCACCGACCCCTTGCCGGGGGCCGATGCCTCCGTCGGCGGGCACCGCGGCCCGCCGCCCCGCCGCGACGAGCGCCAGGGACACGGCGAGGGAGGCCGCCGCCATCAGGGTCATCGCCGTCCCCGGCGAGGTCCATTGGGCGACGGCGCCCGCGAGTGCGGCCGCGACGCCCTGGACGGTGAGCATGCCGGAGGAATGCAGTCCGAGGGCCTGGCCGGTGAACTCGTCCGGGGTCAGGGCCATCAGCCGCTCCTGGAACAGCAGACTCGCCGCGAACCCGACCGAGGCGAGCGTGGTCAGAGCGAACGCCACCGGCAGCGCCGGGTGCACGGCGAAGAGCAGATACGGGGCGGCCAGGAGCAGTTGCAGCGGGGTCGCCAGTCGCCCCCGCCGGTGCCGGGCGATGAACCGGCCCGCCACCGTGTCCCCGACGAGCATTCCCAGTGCGCCGAACGCGAAGAGGAGCCCCGCGTGCTCCGGGGAGTACGGGACGAACAGGGACTCGCAGCCCACGATCAGCCCGTTCGGAACCCAGAGTGCGAGGTAGACCCGGCGGCGCGGACCGGAGGACCACAGCACGGCGTTGGTCCGCCAGGTCTCGGCGACCGACGGCCGCCCGGTGGCGCGCGGCGGCCGGTGCGCCAGCCCGAACCGGGCGACGGCCGCACCGGTCAGATACAGGGCGGCGGCGGCCAGCAGTGTGCCGCGCGCGGACAGCGTCGCCACCAGGACTCCGCCGACCGCGAACCCGCCGATCTGCATCAGGCCGGAGCACATGTTCAGCACCGAACGCCCCAGCAGATAACCGTCCTTGGGCAGCACCTCGTTGAGCAGGCCGTACCGAACCCCGCCGCCCACGGCGGCGATCACACCCTCGGCCAGGATGATCGCGAAGACCACCGGCAACGGGAGCCCGGGGACGGCGAGCACGGCGGTGGCCAGCCCGAAGGCGAGCGCCATGCCGGACATCGCGGCCCGCGGCGGCAGCCGGTCGGCCGCCGACATCAGCACCGTCGCCCCGATCACCTGGGCGAGCGAGGAGCCGAACATGGAAAGCGCGGCGAGCAGCGGCGAGTCGGTCGCGGCGTAGACGAGGGTGCCGAGGGCCAGCCCGCTCATCGTCGACGCGGCGACCTGCACGGCACTGGTCGCGAAGAGCGGCCGGAACTGCGGCGCTCGGAAGAGTTCCCGGTAGGTACGCATGCGGGGAGTCTCGGAGGACCTTCCCGCACGTCGTTATTGTTTCGCGGGGAGGCGAAACGTCATGGGCCTGTGGCAGATCAGCACGGACACACTCGCGGGGAGCCGGTTCGTCGTCTCGCCGCTCGCCGAGACCATTGCCGCTCTGAACGCCCTGGAAAGGGGGCGGGCCGAGCACCCCGGCGAGCGGGCCTGGCTCGACGTCCATCTGTCCGCCTACCGGGCACGCCAGGCCGCCGACCCGGTTGCCGCCCTCCTGGTACCGGCGGCACTCGGCGGCAGCTGGAACGCGGACTTCATCACCCCCACGCCGACGGGCGAGGGCACGCCGTCCCTGGAGGAGGAGCTGGTCCCGGTCCGGGCCACCACGCCCGAGCGCGCCCGCGCCGACCTGGCCGTGTCGCTCGCCGGCCGTCCGCTCCCACAACTCCTGGACCGCGACGACCTGGCGCAGCGCGCCGCCGACGTACTGCACTGGGTCTGGCGGCACACCGTCCTGCCGGACTGGCCGCGCCGCCGCCGGATCATCGAGGCGGACGTCGTCGCGCGCACCGGGCAGCTGGGCCAGGGCGGCTGGGCCGCCGCCCTCAGCGGCCTGCGTCCGGGAATGCGGTGGCTCGGCGGGAGCCGGCTCCAGATCAACGCGCACGACTACCCGCCGAAGCAACTGGCGGGTGTGCGGCTGTTGTTCGTCCCGGTCACCCAGCGCGGTGGCTGGGTCTCCTGGGACGACGACGCCCTGCGGTACGCGGTCGTCTACCCGTGCTCGGGCACCCTGGCCGACGCGGGCCGGGAACGGGTGCCGGACGGCCTGGGCCGCCTGCTCGGTCCTGCGCGGGCGGCGGTCCTGGTCCTCCTCGCCTCCCCGAAGAGCACCACCCAACTGGTGGCCCTGACCGGCCAGGGGCTGGGGTCGGTGGGCCGCCACCTCAGGGTCCTGCTGGACTCCGGCCTGGCCGACCGCCGCAGATCGGGGCGGTCGGTGCTGTACTTCCGTACGGACGTGGGCGACGCACTGGTGGGTGCCCAGCGGGACGGCTGAGGGGGGAGCGGGCGCTCCGGCCGGCCCCGGGCGGGCATAGGCTGCGGGCAGAGCATCGGAGTCATGCGGTGACGAACGGGGAATGGCCTGCCAACTCCCGGCGCGGCACATTCGTCTGACGGATCATCAGAGAGGGTTTCACGATGGCGGATCAGGGCCGAGGGGGCGACGAACGGCGCCGGAAGGCCGATCCGGCCGAACTGGGGCCGGTCCTCGCGACCTACCGGGAACGCCCGACGATGGGCAAGCTCGCCCTGCTCGTCGTCCCGGTCGCGGCGTTCCTGCTGTTCGGCGGCATACCCGACTCCATGCCGAGCGTCGGGCACCTCGCATTCGACGTCATCTGCGCCCTGCTGTTCGTCTGGGGGGCTTTCGAGCTGCCCCGCTCCCTCGCCTCCTGGCTGATCCTGCACGAGGACGGGATCGTCCACCGGGGCCGGCGCAAGGTGTGGTGGGCGCACCGCTGGGAGGACTTCCACGACGTGGTCCTGACCCGTCATGTCACCCATCTCGGGTCGAGCGCCATACGGCCGATCTCGGATCGCATCGTCGCTCGCCTGTGGACGGCGACCGGTCAGGGCGCCCGTGATCTGTCCGGCAACTACTTCCTGACCGACATCGGTGCCGGACTCCTGCGTACCTTCCTGCGCTCCCCGGGCAGCCTGACACCGATGTTCGGGGGGATCGTCGACCGGGTCGCCGCGGCGCGCGCACAGCACGACGTGCGCCAACTGGCCACCGAGGGCGGCGTGGTCCGGTACGGCCCCATCGAGATCGGCAACACGTACCTGTACGTCAAGGGTGCCGCGGACGAGATCCCGTGGGACGAGGTCACCCGGGTGACCGTGGACGACCACCAGGTCGGCGTCACCGTTCCCCATCTGCGGCGCCGTATGGAAGGACTCAAGCTCAAGGTGGACGGCCGCCGGGAGAACTACCGCGTCGGCGGGGACAACACCCTGTACATCGAGGCGAAGGACCTGAGTCCGTGCCGGAAGGCGATCATCTGGTCCGTCATGGCCACCATCGGGGATTCCCTCGGCAAGGACACGGACAGGGAATCGTGGTGACCGTGCCCCCGGGGAGGGCCCGCACGGCGCGCGCGGACCAGTCACGGAGGCGCCCGCGCGTGCGGAGATACCGGGAAGCGGCGAAGCTCGATCAGCAGCACGCTGCCGATCACATCGTGGGGTCGAAGGCGAAGATCAGCCGCGTCGAGGCCGGCCAGGTCTCGGCACGTCCCGGCGATGTTCGCCTGCTTCTGGAGCTGTACGGGGTGGAAGACCGCACCGTGTACGAGCAACTGGAACAGTTGGCGCGGGCTTCCAGCAAACGTGGCTGGTGGCTCAACTATGAATGGGCCACAAAGCCGGAGTATGCCGACTTCCTTGCGCTCGAATCCGACGCGACGTACATCCGTACCTGGCAACCG
The DNA here is from genome assembly GCF_044754145.1 of Streptomyces sp. NPDC093149. Taxonomy (NCBI): domain Bacteria; kingdom Bacillati; phylum Actinomycetota; class Actinomycetes; order Kitasatosporales; family Streptomycetaceae; genus Streptomyces; species Streptomyces sp. NPDC093149. Next base: position 498,111 of record NZ_JBIVON010000002.1, read on the forward strand.
TTGTTCCTGCCCGGGCTTTTGCAGACGGACGACTACCTCAGGGCGTTGCTCGGTGCAGGTCTGAAGGTTCGTACGCCTGAGGCGATCGACGAAATGGTGACCATTCGGCAGGTGCGCAGGAAGGTCATCGAGGAGCATGGCGCCCGGTTTGCGGCAGTCATATGGGAGCCTGCGCTCACGGCGCCGATGCCCTCCGTGAAAGCGCACCGAGACCAACTCCTGCACATCTTGAACGTGGCCCAGCGCCAGAGCATCAGTGTTCAGGTGCTCCCGGCCACGGAGTGGGAGGCCGCGCACATGGCATCGCACTTCGTCATGTTCAACTTCGGCCCCGAACCCGCTCCGGAAGCGGTTGCTTTCGGCAGCACGACGAGCACCGTCATCATCGAGGACCTTGAAGAGATGGCCACGCACGCGCAGATCTTCGAAGCCCTCAGATCGGCGGCGCTGACGCCCGCGCAGTCGCTCACTTTCTTGCGCGAGCACATTGCAAGCATCCCTGAGAGCGAGAAAGAGCAGTAATGAGGAACCAGTAGATCGTCACCGAGTTCAAGAAGTCCAGTGCCTCGCAGGGAGGGCAGCAGGGCTGCATCGAGGTCGCCCACACCGCCGACGGGGGCCGCGCCGTCCGGGACAGCAAGAACCGGGACGGCGGGCTTCAGTTCTACGCCCCCGCGGGGTGGGCCGCGTTGATCGACGGGGTGAAGGCCGGGACCTTCACCGGCTGAGCCACTCCGCGACCTCGACCGTGTCTCCGACGGTCACCACGCCCTCCCGCACCCGGTCCTCGCCGTCCTCGGCGCCACCGTCGACGGTGAACCACCACCGGGCGGCCGGGGCGCGTGCCGCGGCCGCACAGCAGCAGGAGCCGTTCGCGCTCGTCGAGCAGCAGGACCCGGGACGTTGACCATCTGCCCGACTTCATGTTCATGGATGGCGGCCTCCCCCGAGCACTCGGCTTCGGTCCACGGGGCGGTGGGATCACGGCAGCGTGCGGTCGACGTCCTCAGCCGGAAAGCGAGTTCAGCCGTCGGCTCGCCGATCGCCGTCGTCGGTGCCGATGCATTTCACGACTGCTCCTCCTCGCGGGCCCGAGCGCCGATGAGCTACGCATATGATCAGGCGCATGCCGCCCGTGGACCGACGGGCTGCGCCGAGTGGGGTGACGGGACGATGTGGCCGCGAGTCAACGGTATGCGTGCGCTGGAACTGGGCTTCCCCGGTGACATGCGGGACGAGCTCAACTGCCTTGTCCTGACGGGTGCCAAGACCGCCACGACCTGTCTGCTCGGCGAGTACGCCGAAGAGGCCGAGGGCCTGGAGTACGTCGGTGAGCGGCAGGCTCTTCTGGACAACGAGGGCCGGTGTGTCGCCACTCTGGAGTTCACCGGCGTGGAAGTGAAGCCTTTCGGTGAGGTCACCTGGGAACACGCCAGGGCCGAGGGCGAGGGCGACGCGTCCCTTGAGGCCTGGCGCGATGTGCACCGCCGCTTCTGGGGCCGCGCGGGCACTCCGGTCGGTGATCACACCGCTGTCGTCTGTCTGGCCTTCCGTGTCGTGAAAGGCAGCTGATCACGATCGGCCGTGCGGGGCCCCTGGGCGGCACGTTCGGTGGGCCGCGTTCATCGACGGGGTGAAGGCCGGGGCCTTTACCGGCTGAGCCACTCCGCGACCTCGACCGTGTCCCCGACGGTCACCACGCCCTCGCAGACCACCGCGTTCTTCGCGCCGAAGCTCACCTTGTTCTTGTACTCCGGCTCGCGCCGGTACGTCGCAAGGGTCCGGACCGGTTCCGGGCCCGCGCGGCGGCCCGTGCGCTGGTCGACGAGCGGGACGTTGCACCGCATCGCCCGTACGGAATAGGCGAGTTCCACGGAACCGAGGGTCATCCTGCGCACCCGGTCCTCGAAGTGCGGTTCGTCGTTGCCGGTCAGGACGATGTTGGGGCGGAAGCGGTCCATCGGCACCGGTTCGGCGTCGCCCCGGGCGGCGATGCGGGCGTTGAGGTCGTCCAGGGAGGCCGTCGAGGCGACCAGCACCGCGTGTGCGTCGGCGAAGTTCACCTTGCCCGGGGTGTCGCCCCAGCCGTCCCGGTCGAAGCCGGGGGCCACCCGTACCAGGCGGGACTTGGCTCCGAGTGCCTCGGAGAACCATTCCGCGACCTCGTCCCCCTGGTCGGCTGCCGCGCCGAGCGGGCGGTCGAACATGCTGACCTCGCGGCGCGGGCCGTCCCGGTCGACCTTCAGACGGAGCGGTTCGACGCCCTCGGCGGACAGGTCCAACGCCGCTCCGGCTTCCAGGACTTCGACCCTGATCGCGGCCATCGAGGCATGCGTGCGCTGGCTGCGGAACGCGCCGTCCGCGGCGTCGACCACCATGAACGTCCGGTCGTGTTCGAGGCCGGTCCCGAGGACCTGCGCGGATGCGACCACGGTTCCGGCGCAGCCCTTGACCGGGTAGTAGGTCAGTTCTCGAACCGTGATCGTCATGATGTCCCCTTCGGGGCAGCCGCTTCGAGGTCGTCGACGCTGCCGGACATGATGGTGCGGATGTGCTGGGTGAGGTGGTCGACGGGCCAGTCCCACCAGGCGACGGCCAGGAGCCGGGCGATGGTCTCGTCGTCGTACCGGGTGCGGATCAGTTTGGCCGGATTGCCGCCGACGATGCCGTAGTCGGGTACGTCACCGGTGACGACCGAGCCGGCGCCGATGATGGCGCCGTGCCCGATCCGTACGCCCGGCATCACCATGGAGCCGTAGCCGAACCAGACGTCGTTGCCGACGACCGTGTCGCCCCGGCCCGGCAGTCCGGTGAGCAGGTCGAAGTGCTCGGTCCAGGAGCCGCCCATGGTGGGGAAGGGGAACGTGGACGGGCCGTCCATCCGGTGGTTGGCGCCGTTCATGATGAACCGCACCCCCGTTCCCAGCGCGCAGAACTTCCCGATGACGAGCTTCTCCGGACCGTAGTGGTAGAGCACGTTGCGGGTCTCGAACGCGGTCGCGTCGTCGGGGTCGTCGTAGTACGAGTAGTCACCGACCTCGATCAGCTCGGACCTGACGAGGGGCTTCAGTTGCACGACCCGGGGCTGGCCCGGCATCGGGTGAAGGACGGTGGGGTCGGCAGGGGGAGCGCTCATGGCGCCCATCATTGCATTCACCTGGCATGAGGTAAGTTCCCTTTGGGAACTCACAAGCATTCGAGAGGGGAACATGTCATGACGCGGGCGCGATGGGCCGAGGTCGACGACTACTTCAACGGCCTGCTGGTGGGGTCGGACGAAGCCCTGGACGCGGCCGTCGAGGCCAGTGACGAGGCCGGACTCCCGGCCATCCAGGTCGCCGCCAACCAGGGCAAGCTGCTGCATCTGCTGGCCAGGCTCCAAGGGGCGCGCACCGTGCTGGAGATCGGCACCCTGGGCGGCTACAGCACGATCTGGCTGGCCCGCGCGCTGCCCGAGGGGGGCAGGCTCGTGACGCTCGAATTCGATCCGGGGTGCGCCGAGGTCGCGCGGGCCAACATCGAGCGGGCCGGTCTCTCGGACGTCGTCGAGATCAGGGTCGGGCGGGCCCTCGCCACGCTGCCGGAACTCGCGGAAGCGGGGTACGGGCCGTTCGACGTCGTGTTCATCGACGCCGACAAGCCGAGCAACCCCGACTACCTGGCCTGGTCGCTGAAGCTGACCCGGCCCGGCAGCCTGATCATCGCCGACAACGTCGTGCGCGACGGCGAGGTGGTCGACGGCGGCAGCGACGACCCGAAGGTGCAGGGCGTGCGCCGCTTCACCGAACTCGTCGCGGCCGAACCGAGGTTGAGCGCGACCGCCCTGCAGACGGTCGGCAGCAAGGGGTACGACGGCTTGATGATGGCCCTGGTCACCGACGGCCGGTAGGGCGGAGCGAGTGGGGCGCCGGCCGGGGACGGGGGATGCTCCGACCCGCGCGACGTGACACAGGGGTCCTCGTCCACCGCGTCCCGGCAAGGAGCCCCCTCACCCCGCCCGCCCGGTGTCCTCCTCCGGACCGGGCAGCCGCCATGTGTAGGGGAAGAGGTCCCCGCCCCATCGGGACGGGTCGCCCAGCTCGTCGGCGGCGTCGGGGGCTCTCAGGAGGCAGCGGTGGCGCAGGAGTTCGCGGCGTTCGGCCGGAGTCAGCAGCTGTTCCTCTTCGCAGAGGTGCGCCGGGTCGTCGATATCCGTGTACCCGGCCACATTGAGACGCGTGGACGTCGGTGTCCGGTAGTCGAGGCGGAGATCGGTCCCCCACTGCGAATTGCTTCCCCAGCCGCAGGACAGGTCGACGGTCGGGCGGTACCGGCGCAGGTACGTCCAGTACAGCGGGGAGCAGTCGGCGACGCCGCGCCGGGCGTGGTGCGCCCCGGCCCGGACCCGGACCCCGGCCCGGCTGAAGAGCAGCTGTCCGAGCATCAGCCCCGGCCACACCACTTCCGTGATCCGGATCGGCTCGTCCGGATCGTTGCTCTGTACCACCTCGGTGATCTCGTGCCGGAACGGGTCGAAGCAGGTGCCGCCGAACGGGCTCATGCCCAGGGCGGTGAACAACTCCAGGTACTCGTTGCGGGAGACCGTCGGCCAACCGTCGTACGTACTGAGCGCGGCGGCCCACGGTCGTGTGCCGTCCGGGTCCGGTGCGGGCTGGAAGTGGTGGAGCAGGGCGTCGCTGACGCGGCTGAGGGCGTAGAGCTCATGGCGGAGATACAGATCCGGCCGCTCGGGCACCCCCGCGCCGGTGCGCCAGGCGCCGTCGGCACAGGCATGCGCGATCGCGTCGCGGTATCTCCGTCCGGCCCTCGCCAGCCACGGTACGACCACCCGGCCGAAGGCATCGGGTCCTTCGTGGTCGACCAGGGCGCGGAAGAGTGTGCGGGCGTCGGTTTCCTCCTCGTACATGCGCAGAGCGTAGGAGCGAACAGCGGGCCGGTCGACGGGTTTACGGCCTGGTGCACGATGGAGAGCGGATCAGGGAGCGGTGCCGTGCGGCTTCGGATCCGAGGCGGAGGAGGGAGGCGACGCGGAGCGTCGTCGACCGACGACAGCGCCGGAGGCGAAGCCGCAATGCGCCGGGAGCCCGCTCGCTGTCGTGCACCGGGCCGTTACGCCTCGGCGTCCGGGTCAGGAAGGTGCGCGGCCCGGAACGCGCCTCGCGCGGCAACCAGGCGTCGGCGGTCCCGCGCCGCCCGATGTGGTGGAAAGCCTCCAAGAGCGGCTGAGCATTACTGTGCCTGATGAGGCGACCGTCCGTGTTCGTGCGGTCGCAGACTTGCAGGGTGCGGTGCGGGCCTCCGCGCCGCCGCCTCCATTCGTGACGACCCGAAGGTCCCAGGCCCATGAGCGAACACGTCATCGCCCCCAAGAACCGCGGCTTCCTCTTCCTCGACTCCCACCCGGCCGGCTGCGAGCGCCTGGTGAAGGACATGTGGCAGGCCGTCCCCGCGCCCTCCCGGGTGCCGGACCGGGCACCCGTGGCACTGGTCATCGGCTCCTCCGCCGGGTACGGGCTGGCCGCGACGATCGCCGGCCTCGCCCGTGCCGGCATCCGTGGGATCGGGGTCTGCTTCGAGAAGGCCCCCGGACGTCGCACCGGTACGGCCGGTTGGTACCGCACGGCCGCGACCGCCGAGCTCGCCCGGCGGCACGGTCACGACATGGTGTTCCTCAACGGGGACGCGTTCTCCGACGAGATGAAGCACCGGGTCGCCCAGGTGCTGGAGGAGCGTTTCGGCGGCCGTCTGGACCACCTGATCTACTCGGTGGCCGCCCCGCGCCGCACCGACCCCGACACCGGGACCACCTACGCGTCCGTCCTCAAGCCCGTCGGCGAGGCGTACAGCACCAAGACCCTCGTCTTCGACGACCGGGGCGCCGGCGAGGTGCGGGAGGTCGAGACGCAGCCCGCCGACGGTGACGACATCGAGCAGACCGTCGCCGTCATGGGCGGAACGGACTGGGAACGGTGGATCGACCATCTCGCCGACCGCGGGCTGCTCGCCGAGGGATTCAGCACCGCCGCCCTCTCCTACATCGGCTCCCCCCTGACCGCCGCGATCTACCGGCAGGGCACCATCGGCGCCGCCAAGTCCCACCTCGAACAGACCGCCCGCATTCTCGACGAGCGGCTCGCGAAGCTGGTCGACGGGCGCGCGGTCACCTCGGTCAACGCGGCCGCCGTCACCCAGTCCTCGACCGCGATCCCCGGCATCGCCCTCTACGTCGGGCTGCTCCGCGGCGTCCTCGGCGACGCCATGGTCCCGCCGATCGGGCAGCTCACCGACCTGTGGGACCAGCTCACCGGTGTCCGCCCGCTCGACCTCGACGACGAAGGGCGCGTGCGCCTGGACACCTGGGAACTCGACCCTGCTGTCCAGGCGGCCGTCACCGAGCGGTGGAACGCCGCCGCCACCGAGAACATCACCGAACTCGCCGACCTCGACTGGTTCCACGCCGAGGTGCAGCGCCTGTACGGGTTCGCCGTGCCCGGCATCGACTATGCCGCGCCGGTCGAGACCGACATCGCCTGGCCGGATACCACCGCCCCCTGAAGCGTTCCGTTCCGGATTCGGTGCGAGTCCTTCGGCAAAAACCCCTTCGACATGGTTTGTGGAGCCGGTCATGATCAGAGGTATGACTTTGCACATGATCGACCCGGTTCGTAGCGGTACCGAACAGCTGCCGGGAGGGCGGCAGCTGGGCTGGGCCGAGTGGGGGCCGGTGGACGGCGTGCCGGTGCTGCTGTCGCCGGGGGCGGCCACCAGCAGGCATCTGGGGTTCGGTCACGATGTGGCGGCCGGCCTCGGCGTGCGGCTGATCTCGCTCGACCGTCCGGGGCTGGGCGCCTCCTCGCCGCTGCCCGGCCGCACCTTCGGGGACTTCGCCGACGACATCCGCGCGTTCGCCGCCCTGCGCGGCCTGGACCGGCCCCTGATGGTCGGCAACTCGCAGGGGGCGCCCTTCGCCCTCGCGTGCGCCGCTGCCGGGGTGGTCGGTGCGCTCGCCGTGGTCTCCGGCGCGGACGAGGTCGCCGCGCCGCGGTTCGCCGACGCGCTTGTGGGCGACCTGCGGGGCCTGGTCGACCTGGCGGTTTCCGACCCGGCCGCCGCCGAGAAGGTCTTCGCCGGATTCACCGCGCAGGCGATGTGGGACATGGTCATGTCCGGCAGTCCGGAGTGCGACCTCGCCGTCTATCAGCAGCCCGCGTTCGCGGCCGCCTACCGGCGCGCGCTCGACGAGGCGTTCGCGCAGGGGGCCGCCGCAGGCTATGCCCGGGACACGGTTCTGGCCATGGGCCGCTGGGACATCGAACTGTCGGACATCGCCGTACCGGTCGACCTCTGGTACGGGGAGGAGGACACCAGCCACTCGCCCGACCAGGGCGCCGGCCTGGCCGCGCGCATCCCGGGTGCGGTCCGGCACATGGTGCCGGACGCGGGCGGCGCGGTGCTCTGGACGCATGCCGAGCAGGTGCTGAGCACGCTGCTGAAGCACGCCCCCGCCTCCTGACCCCCCGCCGCGCAACGTGACAGAAGGACCCCCACCTGTCACGTCCAGGCGGGGGTCCCCCCTTCATCCGCCTGCCCGGTGAAGGTTGAGAAGACGATCACGAGGCAGGACGTTCCCGCGCCTCCCGGTCAGGGGGCGAGCAGCAGCACGTCGGCGCGCTCCTTGGCGGCCGCGTAACGCTTCGCCACGTCCTGCCAGTTGACGACCGCCCACATGGCGTCGATGAAGTCGACCTTCTGGTTCTTGTACTGGAGGTAGAAGGCGTGCTCCCAGGCGTCGAAGACCAGGATCGGGGTGGAGCCCTGGCCGACGTTGCCCTGGTGGTCGTAGACCTGCTCGACGATCAGCTTGCCGCTCACCGGCTCGTAGGCGAGGACGCCCCAGCCGGAGCCCTGCGTGGTGGCTGCGGCCTTCGTCAGCTGGGACTTGAAACCGGCGAACGAGCCGAACGACTCCGTGATCGCGTCCGCAAGATCGCCGACACCGTCCGCCGCGAGCGGCTCGCCGCCGCCGTCGCCGGTCATGTTGTGCCAGTAGATCGAGTGCAGGATGTGGCCGGAGAGGTGGAACGCCAGGTTCTTCTGGAGTCCGTTGATCGCCCCCCAGGCCTCCTTGTCGCGCGCCTCCGCCAGCTGCTCCAGGGTGTCGTTCGCGCCCTTCACATAGGCGGCGTGGTGCTTGTCGTGGTGGAGCTCGATGATCTGCGGATTGATGACCGGTTCGAGCGCCGCGTAGTCGTACGGGAGTTCCGGGAGCGTGTACGTGGCCATGTGGTCGAACCCTCCAGCTGCTTTCCTGTTGTTATTGCAACCTATATGCAGGAGCAGGCTAACAGCAGGAGGGGTCGAAAGTGATCAGCCCTTCGCCCTAGGACTCGTCCGACCGGTCGGTGAGGACCGACGTGGCGCCGCTGCCGCGGCAGAGCCGCGTCGAGGGCGGTGGGTTCGGGGATCGTGGCGTACCCCGGCGCGGGTTCCGTTCCGGGCGCGAGGGGCGGGGCCGCTCGTGCGGGGACGCGGTTCATGACAGAACCTTTCGCGCGGGCGGGGAGCCGGCGAGAGCGGCGCCGGTCACTTCGTTCAGCCGGTGGAGCCGGGCGTAGGCCCCGCCGCGCTGGAGCAGTTCCTCGTGCGTTCCGTGCTCGACGACCCGGCCGCGGTCCAGGACCACGGTGGAGGTGGCGTCGCGGACGGTGAGCAGGTTGTGGGAGATGACGACGGTGGTCCGCCCGGCCATGAGCCGGCGCAGCGGTTCCATGATCCGGTGGCCCGACCGGGCGTCCAGGCCGGTGGTCGGCTCGTCCAGGAGCAGTACGGGTGCGTCCCTGATCATCGCGCGGGCGATCGCGAGGCGCTGGGCCTGCCCGCCGGACAGGGTTCGGCCACGCTGGCCCACCAGGGTGTCGTAGCCCTCGGGCAGCAGCTGGACGAAGTCGTGGGCGTCGGCGGCGCGGGCCGCCGCGACGATGTCCGCCTCTGTCGCGTCCGGGCGGCCGTAGGCGATGTTCTCCCGTACGGTGCCGTGGAAGACCAGTGTCTCCTGGAGGACCACCGCCACGTTCTCGCGCAGCTCGGACAGCCGGAGGTCCCGCAGGTCGGTGCCGTCGAGCAGGATCGCCCCCTGGTCCGGGTCGTAGAAGCGCAGTTGCAGCTTTCCGATCGTGGACTTACCGGCACCGCTCGCGCCGACCAGTGCCAGCGTGGTGCCGGGCGTCACGTGGAACGACACGTCGCAGAGCGCCCATCGGGGTGAACCCGGATAGCGGAAGCAGACGCCGCGGAACTCGATGTCGCCCCGGGCGCGCCCCGTCCGGCGGGCGTCGGCGGCTTCGACGACCTGGGGGCGCTGGTCGAGCAATTCGATGATCCGCTCGGCGGAGGCGGACGCCGCGTAGAACGTGCTGGTGAGGTGGGACAGGTCCCGGATCGGACCGTAGAGATTGCCCAGCAGCGCGAGGAAGACCAGCAGCCCGCCCAGCGTGAGCTGACCCTCGGCCAGCTTCCACGTGCCCAGGCCCATGACGACCAGCCCGCCGGCCAGCTCGATGATCTCGACGATCGGGCCGTAGACGGCGCGGATGCGCGCCGAGGCCATCGCCGCGCGGAACTTGCCCGCACTCTCGCGTTCGAACCGGCGCGCCTCCGACTCCTGCCGGTTGTACGCCTGCACCAGCGCGATGTTGCCGAGCGACTCCTCGGCGATCGCGCTGAGCGAACCGCTGCGCCGCCGCCGCTCCCGCGACGTTGCCTTGATCAGCCGGGAGAAGTGCCGTGCCGCCCACCAGAAGAGCGGCACGACGACGAGGGCGAGGAGGGTCAGATCCCACCGCAGGTAGAACAGCAGACCGAGGAAGACGCCCAGCCGGACCACGTAGTAGAGGCCGTCCGACACTCCCGAGAGGAGGAACGTCTCCACCGCGTCGACATCGCCGGTGATACGCGACAGCACGTCCCCCAGCCGCCGCCGTTCGAAGAATCCGAGCGAGAGGCCCTGTACGTGCCGGAACACCTCCGACCGAAGGGCCAGCAGAAAACGCTCGCCCACCCAGGTGGACGTCACATCGTCGGCGAATCCCAGGATGCCGGAGCAGATGATGAGCCCTGCGTATGCCAGGGCGATCCAGAGGAAGGGACGCAGATCGCGCGGCACGAGGACGTCGTCCACCACGATCTTGAAGAGCCAGATCTCGGCCCCGTCGACGACGGGGCCGACCATGCTGAGGACGAGTACCGGAACGAGCAGGCGCCGGCCGCCGCGGGTATAGGGCCAGAACCGCCGGAAAGCCTCACGCGGTGCCACGGGCGGCGCGGTGGCGACGACTGCGTCGGGGCCATCGGCCACCGACAGCAGCCGCAGCAGCACATGAAGCGAGACACGCCTCATAGGACGCGTTCCTCAAGGATTGCCGACCGAGCGGGCCAAGAGCCCGGGCCCGCTCAGCCGTTCCGTGCGATCACCAGCGGTGATCGCGGTGGCCACGGTCACCATGGTCACCGTGGTCGTGGTCGTCACGACCGTGGCCACGACGGTCCCTTCCGTGGTCGTCGAAGCGCCGCGACGTGTCCCTCATGCCGTGACGGCGTTCTGCGGGGATGAGATGACTGAAGATCGCCATGAGCTTTCCTCCTGAAGAGGCTTCCACACGGAATACGCCCCGGAGCGCTCGTGGGATTGCCCTTTCGGGAAACTTTTCCGACCCGGGTCCTCCGGTCGTCCTCGCCGCGCGGGTGTGCCGGGGCTCCGGGCCAGTCCTTCCACCGCACCGGGGCCGCCCGGGGCAGGCAATCCGCGCGGGCCCGTGTTACGTAAGGAGTATGCGCAGGATTGGCATCCCCCTGGAGCGGGTGCCCGACGAAGCGCTGCTGGCCGGGCTCATGACCGGCGACCCCGAGATCGCCGTGGCCTTCGTCCGGCGGTTCCAGCGTCGTGTCTTCGGCGTGGCCGTCGCCGTGGTCGGCGACGTCCAGCTCGCCGAGGACATCGCACAGCAGACCTTCGAGCGGGCCTGCCGACACGCTCAAGTCTACGACCCGCGCCGGGGATCGGTGCCCACCTGGCTGGCGGCCATCGCGCACAACCTCGCGATCGACGCCGTCCGCTCGCGCAAGGCCACCCCGGTCGATCCCGCGGACATGGAGAACATGATGGAGACCATCACCGACACCCCGGAGCGGCACGCGCTCTCCGCCGAGACCGCGGAGGAACTGCGCCGCGCGGTCGGCTCACTGCCACGGGAACAGGCACGAGCCCTGGTGATGGCCGGTATCTACGGGATGACGGCTCAACAGATCGCCGACTTCGAGGAGATACCGCTCGGTACCGCCAAGACCCGGATAAGGGCGGCCATGGGCAAGGTCCGGGCATCCCTCGCGACCAGGCAGGTGGACCATGACTGACAACGGCGGGTTCACCTGTGAGCGGCTCCGGGAGATCGGCGCGGAACTGGCGCTCGGCGTGCTGCCCGCCGAGGAGAGGGCCGGGGCGATGGAACACCTGGAGCACTGTCCTGCCTGCCGCGAACACCTCCACGAGCTCGCGGCCACGTCGGACGCACTGCTGGACCTCGTTCCGGGCAGCGAACCACCGGTCGGCTTCGAGGACAGGGTGATCGACCGGCTCGGACTCGCCTCCGGGCGGCCCCCGCGCCGACGCGTGCAGTGGCGGCGGTTCGCCCTCGCCGCGGCGGCGGCGGCAGCGGGTCTGGCCCTCGGCGGAGGCGGCTGGGTGCTCGGTGCGTCCGTCGGCCGTCCGGCCCCGGTCGCGCCCATCGTCTCCCCGGTACAACCTCAGCTGCTCACCGCCGAACTCGCCAACGCGGGCGAGTCGTTCGGGCAGGTCTACCTCTACACCGGGACCTCGCCCTGGCTGTACACGGCGGTGGACGCCGACGGGCACTCCGGCACCGTCCGCTGCCAGTTGCAACGGGCCGACGGCTCCACCGTCCGGGTCGGTTCCTTCACCCTCAATCACAAGGGCTACGGCTCCTGGGCAGGGCCCTACCCGGCCGGCACATCGCCGGTCACCGGCGTCCGCCTGCTCAACCCGGACGGCTCCGTGCTCGCGAGCGCCACCTTCGGCCAGCCCCACAGCTGACGTCCGTGCCCGCGGACACCGGGAACACGTCGTCACGCGCGGGCCCGCGCACGGGCCTCGGCGAGCCGGGTCAGGTGGTCCCCGTACGCCTTCGCGTAGAACGACGCCCGCGCCGGGTCCGGTTCGACCACCGTCGTCGGGGCCGTCCAGGCGGCCATGTCCAGCTGCGCCCCGAAGCGCCGCGCCGCCGCGAGCACCGCGCCCCGCGCGCCGACCTCGCCCTCCACGATCCGGACCGGCCGGCCCAGCACATCCGCGAACAGGCGCATCCAGGCGGGGGAGCGGGTGCCGCCGCCGCACAGGGCGAGGGAGCCGGTGAGGCCCGCGGCCTCCAGGCAGTGGCGGGCGGCGAAGCCGATGCCCTCGCAGACCGCGCGGATCAGATCCGCCGGGGTGGTTTCCAGGGACACACCGGTGAGTTCGGCGCGCAGGCGTGGCTCGACGAACGGGGCGCGCTCGCCGGACGGGGCGAAGTAGGGGAGTACGCGGACACCGTTCGCGCCGGGCGGGGTGGCGGCGAGCAGGGAGTCGACCTCCGTGTGACGCACACCGGTGGTGCTCAGGACCCAGTCGAGGGCGGCGGTGCCGACCATCGCGGGCATGGCGCGCAGCCAGTGGCCGGGCCGGTCGGTGGAGATGTGCAGACCGGCGGGCTCGCCGTCCAGATCGAGCCGCTCGGTGGCCACCAGGGCGGCCAGGCAGGTGCCGACGATCAGCAGACCGTCACCGGGACGGGTGACGCCCGCGCCGAGGGCACAGGCCGGCAGATCGTACGGGCCGTTGGAGATCCTTACCCCGGAGGGGAGTTCGGCGGTGGCGACCGGGTCGCTGACCGGGGCGAGGAGCGAGGCCCGGTGGTCGAGGCCGAGCGCGGCCACGACGTCGGACGAGTACGTACGGGTCATCGGGTCCAGGAACGGCATCGACGCGTCGGACACGTCCGTGGCCCGCACCCCGGTCAGCCGCTGGAACACCATGTCCTTGCAGTACAGCGCGGTCGTCGCCGCGTCGAGCGAGGCCGGGTCGTGACGGTCGAGCCAGGCCAGCACCGGGCCCGGACAGCCCGGGAACATCGCGCTGCCGGTGCGCCGGTAGACCGCCCCGAAGACACCGGACGCCTGCCAGGCGTCGACCAGTTCATGGGCGCGGCCGTCCATCCAGGAGATCGCCGTACGGACCGGCCGGCCCGCCGCGTCGACCAGCCAGACCCCGTCGCCCTGCCCGGTGAGACCGGCGAACGCGACCCCGTCGGAGCCCAGCGCGGCCAGGACCTCGCGGACCGCCCCGTACACCTCGTCCATGTCCTGTTCCACGGAACCGTCGTGGATCGTGAGTCCCACGGGGCGGGACTCGACGGCCAGTGTGCGGCCGTACGGGTCGAAGGCCGCGGCCTTCACCACGGATGTGCCGACGTCGATGCCGATGTATCTCGTCATGGGTCCGGCCCTCCTCACAGCGCGTGGGCGAGAGGTTCGTCCCGCACATAGCGCGCCACCTCGGCCGCGGCGATCCGGGCCGCCTTCTGAGCGACGGCCCGGCTGGCGCCCGCCACGTGCGGGGTCATCAGCAGATGCGGGGTGCGAAAGAGCCGCGATCCGGCCGGGGGCGGTTCCTGCTCGTACGTGTCCAGCGCCGCGGCCCGCAACCGGCCCGAGTCCAGGGCGTCGCACAGCGCCTCCGTGTCCAGCAGCCCGCCCCGGGCCGCGTTGACCAGAACCGCGCCGTGCGGCAGCAGGGCCAGCTCGCGGGCGCCGACGAGGTGCCGGGTCTCCGGGGTGAGCCTGGCGTGCAGGGTGAGGACACGGGAGCGGTTCAGGAGCGCCTCCAGCGAAGGCGCGCGCATGCCGTGGACGTCGCCGCGCACATACGGGTCGTACACCTCGACCTCGGCGCCGAACGCGGAGAGCACCCGGGCGACCCGGCTGCCCACCGCCCCGTAGCCGATCAGGCCGACGGGGGTGTCCTCCAGCTCCAGCCCGCAGTTCTCGTACGTGTAGTGGGAGGCGTCCCAGCGGCCGTCGACGGCGAGGGAGCGGTGGGCCTCGGGGATGCGGCGCAGGGCGCAGAGGATCAGACCCACGGTGAACTCCGCGGTCGCCGCCGCGTTGCGGCCGGGCGCGAAGCAGACCCGCACCCCCCGGGCCCGTGCCGCGGCCGCGTTCACGTTGACCGGGCCGCCCCGGCAGACCACGACCAGCCGCAGATCCGGTGCGGCGGCCAGCACCCGCTCGGTGAACGGGCCCATCTGCGTCACGCACACCTCCACCCCGTCCAGCGCGGCGATCAGCGCGTCCTCGGCGTCGCTGGCCTCGTCGACCTCGGCTACCTTGCCGAAGGGCTCCAGGGGCCAGGGAAGAGTGAGTTCGGTGAGGCGGGGCTCCGTACCGAGAGGGCCGAGGGCGTGCCGCAGGGCCTCGGCGATCAGGGAGTTGCGGACGAAATGGTCACCGGCGACCAGAATTCTCGTCGTGGGGCGGACCGTTGCGGGGCGGACCGTCGAGGGGCGGTTCATCGCAGAGCGTCTCCTGTCTGGGCGTCGAAGACATGGATGTGCCGGGGATCGGCGGTGATGCGTACGGTGTCGTCCCGGTCGAGCCGTACCTCCGGACCGGTCACGGCGACCAGGGGCTTCGCCACCCCGTCGAGCGAGAGCGTGGCGATGCCGGATTCCAGCAGGGGTTCATGGGCGGCGACCCGGGCCCGTGCACCGGTGTCGTCCAGGCGCAGGTCCTCCGGGCGGATGCCGAGCACCACCGCGCGTCCCGCCGTAGGGCGGTGCGGTACGGGGATGCGCACGGAGTCCGAGAGCCGCACCCCGCCCGCCCCGTCGGCCGTCCCCGGCAGCAGATTGATCGCCGGTTCCCCGACGAAGTCGGCGACGAACAGATTCACCGGCGCGTCGTAGATCTCCTCGGGGGTGCCGAGCTGCTGGATCTCGCCGTCCCGCATCACCGCGATCCGGTCGGCGAGCGACAGCGCCTCCTCCTGATCGTGCGTGACGAGGATGGTGGTGTGGCCGCTGTCCCGCTGGATGCGCTTCAACTCCCGTCGGGTGGTGTCGCGCTGGGCGGCGTCCAGATGGGACAGCGGCTCGTCGAGCAGCAGCACGTCCGGGGTACGGATCAGGGCGCGGGCGAGGGCGACCCGCTGCTTCTGGCCGCTGGAGAGCCCGGCGGGGCGGGCGTCCAGCAGTTCCGTGATCCCGATGCGTGCGGCCATGTCGGCGACCCGGCGGCGGATCTCGGCCCGTCCGTACCGGCGCCGGGCGGCCAGTCCGAAGCCGAGGTTCTCCGCGACCGTCAGCGGCGGGTACAGGGCGTAGTTCTCGAACGCCACCCCGATGTTGCGGCGCCGGGCGGGGAGCCCCACCACCGACGAGCCGCCGATGAGGATGTCGCCGCCGGTGACCGGCTCCAGTCCGGCGATCATCCGCAGGGTGGTGGACTTGCCGCAGCCGGACGGGCCGAGCAGCCCCAGCAGTTCGCCGGAGCGCAGTGCGATGTCGAGGGAGCGGACCGCTTCGACGGCGGCCCGGCCACGTCCGGTGTAGGTCTTGCGCAGTGCGCGCAGGACCAGTTCAGTCATCCGTCATCGCCGCCTCCCGTTCCGGACTCGCGGCCGGTGCCGCAGACCTCGTAGGGCACCTTGTGCTCGTCGAGTTCGCGCAGGTCCCGTTCGGACGCCCCGTCGTCGACCAGCAGCAGATCGAACCGGGAGAGCGGGGCGAGCCGGTGCAGGGCGACCCGGCCCAGTTTGGAGTGGTCGAGCAGCAGCACATTGCGGCTCGCCGAGTCGAGCATCGCCCGCTTCACGGAGACGATGTGCTGCTCCTGGTGGTAGGCGTAACCGCCGGACACCGCGGAGGTGGAGGTGAAGCAGATGTCGACCTGGAGCGACTGCACCGCCTCCACGCACGAGACGCCGAGGAAGGACGAGTGCAGCGGATCGAAGTCGCCGCCGAGCCCCATCAGATGGATGCCGCGCTCCTGCGACAGCAGGTTGATCGCCTCCAGGAAGTTGGTGACGACGGTCAGCGGGGTGATGGAGCGCAGCCTGCGCGCTATCTCCAGGGTGGACGTCGAATCGTCGAGCATCACCGCCATGCCGGGTTCTATGAGCCGCAGGGCCCGCTCGGCGACGGCGGCCTTCTCGGCGCGCATCGTCTTCAGCCGGTAGGAGACGTTCGACTCGAAGACCCCGGACGGCTGGGCGGTGACACCGCCGCGGAACTTGCGGACGATGCCCTGCCGTTCCAGCTCGTCCAGATCCCGGTGGATGGTCATCAGGCTGACGTCGAAGCGTTCCGCCAGCTCGGCGGCGCTCACCTCGCCCTGTGCGAGGACGTACTCGGCTATGGATGCCTGGCGCGGGGCGGGGCCCCGCTGCGGAACGTTGCTCACGTGCTGATCCTTCGTCCTGGACGTGCCGGCCGGTCGGCCTCGAACAGCAGCAGACTCTCAGGCGGTACGGAGAGCCGGACCGGACGGTCGGGGCTCAGGCCCGCCGCGTCGGCGCGCGGGACGACGAGGGACAGCCGCAGGCCGCCGATCCGGACGGTGACCTCGGTGGCGCGGCCCAGCAGCTCGGTCACGTGGACGACTCCGGTCAGCTCCAGGCCCTCGCACGTGCCGGCCGGTACCGCACCCGGGCCCTCGCCGGGCCCCAGGAGCCGGATGTCCCGTGGCCGTACGCCCAGTTGGACCACGGTTCCGGGCGGTGCGGGCACCCTCAGCGGCAGCTCGTACGCCCCGTCCGGCGACCGGAAGCGCCCCTCGGCCGTCACCGTGCCCGGCAGCAGATTGATCCGGGGTCTGCCGAAGGACTTGGCGACGAAGGTGTCGTACGGTCGGTGCCACAGCTCTTCGCGGGTGCCGGTCTGCACCATGCGGCCGTCGCTGATCACCCCGATCCGGTCCCCGAGCGCCAGCGCCTCCACCGAGTCGTGGGTGACGTACAGCGTGGTCGTGCTCCGGACCGAGCCGATCGCCTTCAGCTCCGCGCGCATCGCCTGCCGCAGCTTCGCGTCGAGATGCGACAGCGGCTCGTCGAGCAGGAACGCGCGGGCCGGCCGGACCAGTACCCGGCCGAGCGCCACCCGCTGCCGCTGACCGTTGGAGAGCCTGCCCACCGGACGGTCCAACAGGGCGCCGATCCCGAGGAGTTCGGCGACCTCCCCGATCCGCTCGCGCGCCTCGTGCGCGGGGAGGCGGTGGCGCGGCGAGCGGAGCGGGGAGGCGAGATTGTCGTACGCGGTGCGGTGCGGGTACAGGGCGTACGACTCGAAACACATGGCCACGCCCCGGTCGTACGGCTCCACGCCCGCCATGTCCGTCCCGCCCAGCTCGACCGTCCCGGCCTGTGGCTCCTCCAGGCCGGCGATCGTCTTGAGCGTGGTCGTCTTCCCGGCGCCGGACGGGCCGAGCAGGCAGAAGAACTCGCCCTCGGCCACCTCCAGGTCCAGACCGTCGAGCGCGCTGTTCCTCCCGTACCGCTTGCTGATCCCGCGCAGCGTGATCGCCGCCGGGCCGGTCACGACTTCACCGCCCCGAACGACAGCCCGCGCACCAGATACCGCTGGATGGTGAGCGCCAGCAGCAGCGGCGGGACCACCGAGACCAGGGCCGCCGCGGCCGTCAGGTTGTACTTGGGCCGGTCGCCGCCGAGGAAGGACAGCGCGCCGACCGTCACCGTCTGGGCGTCCGACGAGGTGAGGATCAGCGGGAAGACGAAGTTGTTCCACGCGAAGATGAACGCCAGCAGCGAGACGGCCGCGATGCCGGGTCTCACCAGCGGCAGCGCGACCTTGAAGAACGCCTGCTTGCGGGTGTAGCCGTCCAGCAGCGCCGCCTGCTCCAGCTCGGGGGAGAGATCCGAGAAGTACGACCGCATGATCCAGACGATCAGCGGGAGGGTCACCAGTTGCAGCACCCACACCATGCCGACATACGTGTCGAAGAGCCCGAGCTTCTGGTAGAGCACGAACAGCGGGATGATGACGGTGAGTTCGGGGGCGAAGCGGAACGAGAGCAGGGTGAACATCAGGTTCTCCGAGCCGCGGAACCGCCACCGCGCGGCGGCGTACGCGGCGGGCAGCCCGATCAGCAGCGAGAGCGCGACCGCGCCCAGCGACACGACCAGGCTGTTCACGAAGAACCGCACGAACGGCACGCCCTGGTCGCCCCCGGCGCCGAGCACGGTGCGGTAGGAGTCGAAGGTCGGGGTGAACGAGAAGTACGTACTGAACAGCTCGTTCGTCGGCTTCAGCGACAGGATCACCATCCAGGCGACCGGGAACAGCGCGAAGACGAAGTAGAGGATCAGCGCCAGGTCGGCGGCGACGGAGAGCACCCTGCGCCTCGTCGCGGCCCCCTTGCGTCCGTGGCTCGTACGTCCGCGCCTCGGCGCGGCCCCTTCGCGTCCGTCCCCCGTACGTCCGTGCCTCATCGCGGCACCTCCGCCGCCCGGTTCTGGATCCGGCCCAGATAGCGCACCAGCACCATCGTGACCAGGTACACCACGGCCCAGAGCACGATCATGTAGCTGATCCCGAACGAGTAGCGCTGGAAGCGGATCGCCTCCAGATAGGCCCGGATCTGAAGGACCATCGTGGAGTCGCCGGGGCCGCCCTCGGTCAGCGCGTAGATGATGTCGAAGACCTTCAGCGAGTCCATGAACCGGAAGATCACGGCGACCAGGACGTACGGCCACAGCATCGGCAGGGTGAGGCGCCGGAAGGTGAACCACCAGCCCGCCCCGTCGACCGCCGCCGCCTCGAACGGCGAGGCGGGCAGCGAGCGCAGTCCGGCCAGCGCGAGGATCGCGACGAACGGGGTGTAGACCCACACGTCCACGGCGATCGACGACAGCAGCGCGCCCGTCGGCGTGTCCGTCCACTGCACACCGCCGAGGCCGAACGGTTCGAGCAGATGGTTGACGACGCCGACCGACGGCTGGAGCATCAGCTTCCACATGATCGCGGCGATCACCGGCGCGATCATCAGGGGCAGGATCAGGAGCTTCTCCAGGACCCGTCCGACGAGGCTCGACCGGTGCAGCAGCAGGGCCACGGCCACCCCGAGCGCGGTCTCGACGGCCGCCGCGCCGACCGCGTACAGCGTCGTCACCCGCGCCGAGTCCCAGAACGAGGGCTGGGTGAGGATCCGCCGGTAGTTCTCGATACCGACCAGGTCCGGCCGCGGTTTGCTCGCCGCGAAGTCGAACACCGTGTAGTAGAGGCCGAGTCCGAACGGATAGAGGATGCCGCCGGTCAGCAGCAGCGCGGGCACGATCAGCAGATACGGCCGCAGCGAGCGGCGCCACGCCGGAACCGCCCGCTGTGCCCGCTTACCGGCCCCCGTGCCGAAGGCCGCCCCGTGACCGGTCTCCGGCACGGGCGCCACGCGTCCGGACATCGGTCAGCCGGCCTTCGACGCCAGATCGCCGGCCAGTGAGTTCAGCACGGACGAGGCGTTCTTCCCGCCGTAGATCTCCTGGAGCGCGGCGGCCCAGCTGGTCGTCGCGTCGAAGAACTGCTCCTGCGGAGTGAACTGGATCTTCGTCTGGTCGACGACCGTCTCGAACGTCTCGATGAAGCCGGGGACGGCCCGCATCTTCTCCTTGTACGCGGGGTCCTGACTGACCGACCTGCGTACCGGGTCGATGTGGTTGTGCTCGATCGCACCCTTGCGCAGATGCTCCTTGCCGGTCGCCCACTGGAGGAACAGCCAGGCCGCGGACTTGTTGCGGCTCCTGGCGTTCATGCCGAGCGACCAGATCCACATGTTCGTGGCGAGCGAGCCGCCGGGGCCCTTGGGGCCGGGGTGGAAGGCGATCTTCCCGGAGGCGGGGGAGGCCCCCTTCACCGCCTGGAAGTAGGCGGCGGTGTCCGCGTCGAAGAGCATCCCCGCTTTCTCGGCACCGAGGTCGCTGGAGCACTGGTACCAGGTGTACGAGGTCCAGGACGGCGGCCCGCCCTTCTTGACCATCTCCGCCCAGTCCCGGGTGAACGCGATCGCCTCCGGGGTGTTCATCGCGGGCTTCACCCCGTCGCCCTCGACGGTGAAGTCCTTCAGCCCGTTGCGGGCGTACATCGTCATGAAGCCCGGGTGGATCGTCGCCCAGCTGCGCGAGCCGCGCACCGCGACCCCGTACATCCCGTCGAAGCCCGCCCCGGGCGCCCTGCGGGTGATGGCCCCGGCCACCTCGCGCAGTTCGTCGAAGGTCTCGGCCGGCTTCAGGCCCAGCTTCTGGAACACCTCGGTGTTGTACGCGACGACATTGGTCTCCCAGCCCCACGGCAGCGCGTACTGCCCGCCCTGCCCGAGCGGAGCGCCCGCCTTCAGCGACCACTGGTCCGCCCGGAGCAGGTTGGGGAAGAAGTCCGCCTGGTCCCATTCGGCCCCCGTCGCCGAGGAGTTGCGCATCCAGGGGCCGAGATCCTCCAGCCAGCCCGGCGGGCCGTACTGCCACACCATGTACGCGCCGAGCATGAAGACGTCGTAGGAGGCGCGCCCGCTGGAGAGGTCGACGGTGAGCTTGTCGAAGTAGTTGTCCTCGGGGAAGACGTCGTACTCGACCTTGATGCCGGTCTTCTCGGTGAACGCCTTCAGATCGGCGATCAGGGCATCGGTGTACGGATGCTTGTTGAGCAGTGCCTTGACCGTCCTGCCCTTGGCCCGCTTCCAGTCGAAGGAACCGGTGACGTCGTCGGCCGCGGAGCCGCCGCCCTTGCTGTTGTCACCGCCGAAGCCCGCGCCGCAGGCGGTGAGCAGCGGGGTGGCGGACGCGGCCGCCGCCGCGCCGATGGCGAGGAACCGCCGCCGGTCGTGCGCGTGCATGTCCATCCGTGACCTCCACGGTCCGGCCGGAGATGGGGGGAGGGGAGCGATGCCGTTCACACGTCGAGTCGACTGGTTAACAGAGCTTGGAACAACAGAAGTTGGCCGTCAATCCCTCGCGCAACGGAAATTCTCGGTGCAGAGTGAGAACTTCACAAGGAGGGCCGATATGTGGATGGGTATCGATCTCGGCACGCAGAGCGTCCGCGCGGTGGTGGCGGGGGACCGTGGTGAGATCCTCGGCAGCGGCTCCGCCCCGCTCGCCGGCAGACGCGACGGGGTGCGGCACGAGCAGAGCCCCCTCGACTGGTGGACGGCCGTCTGCACGGCCAGCCGCCAGGCGCTGCGCGACTGCCCGGCGCCGCGTGCGCTCGCCGTCTGCGCCACCTCCGGCACCGTTCTGCTCGGCGACCGGACCGGCCGACCGCTGACCCCGGGGGTGATGTACGACGACGGGCGCGCCGTGACGGAGGCCGCCACGGCCCGGACCCCGCCGAGCTGGGCGCTGCCCAAGGTGATGTGGCTGCTGAAGGAGTACGGGGCAGGGGCGGGCGAGGGCGTACGGGTCATGCACCAGGCCGACCTGGTGCTGGCGCGGCTCGCCGGAACTCCTCTGCCCACCGACTCCAGTCATGCCCTGAAGACCGGCTATGACCTGGAACGGGACGCCTGGCCGCGGCGGAGGTTCGGCAAGCTCGGCCTGCCCGACGGGCTGTTCCCGGACGTGGTGCGGCCGGGCCGGCGGATCGGCGAGGTGGGGCGGGCGGCGGCCGAGGAGACCGGGATTCCGGCGGGCACGCTCCTGGTGTCGGGGATGACGGACGGGTGCGCGGCGCAGATCGCCTCCGGTTCGCTCACCGTGGGCTCCTGGAATTCGGTGCTCGGTACGACGCTGGTTTTGAAGGGGGTCACCTCGTCGCCGGTCGCGGACCGGTCCGGGGTCGTCTACAACCACCGGGCGCCGGACGGGCTCTGGCTTCCGGGCGGGGCCTCGGGGGCGGGCGGCGGGGCGCTGACCGCCGCCTTCCCGGGCGTGGACCCGGCGCGGATGGACGCGTCGGCCCGTGCGTACGAGCCCGCGCGCGTGGTCGCGTACCCCCTCGCCGCGCCGGGCGAGCGCTTCCCCTTCGTCGCGCCGGAGGCCACCGGCTTCCTGCTCGGCGAGCCCGCCACCGACGCCGAGCACTGGGCCGCCCTGCTGACCGGGGTGGGCCTGGTCGAACGGCTCTGCCTCGACTACCTCGACCTGCTCGGCGCCCAGCTGTACGACCGGCTCACCCTCACCGGCGGCGCGGTCCGCAGCGGCTACTGGAGCCGGCTGCGCGCCGACATCCTGGGCCGGCCCGTGTACATCCCGCGGTACAGCGAGCCGGCGCTCGGCATGGCCGTCCTCGCCGCGTACGGGGCGCGGGCCACGACCACGCTGCAGGGGGCGGCGGGCCGGATGGTGCGGTTGCGGCACGTACTGCACCCGCATCCGGTGCGTACGGCGTGGTACACCGAGCCGTACCTCACGCTGGTGGACGAACTGGAGCGACGGGGCTGGCTCCCGGGCCAGGTCGCCGCCCATGCCCGTACGCGGGCCCAGGCGTCGTGACCCGATCGGATCGGTCGTGCTCCGCCCCTGGTCGTTCGGCGACACCCCGGCCCGCCCGTACCTGAACGGAGAAGCCATGACCCCTCGTACCCGAATGGAGAAGCCATGACCGGGAGACCGGCCGACCTGCTGCTCGTCCGCCACGGCCAGACCGTCTGGCACGCGGAGAACCGTTACGCCGGGGTCAGCGACATCGCCCTCACCGACGAAGGGCGCCGCCAGGCCGAGCGGCTGGGCGAGTGGGCGGTCCGGCACCCGGTCGACGCGATCTGGACCTCGACGGTCACGCGCGCGATCGAGACCGCGGAGCCCGCGTGCCGGGCGCTCGGTCTCGTGCCCCGGCGCGAATACGACCTGCGCGAATGCGATTTCGGCGAGGTGGAGGGGCGCACTCTGACGGAGTTCGCGGCCGGGGATCCGGAGTGGGCCCGGCAGTACCGCGCGGACCCGGTGGCCCACCCCTTCCCCGGTGCCGAGGACCCCCGGGCTGCGGCGGCCCGGGGGGCGATGGCGCTGCGCCGGATCGCGGACGGACACCCGGGGCAGCGGGTCCTCGTCGTCGCACACAACACCCTGCTCCGGCTCGTGCTGTGCGAACTGCTGTCGATTCCGCTGGGCGCCTACCGCAGGGTCTTCCCGCAATTGCGCAACGGTGCGGTCAGCGAGATCCGGATCGGGGAGCAGGGCGGTGCGCTGCTCTCCCTCAACGTGCCGTGCGTGCCCGACGTCAGCCCTTGACGGCCGCGGACCGCCGCTGCCGTACGAGACCGACCGCCGCCAGTACGACGGTCAGGGCGCCGGACGCCATCAGCTGGTCACGCGTGCCGGGCTGGCGCAGCATCAGGACGAAGATGCCGAGCATGGCCAGGAGCGCCACGACCGTCAGGACCGGGAAGAGCCACATCCGTACGACCAGCTTCTCCGGTGCCTCGCGTTCCAGCCGGTCGCGCAGGATCAGCTGGGAGAGGGCGATGAAGATCCAGACGACCAGGATCACCGCGCCGATCATGTTGAGCAGCCACGGGAAGACGTCATCGGGCCGCCAGTAGCTGAGCAGTACGCACAGGAAGCCGAACACGGACGAGACCAGGACGGCCGCGCGCGGGACGCCCGAGGAGATCCTGCCGAGCCGCTTGGGACCCTGGCCGCGGGCGACCAGCGAACAGGCCATGCGCGAGGCACCGTAGATGTTGGCGTTCATCGCGGAGAGCAGGGCGACCAGGATGACCACGTTCATGATCTCCGCCGCGCCGCTGATGCCGAGGTGGTTCAGAGCCGCGTAGAACGGGCCCACCTCCACGACCTTCGGGTCGTCCCACGGGACCAGGGTGACGACGACGGCCATCGAGCCGACGTAGAAGAGCGCGATCCGCCACATCGCCGTCCGCACGGCCCTCGCGACGCCCCGCACCGGGTTCTCGGACTCGGCCGCGGCGATGGTGACGGTCTCCAGACCGCCGTACGCGAAGACGGAGGCGAGCAGCCCGATCACCAGACCCTCGGCGCCGTTCGGCATGAAGCCGCCCTCGCCCCTGAGGTTGGTGGAGCCGGGGGCGTCCGTGCCCGGCAGCACACCCAGGATCGCCAGCACGCCCAGCACCAGGAAGAGGGTGATCGCCACGACCTTGAGGGTGGCGAACCAGAACTCGAACTCGCCGAACTTCTTCACCGAGGCCAGGTTCGTGCCCAGGAAGACCACCATGAACAGCGCGACCCAGGCCCACTCCGGTGTGCCGGGCAGCCAGCCGGTGACGATCTTCGCGGCACCGATGCCCTCCAGGCCGACGGCGACACAGAGCAGCACCCAGAACGCCCAGCCCACGGTGAACCCCGCCCACGGCCCGATCGCCCGCTCCGCGTGGACGGAGAAGGAACCGGAGGCCGGGTTCGCGGCGGACATCTCGCCGAGCATCCGCATCACGAGCATGACCAGCAGCCCGGAGACGGCGTACGCGACGACGATCGACGGGCCCGCGGCGGCGATACCCGCACCCGAGCCGACGAAGAGCCCGGCGCCGATGACACCACCGAGGGCGATCATCGAGAGGTGGCGCTGCTTGAGCCCGTGGGTGAGCGCCGAATCGTCCCCGGTGCCGGAGACGGCGACCGGGGAGTCGGTGGGGGGAGACGCGGTGTTCCGAGACATGGACGAGCTCTGTTCGGTAGGGGAGCCACGACGCACGTGGGGGCCGTGCGGGGACGTGGGGGGACGTGGGGGGACGGAGCGCATGTGGTGGGGGGCGTGGGGGACCTGCGCGGACAGTCTGAGCACGCACTCCGCCCACAGGGAACCACTGTCCGCATTACGGGCACGATGCTCACACAAGGCGCACATTCGGGCACGCACCGATGCCGGGGAGGGATCCCGGGCGGTTCGGGCGCGTGCCTCCGGCGGGCCGGAAGCGGCTCCGGGCGATGCGGGAGCGGTCCCCGGCGGGCGGGGATACGACCCGCGGACGACCCTCCTTTTGGCGGGAACCTACAGTCCTTCCCGGGCGCCCCTCCCCGCAGAAATCGAACTGATCCGCCCTCACCTCAGTGACGAGCATCACGCCGCCGCGTGATTGCGTGAGCTCCTTTGTGTGAACCCCACCAATGCCTCAACCGTCGCTTTGTGGGCCACTGACGGTGATCGCGCGTTAACCCGTGGGCTAACGTCGGCCTCAGTCTGTCCCCCACCTGCCCTCACCCCGCGGAGTCCCGATGAGCACTGCTGCCACCGCCCCTGCCCGTACCGGAGCGGTCCTCGCCGACCTGCTGCCCGCCGCCAGGCACCGTTACGCCGTCGATGCGGCCCTGGTCGTCGGTGGTGCCGCGCTCACCGGCATGGCCGCCCAGATCGCCGTCCCGGTGCCCGGCTCCCCGGTCCCCGTCACCGGCCAGACCTTCGCCGCGCTCCTCGTCGGCACCGCGCTCGGCGCCCGCCGCGGCTTCCTCTCCCTCGCCGTGTACGCGCTCGTCGGCATGGCGGGCATGCCCTGGTTCTCCGAGGGCACCTCCGGCGCGGGCTTCCCCTCGTTCGGCTACGTCCTCGGCATGCTGCTCGCCGCCACCGTGGTCGGCGGCCTCGCCCGC
The DNA here is from genome assembly GCF_044754145.1 of Streptomyces sp. NPDC093149. Taxonomy (NCBI): domain Bacteria; kingdom Bacillati; phylum Actinomycetota; class Actinomycetes; order Kitasatosporales; family Streptomycetaceae; genus Streptomyces; species Streptomyces sp. NPDC093149. The sequence continues at coordinate 523,726 of NZ_JBIVON010000002.1, forward strand.
CGCGGCGGCGACCGCTCCGTGCTGCGCACGGCGGGCACGATGGTGCTGGGCTCCGCGATCATCTACGCGGTCGGCGTTCCGTACCTGGCACTGGCCACCGGCATGTCGGCGAGCGCCGCGATCGCGGCCGGCCTGGTGCCGTTCCTGCTCGGTGACGCGCTGAAGGCGGCGCTGGCGATGGGCGCGCTGCCCGCGGCCTGGAAGCTCATCGGCCGTCGCGGCTGATGCCGTAGCTCCCTCCGAAGAGGCTCGCCGGGTCGTGTCGCGACACCAGACCGGCGAGCCTCTGCCGTGTCCGCGCGTCGTGGAATCCCTCGGTGCGGTCCCCGCCGCCGAAGGAGAAGTTCAGTGAACGGCCCAGGGCGAGCGGGGCGAGCACCCCGGCCACCTCCGTGTACAGGGCCCGTACCGACGCCACGTCCGTGCCGTCGAGCGGCGACAGCAGCCGCAGCAGGAATGCGGCCTCGCGGTACGGCACCGCGTTGTCGACGGCCGGCCGCGCGGCCAGCGCGCCGCCCAGGTGGTTGAGCTGGACCACGGTCATCATCGGCGCCTTCGGCCCGGTCAGCTCCAGCGTGCGCACGGCGCGCCCCGCGTCCAGATCGCCGAGCACCACGGCGTCGCCGTAGTAGGCGTGCGGGAACGGTGGATCGTTGTGAATGGTGTGGCTGTCGGTGTACGGCATCTCCCGCAGCGAGTCCGTGAGCGCGGGGCCGATCGCCCGCAGCGGCGCGACCAGCCGCTCGCCTCCGGCCGTTTCGCCGGTGTACGCGACCCGCACCGAGATCACGTACCGGCCGCGCATCGGCTCCGGCAGTCGGGGGCTGTCGGGGAACCGCAGCGCGGACAGTGAGGACGTCAGCGTGTCGGGCACGGTCCGGGTCCATTCCAGATAGCGGCGGATCACGCGGTCGCCGACCCCGTCCCCGTCCCCGTCGAAGGCGATCGACCCGCCGTACAGCCGCCCGACCTCGACCAGGTCGACCTCCATGCGGGTCACGACACCGAGCCGGTGCCCGCCGCCGCGCAGCGCCCAGAAGAGTTCGGGCTCGCTGTGCGGGGAGACGTGGCGCAGTACGCCGTCGGCGGTCACCACGTCGAGCGAGCGGACCCGGTCGGCGGCGTAGCCGAACTCCCTGGCCAGGATCGGGAGCCCGCCGCCGAGGGTGTACGAGACGGCGCCGACGCCCGGTGCGGAGCCGTTCAGCGGGGCGAGCCCGTGCGGTGCGGCGGCCTCGATCACCTGGCCCCAGGTGACGCCCGCGCCGATGCGTGCGGTGCGGCGCACCGGGTCGATCTCGACGCAGTCCATCCGGCGGGTGCTGATCAGCAGCCCGCCCTCGACGGCCCCGGACAGCCCGTGGCCGGTGGCGTGGACGCGGACGGGCAGGCCGCGCGCGGCGGCGTCGGCCACGGCGGTCCGTACGTCCTCGGCACGGGCGGCCTCGACGACGAGGTCGGGACGGACGGTGAAGCCGGTCTGGAAGCCGGTGGGGACACGGGCGGGGGCGGATGTCATGAGGAGGCTCTCCGGTCGTTCGCTCGGTGGCGTTACGACGGAGAGCCTCCCCCGTATACCTGACATCTGCCGTCAGGTATGGATACGGCCGACGGCCTCAGGCGCGCGCCTTCCGCTGACGGACCTCACGTACCAGCGAGATGGCCACCACCAGCGCCGCGACGAGCAGGGAGAGCAGCACCTGCTCGCGTCCGCCGTCGTCGGTCAGCATGTAGACGAGGACGAACGAGATCATCGCGATGGTCGCCCAGGTCAGATACGGGAAGAGCCACATCCGCACGACCAGCTTCTCCGGCGACTCGCGCAGGATCATGCCGCGCATCCGCAGCTGCGTGAAGCAGATGACCAGCCAGACGAACAGGGCGACCGCACCGGAGGAGTTCAGCAGGAACTGGAAGACGGTGTCGGGCCACTGGTAGTTGAAGAACACGGCGACGAAGCCGAAGACGACGGACGAGAGGATCGCCGCCTGCGGCACACCCCGCTTGTTCACCCGCGCGAAGGCCTTGGGCGCGTCCCCGCGGCCACCGAGCGAGAAGGCCATCCGCGAGGCGGTGTAGAGGCCGGAGTTGAGGCAGGACAGCACGGCGGTGAGGACGATGACGTTCATCACCTGGCCGGCGTGCGGAATGCCGATGGAGTTGAGGGCGGCGACGTAGCTGCCGTCCTTCACGATCGACTTGTCGTTCCACGGCAGCAGGGTGAGCACGATGAAGATCGAGCCCAGGTAGAAGACGGCGATCCGCCAGATCACGCTGTTGGTGGCCTTCTGGACGGCGCGCTGCGGGTTCTCGGACTCGCCGGCCGCCAGCGTGACGATCTCGCTGCCCATGAAGGAGAAGACGACCATCAGCACACCGGTGAGGATGGCGCCGGGTCCCTGGGGGAAGAACCCGCCGGTGTCGGTGAGGTGTGCGAGCCCCGCGCCGGGGTTGTCCGAGCCGGGCAGCACCCCGAAGACGGCGAGCAGTCCGACGACCACGAAGGCGCCGATCGCCACGACCTTGATCCCGGCGAACCAGAACTCGAACTCGCCGTACGAGCCGACCGAGACCAGGTTCGTCGCGGTCAGTACGACCATCACGATCAGTGCCCACGCCCACTGCGGGACGCCCGGCACCCAGCCCTCCAGGATCTTGGCACCCGCCGTCGCCTCGACGGCGAGCACCACGACCCAGAAGAACCAGTACAGCCAGCCGATCGAGAAGCCGGCCCAGCGGCCCAGCGCCTGATCGGCGTAGGCGGAGAAGGAGCCGGAGCTGGGGCGGGCCGCCGCCATCTCGCCGAGCATCCGCATCACGAAGACGACCATCAGGCCGACCAGGGCGTAGGACAGCAGGATGGCCGGTCCCGCGGCGGCGATACCGGCGCCGGAGCCGACGAAGAGGCCCGCGCCGATCACCCCGCCGATGGCGATCATCGAGAGATGGCGGTTCTTGAGGCCTGCCTGGAGTCCGTCGGATGAGCCCGTTGTGTCCGGCCCGTTCGGCCGGTCCGGCTGCTCGGGCTGGTGGCCCGGCTCGGCCAGAGTCGTCTGCGACGTCATGGATCGAATCCTTACGTTCTCGGATCACGCGGTGCGTGACTCTCCGCCGGAGTGGGGTGCGGCGGCGAGTGATGCATTGAAGCCCGCCGGACCACAAAAGCGGAACCCCTTCTTCCGAATCTGACCGAGTGGTGTCGGCCACACGGCGCCCGCGCAGGAGGCCCGCACACGGCTCCCGCCGCCCGTCGGGCGGGTCGGCCGGAGGGTCCCGACCCCGATGACGGCTACCCGGCGACGCTCGTGCCACACTCGGAACATGCGCGTGTACCTCGGCTCGGACCATGCCGGCTATGAACTCAAGAACCACCTCGTCGAGTGGCTCACGGCCCATGGCCACGAGGCCGTCGACTGTGGCCCCCACATCTACGACGCCCAGGACGACTACCCGCCGTTCTGCCTGCGTGCCGCCGAGAGGACGGCCGCGGACCCGGACAGCCTCGGCATCGTGATCGGCGGCTCCGGCAACGGCGAGCAGATCGCCGCCAACAAGGTCAAGGGAGTGCGCGCGGCACTCGCCTGGAGCGAGCAGACGGCCGCGCTGGGCCGCGAGCACAACAACGCCAATGTGGTCGCCATCGGCGGCCGGATGCACTCGGTGGAGGAGTCCACCAAGTTCGTCGAGATCTTCCTCACCACCCCGTACTCGGGTGAGGAGCGTCACACCCGCCGGATCGAGATGCTCACGGCGTACGAGACGACCGGCGAGCTCCCCCCGATCCCGGCCCACCACCCGCAGCAGGGCTGACCGGTTTCCGTCCCTGTGCCGCCGGTACCCCCGGCGGCACAGCCATGTGCACACGTCACCACGTCCGCACGCCATCGAGGAGAGCAGCCGTCGTGCCCGAGGGACACACGATCCACCGTCTCGCGGCGGACCACCGGGACAGGTTCGCCGGGCGGCCGGTGCGGGTGAGCAGCCCGCAGGGCAAGTTCTCCGACAGCGCCGCGCTGCTCGACGGCCGGACGTTCACCGGCGTCGACGCCCACGGCAAGCACCTCTTCCTCGGGTTCGAGGCCGCCGGCTGGGTCCACATCCACCTGGGCCTCTTCGGGAAGCTCGGCTTCGGTACGGCCCCGGCCCCGCCGCCCACCGACACGGTCCGGCTGCGCCTGGTGAACGACGACCACCACGCGGATCTGCGCGGCCCCACCACGTGTGCGCTGATCACCGACCCCGAGAAGCGCGCGATACACGACCGGCTCGGCCCGGACCCGCTGCGGACCGACGAGGACGGTGAGCGGGCGTGGCGGCGCATCTCCCGCAGCCGGATCACCGTCGCGGCCCTGCTGATGGACCAGAAGGTCATCGCGGGGGTCGGCAATGTGTACCGGGCCGAGGTGCTGTTCCGGCACGGGATCGACCCGTACCGGCCGGGCAAGGACCTCGGGCGTGCGGAGTGGGACGCGATCTGGGCCGACCTGGCGATGCTGATGCGCGAGGGCGTGCGGAACAACCGGATCGACACGGTCCGCCCCGAGCACACACCGGAGGCGATGGGACGTCCGCCACGGGTCGACGACCACGGCGGCGAGGTGTACGTGTACCGCAGGGCCCGGCAGGCCTGCCACATCTGTGGCGGCGAGATCCGCACCGCCGATCTCGCCGCCCGCAACCTCTTCTGGTGCCCGGGATGCCAGAAGGCCTAGAAGGCCCCTAGAACCCCCGCGGCAGCCACGGCGCCGCGTCCGACGAGAAGGCCAGCGACGCCTCCGCCAGCGCGCCCGCACGCAACTCCCGCACCCGCCCGGCCAGGGCGAGCGAGCTCAGGGATTCGCCGCCCAGATACACCGCACCCAACTCCCTCACCGAGAGCGCCAGGTCGGCCGCATCGTCGGTCCGACGGCAGGTCGCCGTCCCCTGCGCGTCGGACGTGAGCCGCCAACGCCCCTCGTTCCAGGGGCAGAACGCGTCCTCGACCTCGAACACCACGTCCACCGGCGCCCGGTACGCCCGCGCCTCCAGCGCCGCCCCCAGCTCCACCAGCCGCACGTGCAGACAGTCCCGGATCAGGATGTTGCACCGTCGCACGTCCGACACCAGGTGCAGCACCGCGTCGTCGACCGGCCGGTTGCGCGCGTCGATCGTCGAGGTCAGATCGATCTCGAAGAGGAACCGCCACAGCGCCGCGTACGCCGCCGGGTCGAGCGCGGCCAGGTCGTTCACCTTCACCTGGCCCTTGGGACCGGACGGCTCCCACTCGGGCTTGATGTGGTACGTCACATAGCCGACGATCTGCCCGTTCAGCTCCGCCAGCACGCACTGCTGCGCCGAACCGCCCTGCCGTGCACTCACCGGGTCCACCATCGGCTTGCGTTCCCAGCCGGGGCCGTGGGCCGGTGTGCCGGGCCGGCCGGCCACCAGCCGGTCGTACACGGCCTCGCACGCGGCCATCGCCTCGTCCGGCTTCGCGTGGCGCAGCCGGACCTCGTCCGTGCCCTCGGGAACCGTCAGCCGCACCCGGTCCGTGTCGATCGTCAACGACATCTGACGCGAGGCCGCGCCGTAGCCGAACCGGCCGTAGATCACCGGTTCCGAAGCCGTCAGGACGGCGATCGGCTCACCCAGTGCCCGGACGTCGTCGAGCTGCCGACGCATCATCGACGTCAGCAGGCCGCGCCTGCGATGGGTGGACGCGACACTCACCATCGTGACCCCTGCGGCGGGCACCAGCGTCCCGCCGGGCACGGCGAGCCGGAAGCTGAACGCCCCCGCCGTGGCGACGACGTCGGAGCCGTCCCAGACCCCGATCGACCGCTCGCACTCGGTCAGTTGTTCGTCCAGCTCGCGCTGCTCGGGAGGCTCTGCCACACCGCCGAATGCGAGCTCCAGACACTCGAACCATTCGTTCCATTCGGACGGCTGCAGTACGCGAAGCTCAGTAGTCATGGGCCATCCCTATCAGGGGCGTGGCGCCCGGTCGACCCGATTTCGAACGCATTGTCACGGGGTCCCCCTGCACCGGAGGCCGTCGGGTCGATAAAGTCCCCGCAATGGCCCGACGTGCAGGAGCAGAGTCGTACCCGGCCCGATTGCGGAAATCGGCGCACCGGGCACGCATCGCGCTGCGCAAGTCCGGTGTCGACTACTTCCGCGGCGACGGCTCGGACTGGATCGCGCTGGCCGGTCTGCTGCTCACCATTCCGGCCATCACCTGCGCCACCCTGTTCGACCCGGTGTGGTGCTCACCGGCCGCGCTCGTCCTGCCGATCGTCGCGGGCGGTCTGCTGCTGCGGCCCGCGAGTCTGCTGGGTCTGTACGCGACCGCGGCCACGGCCCTGATCGTGGAGTCGCTCGCACTCGGTCCGTACGAGGACGGCCCGGCCCGGGTGACTCCCGGCATCGTCCTGGTGGTCGCGGCCTGCGGCTTCTTCGGACTGGTCCTCGCCCAGTTCCGGGCCAGGGTCGGTGTGCCGTGGCGGCGCGGCGGCACCATGCTCTTCGACCTGCGTGAACGCATCAGGGTGCAGAGCGCGCTGCCCCGGCTGCCGCAGGGCTGGCACCGCGAGATGGCGCTGCGCCCGGCGGGCGGGCAGTCCTTCTCCGGTGACTTCGTCGTCGCCGCCCGCACCAACGGCGGACGGACGCTGGAGGCCGTCCTCACCGACGTCTCCGGCAAGGGAATGGACGCGGGCTCCCGTGCCCTGCTGCTGTCCGGCGCCTTCGGCGGGCTGCTCGGCTCGTTGCCCCCGCACGGCTTCCTCCCGGCGGCCAACGGCTATCTGCTGCGTCAGGACTGGGACGAGGGCTTCGCCACCTCGATCCATCTGGTCCTGGACCTCGAATCGGGTGACTACGAACTCCTCTCGGCGGGACACCCGCCGGCCCTGCAACTGCACTCGGGCAGCGGCCGGTGGGAGGAGAAGGTCGCGGAGGGCCCGCTGCTCGGGGTGTACGACGGGGCGCAGTTCGACGCCGTGAAGGGCTCCTTGGCCCCGGGCGACGTGCTGATGCTGTTCACGGACGGCCTGGTGGAGGCGTCCGACCGCGACATCGCGGAGGGCATCGACCGGCTGACCGGTGAGGCCGACCGCTATGTCGCCACCGGTTTCGAGGGTGCGGCCTGGCATCTGATCGAGGCATGCGCCAAGGACGTCAACGACGACCGGGCGCTGCTGCTGCTGTCACGCCGGTCCTGAACCCCGCGCAAGCGGCTCGGGCCGGATGTGCGTCGGCGGCCGCCGGCCGTTCGCCGGATCCCGGCCCCCGGCCGGTCCGGGTACCCGGCGCCGTGCCGGTACCCGGACCTGCCGGTCGTCGTCTCAGGCAGGGACCGAGATCTGTCCGGCGCCGGTGTCGCTGTCACTGCCCTCACCCCGGCCCCGCCCGCCCGGCAGGACACGGGCCAGCCAGTGCGACCGCCCGGCGGCCAACGGTGCGAGGACCGCGAGGAGGAGTACGTATCCGGCGATGAACGGGGAGAGCCGCTCGTCCAGTCCCGCGGCCGCCGCCATCGTGGCGAGGATCAGGGCGAACTCGCCGCGGGCCACCAGTGTGGTGGAGATGTTCGCGGTGGCCTGCGGGCCGAACGCGTACACCTTGGCGGCGGCGATCCCGGCGAGGACGTTCATGGCGAGAGTCACCGCGACGGCGGCCAGCACCGGCCACAGGACGACCGGCAGGTCGCCCGGGTCGATGGAGAGACCGAAGGCGAAGAAGAAGATCGCGCCGAAGGCGTCCCGCAGCGGGTGGACCAGCTTGAGGATGCGGGCGCCGGAGGACGTGCTGCCGAGCATCAGGCCGACCATGAAGGCGCCGATCGCGTCCGCGACCCCGAACCACTCCGAGACTCCCGCCACGAGCACCGCGGCACCGAGGAAGGAGATGACGAGGAGTTCGTCGTCCCGGGTGTTGATCAGCTTGCCGATGACCCGGGTGCCGTACCGGGCGATCACGGCGAGCAGCAGCAGGAACCCGAAAGCCTTGCCGCCGTCGACCGCCGCGGCGGAGAGGCTCTCGGCGCCCGACAGGATCGGCTGGAGAGCGGCCAGGTAGAGGGCGAGGAACACGTCCTCGACGACGATGATGCCGAGGATCGGCTTGGTCTCCGGATTGCCGATACGGCCCAGGTCGACCAGGACCTTGGTGACGATGGCCGACGACGAGATGCCGAGCACACCGGCGAGCACCAGCGCTTCGGAGGTGCCCCAGCCCAGCGCGAAGCCGAAGCCGAGCCCGGCGCCGACGTTCAGGGCGAGATAGGTGCCGCCGGCGACGGCCATCTTGCGGCCGCCGGCCTTGAGGTCGTCGAGATGGAATTCGAGGCCGAGATAGAAGAGCAGCAGCACCAGGCCGAGCGCGGAGAGCATCTCCAGGTCGTGCGGGTCGGCGACGAGCACGATGCCGGGTGTGTGCGGGCCGAGCAGGATTCCGGCCAGGATGAACAAGGGGATGGTCGGCAGTCCGATGCGGCTGCCGACGCGGGCGAGGACGGCGGCGGCGAGGAAGGCGCCGCCCATGGCGATGAGCGTGTCTGCGTGTCCGATGAGCCTGTTCCTTCGGTGGGTCAAGAGAGCGTCAAGGAATCGTCAGTAATTAGTTTACCGAACGATTGACGTTGCAACTATGGCCACCCCGGCAACCCGAGGACCGGCCCCATCCGCAGCACCCGGGATCCGCCCGCGCACCCCGGACCGCTGTCCCGCCTCCGACAGCGCCCCGAAGCCCGTCCGCCTGTTCGACGGCCCCCGGGCCCGCCCGCCCCCGGGAGCACCCTGGGGTTTCCCCCACCCTCGATCCGCCAGCAGCCGCCATGGTCCCGACCCGCCCGTGATCCGTACGTTCGGGATACCGGCCGGAAGACCGGCCGGGAGCAACCGAAAGGCAGGACACCATGGGGCTGCGACGCACCAGGCAGGGCGCGCAGGACAGGCAGTCGACGGAGGGCATCCCTCATGGGGCCGGACCCTCGGACCTCGCCGTCGAACTGCGCGGCGTCCGTCGGCAGTACGGCCGCGGCAGCTCCGCCGTCCACGCCCTGAGGGGCATCGACCTCGCCCTCCCGCGCTCCAGTTTCACGGCGGTCATGGGTCCGTCCGGCTCCGGGAAGTCGACCTTCCTGCAGTGCGCGGCGGGACTCGACCGCCCCACCGAAGGCTCCGTACGCCTCGGCGGCACCGAGATCACCGGCATGAGCGAGAACCGGCTCACCGAGCTGCGCCGCACCCGCCTCGGCTTCGTCTTCCAGGCCTTCAACCTGCTCCCGTCCCTCACGGTCGAGCAGAACGTCGTCCTGCCCATGCGCCTGGCCGGACAGCGCACCGGCTCCACCCGCAGCCGCCGCGAAGCCGCCGAGATGCTCGACCGGGTCGGTCTCGGCGACAAGGGCGACCGCCGCCCCGGCCAGCTCTCCGGCGGCCAGCAGCAGCGCGTCGCCGTCGCCCGCGCCCTGGTCACCCGCCCCGACGTGGTCTTCGCCGACGAACCGACCGGCGCCCTCGACACCACCACCGCGGCCGAGATCCTCGCCCTTCTCCGGCACGCGGTGGACAGCCTCGGTGCCACCGTCGTCATGGTCACCCACGACCCGGTGGCCGCCGCCTATGCCGACCGGGTGCTCTTCCTCGCCGACGGCGCGATCGCGGACAGCCTGCCGCGCGCCGGCGCCGCACAGATCGCGGCCCGGATGACCGCTCTGACCGCCAAGACCGCCCCCGCCCCCGCAGGAGCAGCAGCCTGATGTTCAGCCCGCGCGTCCCCAACGGCCTCGCCCGCGCGGCCGTCCGCTTCAAACCCGCGTCGTTCGCCGGGACCTTCGTCGCGCTCCTGCTGGCCGCGGCGATCGTCTCCGCCTGCGGCATCCTGCTGGAGACCGGCGTGCGTGCCTCCGTGCCGGCGGAGCGCTACGCCAAGGCGCCCGTGGTCGTCGCCGCCGACCAGCAGGCCCATATGACGGTCGGCAGCGGCGAGGGGAAGTACGACGCCGCCACACCCGTACCGGGGACCGCGAGGCTCCCCGAATCCCTGGTGGGCAAGGTCGCCTCCGTCCCCGGCGCCACAGCCGCGATCGGGGACGTCAGCTACCCCGTACGGCAGGACGGCACCCTCCTCACCGCACACGGCTGGGGCTCCACCGCCCTCACCGGTACCCGGCTGCTCACCGGTGACGCGCCCGGGACCGGTGAGGTCGTCGTCCCCACCGGCGCCGGGGCCCGGGTCGGCGAGAGGATCACCCTCGACACCCCCGTGGGCGTACGGGAGTTCCGCGTCGCGGGCACCACCGCCACCGGTGCCACCGTCTGGTTCACCGACCGGCAGGCCGTACAGCTCTCCGGCCACCCCGGCCGGGTCGACGCCATCGCCGTGCTCGCAGCCCGCTCCACCCCCACCGCCGGTCTCGCCGACCAGGTACGCGAGGCCGTCGACCACACCGCAGGGGTCCAGGTCCACACCGGTGACGGCCGGGGCGCCGTCGAGGACGCGGAACTCGCGGGCGCCAAGGAACTCCTCGTCGGCCTCGGCGGCTCCTTCGGCGGCATCGCCACCATGGTCGCCGTCTTCACCGCCGCCGGTACGGTCGCCCTCTCCGTCGGTCAGCGCAGCCGCGAGTTCGCCCTGCTGCGCGCCATCGGCGCCACCCCGCGCCAGCTGCGCCGTACCATCGCGACCGAGTCCCTGCTCGTCGCACCGCTCGCCGGCGCGCTCGGCTGCCTGCCCGGAATCGCCCTGGCCCACTGGTGGTTCGGTCAGCTCCAGGACAGGGGCGCCATCCCCGAAGCCGTCGCGCTGCGGGTGTCCTGGCTGCCCCTGACCGTCACCGCGGCCACCACGATGCTCACCGCGCTGGGCGCCGGATACTTCGCAGCCCGCCGGCCGTCGAAGACCAGGCCGGGCCTGGCTCTCGCGCAGTCCGCGGTGGAACGCCCGCCGTTCGGCTGGATCCGCACCCCGCTCGGCATCTCCGCCCTCGGCGGCGGCGTGGCCTTCGCGGGCGTCGCCGCGTCCACGAGCGGCGAGGACGCGGCGAACGCCGCACTCGGCGTCGTCATGCTCTTCATGCTCGCGGTCGGCCTGCTCGGCCCGCTGATCGCCCGGATCTGCGCCGCCGTCATCGGCTTCCCGCTGCGCGCCGCCGGCGCGCCGGGCTCGCTGGCCGCCGCCAACTCCCGGACGAACTCGCGCCGCCTGGCCTCCGCGATCACCCCGATCGTGCTCGCCATGGCCTTCTCCTCCACGCTCGTCTTCATGCACACCAGCGAGGAACGGGTGATCGCACACCAGCAGCGCGACGCCATCACCGCCGACCACATCGTCTCCGCGCCGGCCGGACTCGCCTCCGACGCGACCGAGCGGGCCGCCGCCACACCCGGTGTCACGACCGCCGTCGGGCTGCTCCGCGGCTCCGTCCTGGTGGCCACCGGATCGGGCGGGGAACGGCGGCTCCAGACCACCTCCGTCCAGGGGATCATCGGCTCCGGCCGGGACCTCACCGAGGTCCAGGACCTCGACGTCCGGTCCGGATCGCTGACCGGCCTGCGCCCCGGTACCGTCGCCATCGACACCACCCTCGCCGGATCCACGAAGGTCGGGACCGGCGACCGGCTGGCCCTGCGCCTCCCGGACGGCACCGAGGCGGCTCCGAAGATCGTCGCCGTCTACGGCCGCGGCCTGGGCACCGGTCTGGTCACACTGCCCGCCGCCGACCTCAGCGCCCATGTCACCTCGCCGTACGCCACCGACCTGCTGGTACGGGCCACACCCGCCGCCGCACGGAAGCTCACCGCGCTGGGCACGGTCACCGACCGGACCGGTTACGCCACCGCGCAGGACCAGAACCGTGAACTCAACGCCTGGGCCAACACCACCATGGCCGCGGTTCTCGGTGGATTCGCCGCCGTCGCCGCGGTCAACACCCTGGTGATGACCGTCCTCGACCGGCGCCGCGAACTGACCATGCTGCGGCTCGTCGGCTCCACCCGCCGCCAGGTCATGGGGATGATCCGCTGGGAGGCGCTGCTCGTCACGGTCACCGGCGCCGCACTCGGCACCGCCATCGCACTGGCCACACTGGTCCCGATGGTGAAGGGACTCACGGGCGAATCGCCCTACATCCCACCGGCGTTGTACATGTCCTTCCTCGCCGCGACCATCGGACTCGGCCTGGCCGCCGTGACGGTCCCGGCCCGGGCCGCCCTGCGCCGGACGGCCGCGCGTCCGTAGAGTCGGGCCATGCCCACACGACGCGCACGGCTGACCCTGGCCGAAATCGAGGCGATCGCCCGCGAGGCCCACGCCGACCAGCGGGACAAAGCGGGACGCCCGTACACCGAGCATCTCGCCGCGGTCGCCGAGGGCGTGCGGATCAGGGGAGGCAGCGACGAACAGATCGCCGCGGCCTGGCTGCACGACGCCGTCGAGGACGACGCGCTGTCGCAGGAGTGGCTGGCCGGTGCCGCGCTGCCGCAGCAGGTCAAGGACATGGTCCTCGCCGTCACCAAACGTGACGGCGAGGACCTCGCTGCCTACACCCGGCGCATCCTCGACACCCCGGGCGCGTTGCTGATCAAGGAGTCCGACCTGGCGCACAACGCCGACCCGGACCGCCTCGCCGTGCTGGAACCGGCGACCCGTACCCGGCTGACCGAGAAGTATGCGCAGGTACGGCGCCTGCTCGGGCTCACCTCGGGTGGATCGCCCGCCGAGCAATCGGTTCAAGCCAACACGGGGCAGGACTGAGCCACCGGATCAGCGCCGGGCCGCGTCCCGTCGGAACGCCCAGTCCATCTCCGGCTCGGTCACCGGACGCAGCACCCGCCGTACGGGCGGCGTGCACATCAGCGTCACCGCCCCGGCCGCGACGAGGGAGACCAGGGCCAGTCCGCCGGGCGCCGAGAGCCAGTCGTAGGTGTCGAACAGCCCGGCGTATTCGGCGCCCTTGATCAGGAACCCGTGCAGCAGATAGCCGCAGATCGTCCCGGCGCCGAGCACGGTGAACCACATGGGGCGCCGAGGCACCCAGGACAGGAACCCGATGGTGAGCAGCAGGGCGCAGCCGAACATGGCCAGCGTCATCACGGCACCGGACCACCAAGGGGCGCCCATCTCCTGCGCGCTGTTGCTGCGGTAGAACCAGCCCAGCTGCATCCGCGACGCCGCCCAGTACGCGAACACCAGGGCCCCGGCGAGCAGCGGGAGCGCGAGCATCCGCACCTCACGCCGGCGGACCATCTCGAAGTGCTCGGGCCTCAGTCGGAGCCCCAGTACGAAGAACGGCAGGAACTGCAGAACGCGCTGGAGATCGAGATCGTCGCCGATCGTCGGGGAGAAGGAGGCGAACACGGCGATGACGAGCGCCACCGGCAGCGGATATCGCAGCGACTGCCAGAGCGGTGTGGTGATGCGCCAGATGAACAGTGCGACCAGGAACCAGGTGAGATACCAGGGGTCGATCAGGCTGATCGGATGATCGGGGGAGTCGTCCGCGTACCGCTTGAACAGTGAATACGCCGTCTCGAACACCACGTAGGGCACGGCGACGCCGGTGACCAGGCGTTTTACCTTGGCGGCGGACATGTCGAACGAGCGGGAGAAATAGCCGGAGATGATGATGAAGGCCGGCATGTGAAAGGTGTAGGCCACCATGTACAGCGCACGGGCGGTCCGGCTGCCGTCCATCACCGGTTCCCATGAGTGCGCCACCGCGACGAGCACGATGGCCAGATATTTGACGTTGTCGAAGTAGGCGTCCCGCCTCTTCGCCGACGAGGTCGCCGGAGGCTTGTTCGCCACCGTTGCGGGGGGCGCCGCGGTGGTGGTCATCGTCCCTTGGTGTCTGGGCTCCGACTCCCGGGGCGCTGATGGGAGCGGGGCCCTGTGAAATACGTTCGGAGCGGGGAACATTCAAAGCACCCTAGACGCCCCGATTGCAATTCGTAAAACCGCTCACGGATATCTGGTGTTCGCGTCCAATCAAAAGCGAAACCGCCGAGAACCGCCCGCTATGCCCAGATTCATCCCTGTTGAATAGGGCATATCGTCTGGCTATTGAGGGGTGCCAATTCTGCCGCACGCTCGTCCTGGAATTGCATGTGAATGAAGTGTGTGGGTATGGGAACCGTCACAGTCGCACGGTGTTGCGATTGTTTGATTCACAGCTCGCTCACAGGGTGCGCGGAGTCTTGTCCGGGGCCCGTGGCGCCCCCCTTGTGCGGGTGTGCGCCCCCCGGCGCACATGGGGCGCGAGGATGGCGCGATCCTGTCACTTCGATCCGTCACCTGGCAGCGACCACAGGGGAGTTGGTGGCACGATGGACGGAGCGGAGGAGTGCTCGGCGGGACACCTCCGGGCCGGCAAGGCGGACCGACCAAGGGTGTGATCAGTTGTGGCCATTTCACTGTCTGTGGTGCTGATGTTGGCGATCATCCTGGTGGTCCTGATCCGAGGTGGCTCGATCAAGCCCGGTCCGGCGATCGTCGCGGTGCTCTTCGGCTTCTTCCTGGCGTCGACGGGCATGGCGCCGTCGATCAACAGGTTCATGAACTCCATAGCGGAGACCATCAACCAGATCAGCTTCTGATCCGGCCGAACCGGCTGCCCCGCGCCCCGGCGCGGGAGGTCACCCGGCGGAGCGCGTCCGACGGAACCCGGGCACAACGCAAAGGGCCCGGTCCGACGAGTGATTCGTCGGACCGGGCCCAAGCATGGAGCGGGCGACGGGAATCGAACCCGCGTAGCTAGTTTGGAAGACTAGGGCTCTACCATTGAGCTACGCCCGCAAGCAACGCACCGCAGGTCCGGGGACCGCGGTACGAGAAGCATCGTAGCGGGTCGCGGGCGCTGCCCGCACACCCGATTGCGGTCACCCGGTGTCGCGTTCGGTGCCGGACGAGCAAAGCGGCCGATGGGCCGCCTTTCTGCATGTACCCTACGTGTCGCACCGACGGGGTGTGGCGCAGCTTGGTAGCGCGTCCGCTTTGGGAGCGGAAGGTCGTCGGTTCGAATCCGGCCACCCCGACCACCGGCAAGATCACGGACCGCTCGCGGGACCGCGGACCACCGGCACGATCGCATTGTGGGAGTCCGTCTCCTTGCCGTTACTATGCAAAATGCGTGCCCGTGTGTCTGATGTACCGGGCTCGGTCCGCGAAGCCGCCTCCCGTGCGGCGGAGCAGAACCCCAAGAAGTCAGCCACAAGGAGACCGAACCGTGAAGAGCGCCGTGGAGACCCTGAACCCGACCCGGGTTCGGCTCACTGTCGAGGTGCCCTTCGAGGAGCTCAAGGACAGCCTCGACGCGGCGTACAAGAAGATCAACCAGCAGGTCACGGTGAAGGGCTTCCGCAAGGGCAAGATCCCCGCCCGGGTCATCGACCAGCGCTTCGGCCGCGGTGCGGTGCTGGAGGAGGCCGTCAACGACGCCCTCCCGAAGTTCTACACCGAGGCCGTCAACGAGGGTGAGCTCAACGTCCTCGGTCAGCCCGAGGTCGACATCACCGAGCTGAAGGACGGCGAACTGCTGGCCTTCACCGCCGAGGTTGACGTACGCCCCGAGATCGAGATCCCGGACTACTCCGGCATCGAGGTCACCGTCGACGCCCTCGAGGTCAGCGACGAGGACGTCGAGAAGGCCGTGGAGCAGCTCCGTGAGCGCTTCGCCTCCACCAACCCGGTCGAGCGCGCCGCCGCCGAGGGCGACGTCGTGACGATCGACCTGCAGGCCAAGGTCGACGGCGAGGTCCTGGAGGACGGCGTGGCCGAGGGTGTCTCGTACACCATCGGTTCCGGCGAGCTCCTCGACGGCATCGACGCCGCCGTCACCGGCCTGGAGGCGGGTGGCGAGGCCACCTTCACCTCCGAGCTGAAGGGCGGCTCGGCCGAGGGCAAGGAGGCCGAGGTCACCGTCAAGGTCACCGCGGTCGCCGCCCGCGAGCTCCCCGAGCTGGACGACGAGTTCGCCCAGATGGCGAGCGAGTTCGACACCCTCGACGAGCTGAAGGCGGACAGCCGCAAGCGCCTGGAGACCAC
Source organism: Streptomyces sp. NPDC093149 (assembly GCF_044754145.1). Classification (NCBI taxonomy): domain Bacteria; kingdom Bacillati; phylum Actinomycetota; class Actinomycetes; order Kitasatosporales; family Streptomycetaceae; genus Streptomyces; species Streptomyces sp. NPDC093149. The sequence continues at coordinate 539,752 of NZ_JBIVON010000002.1, forward strand.
CAAGCAGTACGACCAGGCCACCCAGGCCCAGGAGCGTGTCCTGGACGAGCTGCTCAAGCTCGCCGAGGTCCCGATCCCGGAGAAGCTGCTCGCGGACGAGGTCCAGACCCGCAAGCACAACCTGGAGCACCACCAGCTCGGTCAGATGGGTCTGACCCTCGACAAGTACCTGGAGATCCAGGGCAAGACGGTCGAGGAGTTCGAGGCCGAGACCTCCGAGCAGGCGATCAAGGGCATCAAGACCCAGTTCATCCTGGACGAGATCGTCAACAAGGAGAAGCTGAACGTCAACCAGGAGGAGCTCACCGAGCACCTCATGCGGCGTGCTGCTTCCTCCGGCATGAGCCCCGACCAGTTCGCCCAGGCCGTCGTCGAGGGCGGCCAGGTGCCGATGCTCGTCGGCGAGGTCGCCCGCGGCAAGGCGCTGGCCGTGGTCGTCGAGGCCGCCAAGGTCGTCGACACCAATGGTGAGGTCGTCGACCTGGAAGACGATGAAGAGGTGGCGGAGGAGGCCATCGAGACGGTCGAGGCCGCCGAGGGCACCACCGAGGCAGCGGCCGACGCCGCCGAGGAGAAGAACGAGGCCTGAGCCTCGCGCTGAACCCGTACGACGGGCTCCGGACGCTGTGCGTTCGGAGCCCGTCGTCGTATGGCGTACGGTGCCCCACAACCCTTGTGCGGACTGCGGAGCTTGCGCTCCCAGCGAACAGTTGCGGAAGCGGGATGGCGTTGTCCTACCTGCGCGTTAGGGTCCATGAATAGGAAGGGCAGGGGAGTCCCCGCCCACCCGGTACGAAGACGCTGAGACGGCCGGAGCCGTCAGAGACGAGCAGGTGGATACGTGACGAATCTGATGCCCTACGCCGCCGGTGAGCCGTCCCTCGGTGGAGGCCTCGGTGACCAGGTCTACAGCCGACTGCTCGGCGAGCGCATCATCTTCCTCGGTCAGCAGGTCGACGATGAGATCGCCAACAAGATCACGGCGCAGCTGCTCCTCCTCGCCGCCGAGCCCGACAAGGACATCTACCTCTACATCAACAGCCCCGGCGGCTCGGTGACGGCCGGCATGGCGGTCTACGACACCATGCAGTACATCCCGAACGACGTGGTCACCATCGGTATGGGCATGGCGGCCTCGATGGGCCAGTTCCTGCTCACCGGCGGCACCGCGGGCAAGCGCTTCGCGCTCCCGAACACCGACATCCTCATGCACCAGGGTTCGGCCGGCATCGGCGGTACGGCCTCGGACATCAAGATCCAGGCCCAGTACCTGCTGCGCACCAAGCAGCGGATGGCGGAGATCACCGCCCGTCACTCCGGCCAGACGGTCGAGACGATCATCCGCGACGGCGACCGCGACCGCTGGTACACCGCGGAGGAGGCCAAGGAGTACGGCCTCATCGACGAGATCATCACGATCGCATCGGGCGTTCCGGGCGGCGGCGGCACCGGCGCCTGATCCGGTACCCACCGGTTCGGGCTCCACAGCCCCGCGCACCTCTCGTACGCCGAGACACCCAGCCACAGAACGCCACCAGGATGGTGAACACCCACATGAACAACTTCCCCGGCGCCTCCGCGAGCGGCCTCTACACCGGCCCGCAGGTGGACAACCGTTACATCGTGCCGCGCTTCGTGGAGCGCACCTCGCAGGGCGTGCGTGAGTACGACCCCTATGCGAAGCTCTTCGAGGAGCGCGTGATCTTCCTCGGCGTGCAGATCGACGACGCCTCGGCCAACGACGTCATGGCGCAGCTGCTGTGCCTGGAGTCGATGGACCCGGACCGGGACATCTCGATCTACATCAACAGCCCCGGCGGCTCGTTCACCGCGCTCACCGCGATCTACGACACGATGCAGTTCGTGAAGCCGGACATCCAGACGGTCTGCATGGGTCAGGCGGCCTCCGCCGCGGCCGTGCTGCTCGCCGCGGGTACGCCCGGCAAGCGGATGGCGCTGCCCAACGCCCGTGTACTGATCCACCAGCCGTCCTCGCAGACCGGCCGTGAGCAGCTCTCCGACCTGGAGATCGCGGCCAACGAGATCCTGCGGATGCGTACTCAGCTGGAGGAGATGCTGGCCAAGCACTCCACCACACCGCTGGAGAAGATCCGCGACGACATCGAGCGCGACAAGATCCTGACCGCCGAGGACGCCCTCGCCTACGGTCTCGTCGACCAGATCGTGTCGACCCGCAAGCAGGCGGCCACGGCCGTCTGACGTCGGCCTTCACCCCTTGGCACGGCGGGTTCGCACCGCATCGGCGGTGTGAACCGTGCCAAGGGGGGCCCGAACGGGGGGCAAGGCAAGGTACCGTCGGATAGAGGCACCAGGAGCCGCTGAACCAGGCTGCTCCCAGGCGAAGGGGAAGCACCTCGTGGCACGCATCGGTGATGGCGGCGATCTGCTCAAGTGCTCGTTCTGCGGAAAGAGCCAGAAGCAGGTGAAGAAGCTCATCGCGGGACCCGGTGTGTACATCTGCGACGAGTGCATCGATCTCTGCAACGAGATCATCGAGGAGGAGCTCGCGGAGACCTCCGAAGTGCGGTGGGAGGAACTCCCCAAGCCGCGCGAGATCTACGAGTTCCTCGAGGGCTACGTGGTCGGGCAGGAGCCCGCCAAGAAGGCTCTCTCGGTCGCTGTGTACAACCACTACAAGCGGGTCCAGGCAGGCGAGAACGGCGGCGCGCAGGGCCGGGACGACGCCATCGAGCTGGCCAAGTCCAACATCCTGCTGCTGGGCCCCACGGGCTCCGGCAAGACGCTTCTCGCGCAGACCCTGGCCCGCATGCTCAACGTCCCGTTCGCCATCGCCGACGCGACCGCGCTGACGGAGGCCGGCTATGTCGGCGAGGACGTCGAGAACATCCTGCTGAAGCTGATCCAGGCCGCGGACTACGACGTCAAGAAGGCCGAGACCGGGATCATCTACATCGACGAGATCGACAAGGTCGCGCGCAAGAGCGAGAACCCGTCGATCACCCGCGATGTCTCCGGCGAAGGCGTCCAGCAGGCCCTGTTGAAGATCCTGGAGGGCACCACGGCCTCCGTACCGCCGCAGGGCGGCCGGAAGCACCCGCACCAGGAATTCATCCAGATCGACACGACGAACGTGCTGTTCATCGTGGGCGGTGCCTTCTCCGGTCTGGAGAAGATCATCGAGTCGCGGGCGGGCGCCAAGGGCATCGGCTTCGGCGCGACGATCCGGTCCAAGCGCGAGATCGAGGCGAGCGACCAGTTCCAGGAGGTCATGCCGGAGGACCTGGTGAAGTTCGGGATGATCCCGGAGTTCATCGGCCGGCTGCCCGTCCTCACCTCGGTCCACAACCTGGACCGTGAGGCGCTGCTGCAGATCCTCGTCGAGCCGCGCAACGCGCTGGTGAAGCAGTATCAACGACTGTTCGAACTCGACGGTGTGGAACTGGACTTCGACCGCCCGGCCCTGGAGGCCATCGCCGACCAGGCGATCCTGCGCGGCACCGGCGCGCGTGGCCTGCGGGCCATCATGGAAGAGGTCCTCCAGTCCGTGATGTACGAGGTGCCGTCCCGCAAGGACGTCGCCCGGGTGGTCATCACGGCGGACGTCGTCCGCAACAACGTGAACCCGACGCTGGTCCCGCGCGAGCCGCGGACGATCGGGAACAGCGACGGCGGGCGGCACGAGAAGTCCGCGTAGCGGCATGTGAACACAGACGGAAGGGGCGCCCGGCCGGGTGGGACCGGCGGGGCGCCCCTTGCGACGTCGTGACGCGATCAGATCTTGGTGCGGGACGTGTTGTAGAGCTTGGCGGTCAGCGCGGCCACGTCGTCCTGGGGCATGCCCTTGCCGGCCACGGACTGTGCCACGTCGATTCCGACGAGCACACCGACCGTGCTGTAGTCGGCCCATACGCAGATGGGCGCCGTGAACTCCTTGGGGCCGTTCTTGGCGGTGCCGTCGCCCTTGCTGTTGGTGATCTTCATGTCCTGACACTTCATCAGCGCCCCCTTGAATCCGGACGGAGTCACCGCCTTGGGGCTGCCGACGAGGGAGTACTCCATGCCCTCGTTGTTCTTCTTCATGCTGTTCTCGGTGTTCGTGAACGAGTTGTCGATGACGTTCGCAGGGTCGGTGACATCGCCCCAGATGCCCTGGAACGTCAGGGTCTTCACGGTGAGCGGGTTCTCCTGGGAGCCCGAGTTGTACACGGCCGCGGTCTGCTGGGGATCCTTGATTCCCAGCTTTTCGGCCTCGGCCTTGCCGCTGCCGGTCAACGGCGCCGACGGAGTGGAGCCCGCCGAGTTGCTCTTGTACTCGTCCACCGAGGCGGCCGGTGTCAGCTTGTACCCCTTGGTGGAGTCCGCCACGTCGCTGTTGCTGGCGCCCCCGCCCGACGTCAGGAAGTACACCCCGCCCGCGATGACCGCGAGCGCCACGACCGCGCCGCCGATGATCAGGCCCGTCTTCTTCTTCGGCTGCGCCGGGGGCATCGGCATCTGGCCGCCGTACTGCGGGCCGCCGTACGGGGGAGTGGGCGGCTGCTGGCCGTAGGGGCCCGGCTGCTGGGCCTGCGGGTAGCCGTAGCCCGGCTGGGGCTGCTGCGGCGGGACACCCTGGGGGGCCTGCTGCGGATACCCGTAACCGGGCTGGCCCTGCGGCGGCTGGCCGCCGTACGGGCCCGGCTGCTGGCCGTACGGGCCGGGCTGCTGGCCGTACGGGCCGGGCTGACCCTGGGGCGGCTGGCCGCCGTACGGTCCGGGCTGGCCCTGCGGAGGCTGGCCGCCGTACGGGCCCGGCTGGTTGTAGCTCATCTGCGGTGTCCCCTGTTCGGAAGCGCTCATCGGAATGCTTAGACCGACCGGCGAATGGAGGGCGGCGTCGCGGGGTCCGGCACGCACATCCGCGGCGTTGTCGTCAGTCGCCGACGCTCCGCGTCGACTCCCTCCTCCGCCTTGCAGCTGCACGCACCGGACCCCGCTCCTTCTCCCACCCTCCATTGGCCGGTCGGTCTTATGCGTTCCGAACATCCTGACGGAAGGTCCACCCACGTGGACCATTGGGAGGCACACCGTTACTCAACAATCCCGTTTCAGTGCACGACTGTGACGGCCCTAAACTGTCCCCCGTGACCGAGAACACTCAGCAGACGCCAGCCAGCAACCCCGAACTGCCGACCCAGTACGCACCGGCCGAGGTAGAGGGGAAGCTGTATGAGCGCTGGGTAGAACGTGGTTACTTCGAGGCCGACGAGCACAGCGAGAAGCCGCCGTACTCCATCGTCATCCCGCCGCCCAACGTCACCGGCAGCCTGCACCTGGGCCACGCCTTCGAGCACACGCTGATCGACGCCCTCGTCCGCCGCAAGCGCATGCAGGGCTTCGAGGCGCTGTACCAGCCCGGCATGGACCACGCCGGCATCGCCACCCAGAACGTCGTCGAGCGCGAGCTCGGCAAGGAGGGCAAGTCCCGCCACGACCTGGGCCGCGAGGCGTTCGTCGAGCGCGTCTGGAAGTGGAAGAACGAGTCCGGCGGCCAGATCTCCGGCCAGATGCGCCGGCTCGGCGAGGGCGTCGCCTGGTCCCGCGAGCGCTTCACCATGGACGAGGGGCTGTCCACCGCCGTCCAGACCGTCTTCAAGAAGATGTACGACGACGGGCTGATCTACCGCGCCGAGCGCATCATCAACTGGTGCCCGCGCTGTCTGACCGCGATCTCGGACATCGAGGTCGAGTACCAGGACGACGACGGCGAGCTCGTCTCCATGACGTACGGGGACGGCGACGACACCATCGTCGTCGCCACGACCCGCGCCGAGACGATGCTCGGTGACACCGCCGTCGCAGTCCACCCCGACGACGAGCGCTACAAGCACCTGGTCGGCAGGCAGATCAAGCTGCCGCTGACGGACCGCACGATCCCCGTCGTCGCCGACCACCACGTCGACCCGGAGTTCGGCACCGGCGCCGTGAAGGTCACGCCCGCCCACGACCCGAACGACTTCGAGATCGGCAAGCGCCACGACCTGCCGTTCCTCACGGTCATGGACGAGCGCGCCGTCATCACGGTCCCCGGCCCCTTCGAGGGCCTCGACCGCCTGGAGGCCAGGTCCGCCATCGTCGGCGCGCTGCGGGCCGAGGGCCGGATCGTCACCGAGAAGCGTCCGTACATCCACTCCGTCGGCCACTGCTCGCGCTGCAAGACCACCATCGAGCCGCGTCTGTCACTCCAGTGGTGGGTCAAGGTCGCCCCGCTCGCCAAGGCGGCCGGTGACGCCGTCCGCGACGGCAGCGTCAAGATCCACCCGCAGGAGATGGAGAAGCGCTACTTCGACTGGGTCGACAACCTCCACGACTGGACGATCTCGCGCCAGCTCTGGTGGGGCCACCGGATCCCCGTCTGGTACGGCCCGAACGGCGAGGTCGTCTGCGTCGGACCGGACGACGAGGTTCCCACGGGCGAGGGCTGGACGCAGGACAGCGATGTCCTGGACACCTGGTTCTCCTCCGGCCTCTGGCCGTTCTCCACGCTCGGCTGGCCGGAGCGGACCGACAGCCTCGCGAAGTTCTATCCGAACTCCGTCCTGGTCACCGGCTACGACATCCTCTTCTTCTGGGTCGCCCGGATGATGATGTTCGGCCTGTACGTCAACGACGGCGTCCCGCCGTTCCACACCATCGTCCTGCACGGCATGGTCCGCGACGAGTTCGGCAAGAAGATGTCGAAGTCCTTCGGCAATGTCGTCAACCCGCTCGACTGGATGGACAAGTACGGCTCCGACGCGCTGCGCTTCACCCTGGCGCGCGGCGCCAACCCGGGCGTCGACGTCCCGATCGGTGAGGACTGGGTCCAGGGCTCCCGCAACTTCGCCAACAAGATCTGGAACGCCACGCGCTTCGCGCTGATGAACGGCGCGACGGTGGAGGGCGAACTGCCGCCCGTCGACCAGCTGTCGGTGACCGACCGGTGGATCCTGTCGCGGCTCAACAAGACGGTCGCCGAAGTCGACGCGTTCTACGACGACTTCCAGTTCGCCAAGCTCAGCGAGGCGCTCTACCACTTCGCGTGGGACGAGGTCTTCGACTGGTACGTCGAGCTGTCCAAGACGACGTTCTTCGCGGGCGGCGAGCAGGCCAGGGTCTCCGGCCGGGTCCTCGGCGAGGTCCTCGACGTCATGCTGCGACTGCTCCACCCGGTGGTCCCGTTCGTCACCGAGACCCTCTGGACCACGCTGACCGGCAAGGAGTCCGTCGTCATCGCCGACTGGCCGGCCGCTGTGTCCGTTCCCGGGGCCGACGCCCCGGGCGGCTTCCGCGACGACGCCGCGGAGCGGGAGATCGCGCTCGTCCAGCAGGTCGTCACCGAGGTCCGACGGTTCCGTTCCGACCAGGGCCTGCAGCCCGGCCAGAAGGTCCCGGCCGAGCTCACCCTGACGGGCACCGCGCTGGCCCCGCACGAGGCGGCCATCCGTCAGGTGCTGCGCCTGCAGCCCGCCGAGGAGGGCTTCCACGCCACCGCGTCGCTTCCGGTCGCCGGGGCCACGGTCGCCCTCGACCTGTCCGGCACGATCGACGTCGAGGCCGAGCGCAAGCGCCTGACGAAGGACCTGGGCGCCGCCGAGAAGGAGAAGGCCCAGGCCAACGGCAAGCTCTCCAACGAGGCGTTCCTCGGCAAGGCTCCGGACAACGTGGTCGACAAGATCCGTGGCCGGCTCGCCAAGGCCGAGGCGGACATCGAGCGGATCACCAACCAGCTGGCGAACCTGCCGAAGGCCTGATCACCCACTGACGGCCAGGCCCCCGTACCCCGCTGCCGGGCGTACGGGGGCTTCGCCGTTGCGCGCACGATCGAGGCCGGGGCCCCCGCACCGCCGGGCGCCGCGCACGATGTCCGTGCCCATCCGTAGACTGGCCCCGTGAGTGAGCCCCGCCCTTCCGACCGGCACGACGACTCCGACGAGACCTTCGCGGAGATCGTCGACGAAGCGACCCAGCGCGACCCCGACCTGGCGGTGATCGAGGCCGGGAGCCGTACGCTGCGCACCCGCTCGGGGCCGCCGCAGGGCCAGGAGGTCCCGGCCCGCCCCGCCGACCCCGAGGTGGACAAGGCGCTCCGCGCGGTGGAGCAGGAGCTCGCCGGCCGCTGGGGCGAGACGAAGCTGGAGCCGTCCGTCGCGCGTATCGCCGCGCTGATGGACGTGCTCGGCGAGCCGCAGCGCGCCTACCCCTCGATCCACATCACCGGGACCAACGGCAAGACGAGCACGGCCCGCATGATCGAGGCGCTGCTCGGCGCCTTCGATCTGCGCACCGGCCGTTACACCTCGCCGCACGTCCAGTCGATCACCGAGCGGATCAGCCTGGACGGCTCGCCGATCGACCCCGAGCGCTTCATCGAGGCGTACCGGGACATCAAGCCGTACGTGGAGATGGTCGACGCCCAGCAGCCGTACCGGCTCTCCTTCTTCGAGGTGCTGACGGGCATGGCGTACGCGGCCTTCGCCGACGCGCCGGTCGATGTCGCCGTCGTCGAGGTCGGCATGGGCGGCAGCTGGGACGCGACGAACGTGATCGACTCCTCGGTCGCCGTCGTCACCCCCATCTCGCTGGACCACACCGACCGGCTCGGCGCCACGCCCGCCGAGATCGCCGGTGAGAAGTCCGGGATCATCAAGCAGGGGGCCACGGTCGTCCTGGCGCAGCAGCCGGTCGATGCCGCGCAGGTCATGCTGAAGAAGGCCGTCGAGGTCGACGCCACGGTCGCCCGCGAGGGCATGGAGTTCGGGGTCCTCTCCCGCGAGATCGCCGTCGGCGGACAGCTGCTGACGCTGCGCGGTCTCGGCGGTGAGTACGAGGAGGTCTTCCTCCCGCTGTACGGCGCCCACCAGGCGCACAACGCGGCGGTTGCGCTCTGTGCCGTGGAGGCGTTCTTCGGGATCGGTGCCGAGCAGCCCGGCGCACTCGACATCGACACGGTCCGCCGGGCCTTCGCCTCGGTGATCTCGCCCGGTCGCCTCGAAGTGGTCCGCTCCAGCCCGACCGTCGTCCTGGACGCGGCGCACAACCCGGCGGGCGCCCGCGCCACCGCCGACGGGATCTCCGAGGCATTCGGTTTCTCCCGGCTGATCGGTGTGGTCGGCGCCAGTGGTGACAAGGACGTCAAGGGGCTCCTCGAAGCCTTCGAGCCGATCTTCGCCGAGGTCGTCGTCACCCAGAACTCCAGCGGCCGCGCGATGGACGCCGACGAGCTGGCCGCCGTCGCGGTCGAGGTCTTCGGCCACGACCGCGTCCAGGTCGAACCGCGTCTCGACGACGCGCTGGAGGCGGCGATCACCCTCGCCGAGGAAGAGGACGAATACGCGGGTGCCGGAGTCCTGGTGACCGGTTCCGTGATCACGGTCGGCGAGGCCCGGCTGCTCCTGGGGAGGCACTGACCGACGTGCGTACGCTCTGTGCATCGACGCTGATCGGCGAGTTCTTCGTGATCGGCTTCGCCGGTCTCGTCGCGATGAAGTCCGACGACCTGACGAACGCCACGGTCTGGACGGTCTGCGGCATCGGCATGCTGCTCTCCGTGCTGCTCTGCGGAATGATCACCCGCCCCGGCGGGATACAGCTCGGCTGGGCGCTGCAGATCGCCCTGGTGCTGAGCGGCTTCGTCGTCCCGATGATGTTCATCCTCGGCCTGGTCTTCGGCGGCCTGTGGTGGGCCTCGGTCCACTACGGCCGCAAGGTCGACGAGGCGAAGGCCCGCTGGGCGGCCGCGCAGGAGGCGGCCGAGGCCGCGGCCGGTGGCTGATCCCGCACCCCGTGGCCTTGGACCGACCGGAAATCGGGGAGCACCCGATTGCCGGTCGGTCCAACCCGGCCGCGGAACTGTTCCCGTACCCCTGTAGCCTCGCCTCACCGCACCCGCATGCCTGCAAGGAGCCGCACACCATGACCCAGCGCACCCTCGTTCTGCTCAAGCCCGACGCCGTCCGGCGCGGACTGGTCGGCGAGATCGTCGGGCGGATCGAGCGCAAGGCCGGCTGGCGGATCACCGCGCTGGAGCTGCGTACCCTCGACCGCGCCACGCTGGAGCAGCACTACGCCGAACACGTCGGCCGCCCCTTCTACGAGCCGCTCGTCGAGTTCATGCAGTCCGGCCCGATCGTGGCACTGGTCGCCGAGGGCGAGCGGGTCATCGAGGGCATCCGTACGCTCGCCGGACCCACCGACCCGATCGCCGCCGCGCCCGGCTCCATCCGTGGTGACTTCGGCACGATCACCCGGGAGAACCTCATCCACGCCTCGGACTCCGAGGAGTCCGCGGAGCGAGAACTGAAGCTTTTCTTCCCGGGCCTTTCCTGACCTCGGATCAGCCGAACAGCGCTCATGACCTGGGGCGACCGAATTAATTCGGTCGCCCTTCGGCATAGGGTCCCGGATCGCGGGAACGCATCACCCCGACGTAACGTCACCATGAGTGGAACGGCCACCCGTTCCGCCCACAAAGGCGAAGGACCCTCGCGCGGTGTCCGTGCATACGGCACTACGATGGAATCTTCCACGCCCGCAGCGCCCACCTCGCCGACCAGAACAAGCCATCATCGCTTGTCCGGAAGGCCCGACGCATCCTCATGGGGAACAAGGGGAACTCAATGTCGTTCATCGGCCGTGACATGGCTATCGACCTCGGGACTGCCAACACGCTGGTGTACGTCAGGGGGCGCGGCATCGTTCTCAACGAGCCGTCCGTCGTGGCCATCAACACCAACACCGGCGGCATTCTCGCGGTCGGCTCCGAGGCCAAGAAGATGATCGGCCGTACGCCGGGCAACATCGTTGCCGTGCGGCCACTGAAGGACGGCGTGATCGCCGACTTCGAGATCACCGAGCGGATGCTCCGCTACTTCATCCTGAAGATCCACAAGCGCCGCTACCTGGCCCGCCCGCGGGTCGTCGTCTGTGTGCCCTCCGGCATCACCGGGGTCGAGCGACGCGCCGTCATCGAGGCGTCGACGCAGGCCGGCGCGCGCCAGGTGCACATCATCGAGGAGCCCATGGCGGCGGCCATCGGTTCCGGGCTGCCGGTCCACGAGGCCACCGGCAACATGGTCGTCGACATCGGTGGCGGCACCACCGAGGTCGCGGTCATCTCGCTCGGCGGAATCGTCACTGCCCAGTCGATCCGGGTCGCCGGTGACGAGCTGGACAACGCGATCATCCAGCACGTCAAGAAGGAGTACTCGCTCCTCCTCGGTGAGCGCACCGCCGAACAGATCAAGATCACGATCGGTTCGGCGTACGACATGGACAAGGACGAGCACACCGAGATCCGCGGCCGGGACCTGGTCTCCGGGCTGCCCAAGACCGTGGTCATCTCGGCCGGCGAGGTCCGCAAGGCCATCGAGGAACCGGTCAACGCGATCGTCGACGCGGTGAAGACCACGCTCGACAAGTGCCCGCCGGAGCTCTCCGGCGACGTCATGGACCGCGGCATCGTCCTCACCGGCGGCGGCGCGCTGCTGCGCGGACTGGACGAGCGGCTGCGCCGTGAGACCGGCATGCCGATCCATATCGCCGAGGACCCGCTGGACTCGGTGGCGCTCGGGTCGGGCAAGTGCGTCGAGGAGTTCGAGGCACTCCAGCAGGTACTGGACGCCCAGCCCCGCCGGTAGCGGGCACGGGCCGGCCCGCAGAACACATCGGTCTGCTGTACGGACCACTGCGGCTCCGTACCCCGGATCGTTGATATACAGGCACGAACATTCCGACGAGGAAGGCACGGCCGCCGCACGTGAGGGACACACGAGAGAGCCGGCTGCTCCTGGTGCTGCTGATCGCCATCGCATTCGCACTGATCACGGTGGACATCCGCGGCGGCGAGGAGTCACCGGTGGACGGCGCCCGGCGGGCCGCCGCCACGGTCTTCGGACCGGTCGAGAACGGCGTCGCGGCGGCCGTCGACCCGGTGGGCAACGCCATAGGAGCGGTACGCGACTCCGGCACCCGGCACAACCGGATCGCTGAACTGGAGCAGCAGAACACCGCGCTCAGGACGAGGCTCGGCAGCGACGACCAGAACCGCAACCGGGTGCGTGAACTGGACCGGATGCTGAAGAAGTCGGCCGCCGGACAGTACGGCATCAAGGGCGCCGAGGTCATCGCCATAGGAGCCGCCCAGGGCTTCTCCTGGACGGTCACCATCGACGCGGGCTCCAACGACGGCATCAAGCGCGACATGACCGTCATCAACGGCGACGGGCTCGTCGGCCGGGTCACCACCGTCGGCCCGGACACCGCCACGGTGCTCCTCGCCAACGACCCCGACTTCACCGTCGGCACCCGTATGGAGAAGACCGACGAACTGGGCTTCGCCACCGGCCAGGGCTCCCGGCCGCTGTCCGTCCAGTTCCTCAACGGCAAGGCCAAGGTGAAGAAGGGCGACCGTCTGGTCACCTTCGGCTCCAGCAAGGACAAGCCGTTCGTGCCCGGCGTCCCGGTCGGCGAGGTCGTCCGCGTCGACCCGTCGGGCGGCGGCCTGACCCGTACCGTCTACGTCCGCCCGTACGTCGGGTTCACCAAGCTCGACATCGTCGGCGTCGTCGTCCAGGCCCCGCGCGAGGACCCCCGCGACATGGTCCTGCCGAAGGCACCGGCCAAGCCCGCCAAGCCGAAGCCCACCCCGACCGTCACCGTGACCATCTCGCCCAACGGAGACATCGTCGACACCAACGGCAACGTCGTCGGGAACATCCACGAGAGTCCGGACCCCAGCGGAAGCCCGAACCCGAGCGGCAGTCCGGGCGCCACACCGAACGCCGGCACCGCGGTCAACGAGCAGAGGTAGAGCTGATTCCCATGCGTCTGAACCGGATTCTGCTCTCCGTCGTGCTGGTCGTGGTCGCCCTGGTCGTCCAGGTCTCGGTCCTCGCCCGGCTCCAACTCCCCGGCGCCGTACCCGACCTGCTGCTCCTCGTCGTCCTCGCCCTCGCGTTCGTGTACGGGCATGTCAGCGGCGCACTCATCGGCTTCGGCGCGGGACTGCTCGCCGACCTGGCGCCGCCGGCCGATCACGCCGCCGGGCGCTACGCCTTGGTGCTCTGTGTCATCGGCTACCTCGCCGGGCTCGTCAAGCCGGAGACCGGGCAGCTCAAGTCGGCGTTCGTCCCGATGGTCGCGGTCGTGGCCGCGGCGATCGGATCGACCCTGCTGTACGCGCTCGTCGGCGCGCTCGTCGGGGACACGGCGGCCCGTCATGTCGGGCTCGGCAGCCTGCTGTTCACCGCCGCCGTCTACGACCTGCTCCTCGCGCCGTTCGTCGTGCCCCTGGTCATGGCGGTCGCCAGACGCACGGTGAACGACCCGCTCGCCGAATCGTCCGGTGGCGGCGACGTCGCCGCGGGCTGGCTGTCCGCCGGCACCGGACTGCGGATCGGCGGCCAGCGCGGCGGACTGCGCGTCAAGGTCGCCCGCAACCGGGCCGCACGCGCCGGACGGATCAAGGGAGTCAAGCGACTGTGAGGCCGCACCACCGGGAGGACATCCCCCGGACCTCCGGCCCGACCACCACCGGGGGCGCCCTGTGAGCAACATCCCCGAGACCGGCCGGACCCAACGGGTCCAGATCCGTCTCGTCGTCATCCAGGTCCTCGTCTTCTCCTTGCTGCTCACGCTCGGCGGGCGCCTGTGGTACCTCCAGATCCGCAACGGCCGGGAGTACAGCGACGAGGCGAGGAACAACCACGTCCAGCAGGTCGTCCAGCCCGCCGTCCGCGGATCCATCCTCGACGCGCGCGGCGTACCCCTCGCCGACAACGAGACGCGCCTGGTCGTCTCCGCCAGCCGCACCGAGCTGCTGAAGATGAAGGACGACGGCAAGGGCGTCCTGACCCGGCTCGCCGACGTCCTCGGCATGGAGCCCAAGGAGGTCCTCGACAAGGTCCGGCTCTGCGACGCGAAGACGCCGCAGCCCTGCTGGAACGGTTCGCCGTACCAGCCGATCCCGGTCACCGACGAGGCCACCACCCAGCAGGCCCTCCAGATCCGCGAACGTGCCGAGGACTTCCCCGGCATCACCGCCGAGCCCACCGCCGTACGCCGCTACGCCGCGCCCGGCAAGGCCAACACCGCCCAGGTCCTCGGCTACCTCTCGCCCGTCACCGACGAAGAGATCACCAAGGCCCAGGACACCGAATCGCCGTACCTGCGCTCCGACCAGGTCGGCCGCTCCGGGCTGGAGCGCACCTACGACAAGGAACTGCGCGGCAAGGCCGGTGTCACCCGCTACGAGGTCGACAACCTCGGCCGGGTCATCGGCGAGGCGAAGAACGACGAGGCGGAGCCCGGATCCAGCGTCGTCACCTCCATCGACGCGAGGGTCCAGGCCGTCGCCGAGTACGAGCTCAACGAGGCGATGAAGACGGCCCGCCAGTCGTTCGACAAGAACACCGGTGAGAACTACAAGGCCGACTCCGGCGCCGTCGTCGTCATGGAGGCGAAGACGGGCCGGGTCGTCGCGATGGCGTCCCTGCCGAACTACGACCCCAATGCCTGGGTCGGCGGCATCTCCGCCAAGGACTACGCCAAGCTCACCGGCAAGAAGTCCAACTTCCCGCTGCTGAACCGGGCCATCCAGGGCCAGGCCGCCCCCGGCTCGATCTTCAAGGTCATCTCCTCGACCGCGGCGGTCAACGCCGGCTACCCGTTCGACGGCCACTACCCCTGCCCCAGCTCGTACAACGTCGGCGGGCAGACCTTCAAGAACTTCGAGTCCCAGGGCTACGGGGACATCACGATCGGCCGGGCCCTCGAAGTCTCCTGCGACACCGTCTACTACGGCATCGCGCACAAGGAGTGGCTGAAGGACGGCGGCATGAACCCGAAGAAGCACGCCAAGGACTGGTTCTACAAGACCGCCCACCAGTTCGGCCTCGGCAAGGAGACCGGCATCGACCTCCCCAACGAGGTCAGCGGCCGCGTCCCCGACCGCAAGTGGAAGCAGGACTTCTACAAGGCGAACAAGGACGCCTGGTGCAAGCAGGGCAAGAAGGACGGCTCGTACGTCGAGAAGATCGCGTACGAGAACTGCCTCGAAGGCGACAAGATGCGCGCCGGTGACTCCGTCAACTACTCCATCGGCCAGGGCGACACCCTCGTCACCCCGATCCAGATGGCCACCATCTACGCCGCGATCTCCAACGGCGGCACCCTCTACAACCCCACCGTCGGCAAGGCGATCGTCAGCGGCGACGGCAAGAGCGTCAAGGAGATCGCGCCCAAGTCGCACGGCAAGCTGCCGTTCTCCCGCAAGACCCGCAACGAGATCGACGGCGCCCTCGCGGGAGTTGCGACCCGCGGTTCGGCGGCCTGGCGGTTCGGCGGCTGGCCGCAGGACAAGATCCCGATGCACGCCAAGACGGGTACGGCGGAGGTCTACGGCAAGCAGACGACCTCCTGGTTCGCCACGTACACCAAGGACTACTCGATCGTCATGACGATCTCTCAGGGCGGTACGGGTTCCGGCGCGTCCGGGCCCGCCGTGCGCAACATCTACGACGCCCTCTACGGTCTCGACGACTCCGGCAAGCAGGATCTGAAGAAGGCGCTGCTGCCCACCCCGCAGAAGTCCCTGCCGAAGATCCAGCGGGACGGCTCGATCGACGCCCCGGAGATCAAGCCGTACGACCCGAACTCGCAGAAGACCCCGGAGGAGCAGACCCTCGCGGCGGTCCTGGGGAGGCGCGACTGATGGCAGGCTTCTCCGTCTCGCGGTACGCCCCCGAGCGCTCCGCCTGGGGCAAACTCGTCGCCCGCGACTCCGTCGTGCGCAGACTCGACTGGCCGCTGCTCGGGTCCGCGATCGCGCTCTCGTTCATCGGCTCGCTGCTGGTCTACTCCGCGACCCGGGGCCGTGACTCGCTCACCCACGGCGACCCGTACTACTTCCTCTTCCGGCACGTACTCAACTCCGGCATCGGCTTCGCCCTGATGATCGGCACGATCTGGCTCGGCCACCGCACCCTGCGCGGCGCCGTCCCGATCCTCTACGGCCTCTCGGTGATCCTCGTACTGGCGGTCCTCACCCCGCTCGGCGCCACCGTCAACGGGGCGCACGCCTGGATCATCATCGGCGGCGGCTTCTCGCTCCAGCCGTCCGAGTTCACCAAGATCACCATCATCCTGATCATGGCGATGCTGCTCGCCGAGCGCGTCGACGCGGGTGACCAGCTCCACCCCGACCACCGGACCGTCGCCAAGGCGCTGGGCCTGGCGGCCGTGCCGATGGCCGTCGTCATGGGGATGCCGGACCTCGGCTCCGTGATGGTCATGGTCGTCATCGTGCTCGGTGTGCTCCTCGCCTCCGGCGCTTCGAACCGATGGATCCTCGGCCTGCTCGGTGCGGGCGTGGCGGGCGCCGTGGCCGTCTGGCAGCTCGGTCTGCTCGACGAATACCAGATCGCCCGCTTCGCCGCCTTCGCCAACCCCGCGCTCGATCCGGCGGGCGTCGGCTACAACACCAACCAGGCCCGCATCGCGATCGGCTCCGGCGGCCTCACCGGAACGGGCCTCTTCCAGGGCACCCAGACCACCGGCCAGTTCGTCCCCGAGCAGCAGACCGACTTCGTCTTCACCGTCGCGGGCGAGGAACTCGGCTTCCTCGGTGCCGGGCTGATCCTCGTCCTGCTCGGCGTCGTCCTGTGGCGCGCCTGCCGGATCGCCCGCGAGACGACCGAGCTGTACGGCACGATCGTCGCCGCCGGAATCATCGCCTGGTTCGCCTTCCAGTCCTTCGAGAACATCGGGATGACGCTCGGCATCATGCCGGTCGCCGGGCTTCCGCTGCCGTTCGTGTCGTACGGAGGGTCCTCGATGTTCGCCGTCTGGGTGGCCGTCGGACTGCTCCAGTCGATCAGGGTGCAACGGCCGATAAGCGCCTGAGCCGGTGCGGGAGCACTGCCCATCCTCGGACAACACGTCTAGATTCGGTTCATGGCGGACTCGAAGCGTGAGATCGAGCGGAAGTACGAAGCCACCGCTCAGACCCGGCTCCCGGATCTGAGCCGGGTGGCCGGGGTCTCGGCCGTCGTCCACCGGGGCGTCAGCGAACTGGACGCCGTCTACCACGACACCGAGGACCTGCGGCTGGCCGCCGGCTCCCTCACCCTGCGCCGCCGCACCGGGGGGAGCGACGCCGGCTGGCACCTCAAGTTCCCCGTCGCCTCCGGTATCCGGGACGAACTCCAGGAACCGCTCTCCGACACCCTGCCGCGCTCCTTCGCCGGTCTGCTCCGGTCCCGGCTCCGGGGGAGCGAGCTCGTCCCCGTCGTCCGGCTGCGCACCGCCCGCGACGTCCACCACCTGGTCGACGCCGAAGGCGAGATGCTCGCCGAGGTCGCCGTCGACACCGTGCGGGCCGAACGGCTGACGGGCGGCGACGGCACGGCCGCCTGGACCGAGATCGAGGTGGAGCTCGCCGAGAACGGCGACCCCGCCCTCCTGGACGCCGTCGAACGACGGCTGCGCAAAGCCGGTGTCCGCCCGTCCGTACTGCCGTCCAAGCTGGCCAGGGCGCTCGCCGAGACCGCGCCGGAGCGGAACCGGAAGAAGGGGACCGGCGGGACCACCGCACGGCGCACCGCGGGCGACCACGTCCTCGCGTACATCCGCCGGCAGGCCGAGGCGATCGTCGCCCTCGACCCCGCCGTACGCCGTGACCTCCCCGACTCCGTGCATCAGATGCGGGTCGCCACCCGCCGGCTCCGCAGCGCGCTGCGGACGTACCGCAGGATCCTCGACCGGAGCGTCACCGACCCGGTCGGCGACGAGCTGAAGTGGCTGGCCGCCGAACTGGGCATCGACCGCGACCAGGAGGTTCTCGACGCCCGTCTGCTCGCCCGCCTCGCCGCTCTGCCCCGCACCCTGGTCCTCGGGCCCGTCCACAGCCGGCTCCGGATCTGGTCGGCGGCCCGCCGGGGCGGCTCCCGGCACCGCACCGTCGCCGTCCTCGACGGAAAGCGGTACCTGGCCCTCCTGGAGTGCCTCGACACCCTGCTCGCCGCCCCGCCGCTGCTGCCCGACGCGTCCCGCGCGCCCGAGCGGGCACTGCCCCGCGCCGTGCTGAAGGAGTACGCACGCCTGGCGGCCCGCGTCGGCCGCGCCCTGGAGCTCCCTCCCGGTCACGACCGCGATCTCGCCCTGCACGACGCCCGCAAGGCCGCCAAGCGCGCCCGTTACGCGGCGGAGGCGGCCCGGCCCGCGCTAGGGAAGCCCGCCGAGCGGTTCGCCGCACGGATGAAGGCCGTGCAGACCCTCCTCGGCGACCACCAGGACAGCGTGGTGGCCCGCGACGCCCTGCGCACCCTGGCCGCCCAGGCACACGCGGCGGGGGAGTCCGCGTTCACCTGGGGACTGCTGTACGGGCGCGAGGAGGCGGCGGCCTCCGCCGGTGAGCGGGAGCTGCCGGGGGTCTGGCGGCGGGCGTCCCGGCCGCGGGTGCGGGCGGCGCTGGAAGGCTGAACGCCGGGGTACGCTGGATGGTCACCCTTGCCGGCTCTCGAAAGTTCGCGATGTCTGTCGATTCGGTCTTCCCACAGCTCGAAGCTCTGCTCCCGCATGTGCAGAAGCCCATCCAGTACGTCGGCGGTGAGCTGAACTCCACCGTCAAGCCGTGGGACGAATGCGATGTCCGCTGGGCGCTGATGTACCCCGACGCGTACGAGGTCGGACTGCCCAACCAGGGCGTCATGATCCTCTACGAGGTGCTCAACGAGCGCCAGGGCGTCCTCGCCGAGCGCACCTACAGCGTGTGGCCGGACCTCGAAGAGCTGATGCGCGAGCACCGGGTCCCGCAGTTCACCGTGGACAGCCACCGCCCGGTCAAGGCGTTCGACGTCTTCGGACTGAGCTTCTCCACCGAGCTCGGCTACACCAACATGCTCACCGCTCTGGATCTCGCGGGCATTCCGCTGGAGGCCCGGGACCGCACCGTCGACGACCCGATCGTGCTGGCCGGCGGCCACGCGGCGTTCAACCCCGAGCCCATCGCGGAGTTCATCGACTGCGCGGTCATCGGCGACGGCGAGCAGGCCGTCCTGGAGATCACCGAGATCATCCGCGCCTGGAAGGCCGAGGGCCGGCCCGGCGGCCGTGAGGAACTGCTCCTCCGCCTCGCGAAGACCGGCGGCGTCTACGTCCCGGGCTTCTACGACGTCGAGTACCTCCCGGACGGTCGCATCGGCCGTGTCGTGCCCAACAGGTCGGGCGTGCCGTGGCGGGTGTCCAAGCACACGGTGATGGACCTCGACGAGTGGCCGTACCCGAAGCAGCCCCTCGTGCCCCTCGCCGAGACCGTCCACGAGCGGATGTCCGTCGAGATCTTCCGCGGCTGCACCCGCGGCTGCCGTTTCTGCCAGGCCGGCATGATCACGCGCCCCGTGCGGGAGCGAAGCATCACCGGCATCGGCGAGATGGTCGAGAAGGGTCTCAAGGCGACCGGCTTCGAGGAGGTCGGCCTGCTCTCGCTCTCCTCCGCGGACCACACCGAGATCGGCGAGATCGCCAAGGGCCTCGCCGACCGGTACACCGAGGACAAGATCGGCCTCTCGCTGCCCTCCACCCGCGTCGACGCGTTCAACGTGGACCTGGCCAACGAGCTGACCCGCAACGGCCGTCGCTCCGGTCTCACCTTCGCCCCCGAGGGCGGCTCCGAGCGCATGCGCAAGGTCATCAACAAGATGGTCTCGGAAGAGGACCTCATCCGTACCGTCGCGACCGCGTACGGCAACGGATGGCGCCAGGTGAAGCTGTACTTCATGTGCGGTCTGCCCACCGAGACCGACGAGGACGTCCTCCAGATCGGTGACATGGCGGTCAACGTGATCGCCAAGGGCCGTGAGGTCTCCGGCCAGAACGACATCCGCTGCACCGTCTCCATCGGCGGCTTCGTGCCCAAGCCGCACACGCCGTTCCAGTGGGCCCCGCAGCTCAGCGCCGAGGAGACCGACGCGCGGCTGGCCAAGCTCCGCGACAAGATCCGCGGCGACAAGAAGTACGGCCGTTCCATCGGCTTCCGCTACCACGACGGCAAGCCCGGCATCGTCGAGGGCCTGCTCTCGCGAGGCGACCGCCGTGTCGGTTCCGTCATCCGGGCGGTCTACGAGTCCGGCGGCCGCTTCGACGGCTGGCGCGAGCACTTCAGCTACGACCGCTGGATGACCGCCGCCGAGAAGACGCTGCCCGAGTACGGCGTGGACGTCGACTGGTACACCACCCGCGAGCGGACCTACGAGGAGGTCCTGCCCTGGGACCACCTGGACTCCGGCCTCGACAAGGACTGGCTCTGGGAGGACTGGCAGGACTCGCTCGACGAGACCGAGGTCGAGGACTGCCGCTGGACCCCGTGCTTCGACTGCGGCGTCTGCCCGCAGATGGACACCAGCATCCAGATCGGCCCGACCGGCAAGAAGCTGTTGCCGTTGTCGGTCGTGAAGTAGCCGCCTCGGGTGAGTCCGTCCGGGTGACAGCTCGGTGACGAAGGCCCGGACCGGGAAACCCCGGTCCGGGCCTTCGCGTCGTGTACGGCATGGAGTACGGCAAGCATCAGGCCCCCGCGCGGTACGAAGCCGGAGAGGGCTGCCTGACCACCCTGATCAGGATCCCGGTACGGATCGTGGTGCTGGTGATCGTCCTGCCGGTGCGATTGGTCTGGGACGCCCTGGTGACGGGCGCCCGCGCCGCCGACCGCGTTCTGCTGCGCCCCCTGGGCCGTGCCCTGGCCCGGCTGTTCCGGACCGCGGTGCTGATCCCCGCGGCGTGGCTGTACGAGACGGTGCTCACCCCGCTGGGCCGTGCGCTGCTGTGGCTGGCCGCGGCGGTCCTCGTCCGGCCGTGGGTCGCGCTCTGGCGGCATGCGCTGGTGCCGGCGGTGCGCTACGGGCTCGTGGTGCCGGTGGTGTGGCTGTACGGGGCGGTGCTCACCCCGATCGGCCACGGGCTGCGCCGGCTGTACCGGGAGCTGCTCGTCCCGGCCGGGCGGGGGATCGGCGTCGCGGTCGGCCGGGTGCTCACCGCCGTGCTGGTCCGGCCGGCCGTCGGCCTGTGGAGGCACGTCCTGACGCCCCTGGCGCTCGCCGCCTCATGGCTGGTGGAACACCTGCTCGTACGGCCGTCGGTCTGGACGTACCGGCACCTGCTCACGCTGCTCGGCCACGGGATCAGCCGGCTGCTCGAAGGGACGGCGCGCGCGATCGCGGCGGTGGGGAGCGGACTGTGGACGGCGACGGTGTGGCTGGTTTCGACGCTGATCGTCGCACCGATCGGATGGCTGTACCGGAGGGTTCTCGCCCCGGTCGGCAGGGAGGTCGCCGCCGCGTTCGGTGTCGCCTGGCGCATCGCGGGATTCATCTCGCGGGCCGTCGGCAGAGCCGTCGCCTGGCTGGCGTGGCACCTCGTGGGGGCGCCGGTGGCCTGGGTCTGGCGCACGGTGTGCACGCCGGTGGGACATTTCGTGCGTGACGCCGTCTGGGCTCCCGCCAGGCGGGCCGCGGTCGGGACGGGACGTGCGGTCCGGGCGGCGCTGCGCTCGGCACGCGAGACGGTGGCCCAGGCGCGCCGTGACGCCTGGCGGGCACTGGTCGGCGGGCCGGGGGCGCCCGAGCCCCGGGAACCGGGAAGCCCCCTTGCGCGTACTCTGGGTGTTACGCAACAACCAACGACTGTGCCCTGCGCGGCGCCCGAACCAGAGATCTCCTCGCTCGGAGAGAAGAACGCCGAGCGGGGGTGAGCCGGACCGGACACCCCGGGCCACCCGCATTTCGAGGGCGGCGTGCCACCGCGCCCGCCCCGCACCGAGGAGAAGAACCACTGGGCAAGCGACAGCCCGAAGGCCCGCCGCCCGCACCGGCGGTGCAGCGCATCCGACTGCGCTACACCAAGCGCGGCCGCCTCCGGTTCACCAGCCACCGTGACTTCCAGCGTGCCTTCGAGCGGGCACTGCGCCGCTCCGAGGTGCCGATGGCCTACTCGGCCGGCTTCACCCCGCACCCGAAGGTGTCGTACGCCAACGCCGCCCCCACCGGCACGGGCAGCGAGGCCGAGTTCCTGGAGATCGCCCTCACCGAGGCCCGGGATCCGGGTGTCCTGCGCGAGCTGCTCAACGACTCGCTGCCGGACGGCCTCGACATCACCGACGCCGTCGAGGCCCGCACCTCAGGTCTCGCCGAGCGGCTGACCGCCTCCGTCTGGGAGCTGCGTCTCGACGGAGTCACCGCCGAGGAGGCCGTCAAGGCCGTGGCCGCCTTCAACGGGGCCGAGACCGTCGAGGTCCAGCGCCGTGCGAAGAACGGCATGCGCACCTTCGACGCCCGTGCCGCCGTGGTCGACCTGCAGGCCCTTGATCCACAGGCTGATAGGCCCGAGGACAAGCCCTGTGCGATACTGCGGCTGGTTGTTCGGCACGTGACACCTGCCGTGCGACCTGACGACGTCCTGTCCGGTCTCCGCGTTGTGGCCGACCTGGCGCCGCCGGTCCCCGCAGCGGTGACCAGGCTGGCGCAGGGGCTCTTCGACGAGGAGTCCGGCACGGTGACCGACCCGCTCGCGCCCGACCGCGAGGCAGCCCCGGCCGCTCCACCCACGGCCGTCGGGACCGCCGTCGCGACGGCGCCGGAAGGTGCAGGTTCCGCGTAAGGCGGTCGTTGCAGCGCAGCCCTCCGACTCGGGAGCCACCTGGGCCGGGCCGCGCGATGACCCATAAGACTTTCGCCAGGCCGTACGCACGGAGCGTACGGAACCGGCGAGCCAGACATTGAGCTCCCGTGCGGCGCCCGCGCCCCGGACGGCGGTCCCGCGTACATCACGCGGACCGTGCCGGACCGGAATCAGACGCGGCGCCCGGGAGCCTGACGGGAGAACCGCCCGCATGCCCCAGTCCAACGAACCCGGTACGACCGGGAACGGTGAAGAGAACAACGCACCCGGCGACAAGCTGCCGCCGCGCCGCAGGCGTCGTGCCGCGTCCCGCCCGGCCGGTCCGCCGGTGGCGGATGCCCAGGGTGCTGCCGCGCCGGCCATACCGGCCGTTGACGCCGCAGTGTCCGACAGCACCGTTGCCGAAGCCGGCAGTGCCCCGGAGGCGGAGGCCGCGCCGCCCGCGCGCACCCGTCGCCGTGCGGTCCGCAAGGCGACCGCTCCGGCGGGTGCGCCGAAGGCCGCCGAGGCCGTGGAGATCGTGGAGCCCGCCGCCGAGACCGTAGCCGCCGCCGAGGCGGAGGCCGAGGTCGTGGAGGCGCCGCCTGCGCGTACGCGTCGTCGTGCGGTGCGTAAGGCGACCGCTCCGGCGGGTGCGCCGAAGGCCGCTGAGGCCGTGGAGATCGTGGAGCCCGTGGCCGAGGTCGAGGCCGAGGTCGTGGAGGCGCCGCCTGCGCGTACGCGTCGTCGTGCGGTGCGCAAGGCGACCGCTCCGGCGGGTGCGCCGAAGGCCGCTGAGGCCGTGGAGATCGTGGAGCCCGAGGTCGAGGCCGAGGTCGTGGAGGCGCCGCCTGCGCGTACGCGTCGTCGTGCGGTGCGCAAGGCGACCGCCCCGGCCGGTGCGCCGAAGGCCGCCGAGCCCGTCGAGATCGTCGAGGAAGCCACGACCGTGGTCGAGCCCGAGCCGGCGGTGGCCGCCGAGCCCGAGCCCGCCGCGCCGCGCGGTCGTACCCGGCGCAAGGCGACCGCTCCGGCGGGTGCGCCGAAGGCCGCCGAGGCCGTGGAGATCGTGGAGCCCGCCGCCGTGGCCGAGGTCGAGGCCGAGGTCGTGGAGGCGCCGCCTGCGCGTACGCGTCGTCGTGCGGTGCGCAAGGCGACCGCCCCGGCCGGTGCGCCGAAGGCC